>NZ_MSTI01000183.1 GCF_001949125.1 Deinococcus marmoris
CACAGGTCTTTGACCTGTGCCCGGAGGTACAGGCAGCTACGGGCGCAAACGTGGAAATGGCGTTCGCTGACCAGGGATATACAGGCAAACAAACCGCTCTGGGGGCTGCTGAGCCCGGCGTGGAACTGGTGGTGGTCAAACGTCCAGAGGCCGCCAAGGGCTTTATCCTGGTACCAAAACGGTGGGTGGTGGAGCGGTCCTTCGCGTGGATGTCACAGTTTCGCCGTTTGGGACGGGACCTGGAACGGCTGTCGTCCACGCTGATCGGATTCCATGTCTTGGCCGCTTGCGTTCTGCTCTGTCACAATCTCAAGCCGCTTTTTGCATAGGGTTCTTGGCAGACTCTAGCACTCGAAGTTTCCATGTCTCAAGAAGGCTGGGGACCAGAAGATCGAGATGCCGGGGCGACTGCTGATGCACCTGCTCAACGAGAAGGCGCAGGCGGCCACAGGATTTAATATCAATGATCTAGGCACCAAATTAGGGGGTGTGCTGTCGTGATGGCCATTGCGCAGCATCGCCCACAATGGTCCCATCAGTGACCTGCACTTTCTGGAACTGGGCAGCACCGATGAGGTGGGAGCCAGCAGCCACCTCTACCTGCTCTGGCACGGCCTGCATCACCACGCCGTACTCTGTCTGGTGGCGCTGCTGTTCACACAATGGCTGCGCCTGTCGCGACTCGACGGACTGTTCGGTGAGACCGTACCAGCCATTCGGCGTGAAATCGCCGGAGATATTCCCCGGCGATCTAGAACACAGCTTCGGTATTGTCCGTGCTGCACAGCCTTATTCATCAGACCCTGAACATCCTCAAAGTACAGCTAGTCACTTCTCCCTACGGAGAATGGTTTTCATACTTTTTGTCCGGCGATCAGGAGCTTGCCCTCTCCTGGCACAGCCCAACTGCTAAATTGATCTATGCGGGCAATGTTACAGTCACCGAACCACGTCGTGCTGAGCGTGCAGCGCGGCGCGGCGTGAGATACAAATACGTTCAGATCGCCGATGAGGCCCACGTCTCAGTGGCCACCGTCTCGCTGGTCATGCGCGGTCTCAAAGGTCCGTCGCAGGCCACCCGGCGGCGAATCTTTGATGTGGCCCAGCGTCTCGGGTATTTTCCAGCCATCCTCACGCCCAAGATGACTGTAATTCTGCGGGCGGACCGTCAGGGGCAAGCCCTCATGGACGCGCTGCGAGACGATCCCTTTTATGCCCAGGTCTTTGCCGGAATTGAGGCCCGCGCAGCCACGTTGCGCCTCCGACTGGGAACCGAGCGTCACCGTGAGGACGTGGAGCCTTACGGCATGATCTACGTGGGACACAACGCCGGGAAACTGCTGGTCGAAGCCGAGTCTGGGGGCGGATTGCATCCCGCTGCGCCCACAGTGGTGGTCAACCAGACCCATCCCCAGCTTGATCATGTGATTACCCAAAATCGCCACGGTGCGGCATTGGCTGTAGCCCACCTGCTGGAACGGGTGTCCGCAGACAGTCATGTGGCCATCGTGACTGGGCCAATCAACTTCGAGAGCTATGAGGTCCGGCTGCACGGCGCACAGGCCGCCCTACAAGCGGCTGGACGCTTGCATCCCGAGCTGGTCTTCGCGCTGGAGAGCCTGGGGGGCTGCCGCCGTGAATACGCCCAGCGGGTTGGGCGGGAGGCGGCCCGCTGGCTGCTCGCCCAGCCACACACCATCGGCGGTGTCTTCGTCTACAACGACATCGCCGCCTCCGCTCTGATGAACGAGCTGCTCGACCGGGGCATGCGGCTCCCCAATCAACTCAAGGTTGTCGGCTTCGAGGACACGCCAGAAGCCGCTGCGGCCCCCGTGCCGCTGACCACAGTACGGGTAGATCACCACAGCATGGGGGCCTGGGCTGTGGATCTGCTGCTGCTGCGGATGATGGAACCCGCACGTCCCACCGCTGGCGTGACGGTGGGGATCGAATTGGTAGAGAGGAGGAGCACGGCGCTGGATTAGCAGCGTTCATCGGCAGGGCGGCCCAACAGCCTGGCAGATGGTTTGGGCGGAGTCACTGGACCCCTACCCCCGGCTGCGCGGATCAATCGCGTCTCTCAACCCGTCCCCAATGTAATTGGTGGACAGCGTGGTCAGCAGAATAAACAGCCCCGGCCAGAACACGGCGGTGGGTTGCTGGAAAATGGCCTCCTGCGCGCCGTTCAGGATATTGCCCCAACTGGCGGTGGGTTCCTGGATGCCCAGCCCCAGGAAGCTCAGAGCGGCCTCGGCGACGATGGCGTGACCCAAGTCCAGCGTGATCTGCACGAAGATGGGCGCAACGGCATTGGGCAGCAGGTGCCTCAATATCACGCGGGCGTCGCTGGCCCCCAGCCCGATGGCCGCCTCGTTAAACTCGGCATTCCGTAGATTCAAGATGGTACCGCGCACGATGCGGGCCATCGAGAGCCAGCCGAACAGCGTCAGCACGAAGATGATCACCGTGACCGAGCGGGCTGGCCCCAGCCACTGGTCCAGCGTGACGCCCAGCCCGATCTTGGGGTTGGAAAACAGCCCCGCCAGCACCAGCAGGAACGGCAGCGTGGGAATCGCCAGGAAGATGTCGATCATGCGCGAGATCACCGAGTCGATGTCCAGGCGGATGGAGCGAATGAAAGTGAAGTAGAAGATCAGGGCGGCTAGGGCCACGCCGATGACCCAGGTAACGGTCACGAAAACGCCGTCGGCGACGCTAGCAAACTGCCCCGTGGCCCGGATCACGAAGGCGATCAAGGCGGCCCACACCAGCCAGCGGATGATGGTCTTGGGCCAGAAGCTGCGGCCCTCGGTGTGCCTGGCCCCGGCCCACTGCGGCGAGAACGGCCCCACGGCGGCCAGCAGCGGCTGCCCACTGTAAAAGCCTGCCAGCAGGCCCAGCCCGGTGCCGATCAGGGCCGACAGGATAGTGACGACAAAGCCGACCAACAGGCTGATGCGCCCGGCATACAGCAGGCGGCTGAAGATGTCGCGGCCCAGGGCGTCGGTGCCCATCAGATGCTCAGAATTGGAGGCGGCGTAGACATTGGTGGCGTCAATCTGCGACGGCGAGTAGGGCGCGATCAGCGGCGCGAACACCGAGAGCAAGATCAGCAGCGCCAGAATGACCAGGCTGACGGTCGCCAGGCGGTGCTTCAGGAAACGCTGCCGGATCAAGGCCCAGCCGGACGCGCGCCTCGGCTCCAGAGCCACCGTTCCAGTGACGGTCATCAGCTAAACCTGATCCGGGGGCTGAGCAGGGCGTAGGCCAGATCGGTCAGCAGGTTGGCCAGCAGCGTGATCAGCGCCAGCAGCAGCAGAATGACCATCGCCGGGTTGTAATCCTTATCCAGAATGCTCTGGTACAGCGCCAGGCCCATGCCGGGGTAATTAAAGACCGTTTCTGTGATAACCGCGCCGTTCACCAGCCCTGGCAGCGACAACCCGATCAGGGTGATCACCGGAATCAGGGCGTTTCGCAGGGCGTGTTTGTAGATCACCCGGCTCTCGCGCAGTCCCTTGGCCCGCGCCGTCCGCACGTAATCCTGATTGATCACGTCCAGCAGCGCGGCCCGCATAAAGCGCGTCCAGGTGGCGATCTGGATCACCGCCAGCGCCACGGTGGGCAGCACCAGATATTTCAGGCGGTCCAGCGCATAAGTCAGCCAGCTCGCCACGGTCACGCTGCGGCCATACGGCTGGCCAGGCGAGACGTAATCGCCTACCTGCACGTCGCTCTTGACCCCGGCGGGCAGGGTGAACACCTTGTCCTCGGCAGCTCCCTTGTCGGCGTCGTAGATCTCCACCGTCACCCGCGTTCCGTCGCTGGCTGGCTCGATCTTGGTCACTGGCCCCGTCGCGTCGAAGGTGGCTTCCGTGCTGACCAGCGGTGAGGCGTTGGCGCTCGACAGACCTCCGGCGGGCAGCACTTTCAGATTGACACTGAACACGATCAGCAGCATCAGCCCAAACCAGAACACCGGCAGCGAAAAGCCCACGAAGGCAAAAAACGTGGTCACGTAATCCAGCACGCTGTACTGCTTGACCGCCGAGAGGATGCCCAGCGGAATGCCGATCAGCAGCGAGAGGGTCAGCGCCCCCGCGCCCAGCAGTAGCGTGTTGCCCATGCGCTGCTGCACCACGAAGGTGGCTGCCGGGATGTACTGCTTACGCGACACCCCGAAGTCGCCCTGCACGGCGTGGCCCAGCCACTTGCCATACTGCACGTACCACGGTTGGTCCAGCCCGTAGGCGCGGCGCAGATTATCGGCTTCCTGCACGGTCATGTTGGGGTTGCTGAGCTTGAGGTCATCCACGAAATTGCCCGGCTGTAACTGGATCAGGGCGAAGACCAGCAGCGAGACCGCCAGCAGAATGGGCACCATTGCCGCGATTCGTTTCAGGGTGTAGTTCAGCATGGGGACCTCGGTGGGTGGGATGCGCGGGTTCAGGCAGGAAGGCGGTGAATCCCCGTGTTGGCAAAGAGAAAGGAGTACCCAGCTTCACGCAGCAACGCTGCCGCCGTGTCGCCCGGTTCGTAGGCCCGGCCAAACAGCCATGCGAAACTGCGGACCGGATGACCGAGATGGGCCTCAAAATCGCGCTGTGAGCCGACGATTTCTGTATGCAAGCTCGCCAGGTTCGCGCCGCTGTCCAGGTAAGCGTGCGTGCGGGTGTGGCTCGCCACCACATGCCGGTCTCGCAACTCCCGAACCTCGTCCCAGCTCATCGCCAGCCGCTCGCCCGGACGCGCCCGCTCTTCCGGGACGATGGAGAGGTGGTGGGCGGCGGCAAAGTCGGCCTGCTCCCCCACCGGAACTGAGACGAAGCCGGACGGCACGAAGAACCAGCCGCGCAGCCCGTATTCCTCAAGCAGTGGCCGGGCCACCTCGAAATTGTTGCGGTAACCGTTGTAAAAGCTCAGGATCAGCCCCGGGCGCTCGTCAGTCCAGCCGCCGGTCTCAAACCATTGTGTCAGCTCGTCCTCGCCGATGGAGACGTAGCGCTGGGCGTACCATTCGAACTGGCGACGGTAGTTGTCTTCCAGAGACTGCGGCGTGTTGTGGAAGTTCACGGCGCGGATGGTCCGGCCCGCCTGCAAGCGTCCGCGCACCCGCTGCCACGTCTGGTCCACGGTTTATTGCCCCGTGTGAGGGCGGTGGACGGGTTCTCCCGGCTCACCGGGCAGGGCGGTAGCAAGCAGCCCCAGCGCGCAGGCGGCAGCGTCAGCTTCCAGCACGAAGCGGGGCCGCAGGTTCAGGTACAACGCGTCGGCCACCGCTGCCAGTAGGGACGCGGCGGGCAGGGGCGCGGGGGGCAGGGCCGTGCCCACCTCCCCAGTCTCGTCTTCGAGGGTCAGCAGCGTGGCGACCCCCTCGACCGAGAAATCCCGCTCGGTGCGGCGCACCCACAGCAGGTCACACAGGTCTGAGAAGCCGTCACCTAATTGCTCGGTCATATGCAGAGCAGCATAGCCGAAACTATGTCAGCAGCTCAGCTTACTTTTTAAAACAAATTTAAAGGCGGCCTCACTGGCTTCAAACCTTCGCTATGCTGCTCTGCAAGCCCCAGTCGTTTCTTTCCCGAGTCAAGGTCGCCTCAAGGCCCACGCATACACTCCGCCCTGGCGGCGTGCGGCATGCTGGAGTGGTCCCCAAACGTCAGATTTCACTGTCCGGCTCAACCGGGCGGTGAGCGAGGAGGAACAATGAAAACAGCCGCGATCCGTTTGACCTGTGTGCTGGCCTGCGGGGTCTTCAGTGCCCAGGCCGGTCCCACCGACAACTCCCTGATCATTGGGGCCAGCCAGGAGCCGTCCGCGCTGGAATACATCGTCAACAGCCAGGCCGTGGCCCGCGAGGTAATGGGCTGGATGTACCGCGACCTGACCTACATCGACCTGGACGGCAAGATTGTGCCGGACATGGCCGCACAACTGCCCACCGAGGCCAATGGCCGGGTCAAGTACACCCGCGACGCCAAGGGGGAACCCACCGCCATGACGGTGCGCTGGACCATCAAGCCTGACATCACCTGGAGCGACAACCGCCCGATCAGCAGCGAGGATTTCCGGTTGTTCTACGAGATTGCCATGGACAAGCGGGTGCCGGTAATCACCCGCGCCAACTTCCCCACCGCCTTCAAGGTGATCGACGCCAAGAACTTCGAGGTCACGTACTCGCCGATCAACATCTTTTATCAGAAGGGCGTGCAGCCCGGCGACTACTCGAACCTGCCGTCGCAGGTCTGGAAACCGATCTGGGAGCGGGTCAAGGCCAGCCTGGAGGGCAAAACCCCCGAGCAGCAGCAGGCCATCATCCTCAAAGACCTGCTGGGCACGCCGATTTCCACCAGCATCGGCGGTCCCCCGGTCGTCAGCGGCCCCTTCCGTTTCGTGCGCTGGACGCCGGGGCAGAGCATGGTGCTCAAACGCAACCCGACATACTGGCAAAAGAACCCCAACGGTATTCAGTCCATCATCTACCGCTTCATCGGCAACACCAACACGCTGCAAACGGCGCTGCTGGCCGGGCAAATCGACGCCACGTCCACCCAGGGGCTGGCGAACTCGCCCGCGACCCTCAAGCTGCTGCGCGACAACGCCAAGAACGTGTTCAACGTGGCGCTGGTGGAAGGCACCGCCTTCGAGAACCTGATCGTCAACAAGTTCGGCAACGTCAAGGCCGTCTCGGACCTGAAACTGGACGATCCCAAGACCCGCCAGGCCCTGCTGTACGCCATCGACCGCAAGAGCATCGCGCAGGACCTGCTGGGCGGCACAGTCACGGTGGTAAACACCTTCGTCAACCCCAACTCCCCAGCCTACTCGCCGGTGATGGCTGACGCCTACGCTTACAACCCCGATAAGGCCAAGCAGCTCCTGGCCTCGCTAGGCTGGAAGGCTGGAAGTGACGGCATCCTGCAACGCAGCGTGGACGGCAAAACGGTCAAGTTCGTGCTGGAGTACGTGACCACGGCGGGGAACGCGGTACGCGAGCGCAACCAACTGTTCATCAAGGACAACCTCCGCAAGGTGGGCATCGACGTGAAAGTGAACAACGCGCCCGCCTCGGTGGTGTTTGGGCAGGACTACTTTCCGCGCACCTCCGAAGGCACCTGGACGGGTGTGTTCGAGGCGGCGGGGGGCAGCGTGCCGCTGCTGGAAGCGGGCAACGAGTTTTATTGCGATGACCCCACCACGCCCGCCAAGAACGACAACGTGCCGAGCAAGGCCAACGGTTACGGCGGCAACAACGTGGGCGGCTGGTGCAATGCGGCCTACGACAAGGCCTGGAGCGCGGCCCGCTCCGAGACCGATCCGGCCAAGCGGCGCGCCCTGTTTGCCACCATGCAGACCCAGTTCACCACCGAGCTGCCGTCCATTCCACTGTACCTACGCCGCGAGCTACTGACCACCCGGCGCGGCCTGGTCAATTATGTGTGGAACGGCAACAGCGGCTACCCGTCCAGGCTGGGCTGGATGACCGGCTGGACGCAAAAAGGCATGAAGCAGATGGTCAAGCAGCCCGAGGTCAAGTAAGCCGTGATCAGGCCAGTCTCCCCAAGTTTTGCCTCAGCTCCCCGCGTGCTGGTGGTCTCCGAGAGTTTTCATGACCTCCCGGCGGCGCGGCGGGTGCTGGAGGAGGCAGGTTGCCAGGTCACCTACATCTGGCCGCCCGTCTCGCTGAGCGAGGTGCCCGCCGAGCAGGTGGCCCAGGCCGACGCCATCGTGATGGGCCGGGTGCTGACCAGCCCCGCCGAGCTTGGCCTGGCGCGGCGGGCGCGGGTGGTGGCCCTGCACACCTCTGGCCACGACAACATCGACATCGCGGCGGCCAGCAATCAGGGGGTGCTGGTTACAAATGTCAGGGGCGTCAATGCCGAGGTCTGCGCCGATTTCGGCATGGGCCTGATCCTGGCAACCTCGCGCCAGATCGTGCTGGGAGATAAATCCATCCGGGAGGGTCACTGGTTTTCCAAGACCATCAGCAGCCCGGACGTGTCGGGGGCCACGCTTGGGGTGATCGGCCTGGGCTTGATCGGCAAGGCGCTGGTCAAGCGGGCGGCAGCCTTTGACATGCGAATTCTGGCATTCACGCGCACTCCTGACCATGACTTCGCGGCCCAGTACGGCGTGGAATACGCGCCGCTGGACACGTTGCTCGAATCGGTGGACGTGGTGTCCCTGACCACTTCGCTGTCGCCCAGCAATGTGGGCATGATCGGGGAGCGTGAGCTGCGCCTGATGAAGCCGTCTGCCGTGCTGGTCAACATCGCGCGGGGCGAATTGATCGACGAGGCTGCGCTGTACCAGGCGCTCAAGGGAGGCTGGATCGCCGGTGCGGGCCTGGACGTGTTCTGCCAGGAACCGCTGACCAGCAGTCCGTTTTTCGAGCTGGACAACGTGGTCCTGACCCCCCACATGGCCGGACTGACCAACGGGGCCAAGACGCGGGCAGCGGTTCGGGCAGCTAAAAATGCGCTGGCAGCGCTGACTGGACAGGTGCCGGACGATGCGGTAAACCCGCAGGCGGCTCAGGTCTGGCAGGAGCGGCAAACGGAGGTGATGCATGGCGGATAAAGTGCTGGGGACACTGACCGAGCGAGAATTCGAGTCCCAGCCAGAGGTCTGGGGGGCGGTTCTGGACCGTCGGGAGAGCAGTCCATTCCAAGATGTAGAGCGTGTAGTGGTCTTCGGCTCCGGCACGTCATATTACCTGGCGCTGCTGCTGGCCGATCTGCTGCGCACGGGCCTGGGCCTGGACGCGGTGGCCCAGCCATCGTGCGAGGTCTGGATACATCCAGAGCGCACGTTGAAGAATCCGCAGACGCTATTCGGCGTCGCCGTCTCTCGCAGCGGCGAGTCCAGCGAGGCGGTGCTGGCGGCCCGAACCCTTAACGATCTGGGGGGCAGGGTACTGGCGATCAGTTGCCACGCCGACAGCACGCTGGTCAAGATGGCCGATCAGGTTCTCCTCGTCCCAGAAGGCGCGGAGGAAGGGCTGGTCATGAGCCGTTCGTTCAGCTCGATGTTGCTGGCCGTGCAGAAGATTGTGATGGGGGAGAGCGGCAGTAATTTGAACGCTCTACCCGCCGCCGCCCGCCGGGTGCTGGACAAGTGCGAGAAGCCGTTGAAACAGCTTGCCCACAAAACTGACTTCCAGCGCTTCGTCTTCCTGGGTAGCGGTGTCAATCTACCGCTGACTCAGGAAGCTGCCCTCAAGATGCAGGAAATGGCGATTGTCACCAGCGAGGCGTACTCCGCGCTGGAATACCGCCACGGCCCCAAGGCGACGGCGGGGCCAGACACCCTGGTCACGCTGTTTGCCTGGGACAGCCACCGCGCCGAGCAGCGCCAGCTTCTCAAGGACCTGCACGGCTACGGCGTGACCACGCTGGTCATCGGGGAAAACCTAGACGACCTGGCGGCGGTTTCCGACGCGCGGGTGGAACTGGATTCGGGGCTGGACGAGACGGGCCGACTGGCCCTGAATCTGCTGCCCGTTCACCGCCTGGCGCTGGAAACAGCCCGGCGACTGGGCCGTGACCCGGACTTGTCCCAGAACCTGACACAGGTGGTGAGACTGGCCTCCACCTGAGTGCTAGAGCTTAACCTCACCATTGTTTCCTCAACGGCGGGCATTGTTTGCGTCGCCTGGCCCTGTCATGTCTTCAAGAGGTGTATATGTCAAGAAAGCTGGTCTTAATCGGAGCTGGAAGTACTGTGTTCACGCAACGTCTGGTGGCCGACCTGATCAAAATGCCCAGACCAGAGGACTGGGAACTGGCGCTGGTGGACATCGACGCCTATACGCTGGAATCGGTAGAACTGCTGGTTAAAAAAATGCTGGCCACCGGCGGCGCGGACATCAAAGTCACGGTCAGCACGGACCGGCGTGACGTACTGCCGGGGGCGGACGTGGTGGTGTCCACCATCGCCGTGGGCGGGCGGCGCGGCTGGGAGACCGACGTGGTGGTGCCGCGCAAGTACGGTATCTACCAGCCGGTGGGCGACACCGTGATGCCCGGCGGGATTTCGCGTGCCATGCGGATGATTCCGGCGATGGTGGCGATGGCCGAGGACGTCAAGGCGCTGTGTCCCCGGGCGCATTTCTTCAACTACGCCAACCCGATGACCGCCAACTGCCGCGCCATCCACAAGGCGACGGGCGTGCCGGTGATCGGCCTGTGCCACGGTCTGGGCTATGTAGAGGGTCAGATTGCCAGTTTCCTGGAAGTACCGCGCCAGGACGTGCGCTCCATCGGCGTGGGCCTCAATCACCTGACCTTTATCACCGATCTGTTTTACCAGGGTCAGAACGCTTGGCCGATGGCGCGCGCCAAACTGGCCGAGCAGCGCCCAGACCTGGAACGCGAACTGGCCGAGAAAACCGAGTTCCCCAATGGCGTGTCGGGCCGCCCTGAACGCTATTCCGATCAACCCTTCGCCTGGAATTTCTTCCTTCAACGCGGCGTCTTTCCCTGCGCGATGGATCGCCACGCCACCGAATTCTTCCCCGAACGCTTTCCGGGCGGCCAGTATTACGGCAAGACGCTGGGCGTGGACGCTTTCCCCATTGACAAGCGCATCGCTTATGGCGACGAACAGTACGTGCAGATGGACGAATTTGCCCGCTCGGACGCGCCGCTGACCACCGAGGATCTGGCGCAGGTGCCAGGGGAACACGAGGACCTGCTGGACATCATCGACTCGCTGTACGGCGACGGACGGCGGGTGTTCTCAGTGAACATGGTCAATGGCGGCGCGGTGCCCAACCTGCCCGACTGGGCGGTGTTGGAGCTGCCAGCCGCCGCCACTGGGCGCGGTTTTATCCCGCTGTCGCTGGGGCCGCTTCGTGAGGATCTGGCCGCCATCATCCGCCGCAAGCTGGACAGCATTGAGATCACCGTGGACGCGGCCCTCAGCGGCGACGAGGGCCTGTTTGTAGAAGCGCTGCTGGCCGACGGAGCCGTGACCGAGCGGAGCATGGCGCGGGACCTGGCGGCGGAACTGATCCAAGCGCACAAAGAGCATCTGCCACAGTTTGCGTAACCGGTCCTCGCCCCTTTCCCCCAATCTGTCCCGTTCCGCCGGAGGAACCATGACTGACACGCTTAAGCAGCCCAAACTGAATGCCCGCAGCGCCATCACTACTGAGGGCGACGAGCGGATGCCCAACCGCGCCATGTTGCGGGCGGTGGGCTTCACCGACGCCGATTTCGGCAAACCCATCGTGGGCGTGGCCAGCGCGGCCAGCGACCTGACGCCGTGCAACGCTGGACTGGCCGCAACCGCGCAGGCCGTGCGCGAGGGCGCGAGCGCCGCCGGGGCCATGCCACGGTTGTTCGGGACCATCACCGTGTCGGATGCCATCAGCATGGGCACCGAGGGGATGAAGTGCAGCCTGATCAGCCGCGAGGTGATCGCTGACAGCATCGAGACCGTGTGCCGGGCGCTCAGCTACGACGGCCTGCTGGCGGTGGGCGGCTGCGACAAGAACATGCCGGGAGCGATGATCGCGATGGCTCGGCTGAATATTCCAGCCATCTTCGTGTACGGCGGCACCATGTCGCCGGGCCGTTTCCAGGGCCGCGACATCAACATCATCACGGCTTTCGAGGCGGTGGGCGAGCTGGGCGCGGGCCGCCTGTCGCGCGAGGATTTCACGGCCATCGAGCGCAGCGCCTGTCCAGGGGCCGGTTCGTGCGGCGGGATGTACACCGCCAATACGATGAGCAGCGCTTTTGAGGCCATGGGCATGATGATGCCCGGCAGCGCTACGGTGGGGGCTGAGGATCCAACTGCCCTGGACTACGCGCGGGCCAGCGGTGAGGCGCTGTACCGCCTGATTGAGCTGGATCTCAAGCCTAGCGACATCATCACGCGTCAGTCGCTAGAGAACGCGGTGACGGTGGTGATGGCGACGGGCGGCTCCACCAACGCGGTGCTGCACTTCCTGGCGATTGCCCACTCCATGCAACTCGAATTCGATCTGGACGACTTCGAGCGCATCCGAGAACGCGTGCCACACCTGGCCGACATGACCCCGTCGGGCAAATATGGAGCCACCGACTTGCACCGGGTGGGCGGCATTCCGCTGATCATGAAGATGCTGCTGAAAGAGGGCCTGATCCACGGCGACTGCCTGACCGTGACCGGAAAAACGGTGGCCGAGAACCTGGCTGACGTGCCGGACGCGCCCGCCGCCGATCAGGATGTGGTGCTGCCCTTTGACCGGCCCGTGTCGCCGGAAGGCCACCTGGTCATCCTGCGCGGCAACCTGGCCCCGGACGGCGCGGTTGCCAAGATCAGCGGCGTCAAGCGCCCCCGTATGAGCGGTCCGGCGCGGCTGTACGACTCCGAGGAAAGCGCCATGAGCGCCATCATGCGCGGCGACATCCAGGCCGGCGACATGGTGATCATCCGCTACGAGGGGCCGCAGGGCGGGCCGGGTATGCGCGAGATGCTGTCGCCCACCGCCGCCATCATCGGACGCGGCCTGGGCGATAGTGTGGGCCTGATCACAGACGGGCGCTTCTCCGGCGCGACGCACGGCATGGTGGTGGGTCACGTCGCCCCGGAAGCCTACGTGGGCGGCCCGCTGGCGCTGCTGCGCGAGGGTGACACCGTGACCATCGACGCAGACGCCCGTTTGCTGGCCGCCGATCTGAGCGACGAGGAGTTCTCTGCCCGCCGCGCCGAGTGGCAGGCCCCGGAGCCGCGTTACCGGCGCGGGGTACTGTCCAAGTACGCCCGCCACGTCTCCAGCGCCTCCCAGGGCGCGGTGACCGACGGGTGAGCGCCGCACGCGTGTCTGCCGATCCCAGCCGCCGCATCGAGCTGGAGGGCGTCGGCCCTGCCGAGAGACCGATTGACCTGGGCCTGGAATTGACCGGCTTCCAGACGCTGGGCTACCGGATGTACCAGTTCCGCGCCGGGCAGGAGATCGACGGCGAGGCCGAGGGCGACGAGGTCTTGATCCTGATTCTGAGCGGTCAGGTGCAGATGCGGGTGGACGAGGGCGAGATCTGGACGCTGGGCGACGGCCCCGCAGCGTTCGACGCCCCGCCCGCCGCCGTCTACCTGCCTCCGAATCACCATTACAGAATCACAACCCTTCAGGACGCGCAGGTGGGCTACGTCCGCTCGCCTGCTCACGGGAAGTACCCGCCGCGTTTGCTTCGGCCAGAAGATAACGGCACAGAAGCCACGGCAGGACAGCACCAGCGCTCTGTCCTGGGGGCGGGGCATTCTGAGCGCCTGAGATGCTCTCAAATCTTGCTGGAAGCCGGAATTGAGCTGAGGCTGGATAGTGCAGGAGAGCGCATCGTTCACTTTCACCTGAGTGGAGACAGCCGCGCCCACTGGGTTCACGATGGAAGCATGCAGACATTGAAGGATGGAGACGCCCTGATGGCCTGCGACGAGGATTTGAATCTAGGAGTTGAGACTGGGCAGGCCGCCGCACTTTCGTTCTGGACACAACCTCTCCAACCGGGCCAGCCATGAGACTCCTGCGTTTCGGCCCGCCCGGCGAGGAAAAGCCTGGCCTGCTGGATGCACAGGGCCAGATTCGTGACCTGAGCGGCGTCATCCCCGATCTGCACCCACAGACGCTCGGACCGGACACGCTGGAGAGAATCCGGCAACTGAACGCCGACGAGTTGCCCGCCGTGGCCCCTGACGTGCGGCTCGGAGCCTGCGTCGGCCAGATGGGCAAATTCGTCTGCGTGGGCCTCAATTATCACAAGCACGCGCAGGAAGCGGGGATGGCCGCGCCCGCAGAGCCGATTCTTTTCCTCAAGGCGAACAGCGCTGTGCAGGGGCCGCACGACGACGTGATCCTGCCGCGCGGCTCGGTCAAGTCCGACTGGGAAGTGGAGCTGGGCGTGGTGCTCGGCACGCGGGCCAGCTACGTTTCCGAGGCTGAGGCACTCTCCCACGTGGCCGGTTACTGCGTGGTCAATGATCTGTCGGAACGCGAATACCAACTGGAGCGCGGCGGCACCTGGGACAAGGGCAAGGGCTGCGACACCTTTGGCCCCATCGGCCCCTGGCTGGTCACCCCGGATGAGGTTCCCGATCCACAGAACCTGCGGCTGTGGCTGGACGTGGACGGCGTGCGCCAGCAGGATGGCAACACATCGGGGATGATCTTCGGCGTGGCCTTCCTGATCTCCTACATCAGCCGCTTCATGACGCTGCACCCCGGCGACGTCATCGCCACCGGCACCCCAGAGGGCGTGGGCATGGGCCACAAGCCGCAGCCGATTTATTTACGAGACGGCCAGACCATGCGCCTGGGCATTGACGGCCTGGGCGAGCAGCGTCAGCGGGTGCGGACCGGGGAGTAAGCAAGCCATTTCATTCAATGGAGACGCGTAAACGATGACTGAAAGTGGAAGGACTGAAAAGGCGCGGCGCGTCCTGGGAACACTGCGCGCCGCGATGTCGCGGTCTCTGAACAGCGAGGGCATCCCGATGCTGCTGGCGCTGGTGGACGAGCGCGGAACGATGCCAGTGGTCACAGACCCGGAGACGCTGGCTCAGGGTGAGCTGCTGGCCGGGCGCGTGCAGGAGGTTCGCGAGACCCTCGCCCCGGACATGCCTGACCGGGATCACGGCGGGGTGGTTCGCGCCCTGATTATGGCTGTGCATGAACTGACCGATCTCAAAGCGCCGGATGTTTTACAGGAGTCCAATGGCTGACCTGGGCTTCACGCGGCACATCGACGCCATTCGCGGCGGCCACTTCCTGCGCGTCGTGAATTACCACAACCCCCCCGCCAGTTCGGCTCAGGTACTGCGCCGCGAACTCCAGCGGCTGAGTGAACACTTTGACAGTGTGAGCCTGCAAGATCTGGACAGTTTCTTCGAAACCGGGCGCTGGCCTGGCACCCGTCCGGTCTTCATGCCTGTCTTCTATGAGGGTTACCGCAACAGCATTGACGTGGCCGCCCCCATCTGTGATGAACTGGGCATCACCGGCTGGTTCCCGGTCTGCACGGGATTTATCGACTGCCCCCCGGCGCAGCAGGAGTTCCACGCCCACGCGCACGACATCGGCCTGGTGGACGAGGAAAATGACCATGGGCGGCTGGCGATGTCCTGGGACGAGGTACAGGCGCTGTCGCGCCGCCATGTGGTGACCCCGCACACCGCCTCACACGTCGGGCTGGCCGATGTCTGGAATGACGAGGACTTCGAGCGCGAGATTTTTGAGCCGAAGCGGAAAATGGACGCGGTGACTGGACAGTTGGCCCCCGCCTTTTCGTGGCTGCGCGGCACCGCCTGCGGGCTGAGTCCCCGGCACGACGCCGCCATTCGCGCAGCGGGTTACCGCTATCACCTGGGCAACACGATGATTCACCGCATCGCCTAGCCTGCTGCATGGGAGACACATGAAATTACGGGCAGCAGTGCTGGGATGCGGCAGTTTTGGTGGGCGGCACGCGAGGGTGCTGGCGGGCCTGCCTGAACACGCCGAACTGGTGGCCTTCTGTGGCCGCGATGAAGTCAAGGCCAAGGCCTTCTCGAACGAATTCACGGGTGGACGGGCGGCGGCCTACACCGATTCCCGCCACATGATGGAAGACGCAAATCTGGATCTGCTGGTGGTCTGCCTGCCGCCTTCAGGCCACGGCGATGAGGTGGCAATTGCCGCCCAGCACGGCGTCCATCTGCTGATGGAAAAACCGATTGCGCTGACCTCTGCTGACGGCTGGAAGATGGTTGAGGCCGCCGAGCGCGCCGGGATCAAGACCCAGGTGGGCTTTATGTCCCGCTTCGGGGCGGTAGTGGAGGCGTTCAAGGCTTTCCAGGAGGGCGGCGAGGCCGGACCAGTCGGGATGTTCGATGCCCAGTATTTCTGCAACTCCCTGCATTCGCCGTGGTGGCGCGAGAAGGAAAAGTCCGGCGGGCAACTGCTCGAACAGGTGATCCACCACGTCGATCTGCTGCGCTACCTGATGGGCGAGCCGCAAACCGTATACGCCCGCATGGCGAATCTGTTTCACCAGGATGTGCCGGGCTACACCATCGAGGACATCAGCGTGGTGGTGGCACGTTTTGCGGGCGGGCCGCTGGGCGTGCTGCGGTCCAGTAACGCGGCCATTCCGGGCCGGTATGACACGGGGTTCAATGTGATTGCCCAGAAGGTGACGGTACAGGCCCAGAACCACAACAGCGGGACGATTCACTTCACCACTGAACAGAAAGAACCGCTGACCATCGCCTCTGAGCAGGACTGTTACGCCGCTCAGATGCTGGACCTGGTCGGGGCCATCCGCGATGACCGCCCTGCCCGCACGCCGATCCGTGAGGGTGCGTTGAGCCTGGATCTGGCGGTAGCAGCGGTGCGCTCTGCCGAAGCGATGACCGAGGTGGCCTTGTGATGGGGGCGGGGCCAGAGTTCGGGAGCGCTGGAGAATCCTGGGTGCTGGGCCTGGACGGCGGCGGCAGCAAGACCGCACTGGCCTACGTAAGCAGCGCGGGGGAAGTGGTGGGGCCGTTTTATGCCCCCGGTACCAACCCCTTTGACCGCCCGGAGTGGGAGGCGGTGCTGCGGGCCTTTCTGAGCGCCCACCCGGCCCCTGGCCCGCTGGTCCGCGCCTCTCTTGGTCTGCCCGGCTACGGCGAGTCTCCGGCATTCAGCGCGCGGCAGGTGGACATATGCGCTGAGCTGTTCTCCGACTGCCCGCACAGCGTCATGAATGACGTGGAGGCCGCCTTTGTTGGGGCTTTCGCGGGTGGGCTGGGCACGCTGCTGCTGGCCGGAACTGGTTCGATGGTCTGGGCCGAGGACTGTTCACCACAAGGCGGCACGCGACAGCTCCGCGTCGGCGGCTGGGGCGAGGGCTTCGGCGACGAGGGCAGCGCGTACTGGATCGGGCGGCGGGCGCTGGGTCTGGCCAGTCAGTCGCTGGACGGCAGGCATCCCGACGCCGATTTTGCCGACTTGTTGCTGACCCCAGTGCTGGGCGAGTTCCCAACTCAAACTGCGCTGCTGACGTGGTATTACGGTCAGACCCACGCCCGCTCCGCCGTCGCCGCGCTGGCCCGTTCGGTCAACGACCTGGCCGATGCGGGGCAGCCCACCGCCCAGATCATCCTGTTAGAAGCTGCCGAACTTCTCGCCCAGCATGTCAGCGCCGCCCGCCGTCAACTCGGCAACCCCGATTTGCCCTGGAGCTACGCGGGCAGCGTGCTGGGCAGCCGCACCGTGCTGGGCGCGCTGACGACGCTGCTGGGCACGCCTCAAGTGCCCGCGCTGCCCCCACTGGGCGGCGCCCTGTTCCACGCCGCCTCCCGCGCCGGATTCACCACCGATACCGACTGGCAGGCACGGGTCCGCGCGCCCCTACTCTCCACCTCAACCCCTCAACCTCTTCTTCAGGAGCAAGCATGAATCCCACCACCCGCAGCATCCAGGAACAATTCCCCCTGTGGAGGCAGGCGGCCCAGACCGATCTGCCCGCCCTGACCCGCGACGACATGCACGTCCTGATCGGCTGCGGCACCTCGTACTACCTGGCCCAGAGCGTGGCCGCCGCGCTGAACGAGGCGGGCTTCCAGGCGCTGGCCGTGCCCGGCGGCGAGTGGCTGCACCGCCCGCAGTCTTACCTTCCGGCAGGAACGCGCCCGCATGTGCTGGCCTTCTCGCGCAGCGGCGAATCCACCGAAACCGTGCAGGCCGCCGTCCGCAGCCGCAAGGATGGCCTGCACGTCACCGCCCTGACCTGTGAGTCGGGCAGCAGCCTGGCAAAGAACGCCGACACGGTGCTGTACGCCCCCACCCATCCCGAGGAAGGCATCGTGATGACGGCCTCGGCCAGCCTGATGCTGCTGCTGGGTCTGCGGCTGGCGGGG
>NZ_MSTI01000048.1 GCF_001949125.1 Deinococcus marmoris
CGATGAATACTGCGTCGATCCCAATGATGCTCTCCCTGCCCAGACACTGCTGATCTTGCATCTGCAAGATCAAACTGGTGTTCAACTCCACCCACGGCATTGGTTTCTGGAACCAGGCGCGATGGGTTCGCTCAGATGGCCCGCCATAGCGGGCCAGATTGGTGAAATTCAGTCGTCCAGGAACGACCAGCCACAGCACCAACAGCACCTGAAGATAGGCGGCCTGGGTGGAACGCAGGCTGGTTCCAGGGAGCAGGGCCGCTAGAATCTGGCTGGGGGTCGTCCGTTTTGTTGCCACACATCAACATGGACGATCCCCACCCCATTCGTCAAAAACCTTCCGGAGTACTGACTGGTCGAATTGACTGAAAACGCGGTCATTCCGTTGTGCGGCGCAACCATGTCAATCTGCTGGGTACTCGGGCGCGAGATCCGTCCCCCCATCGCGCCAGGCTGAAACGCCTGCCACACATACAGGCTGTTGGGAAACTGGAAGTTGGTGCCGCGGAGGTCGGCATTGGCCACGACGTCATCGTTGAACTTCGTCCCATCACTCGGCGAATCGCTGGTATACCCGAATGGCGACTGACTGTTGCCTGATGTGACCAGGGCGTAACGGAAATCAAACGGCGAGATGGTCAGCGTGACCGGGTTGAGCTTGATCTTGCTCCACAGCGTGGTTGAGGTATTTGCCGGGGTACCGAAGCGGGTCCGCGAGATGTTCGGCTGCACCAGCGAAATGTATTCCTGGGGTGCAGCGGAGGCCATGTCGGCACACCAGATGGTGGCGGCCCGTGCGGTCTGGTTGCCGACATACAACCGGTAGTTGGCATCTTGCAGGGGATGGTTTTTCTGGACGTCCCCAAAGGCCATGTACCTGGTTTTGTAGTCCAGGCAGGTCGTGGGTTTACCCAGGTCGATCTGGTGCGGCGAAGGCAGGGCACCGGGATCGGTCAGGGGTGGATTGACGGCCGCCGTGGCGAGGCAATCACGGACATCCCGGGCACACTGTTTGAGGGCGCCCTTGGCGGTCGCGAGAAGCTGCCCACTCACGCCAACCATCGAGCCGATGCTGGCCTGACTGTCAGTGAACAGGTACGGATTCAGCTGCGCGGTCAGGGCGTCATTAAGCTTGTTCTGGTAACCGATCGCGGAGTTGGTCAGTTGCAGGGCGTTGCTGCGCGCCTGGTCGAGCACCGAAGTGTTCGCCTTCTCCAGCGCCAGGGTCTGGTAGTCCTGGAAATTGGCCGACTTCAGGCAGACGAGCTGGCTGCTGCTCACGGCCTGTCCGGAGCACTGGGTGGTAAAGAGCGCTGGGAAGTTCGTCGAGTTGTCGAGCAGCGTCTGGTAGTCCGTCGCGAATTTCGTGGGGATGACGCCGTCATAGAACTCGTTGATGTGAACGTTGTACTGACTCGAGATCTGGCTCACGGCCTGTTTGACGTCCACGGAGCCGGAGGCTGAGCCGTACTTCATCTTCAACTCGTTTTCGAGTTCGGTCTTTTCAGAGGCGCTGGCAGTGTCGAGCCGGATGATGCCGCAGTACGTCGCGCCTGTGGTGGCTGCCGCGAGAAACTTGTCGCCGCACTTGGAATAAAAGTTGAGGTAGTTGTTGATGAAGTCGGCGTAGTTGTCCTGCCCGCTGGGGTCCTCGTCACTCTTCATGATGTGAGCATTTGAGAGCACGATGGACGGTCCCACGATCTCGGAGTGCACGATGACGTACACCGAGTACGAGTTCGAGGCCTGGCTCTGCAGATACGAGGACTTGGCCGAGGCCGAGAAGAGCCCGAACCCGACGGAGGCTTCGGCGGTAATGCCCAGAGAGGACGCCAATTCCTGGGTGCTGGAGACGATTTTGATGTCGTAGTTCGCCGACAGGGTCCCGATGGACTTCTGCTCGACCGTGCCCTTGACGCAGGTGCCTTCGAGTTCGCCGGACAGCGAGCTGTACCCCTTGCCGAAGGTCATGCCCGAGGGGCTGTACCAGTCCACGACCAGAGGGGGCGCGGCACCCAGGTGGGGTTTGGGGGGCGCGGGGTCTGGAGTGGGCATGGTCTGCGTCTGGGTGCCGCACGCGGAAAGCAGAAGGCCCAACAGGAGGGTGCTCAGGGCGGCTGCAGGCGGCTGTCCCAACAAGCTCTTCGTCATCTGATCTCCTTGAATTGAAGCATCCCCTACACTATTTACTGCGCTCTTACATTCTCCGCACACGCCATTGGGGGGCTGCGACATCAATGTGATGGGCGGCGCAGTTCATCTCCTGCGGTGGTGTTGGTGGTGTGTTGGGTCCTTGAGTCTGGCTTGCGCGGTGATAAACGCGAAAGGCCCCCACCCGCCTACGCCAAAGCGCAGGAAGGTGGGGGCCTATTTCTCAGATGCGATAATCAAACCATGTGGACAGCTACCCTCTGGGGCCTGGCGGGTGGATCTTCCCTGATGTTCGGTGCACTTCTGGGCCTCTACGCCCCGCTGAACAAGACCTGGGTCGCGCTGATCATGGCCCTCGGGGCTGGCGTGCTGGTCAGCAGTGTGGCCTTCGAACTGATGGACGAAGCCTTCGGTCAGGGCGGACTCGACGCGGTCTCCATCGGTCTGCTGCTCGGCGCGCTCGCCTTCTTCCTGGGCGACCTCGCGGTTAACCGCGCCGGAGGAAAACACCGCAAACGCAGTACCGGTCAGCAACAAGACGGACAGGCCTCCGCCATCGTGCTGGGGACCCTGATGGACGGCATCCCGGAATCCATTGCCATCGGGGTGGGCCTGCTCGCCGGTGGGAAGCTGAGCTGGGTCTTCCTGGCGGCCGTGTTCCTGAGTAACATTCCAGAAAGTTTGAGCGCGAGTGTTGGTCTTAAGCGGGCCGGACACCGGCCCGCCCGAATTCTCCTGATGTGGACGGCCATCGCGCTCCTCAGCGCAGCAGCCTCTGGACTGGGTTACGCGGCCCTGCGCGGCGCAGACGTCAATCTGACCGCCGGGATTCAGGCTTTTGCCGCCGGGGCCATCCTGACCATGTTGTCGTCCACCATGCTGCCCGAGGCGTACGAGGAAGGCGGGGCCATGATCGGCCTGGCCACCACCTGCGGTTTCCTGGCTGCTTTCGCGCTCAGCCACCTGTCATAGCTTGGCTGCTTTGCTCAAGGTGGGGCGCTGCCAGAAGTAGAAGAGATCAATCGCTGATCATCACGATCACCAGAACGCACGTCACCCACGCGGCCCCCAGCGGCAGCGTGAAGGGCAGGCCTAGACCCACCAGTACGGGCATAGACACACCCACGGCCAGCAGCAGCGGTCTTTGGTGGGCGCGTAACGCTGCATTCAGTGCCTGACCGACGAATGGTATCCGTCGCTGCCACCCGACTGTTGTCAGCACGACGCAAAGGGCGGCGATCAGAAGTGAATGGCCGATCTCTGAATCGCTGACCGACAACAGGAGGACGACATTGGTCAGACTGATGACGGCCACCAGCAGTGACAGGAGGGCAACGATGTGTGGACCCTGCGGTCCAGGCGTTGGATGGAGCATTCGTCAAGCTACTGATGGCGAGCTTGCGTGGCCCTGACAACAGCGGTAGTCAAGGTTGGATGAGGGATCAGCCGGGATGTTTCTCTGCCAGCTCCGCCGTGATCTCCGTCCGGCCTTCCTCGGTCAGCAGGCGGGCCAGGAGATGTTCGACGACATGGTGCTTCTGGACGTTCACCCAGCCTGCCTCTTGCAATTCCGCGTAGTAGGCATCCAGCGCCTCACGCACGCCAGGGATGAGTCGGATGCTCAGCACCTCGCGGGGGGCAGTGCGGTTCATCCACTGGGGCGGTGTCGGTGGAGTGTTGCGGGGCATGATCGCTGAGTCTACGCGGGTGTAAACGCAAAAAAGCCCCCTGCCGACAGCCACTTGGGCTGGGGCAGGGGGCAATGGATCTGTCAAAGGTTTTGACGTATGGTCGCGACGTGTCAAAGAAACGGGTGGTCCTTTGACACGTCGCCTGTGCTGTCCGTTAGTCAGTGGCCAGCTTGTACACCGTGGCGCTGCCAGGCCGTTTGTACTCCGCTTCCACCACCACCCCTCGCGCGGGCAGCACGTAGCCGGTCTGGGCGGTCACGTTTCCGATCTTGCACACCAGTTGATTCTCGACTGCCTTGCAGGTGGGGTCATTCACGCTGAGCTTGATGCCGCTCAGGGTCAACACCACGTCCTGGGCGGGCAGCGTTCCAGCGTCAAAGCGTACGATCTTGTAACCATTCATGGGCTTTGAGGCTGAGGACCGCGCCGCCGGGGTCTGCGGTGGTGGTGACGGGAGCCAGGACGGCGCAACTGCCCAGGGCCAGCAGTATAGAGGCCGCAAGAATTAGCCGTTTCACGACTGTCCGCCAGTGGGCAGGGTGCTGTCGTCGGTGACGGGCTCGCTGCTGATCTGGTTGACGAGGCCGCCGATCTGATCCCAGACCCAGTCGCGGGCCTTGACCATCGCGTCGGCCAGCAGGAGATTGTCGATGGTGGTGGCGTTCAGGCCGGGGACGCCTGCCGTGGCCGTGGCGTAAGCCCCTTTCAGGTAGGTCAGGGCGACATCGCTTTTGTTCTTGAGCTTCTCGCCGTTCGCGCTGAAGCACTCGATTAGCATGTCAGGAGCTTCCTCTGCGGGAGAGGCTAGAGAAGACCTGCTGCGCTGCCTGGATGGTGCGGCACTGATCACGCGTGCGGGCGAGCGAGGAACACTTTCCCCCACCCTTGATTCAGTGACAGGCAATTTAGAGAGTTGTCTAGACAGATTGCGGAATGCCAATCCACAGCTCTGGGAATTCGCGGTGCAGATCGCCATCCACCACGACGATCCGGCCACCCACGCGGTAGCGGCCATCGGGTTTTACAAGGCGCTGGTCCATCTGGGGGTCAAGGAGGTCCGGCGCTGCATCCAGCGGCTGGAAAAATGGCGGCTGAAAGGCCAGAAAATTGAGACGCCGGGGCGGCTGCTGATGCACCTGCTCAACGAGAAGGCACGGGCAGCCACGGGATTCAACATCAACGATCTGGGGATGGAGCCAGGAGCGGTCCTGTCGTGATGGCGTTTCACGCCATCCGCCACAATGCCCCCCATGAGTGATCTGCATTTCCTGGGACTCGGCGGCACCGACGAGGTGGGGGCCAGCAGCTACCTGTACCGCCTGGCCGAGGGCAACCTGCTGATCGACGCCGGAGCGCGTCCTGGGTCCATCGGGGACGCCGCCTTGCCCCAAATCGGCTTGCTTGCTGAACACCCGCCCGCAGCGATGATCCTGACCCACGCGCACCTCGATCACGTCGGCGCACTGCCCGTGGTCATCCGGCGCTTCCCAAAGCTCAACATCTACTGCACCGAGGCCACCGCCCGCATCGCCACGCTAGTCCTGGGCGACACCCTCAAGGTCACCACCATGCAGGGCCAGCCGCTGTTCAGCGCAGGTGAGATGAAGCGCACCCTGGAACGCCTCCGCCCGGTGCCGTACTTCACTCGGGTCAGTGATCACGGCTTCGCCTTCACGCTGTTCCCCAGCGGGCACCTGCTCGGGGCCGCCAGCGTGCTGATGGAGAGCGGAGGACGCGCCGTGTTTCACACCGGGGACGTCAGCAACATCTCGACGCCCGTGGTGGACGCCGCGTGGCTCCCTGCTGCCGTAACTCCTGTGGACGCTGTGGTCTCCGAAAGCACCTACGGTGACACGCTGCTGCCCAGCCGCAAGGAACAGGTGCGCGCCTTCGTGACCGCTATCGGCGAGACCTTGCACGGGGGCGGGCGGGTGCTGATTCCCTCCTTCGCGCTGGGCCGGGCGCAGGAGATCACCCAGATCCTTCAGACGGCCATGATGAGCGGGCTGCTGCCGAGTGTCCCGATCCACCTCGATGGCCTGACGCGGGGCATCACGGAAGCCTATGAGGACATGCTGCCGCTGCTACCCGAGGCGCTCCAGAACCGCAGCAAAGTCAGCAAACAGCGCCCGTTCCTGACCGGCACCGTGAACCTGGTCAAGGACAAGCGCGAGCGGGACGGCATCCTGGCCTCCGAGCGCCCCGCCGTGGTGATCGCCTCGTCTGGCATGCTGCACGCTGGGGCCAGTCCGCAGTACGCCCGAGCGTGGCTGCCACACGCCGAGAACGCTCTGTTCGTGGTGGGCTACCAGGACGCCGAGAGTCCGGGGCGCAGACTCCTTGAACTTCAGCAGGGCGGCGAGGTCATGCTGCCCGCTCAGAACGGCGGCAAGGATGGGGGCGGCTTCGAGCCGGTGTCGGCCTACTCGCGAGTGGAGCGCTTCTACTTGTCGGCCCACGCGGACCGGGGCGGACTGCTGGGGATGATCGCGCGCTACGCGCCAGGGAAAGTGATCTTGACGCACGGCGAGCTGCGGGCACGCAGCAACATGGCGGGGTACTTGAACAGCAAGCACGACGTCGGACTGCCGACAGCCGGTGAACTGGTGCCCTTGAAGGACAGTGGCAAGCGCCGGGGATCGTTCATGAACACAGCTCCCAAGAAGCTTGAAGCCATGAAAGAGCGTCACGCCCGCACCACGGTCAAGGTGCGCTATGACGCAGAGACGCATGAGGTCCGCATCGCGCTGCCGGACACGCTGGACGGCGCGCTGTTCGGAGAGGGCGACTACACGCTGGAGGTGCTGCGGGGCAAGACCAGCCGGGTCAAGCTGCGCGAACATGATGCGGAAGCGCTGGAAGGGCAGCGACAAGCGGACGCGGAGCCTGAGTTGGCCGAGAACACCCCTTGACGTTGGGGAGCAGGGTCAGCCCGCGTTCAGGAGGTCATAGCAGAGCCGCCAGCCGCTCTGCTATGACCTCCCTGGTCAAGGAATGGCGGCCCCGGAGGTCAGCGTCCTGCCAATCCGGTGCCTCCGGCTACCGCGCGATGTCACACAGTCGGTCCGCCTTCATGAGCTTAAAATGAAGACATGACACACCAAGGGAGCCTCCTGCCAGCCCCTATCACCTGTGACTTGTTCCTCACCCCTGATGACTACCGGTTGATGGCCGATCTCCTGCTGGAACATCTCGAAGTCAACAATCTACGCGACGGGCGGCTCGAAGACCTGGTCAACCGCCTGTACGTCCTGGCCGTCCGGGCCAGTCGCCATGACGCGCAACCGTCGCTTGAAGACCGATCTGCCCAACGGGCACACTACCCCGCCACGGACTGAACCGCTGCACAGTTGAGACGACGCTGAAGGCGCATTCACCCGGCTTTGTGCCAGTGGGGCAGAAGCTCTCTACGCTGGGGTATGGACGACGATCAGTGGGTGGCCCCCGACATGTGCCGTGTCTCTGCGGCCCGCGTCGAGCAGTTGCGCGTCTGGCTCGAACAGATCATTCACCGACGCTTTGAGCTGGATGCCTGGGAGATGGAACGTCAGGTGTTGCGCGACGCCCAGAGGGGCCGGCGCAGGAACCAGCCCCTCCAGGACAGGGCATGACCCGGGTGCTGCTGGTCGAGGACCACGTGACGGACGTGTTGTTGTTGCGCGAACTCCTATCGTTGATGGACGTGGCGTGGACGCTGGAAGATGTGCCGACGTTCGCAGAGGCGGCGGGGCGCTGGCCCGGCGGCGCGTTTGACCTGCTGGTGGTGGATCTGAACTTGCCAGATGGGCAGGGCCTGGAGCTGCTGACCCGCGCGCTGGAACTGGCGGCGGGTGTTCCCGTGGTGGTGATGAGCGGCCATCAGCATCCCGGGCTGGCTGCTCAGGCCGTCCAGTTGGGGGCCAGAGGCTATGTGATCAAGGACCTGGAGGCCGCTGAACATCTGCACGACATCGTCGCGCAGTTGACTTAAGCCGTCCGAGGTGTATACCACGCTGGCCAAGGCCCTGCCCGAACAACGTGCCTTCCAGGGCAAGTACACACTTGAGGTCCTGCGCGGCAAGACCAGCCGGATAAAGCTACGCGAACATGACGCGGAGGCGCTGGAGGGTCAGCGGCAGGCGGACGCGGAGGACGTCAGCAACGCTCAAGAGGCCCTCGCCTAACTGGGGTCGCTGCCCCCCTGTTCCAGCGGGCGGACGTGCGGCAGCGTGAACGAGAACGTGGTGCCTTCTCCCAACACACTGTCCGCCCAGATGCGGCCCCCGTGGCGCAGGATGATCCGGCGCACCGTCGCCAGCCCGATGCCGGTCCCCTCGAACTCGCTGTAGCGGTGCAGCCGCTGAAACGGGCCGAACAAGCGGGCCGCGTACGCCGGATCAAAACCTACCCCGTTGTCCCGCACCCACACCGTCCACGCCTCGTCTCCCACCTGGGTGCCGATCTCGATGACCGCCTGTTCCCGGGGGCGCGTGAACTTCACCGCATTGCTCAGCAGGTTGATCAGCACCTGCTGCAACGTGGCTGCGTCCCCCATTACCTGCGGCAGTGACTCCACCCGCCACTCGATCTGGCGGTCCTGGACTTCGTACTCGACGCCTTTGCGGGCGTGGTCCACCAGCACGCCCAGGTTGATCACCGCATGGGTCAGCGGCTGCACGGTGCTGCGCGACAACGCCAGCATCGCGTCGATCATGGCGCTCATCTGATCGGCAGCTCCCTCTACCACCTGCAAAGCGCGCTCCGCCTTGTCCGGCTCCCCACGGGTCAGGGCGCGGCGGATCATGCTGACAAACCCCTTGACGTGCCGCACCGGGGTCCGCAGGTCATGCGAGGCGCTATAGGCAAACGCTTCGAGTTCCTCGTTGGCGGCCTTGAGTTCACGGTTGCTGCGCTGCAACTCACGGGTCCGCTGTTCCAGGGCCTGGGTCTGCCAGGCCCGCTCCAGCGCCAAGCCCAGACTGCGCCCGATGGCCCGGAACACTGCCTCTTCCTCGGGCTTCCACTCGGAGACATCCGGGCTGGCGACGACGAACATGGCGGCGGGCTGACCCTCCCGGAAGTACGGGACAAAGGCCGCCGCGCTATAGACCCTGGAGCGCGTGACAACCGACTCACGGGCATTCCAGTGGTTGAAGAACACCGGCCCCCGCACCTCAATCGCCGCGTCGAAGCTGGGGGCCGACGGCACGCCCGCCAGCAGCGCAGCGCGCAAGTCGGGGTCCGGTTCGTCCGTCAGTCGGGCGCGCCACAGCTCGCCGCCCCACTCGTAGTACCCCGTGACCCAGCCCGGCATGAACGCCTGGAGCAGCTCCCTGGCCCGCTCGGCCAGCCGCAGTGGATCGGTCTCCGTGCCGATGGCCTCGGTCAGGTCCATGAACGCTTCCAGGGCATGCCGCCGCTCCTGGGCCAGGGCTTTACGCTGCTGGGCGCTGTACAGCGCCTGACACGCCGCCGTGAACAGTTGCCGCTGCTGCGCGGTCCACACGGGCTGACCCACCAGACCCACCACGAGCAGTGCAGCAGGCTGATTCCTCTGGAAGAACGGGGCCACGCCCGCCGCCTGAAACTGCTCGGCATGCGGCATGCCCTGCTCTGCCGCGTTCCAGTGGTCAAAGACCTGCGGCGTGCGGGCGGCCACCGTCTGGGCCAGGAACGGCGTGTCCAGAGGCAGCCCAGCCCGGAGCAGCGCCATGAAATCAGGGGGGACCGCGTCGCTGACCACCTCGGCCACCCAGCACTCGTCCTGGCGCGTGAAGTAGACCGCCAACAGGTTGGGGATGCTGCGGCGAAGCACGCCCCCGACGTGGCGCGCCAGCGCGGTCAGGTCATCGGTGGTGGCTGCGGCCTCACTCAGGGCCACGAAGGTGGACAGCACCTCGTTCTGTTGCTGGGCGACGGCTAAAGCCTCACGCATCTGGGCCAGTTCATCAGGCAACGCGCCCGTTGCCAGGGGACCAGGGTTTGACATTGCCTGCCACTATAGGGCGCTTCCTGGACGGTGGTCCGCGTATTTGTTCACCCCTTCGTGCCCTTGAACAAGACCGAGAGCCACTGTCCCAACCCAGCCGGGCGGGGTGGCTGCGTCTCGCCAAAGGCGTGCATCGTCACCCGCATGCGCTCGGAGTCGTACACGCTCTGATCATTCAGGGTGGACTGCACGGTGTTGAGCGAGTCCCAGATCTTGGGGTCTGACGAGAGTAAGATTCCGTTGGTAAAGTCGCCAGCTCCGCAAAAGTCTGCCAAGCGGGGCATGTTGCGCTTGGAATCCCTCGGTAAAATCCCCGGCGAGACCGTCACAGCTCTCGCGCAGTCTTCTCCGGGAGCGCAGGAATTCCCATCCCGGGGTGCAGTGTTCTGCCCGCCTGACTTTGCCAACGGAATCGAGTAAGAACAGAAATCCGCCCTAGCAATGCAAATCACAATTGGGATGACAGATGGGCAGTGTTGCCACAGCGTCCCGCTGTTCCAGCTCCCCTTGTCCCTCACGCTCTGCCTCGCCTCAATCAAGGCGCTGCCCTGGGCAGGATGAAGCCGAAGGTGGCTCCCACATCTGGCTGCCCGTCCGCTGTCATGGTCCCGCCATGCCGGGCCAGGATGCGCCGCGCATTCGCCAGACTCACCGCTACGCCCTCAAAATCCTCCGCACGGTGCAGGCGCTGGAACATCGTAAACAGTTTGTTCTGATATTTGGGATCGAAGCCCACCCCGTTGTCGCGCACCAGTACCGCCCAATTCTGGCCCCGGTCTTCCGCCCAGATCTCGATCAGCGCCCGTTCCCGGCTGCGGGTGTATTTCACGGCGTTGTCCACCAGTGCCGTGATCACCCGGCGCAGCAACTCCGCGTCCCCCACGACGGTGGGCAGCGGACGGATCTGCCAGTCGATCTGACGCTGCGGCAGGTCGATCCCCACCTTCTGGTGGGCCTCCGTGAACAGCCGTTCAAGATTGACCTGCTCGGCGCGGAGCGGCTGACGCGAAGTGCGGGAGACCTCCAGCATGCCGTCGATC
This sequence comes from Deinococcus marmoris, assembly GCF_001949125.1. Lineage (GTDB taxonomy): Bacteria > Deinococcota > Deinococci > Deinococcales > Deinococcaceae > Deinococcus > Deinococcus marmoris_A. Next base: position 10,851 of record NZ_MSTI01000048.1, read on the forward strand.
AACCCGCTCAGCGTGACAGCGGCGCTGGAGATAATCCTGAAGTAACGCTCCGCTTTGGCGTCCAGCGGCGTCGGCAGCTCGCGGCGCAGCAGATCGCCGAAGCTGATGATGTGCCGCACCGGGGTCCGCAGGTCATGCGAGACGCTGTACGTGAAGGCTTCGAGTTCTTCGTTGGCGGCTTCCAGTCTGGTGTTGCTGCGTTCTAACTCCTGCGAACGAATCTCCAACCGGGCCACGCTCTCACCGCGTTCCAGCGCCAGGGAGAGACTGCGCACCACACCTTCGAGTACGGCCCGGTCCACCGGACTCCAGGTGCGGCCCTCGTACTGAACCATGCCGAAAATGCCCACGACGTTCCCATGTTCCACCAGGGGCAGCGTCGCGGTGGCCCCGACGTTTTGCAGTAACCCCTGATCCAATCCATCGGTTGTGACGTCATACGCGTCCTGATACAGCGGCTGCCGGGTCGTCCAGGGCCGCATCATGTTTTGACCACTTTCCAGATCGACCCCTTCCGCATCCACGAGTGCCTGCAAGCTGGGCGAGCGCATGGAGCCCACCTGAGATCTTATCCACCAGCGTCCCCCAACAGGTTCAAAGTACGCCGCGTACCCCTGGGGGAGGAGTGAGCGCACCACCTCCTGCGCCCGTCGAATCAGGGCCAGCCGGTCGCCCTGAACGCCCAGATCCTTGGTGAGCTGCATGAACGCTTCCAGCGCCTGGGTGCGGGCTTCGAGCACCTTGTTTTGCGCCTGAAGCGTTTCGGCCTGAATGGCCCGGTCGAGCGCCAGACCCAGACTGTGGCCCACTGCCGTGAAGAGGACCCGGTCCTGGGAAGTCCAGACGCGGCTGTCCACCGTGCCCATCGCCAGCATGCCAAAGGGCTGCTCCCCCTTGAAATAGGGATAGAAGGCCACCGCGCCGTAGACCTCCGTGTGGGCGATTCCCTCCCGCTGGGGATCCCAGCCATCGGTGAAGACGGGACCCCTGGCCTGCACCGCTTCTTGGAAGCTGGGCGTGTCTTCCAGATGCCCCTTCCGCGCGGTGGCCGCGATCTGGGGATCCACGTTGTCCGACACCGTCCTCGCTTTCCACAGGCCCCCTTCCAGCTCATGGTAGACCACACTCAATTCGGGCACCGAAGCTTGCAGCACGTCTTGAGCGTGCCGTGCCAGAAGGTGCAGGTTCGTTTCTGTCCCAACGGCTTCGGTCAGGGCCACGAAGGCGTTGAGCGCCGCCCGGCCTTCCAGTTGCCGCGCCTGTTCGGCCCGGTCAAGCGCCCCGCCCAGACTGCGCCAGAGTGCGGTGAGGACCGCCCGGTGTTGGGACGTCCAGAGGGGCTCCTGTTGCAGGACGGCCACCAGCATGCCCACGGGTTGTCCCTGCTGAAAGTAGGGAGCAAACACTCCTGCACTAAAAGCCCCGGTGTGTACAATCCTCTGCGCCGTACTGTCCCAGTGCTCAATGAAGAGCGGCAGCCCGCTCTGGACAGCCTGGTGAAAGGCCGGCGTGTCCAGCGGCAGGCCCGCGACAAGCAAGCGCTTGAGGTCGTCAGGTGCCTCGTCCAACAAAGTGGGCATCCACCTTCCCTCGTTCGGGACAAAGAAGGCCACAAACAGGTCAGGGATGCTGGCCCGCAGCACGTCCCGGGCGCGTCGGGTCAGCGTGTCCAGATCAGTGTTGAGTCCGACGGCTTCCGTGAGAGCCACGAACGCGGTCAGAGCCTCGGCCTGCTGGGACAGCCGGGTGCTCAGGGCGAGGCGGTCGAGCGCCAGGGCGCACTGGGCCGCGAGGGTCTGAAGGAAGCGGCGCTCTTCAGGGGTGAAATCATGGGGTTCAGTGAACACCAGCACGATGACCCCGAGCGCCTGATCACCCAGGAGCATGGGCACCACCGCCGTGGCGACCACCTTCACTCCAAGGGGGGGCGCGGTGAGTTGCGGATAGGCGGTCGTCAAGGCTTCCTGGTGCTCGAAGTACAGGGCTTCACGGCGGTTGAGGCTGTCTTCCGTGGGAGCGAACGCATCGAACGCCCCGTCTTGCCACAGGGTCTGTTCGCCTTCGGCATACCCCTGTGTGGCGGCCACCTGCAAGCGGTCTCCCGTGCCCTGACCCAGCAGGACAACGCCAGCCAGAGCCTTCAGGGCCTCCAGGGCGGGATTCAGAACAATCTCGAACACATCTGCGGGGATGGTCGCCGCTGCGAGCGATTCCGTCACGCTTTGCAGCCGGTCACTCAGCGGTGGGCGACTGAGCCTGCGGGAGGAATCGGTCATAGAACACCATAGCGTGACGTTTGGGGAACGCGGCTCTCCATTGGCGTTGTCCTGGCACTTATTTGAGGATCAAGCACTGCGACTTCTGCCGACTGACCTTGAGGTTTCCAGGAGCGCGCGGACGGCGGTGAACAGCAGCAGCTTGAGCATGATCTCGTGCTGCACCTGACCCCCGTCCCGGACCGCTTTAAAAAAGCGGTTCAGCTCCTCAGCCGTCAGGAGCTGCGGCAAGCGGCGTTCGCGCTTCGGCTTCTACAGCTTGAGTTTCTTGCGGGCCTGCTGGCAGACGTAGGCGAACTCGTCGTAACTCAGCCGTTCCTTGCGGGCGAGGCGGACGAGCTGGGCGACGACTTCAGATTTCGCCTTATGATCTGACATGCTGCAATGTAGAGGGTTTGGGGGCGGATTGTTGGCTCAGCAACCTGCTTTTAAGGCAGAACATTTCGTGTTGTGGCTCTTCCGCGAAATCTGTCTGTCAGGGCAGGGTCCAGCCCGGCGGCAAAGTGACCTCACTCCAGACGGATCAGGGCGACAGGTTCAGACGCCGTGGCCGGACCACAGCAGCCGCTGTTTGGGGCGCAGCTCTCGTCCGCCACGGTCTCACCAGCGGGGAGGCCGCAGGCCTCGCCCGCCTTGCACTGCACGCCGGGCTGGCGCAGGTGGACGATGAGCCGCTCAGGCTGCACCTCCAAGTGGGTCACGTGGAACTGCAATGCTGCCGCCTGGGCAGTGCCGTACTCAAAACGCACCTCGGCCTCGGCCCGCACGGGAATCTTGCCCGTCACGCGGTCATAGATGGCGAGGAACTTGCGGTTGGTCATGAAGCCGCCTGCGGCGTCTTCTGCGGAGCCGTCCATCAATTGAATCACCGTCTCGCGCCACGAGGCGGCCTTGCCGCCGCAGTCCATCGCCTCGATGCTGACGGCCTTAACCTCGGTAACATGGTAACCGGGACCGATCAGCATTTCACCGTTCAACCAGAACTCCAGCGGACGCTGGGCCGGGGCGCGCAGGGCGTCGATCAGCGCCGCCGTAGCGGTTGCTTCACTGAGGCCAGAAATGGGGTGCAGGGTCTGGGTCATGGGATTCTCCTTGATCTCAAGAGGGCGATTGGTTGGCGACGGCAACGCTCAGCACTGGATTCAGGGGGCGGGCAAAAGCGCTGACAGCCAGACCTGAATCCTGGCGTCAATTTCATTTCGCACGCGCCGGAAGACCGCCTGGCGGTCTTCCTTGCTGCCCTGCGCCGCCGCCGGGTCTTCAAACGGCCAGGCTTCCCGGTGCAGGGCAAAGGGAAAGATGGGGCAGTTGGTCTCGGCGCGGTGACAGACCGTGATGACGTACTGGAAATGCTGGCCCAGCAAGGGGCCAGTGCCTTCAGCCTTCAGGTGACTGGTGTCCAGGCCGATCTCCTGAAGGGCCTGGAGGGTCAGGGGGTTCACTTCACCGGGTTCCAGCCCAGCGGATGAGACCTCGAAGCGGTCTCCCGCGCGGTGTTCCAGCAGGACCTGGGCCATCTGCGAGCGGGCGGTATTGCCCGTGCAGATGAAGAGTACGCGGGTCTTCTTGACGGTGGGTGTGGTCCTGTCGGCAGTGGGCTGGGTCATGGGTTTTCTCCTCGAGAGACGAATTCCTGGGCCTGATAGGGCTGCACGATCAACGATTTCAGAGGGACGCAGCACCGGAAACGAGTGCATCACCTGACCCCCTCACCACGACAACCGGAGGGCCAGGGCCGCGAGCGTCACGAGCAGCACGGGAACGGTCATCACGATGCCTACCCTGAAATACTGGCCCCATCCGATGCGGATGCCCTTGCCCGCCAGCACATGCAGCCACAGCAGCGTGGCGAGGCTGCCGATGGGCGTGATTTTCGGCCCCAGGTCATTGCCGATGATGTTCGCGTAGATCATGCCCTGCTTCACGGTCCCCGTCGCCCCGCTGGCGTCAATGGCTAAAGCGCCAATGAGGACACTGGGCATGTTGTTCATCGCGCTGGAAATAGCAGCCATCAGCAACCCCGTGCCGAAGGTGGCGGCCCACAGGCCCCGTGCAGCGAGGCCATCAAGCCAACCTGCCAGAATATCCGTCAGCCCCGCATTTCTCAGCCCGTAGACCACCAGGTACATGCCCAGCGAGAACATCACGATCTGCCAGGGCGCGCCCTTCAGGACGCGGCGGGTGTCGATCACCCGCCCACGGGCCGCCACCCCCCACAGCAGCGCCGCACCAGAGATAGCCACCGCACTGACCGGAAGTCCCAGCGACTCGGTGGTGAAGTAGCCCAACAGGAGCAGCCCCAGGACAATCCAGCCCACCTGAAAGACCCGCTGATCTCGGATGGCATTCCCCGGCGCGTCCAGGACCTGTGGATCGTACTGGGGGGGCAACTGTCGGCGGAACATCAGGTACAGCGCTCCCAGGCTGGCCAGGATGGCGGCCAGATCCACGGGCACCATGATGGCGGCGTAAGCTCCGAAGTCCAGGTTGAAATAGTCAGCGCTGACGATGTTTACTAGGTTGCTGATGACCAGCGGCAAACTGGCGCTGTCCGCGATAAATCCTGTGGCGAGGATGAACGCCAGGGTGGCCCTGGGCTGGAAGCCCAGGGCGGTCAGCATCGCCAGCACGATGGGCGTGAGGATCAGTGCCGTGCCGTCGTTGGCGAACAAAGCACTCACCGCCGCGCCGAGCAGAATCACCAGCGCGAACAGCAGATGGCCGCGCCCCCCGCCCCAGCGGGCGACGTGCAGGGCCGCCCACCTGAAAAAGCCCGCCTCATCCAGAATCAGGCTGATGATGATCAGGGCGATAAAGGTCAGCGTCGCGTTCCAGACGATGGCCCAGACCACGGGGATATCCGCCAGATGGACGGCTCCGGTGAGCAGTGCCAGCACCGCGCCGAGGGCCGCACTCCAGCCGATGCCCAGACCGTCCGGCTGCCACCGGAACCGGGGTTGCCAGATCACCAGCACCAGGGTGAAGAGAAAGATCAGGACCGCAAGCAGCACCGGGGTTACTGCGCCGTCACGGCGGGGTTGTCCTCGTAACTGTCGGGCAGTGTCTGGCCGTTCTTCAACGCCCCCACCACACTTTCAAACTGCGTCTGGAGCTGATCCCGCACGGCCCGCCAGCGGTTCAGGCTGCCGCCACTGGGATCAACAAAGGGGTAGTGCCGCCGCAGGGTCTGCCCCGGATACACCGGACACGCCTGGGCCGCGCTGTCGCAGACCGTGATCACGGCATCAAAATTCTGAGGATCGGGGACGTCGTACAGCGTCTTGCTGGTATGGGTGGAGAGGTCCAGCCCAATTTCTGCCATCACGGTTTTTGCATCGTCCTTGACGCGAGTGGCCTCGGTGCCTGCCGAATGCACGTCCAGCTCAACGCCAGTTTTGCGGGCGGCCTCGCGCATCAATGCCTCGGCCATCTGAGAGCGGGCGCTGTTGTGGGTACACAGGATCAGAACGCGGGGTGGAGTGGGCATGGCCCTAGCATATAGATTTATCTTGATGCGTCAAGCTGGATGACTGGACAAAAATATCATTGAGTAATGCGCCGCCCAGTCCGAACAACTGGTCCTGTCGGAGCGCATAATAGGTGTTCTTGCCGCGCTGCTCGGCCCACACCAGCTCGGCGTCGCGCAGGATCGCCAGGTGGTAGGACACCTTGGACTGTGGCAAGTTCAGCAGCGCTTCCAGATCGCAGACGCAGCGTTCGCCCCCGGCCAGATAGCGCACCAGTTCAAAGCGGATTTCATGCGACAGGGCCTTGAGCTGGTCCAAGACGGTGGGGGCTACGGTGGACTCAGGTAGCGTGATCATTCATCTATTCTACTGGGTGAGATGACAATAGCTTCAACCGATTTCATTCGTTTGATTCTCGCTGACAATCGGAAGAGTCAGGGGGCAGCATGCTGCCGCTGCTGACCGCTGCCCAGCGTCAGCAGTTCACCCGCTTCCCGAAGTTGGATGAACGCCTGTTGGCACGGCATTACCTGCTCAGCGCCCCGGAGCGGGAGGCGGTCCTGACCCGCCGCCGCGATTTCAACCGTCTGGGATACGCCGTGCAGCTCACCGTACTCAAACACCTGGGACGCGGCCTGGCCGCCGCAGAACAGCTCCCGGAAGACGTGCTGATCTTCCTGAGCAGCAGCTTGAGCTTGACCCCGCCTGTGACCCCCGGTACGCCGCACGGGCCAACACCCGGCACGAACACTTTGCGGAGCTATGCGGGCAGTTCGGCTACGCCGAACTCGGCCGGAATCTGAACCGCGAGGTGCGCGACTGGCTGCTGCCGCAGGCCGTGACCACCGATCAGCCCTTCCCACTGATGACGGCGTTGATGGACGAACTGCGGCGGCGCAAAATTCTGATCCCCCGAATCCAGGTGTTGGAACGGCTGGTGACTGCCGTGCGCGTTCAGGCCGATCGGAACGTCAGCACAACCGGGCCAGCAGCATCAATCTGCTGGTGGCAGTCATCACCACCTGGAACACGGTGTATCTGGGGCAGGCGGTGTCCGCGCTGCGAGCAGAGGGAATAGATATCCCGGACGAACTGCTTGCCCACGTCTCACCACTGGGCTGGGAGCATGTCGGGCTGACTGGGGACTACCTGTGGCGGCCTGAAGACGTGCCGCCGCTGGGGACGTTCCGCAAGCTCAACGGCTAGAGCGCGTGCTGGAAGGACAATTCTTCTGAGCGGTGTAAAATTTCTGAATCTTGATCCTGGTGGCGAAATCGGCGGCTCAAGCCGGAAGTGCAAGCTGACTGAAGCGAGAGACCCGTGTTCGCCCAAGCTTCTCTCCACTCAGCCAATCATCACCAGCTAGCGTCCTTCGGGGCGCTTTTTTCGTGCCGTCATCCACGCCTGACCTGTAGAAGACACGCCTGACCGATGAATAGGGGAGAGCCGAACTGGTTCTTGGGAGGTGGTGGCAATGTCAAAGAAGGCCAGCAAACGGTACCGCCGACGCCAGCTTGAGCAGACAGACCGGAAGCCCCAATGGACCGTGGGTCAAGCCATCGACGCACTTCCTGCCCCGACTCGCTTGCAGATTAGAGAACCGTTCTACCTGCACGAATTAGGGCTGCACAGCGAGCCGCTTATGGGTAGCGTGCCGAGGTTTCAGGAAGGCGCAATCATCATGACCGGGCGCAGATAAAGGGGGCGTAGACTTCCTGTATGAGTACTGTTGTGACGTGCAGGGATAACGTGCTGGTGCAAGTTCGCCAGCATCCATTGACGCGAAGCACTGCTGCTGATCTGGCCAGGACTCTTTCGGGCTGGCCCCGCAATGCGATTGATGACGCCCTGCGCGAGCTGGAACATGAGGGCATTGTCGCGCGGGAAATCGAGAGTACCAATGGCGGCGCTCCGCCCACGAAGACCTACTGGTACGTGATCGCCCCCTGATCCCGATGCTCAACAGCCCCAGCCGCCCGCATGGGCGGTTTTTCGTTGCTTCCATCCTCACTCTGCCCACCAGGAGGTGAGAGCCGCATGGCGAAACGAGACAACGCCCGCGCGGCTCACTTGCTGGCCAAGGCTGCGCTGACCACCGAAGTTTGCGACAGAAAAAAATCATGCTCAGGACGCTTCAGAGCTACCGTGAAGCCCTGAAGACGGACCCCGAACTGTCTCGACTTTACACCGAGGCGAGACAGGCCGTGATCACCCGTGACTGGGCCGAACAGCTCAGCATCACCCTATCTGGAGCCGCAGCCAAACTGCTGGCACTGGTCGGCGGCGCGCAGTCCTCGGCTCCCGAGAACATTCAGGCGGTGACCGGCGCGGTCCTGTCATTCCCACCAGCAACGGGCATTCACGCTCTGGCGCGACGTCGTGGAGCAGGTGGCCTGGAGTTCAGGCCACCTGCGTGAGTGCGGCCTCTTCCTCCTCTCAACACCAATAACTTGCCACAACCCTGTTCGAGACACAGCGGTGCGGACCGTGAGCGGTCCGCCGGGGTCAGCAAATCGTCCAGCGCTACCGGGAGACCGCCGGGTTGAGCGCTTCCGTTCATCCCCACCTGTTCCGCCACCAGATGCTGACGTTTCTGACTGGTCAGAAGCTCTCGGATGCACAGATCCAGCTCCTGAGCGGCTATGCCAGCAAGAAGAGTTTGAAGGTCTACCAGCACTTTTCACTCGACACCGTGAACGCCGCGTACCAGCAGGCCGTTCGCTTCATAGATCTCTGGCCCCCGGATTTTGGTGGCCCCTTGCCAAAAGGGCCAGCGCACAGCGCTGGCCCGAGTCAGGTGCTGCTGCTTCAGAGCTTCTTGCCACCGTAGGTCATGCTGTTGATGATGCTCTTGGCCTTGTTCGCCGCGTTGCTGGGCAGCTTGGCATAGTCCAGCGGTTCGTTGTACTGCTGCCCGGTGGTGGTCATCCAGCTCAACATTTTCTTGAGTTCCATCGCCTGCGCCTCGGTGCGGTTGCCGTACTTCTGATCCTGATAAAAGATCACGTAGGTAAAGCTGGCAATCGGGTAGGCGTCGGCATTCGGGCTGTTGGTGATGCTGACGCGGGTATCACTAGGGATCACGACGCCCTCGGCGGCCTTGCTGGCGGGGCCGTTGTCGGCCAGGATGAAGGTGCCCGCGCGGTTCTGCACGCTGCCGTAGGGCAGTTTGTTCTGCTTGGCGTACACCAGTTCCACGTAACCCAGCGCGCCGGGGGTGCTTTTCACGACGCCTGCCACGCCGTCATTGCCCTTGGCCCCGGTGCCCACGGGCCAGTCCAGGCTGTTGCCGGTGCCCACCTTGCTCTTCCACTCGCTGCTGACCTTGCAGTAGTCCGGAAGGTTTCAAGCAGCCTTGACCCCCAGGAGCAGCAGGTCGGCGATCTGTGGGGCGAATTTTTCGCAAGTCAGATCGCCAGGCAACAGAGATAAAATTCGATCAGCGAAAAATTCGTTATAGGCACGGCGTTTTTCGTCTTCCATGCTGAAGACCAGCGGGCCAGCCCGCTGGTTCATCAACTGACTGGCTCTGGCTACAGAAACGCTATGCAGCGCCATATTCCAGTGGAAGTGCAGCGCCTGAGCCTGACGGGACTGGCAATCACCCAGGCCCGCGAACTGCTTGCCGTCCCGGAACGGAAACTCCAT
>NZ_MSTI01000166.1 GCF_001949125.1 Deinococcus marmoris
CGGCAGTGGAACGGCACAACGGGACGGCCCGGCGTATGAATCCGCACCAAGTCCGCAGAAGCCTCGCGTTTGCGAGGCTTCCCCACGTCCGTCAGACGGTCAGTGATCTGGTCAATGGGATCTATAACTTCTGTCGGGTGAACCGGAGCCTGCGAGTCAAGTTGAATGAACCGGTGGGGCGTCGTCAATATGCGCAACGGACGCCAGCAATGGCCATCGGGATCACGGACACGGTGTGGAGCGTGCTGCGCCTGCTCAGCACCGTGGTCATGAAGAACCCATGTCGGTCATGATTCCAGCCTTCTACCAGACAGGGAGATCGTACTCGAACATCATCAGGTGCCAGCTCCAGCCCTGCATTTCCATATCGCCGCGACTCACATAATCTCTGTTGAACGCAGCGTGAATCAGGCCAGGACGCATGACTTCAAGTTCGTGCAGGGCGCGCCGCTGCTGTTGCTGCTTCAGACAACCCTTGTGTTCCGGAGTCGGCTGCACCTTTTTAGAGGCTGGTCGAAAGGGCCAAAAAACGGATAGGAAAAGAAACAACATGACCACCGCAGCTCCACCGAGCAACTGAAGAAGCCAGTCTGGTGGGGTCATGCCGGACAGGCTACAGGAAACGGGCCGCAGGTCCGACACTGACGTTCGATCTGGCCCGCTCTGTAGAGCAGGCCAGATCGATTGCCCCCACGCACTGCTGGAGAGTTCCCCAGAACCCGCATTGATGGCTTGATCAACGGGCGTGCCACCCAGCTCCCGACAACAGTCGCTGTGCACTGCACTCCTTCAAATGTCATCTCCCTGAGTGTTCCTGGTGAACGTCTTCATCCTTGACTGGAAGATCTGCCCACTGTGACGACGGTCTATCAGGGTGTCAAGCCCTTGATCTCCTTGTAAGCACTGGATTTTACCCTCTGCATTTCGGCTTTGGAGTACCTGTAGCACTTCGAGCGGAAGAAACGCGCCAGTGCTGATCAACCGCGCGATAACCCAGGGTAACGCTGATGTCGTCGCGCTCAACGCTGACCTTTCCCTCAACCTGGGTCACGTCGGTGAATCCGGCACCGATGACCGCTGCCCGGACGGCTTCAAGCTGGCGAGACACATCTCCCTTCGGGGCCGTCATGACCCCACCTCCGACGTACTGGTGACCGATCCCGCCTGGGCATTTGTACCAGCGTGCTCCAGCCATGAGTTCGCTGCCGCCAAGGATTTTGGCTGCTGTGGTCATTGCGTCACGGGCCGCGTCAATCACCGCTTGCTCCGTGGCCTGTGCCGAGCGAGCGTCGCGTCCCCATGAGCAGGCCGTCAGTAAAACCATGAGCCCCAGCACAATCAGGGCTGGGCGAGTGAGTCTGAGCCCGAACGGCAACATGCCTGCATCATAGGGGCCGTGCTCCAGTCCTGATCACACAGCGATCCGGCCACCACCGATGCGGAGCGCGCCGAGTCCGGCGTTTCAACGCTTAGGACGGGACGCTTAGCTCAATACCGAGTGTGCGCTCAGACAAACGCCCTGATACGGCAGTCGCGCCGGATGGGACGGGCAGTAGCGAACACAAGAAGGCCCGTCGTGGTGCTCTCCAGGCCAATGGTCAATGCGGCGCATCTTTCCAGCCTCAGCCTGCGACGTTAGCCTGCATAAGCCATGCCACCTGCCACGCTTACAACTCCCCTGTCACCCGGTACCAGCGTTACCCTCCGAACGCCCCAAGGGGACCATGCGGTAGGTGCGGTAGGCGTGGTGGCCCGCGCCCCAGCACAGGGCGGCCCCAGCGTCTACAGCGTGCAGTTCCCAGATGGCGCGCTGCTGGACGTCAACCGGGTGCATCTGGGCGTGCGCCGTAAGGAAGCCGAGGCCCTCCCGGCTGATCACACCGATTATTTCCCGTACGTCCAGTACCGCTGCGTGATGGGCAGCCGCGCTTTCGGCCTGGACTCGGCGGGCAGCGACACGGACCTGCGCGGCTTTTACCTGCCGCCCGCGACGGCGCACTGGAGTCTGGGCGGCGTGCCCGAACAACTGGAGCGCGGCGAGGAAGTGTACTGGGAGGCCCGCAAGTTCGTGCTGCTGGCCCTAAAAGCCAATCCCAATGTCCTGGAGGTGCTGTACAGCCCGCAGGTGCTGACGGTCACTCCCGTGGCGCAGGCCCTGCTGGACATCCGGGGCGCGTTTCTGAGTCGGCTGGTCTACCAGACTTACGGCGGCTATGTGATGGGCCAGTTCAAGCGGCTGGAGGCAGATCGGCGCAACCATGGCGACATCCGTCCCAAGCACGTCATGCATCTTTTGAGGCTGCTGCTGAGCGGCATCCATGTCCTGAAAACGGGCGAGGTGCTGGTGGATGTGGGCGAATACCGTGAGCGGCTGCTGGCTGTCAAATCGGGGGAGTTGAGCTGGGAAGAAATAGGGCGCTGGCGGCTGGAGCTGCACCGAACATTTGATGAGGCGTACGCGCGAACCCACTTGCCAGAACGCCCGGATTACGCGCGGGCCGAGGCGTGGCTGATCCGGGCACGGCGGACAGCGGTGGAGCAGTAGGCCACCATGTCAGGGACCGATGGAGATCTGGCTGATGAAGTGGGCTGCGGCTAACAGCAAGAATGCGGCATGTTCCTGAACGTGATCGACGTCGAGGCCACCTGCTGGGAGGGGCCGCCGCCCCCCGGACAGACCAGTGAGGTCATTGAAATCGGCGTCTGCGAGCTGAACACCCAGACCCTGGAGCGCACCCGGCGGCAGGCCATCCTGATCCGCCCGGAGCGTTCGGAGGTCAGCGCCTTTTGCACCCAGCTCACGGGCCTGAGTGCGCAGGACGTGGCCGCAGGCGTGTCGTTTGAAGGGGCCTGCCACCTCCTGCGCCGTGAGTTTCGCAGCGACTCGCGGTCCTGGGCAAGCTGGGGCGACTATGACCGCAAGCAGTTTGCCTCGCAGTGCGCGTTGGGCGGCGTACCGTATCCCTTCAGCGCCCGGCACACCAATGCCAAAAAGGTGTTCACGCAGGCGCACGCCTTGCACAAACGGCCCAGTATGGCCCAGGCGCTGGCTTTCGCTGACCTGCCGCTGGAGGGCCGCCATCACCGAGGGGTAGACGACGCCTGGAACATCGCGGCGCTGATCCTGTCGTTGATTCAGGCCGGACGATGGACCCCTCTGGTCTGAGTGTGGTCTCACGGCGTTTCCTCAACGTCCGGTCCGACGCCGCCTTCTCAGGGGTTGTGGACGCCGCTGTGCTGGACAGCGGGGCGATCTTGCTGCTGCCTATGCACTGCGATTTGCGCGGCTGCTCTTCGTGGACAAAGGGGCAGGACGTACCCCTGCTCAACCTGCTGGAGCTGGCCTGCCAGGATGACGAAGACGGGCGTTTGGTCTGCGAGGAGGTTGCCGGAAAACTGGCCGCCGCCCTGGGCGGGGCCTGGCGCTGGGATGACGAAGCGGACGCGCCGCCCGGCCAAACGGCCTAGCCCCCTCTGCCCCACCTGGCCGATGCGCCGCCCGCCACTCCTCCCATAACCTGCCGGGCAGTGATCCCCTATGCGAATCAAATACCCCTCTACCCTCCATTTGCCCTGGTCTCCAGGGCTGCAAAACGACGACCGCCGCATTGGTGACCTGAGCGGCCTGATCGGTCAGGACATCGTCGTCACCGAGAAGCTCGACGGCGAGAACACCAGCCTGTACCGCACGGATCTGCACGCCCGCAGCCTGGACACGCGCCCACACCCGTCGCGGACGTGGGTCAAGGCCGAGCGGGGCCGTTTCGGACACGAGATTCCCGACGGCTGGCGGCTGTGCGGCGAGAATGTCTACGCGGTTCACAGCCTGCGTTACGCAGCCCTGGAAGGCTATTTCTACCTGTTCAGCGTGTGGGACGATCAGAACGTGTCGCGCCCCTGGGACGAGGTCAAAGCCTGGGCCACGCGCCTGGGGGTACCGACGCCCAAAGAGCTGCACCGGGGCATCTGGGACGAGGCAGCGCTGAAAGAGATTTCCGTCGATCCAGAATGCATGGAGGGCTACGTGGTGCGCGTGACTGGCCAGATTCCCTACGCCGAGTTTCCGCGCCGGGTGGCCAAATTCGTGCGTGCCCGACATGTTCAGACCGACCAGCACTGGCTGAGCAGACCCGTGGAGGCCAATGGTCTGGCAGGAGAAGGTCAAGATGCGGGCGGCTGAGTTGCCTGCCCATCTGGGCGCGGCACAACCCCTTTCCTTTGAAGAGATCAGGGCCGCCCTGCTGCCTCTGGTGCCGCTGCTGTTGAAGCTGGAGAACCCCCCCCAGGACGCGCAGTGGCACGCCGAGGGCAACGTGGCCGTGCATTCGGCGTGGGTGGTGCAAGAAGCCCACACCCTGGCGGAGGCTGCCCGACTGACTGGGCTGGAACGCGGGGCGCTGATCGTGGCCGCTGCCCTGCACGACATCGGCAAGGCGCTGACCACCCGTGAGGAACCCGACGAGGCAGGTGACGTCCGCCTGTGTTCACCCGGACATGCGCGGCGCGGCAAAGACCACCTCGCCTACCAACTGCTGGACGCGGGCTGGTCGCCAGCCTTCCTGCTGACGGTCCTGCGCCTGGTGGCCGAGCATCACAGCCTGCACCGCGCGCTGAAGGGCGATCTGGAGCGCGGCGTTCCCGCTCTGGCACGGCGGGTGCCCCTGCCGCTGCTGACCCTGCTGGCGCGGGCCGATGCACGGGGCCGCACCGTCCTGGGTGAAGACGCCCGGCAAGGTGAGGACACCGCAGACCTGCTGGAACTGGCCGCCCGTGAACTAGGGGTGTGGAACGTGGATGATCCCCACGCCGCCTTCCGGGCAGAGGTTCAGGCACTCCTGCCCGGAGCCTCGCCGGACTTGCTGGCACTGGCGCTGGGCCGGGGCCTGCGCGACTGGGAAGCGGGCCTCATCCACACGCCGCACGAGGCCGCCGCCCGCGTTCAGGAGGCCGCCCGGCACGGCTTCCCGCAGCTCACGGTGTTGTGTGGCCCCAGTGGCAGTGGGAAAAGCACGCTGGCGGCCCAGTATCCACAGGCCCACATCGTCAGCTTGGACGCCCTGCGCGCCCGCCTGGGCAAGGACCACACCGATCAGCGCGTGAACGGCCAGGTCATGCAGGCCGCCCGCGAGGCGGTGCGCGTGGGGCTGCGGCACAAAGGACATGTCGTGTGGGACGCGGGAAGCCTGCGCCGCGATCAACGTGCACAGGTGCTGGGGCTGGGCGTGGCGTACGGCGCGCTCACCCGCATCGAGGTGGCCTGGACGCCGCCCAACGTTTTCAGTGCCCGCAACGCTGCCCGCAGCCAACCTGTGCCCGCCGCCATCCTGAGCGCCCAGCTCGGCAGCCTGGAATTCCCGGACCCCGCCGAGGCACACACCGTGACGTTGCATGCTCCAGACGGTGAATTATGGACGCTGTAATACGGGTTCCGTCTGTTTCCTTTCCGCCTCAACTTGCTGTGGCCATTCACACCCATCCCTACCCGCTGCTGTTCGCCAGTCTCGGCGGAGTGCATCTGTACAGCTTTCCCAGCCCCGACAGAGACTGGGACCTGCGCAGGGGACATCTTTTGCCGCTGCGCGGGGTGCCAGGTCTGGGCAAACTGGGAGAAACGCATGAACTGGCGTGCGACGACGGACCGTCGAGCTTGATCTGATCACGCAGGACGCCCGCAAGCTGGAGTTGGAGCGTAACTCACAGATCTCAGGATCAAGCACGTGACACCATTCTCCCAAATCCTCGTTCCTGAGCCGTCCCAATCCTGTGACATCCTGAGTGGGTGACGGGCCTGACCACTGAACTCTACCTGCTGGCCGCAGGCGTCCTTCTGCTCATCAGCTTAATCGTCAGTCGTCTGGGTGGGCGGCTGGGCATTCCTGGCCTGCTGCTGTTTCTGGGCGTGGGCATGCTGGCCGGAACGGACGGCCTGGGCATCCAGTTCAGCGATTACCGACTGGCGCAGGCGCTGGGCACTGTGGCGCTGTGTTTCATTTTGTTCCAGGGCGGCCTGACCACCAACTGGGGTGAGACCCGGCCCGTCCTGAAGCGTGGGCTGAGCCTGGCCACGCTGGGCGTGCTGATCACAGCCGGGGTGATGGCCACCTTCGCGCATTTTGTCCTGAACCTGCCGTGGCTGATCGCGTGGCTGCTGGGCGCAGTGGTCAGCAGCACCGATGCCTCAGCCGTCTTCAGCGTCCTCAAAGAGCGGGCACTGGGGCTAAAAGGAGACATCGGCCCGCTGCTAGAGTTCGAGTCAGGTGGCAACGATCCGATGGCCGTATTTCTGACGGTGGGCCTGCTGGAACTGATTGCCCATCCTGGCATGGGCGTGCTGGAAATCGTGCCGCTGTTCATCAAGCAGATGGTGATTGGCGGTGTACTGGGGGTGGTGCTGGGCCGGTTGGCGCTGCTGACGCTCAACCGCCTGCAATTGCAGTTCGAGGGGCTGTATTCGGTGCTGACGCTGGCGCTGGCCCTGACCATCTTCAGCGTGACCGCCGTGGCAGGGGGCAGCGGCTTTCTGGCGATTTTTGTCGCGGGCATCATCCTGGGCAACGCCGACTTTCTCCATAAGCGCAGCCTGCTGTCCTTCCACGACGGGCTGGCATGGCTGATGCAGGTGGTGATGTTCCTGACGCTGGGGCTGCTGGTCAATCCACACGAACTGCTGCCGACGGCGGGGCTGGCGCTGGCCTGCGCGCTGGTGCTGGTCTTCGTGGCCCGGCCTCTCAGCGTGTTCATCAGCCTGGCGGCCTCACAGATGCCTGTGCGTCACAAGACCATGGTGGGCTGGGTAGGACTGCGGGGCGCTGTCCCCATCGTGCTGGCCACCTTTCCACTGCTGGCCGGGGTGCCGCAAGCACAGATTCTGTTCAACGTCGTTTTCTTTATCGTGCTGACCAGTGTGCTGCTGCAAGGCACCACACTGACGCTGGTCGCCGATCTGCTGGGCCTGCGTACGCCCCGCACCGTGCCGTCTGCCCCGCCCATGACCTATACGCCCACCGGACACAGCAAAAACGCACTGGTAGAAGTTGAAGTGCGTCCGGGCAGCCCTGCCGACAACACGCGCATCGTGGACCTGCACCTGCCGCCGGAGGCGCTGGTGGTGCTGATCCACCGGGCAGGCGAGTACCTGATTCCAAGGGGCGCGACCCGGCTGCTGGCGGGGGACAGCGTGCAGGTGCTGGCCCAGGCGGAGGAACTCCGCGAAGTAAAACAGCAGTTGGGACACGGGGGCCAATCGCGCTTGTGACTGAATAGGAAATCAGTCTGTTTCACCACGCCTGATGTGCGGTAATCCCTGGCACTCACGAGCTTCGCGACAACGTTGGGCGATACGAATTCCGTCTGTAACGCGGCAGAACTCGGGACAGCGCCGATTCCTGCACTCCATGCCTGGAACCCATTTTCTCCCACTCACTGTCTTGTCCAGAACAGCGCCTATGACTGGTACAGCTCGCAGAGAGGACGCTTGGACGCCCGTTCAGATTTCCAGGTGTTTTTCAACACCTTTCAATCGGAGTCCGTATGATCCGGGCTTCCAGGTTCAGTCCATCCCCGAATGCTTTCCCACTGGTCAGCCTATCTACGGCTTCGCCGGTCTCCAGCCCAGCATTTGGTAGCACAGGCAGCACAAGCAGGCGGGGGAAAGGCTCCTGTCTCCTTTCCCCCGCCTGCTGCGTTGAACCTTGCTTGGCGCTGAACCTTGCTTGGCGTTGGATCTTGTTCAGCGTGACCAGACCTCGTTTCAGGCCAGTTGCGGCTGGGCACTGGGCTGGGCCAGTTGGCTGCGAACGGCCACCAGGGCAATGCGCGTCACCACCATCACCAGCGCCATCAGCACGAACGCCGCCCGCCACGCTTCCGGCCCGGTGATCTGGTTCTGGATGCTGAAGTTGACCACCCAGGCCAGAACCGTGGGGTTGTACGTCGCCAGTTCGGCAAAGACCACCCGCAGGCCCAGCGCGGCCACCCAGACCGCTGCATAGAGCCAGCCCGACTGCACCATCACCTTGTTGCCCTGACGGAACACCCTGGACGCGCCGCTTGCCATCACTCCGAAGATCACGCCCAGCGCCACGCCGCCGAGTTCCAGCGGGACATCGTGTCCGGCGGTGGGCAAGTCGCTGAGGAAGTAGAAGGCCGAGCCGCCAACGGTGAGGAAGAGACGTACGAAGACCATCCTGTTGATCTCGCGGGTGCCCAGGACGGTGAGGAGCATGAAGGCGAGGATGCTGACGCTGACGATCCAGTCGGTGTTTGTCATGCCCAGAGTGTGCGCCCAGGTTCCACGCTGCCGCGCCTTCACAACGGGTCAGTCGGGTTAGCCCTTTTGGGCTATACCGGAAACCACCAAAAGGGGGCTAGGCTGGGCGGGTGGAAGCATTGAGGTCTGGCTGGGCGCTGGTGGCGTGTCTTCCGGCGCTGATCCTGTTCTGGCGCTGGCCGCCCCATCTTCAACCACCCCACCTTCAGCCGCAGCGCCTGCTGTTCTGGCAACGCGGCGTCCTGCTGGCCCTGATTCCGCTGGGCATCGCGTCCGTGCAGGTGGCGCAGTCTCAGGCTGCCTTCGGGCCGGTCTGGTGGCCGCTGCTGACGCTGTGGGCCGTCGGGATCAGTTATGTGCTGACCCTGATCCGCACCGATGACCTGGACACTGTTGACTTGGACACAGGCCGCCTGCCTTCAAAAGCATTTGAGCGGTTGCTGCTCGTCAGCCTGCTCGCCACCACCGCCAGTTTGCTGATCCTCAGCCCGTCGCTGCAATTTTTTGTGGCGGTTACGACCATGCTGTTTCTGGGGATGCATCAGCCGCTCGGCTGGCACCTGCGTTACACCCTGCCGATTGTGGCGGTGTTCGTGTGGTTGTTCAGCCTGACCGCCAGCCCGTCCCCAGGTTTGCTGGACGCGCTGAGCAACGCTGCCGGGCTGCTGATGACGGCGGTGTTCGGCGTGCTGCTGCGCCGTTCGCGGCAGTTGGTGGAGGAACTGGAAACCGCCAACACCAAGCTGGCCCTCCAGGCGGCCCAGGCCGAGGAACTGGCAGTGCTGCGCGAACGCTCCCGGCTGGCCCGTGAGCTGCACGACACGCTGGGCCACGCCCTGACCACCATCACCGTGCAACTGGAAGCCGCCGAGCTGAGCCTGGAACGCAGGCCCGACAAAGCTCGCATCTTGCTGGGACAGTCGCGCGAGCTGTCGCGGGCGGCCACCAGCGAATTGCGACTGAGCCTCAGCGATCTGCGCTCCGAGGTGTCCCCATCCACGCCAGATCAGTCCATGCTGGCCCAGCTCAGCGTCCTCGCTCAGCCGGAAGGTTTGCCTGCCGTGCAGCTCAACCTCACCGACGTTCAGCTCTCGCCCCAGCAACAGCACGCCCTGATCCGCATTGCCAGCGAAGCCGTACAAAATGCCCGCCGCCACGCCCACGCCCGGCAGATCTCCGTGGAACTGCGCCAGACGCCCCAGGACACCCGGCTCAGCGTCAGCGACGATGGCCAGGGCTTTGATACCCGGCAGCCCACCGCACCGGGCCATTACGGGCTGGCCGGGATGCGTGAGCGCCTAGTCTTGCTGGGCGGTCAACTGGAGATTGACAGCTCCCCCGGCGGGGGAACGCGCGTCGTGGCCCGTCTGCCCCGCTCCCTGGCCTTCTCGGAGGCGAACATCCTATGAGGACTGCCCCATGACCATTACCCTCGCCATCGTGGACGATCAACCGCTGATGCGCTTCGGCCTGCGTTCCCTGTTTGAAACCGACGACGACTTTGAGGTGATCGGTGAGGCAGGGAGTGGCCTGGAAGCCCTGGAGTTGATCCAGCGCCTGAAACCCGACGTCGTGCTGATGGATATTCAGATGCCGGAACTGGACGGCGTGAAAACCACTGCCCGGCTGCATGAACTCGGCCTGGACAGCCGGGTACTGATCCTGACCACCTTTGACACCGAGAACTATGTGCTGGACGGGATTCGTGCTGGAGCCAAGGGCTATCTGCTCAAGGACGTGCGGCCCCAGGAACTCTTCGATGTGGTGCGGCGGGTGGCGGCGGGTGAGGTTTTTATTCAGCCCAGTGTGGCGAGTAAATACCTGCATCTGCTGACCACCCGCCAGCAGGAGCTGGAGCATCTCAGCCCCAGAGAACTGGACACCCTGCGGCTACTGGCAAAGGGGCTGAGCAACAAACAGATCGCCCGTGATCTGGAGATCAGTGAAAGCACCGTCAAAAACCACGTCAAGAGCCTGCTGTCCAAGATGCAGGTCAGGAACAGGACGGAAGCGGCGCTGAATGCGGGGAAATGGACGGGGGAATAGGTTCACCCCGCCTTCTGCTCGGTCCAGCCTAATCGGATTTCATCTGGCGAAGGACACAATTCTGTCCAGACCGTATGAAAGTATTCTGGACCGGCTCTTTAAAGGCTTGCGATAACGCCCGAATTCTGCTGGCGAATTCCTGGGATGGAGCGCTCTGTGCTGATCAGGCCGTGTCGGTCGCCCGTATGATGTCTCCATGCTGGAATTGCTGGAGTTTGTGAAATCGCTCAGTGATCTCAGCTCCCTGCGAGGTGCGTCCTGGCGCTGGTGAGTCAGCATCGCGCTGGGCATCGCCGGAATGATCGCAATCCTGATCAACGTACAAGGCGACATCGCCGTTCTGTACGTGTTCCTAGACTTGGTGATGACAATCGTCGTGGCGACCGCCTGGGAATGGCGCGCCCAGGGTCAGAAGGACCGTCGTGGCGGCGGGAAGTACAAAGCAAAGTAAAAAGCAACTGGAGGCATGGGGAAACGAGGTCTTGCCTGAAGAGATGCCATAGGCTGGAGCGCTACTGGGCATGAGCCGCTCATAGCTGGTCAAGCTGCTGAAGGCCAGGGAGTCGCCGCACTGCAAGGTCAGCCCGGATAGATGCGCCTTTCCCCTGCACGTCCAGTGGCAGAACAGCGGGCAGGGCCACCGGGAAATAAGCTTCCAGTGGCCCTGCAACACCTGACTGTGTTTTTGAAAATGCCGCGCAACACGGATTCCGTTTGTTTCGTGTAGAAATTGGGACAGCGCCGATTCCTACACTCCACGTCCGGCACCCGTTTCTCTCCTTCTCGCTCTGCTCGGATTACAGGTGTTTTCAACACCCTCTAATCGGAGTCCGTGTAACTCGCGCCAGATCAATTGCCGTACAGAACGAACACGGTAGACGTGTTGGCGGTGCTGTTGCCCTCTTCATACGAGAACTGGGCGACGTATTTGCCCGAACCATTGGCGTAGACCAGTTCCTCTTTGTTGCTCATCCGGCTGAGGGGCAGGGCGTTGTACTTGCTGAACAGCGCCTGCCCATAGCCCAGCGCCCTCGTCTTGTAGATCAGGTCGTGAAACACAGATCCCCAGCGGCGCACGCCGTAAATCTCAACCCAGCGCACAGTGACGCCGTTGGCTTTGGCTGAGGCCATGACATCTGCCACGAGTTGCTGCGCGCCAGCGTCACAGGCACGCTGAACCACTGCCCCACCATTGCGGCTGGGATACTCGATTTTCACCAAACCGTTATAGGCGTACGCGGGCGTCTTGACACACGCGCTCGACTGCGCTGCGGCCATACCAACCAGACTGAAGAACATACTGCTGAGCATCCATTTGCTAATGGTCATCAACACCTCCACGTGTTTTCTTACATTTTGACGTTGTTCACCTTGAAGTTAAAGGGAGACCGTGTGAGCCGACTGAGATTTTCCCCCTGATTGCTTTGAGGCGGTGACCAAAAACGAGCCTGATTCCACAGCAATAACCTTTGAGGGTTACTGCAAGCCGTTTAGGCCCTGACTGAAGACAATGCTGAAAAGCGCTCACCAGGGGGAGAGGTTAGAGACGTCACAGGGCACAACCAGGGGGATTGACCTGGTCGGTGAATCCCACGGGTGACGGCTGTATTCTTCTTGACCACAAGGGGCCTCTAGGCGTGCTTGGCCACTGTCACCCAGAGGCAACGCCTGAACTACACGCTCTCCTGCATCTCCTTGGACACCATTGTCTTGCGGCCCCTGCTTGAGGTCTGCCCCTTGCTGCCTTTGCGCTGCATCTTCAACCGGGTTGCCTCGGCTACCGCTTTGAAGTCAATCAGGCCTGCTTCAACATTCTTCACCGTCAGTGCAGGCTTCTCCATCTCGGGCGCCCTCTGCGGCGGTGCGGGCACCAGGCGATAAAAAGCCGCTTCCTGGCACAGTTCCTCATACCGGGCATTCACCGCGTCCGGCAACCCGTCTGGATGCAACTGCGCCACCAGCAGATATTCCAGAAACGTCGGCTCCCCACGGTCCACGATGGGCAGCAGGGTGTTCGCATAGAAACGGCTGTACGCCCGCCAGGCCGCCGCCAGCGGCCCACTGGTCCAGTGGGCGATCTCCGGGTGATGGACGCGCAGCTTCTGGAGGTCTTCTCTCGGCAACACGCTCTTGCCGTACCGCACTGGGTCCAGGACCAGGGACGGGCGCACCAGGTCATACAGGCCCCGCGCAAAGCACACGACTCTCCCCTGGGCTTCCCAGCGCCGCAGGATTTTACGGGTCTGCTGCTGAGCTTGCGTAGAACGGGAGCTGTAGACCGCTTCTGCCAGTCGGTCCACCGTCATGGGCCAGGCGGCCTGCCGGGCCAGGTGCCAGTCCACATCCACGGCTGTCTGGACGGCTGGACTCGGCAGAGGTGAAGACCCCAGGTCTGTGACATTCACGCGGGGCAGCGCGTCCACCGTTTCTGACGTCAAGTGCTGGTGCAGGAAATGGCGGGCGTCATCGAGATGGATGTACGCAGGCGCGGTCCGCGCCTGGCGCTGTAGCTGGGCGCTCTGGAGATGATGCCGCCGCACCCAGCGCTTCAACCCAGCCATATCCACTGTCGCCAGGTGGGCCAGGTCAGCGAGGCTGACCCAGGTGTAAAGCGCAGCGTGAGGGCCATATAGGTAGTGAATGGCCTCGTCCAGCGTGCAGCGCAGTTCTTCTGCCACGAACGCGGGACTCAACGGTCCGTAGACGCGGTGAAGTTGACGGAGATGCTCGTGGGGCGGCAGTGCGCCAGGGGTGGAGTGCGAAATCAAGCCCCTAGAATACATCCGATAGGCTGGTCACTGCCAGCACCAACTGCTAAGCCTTAACCCACCCATAAATCGCCGTCGTCGCCGGGTTCTCGTGGCCCAGGATCGTGCCGATCTCGTGCGGGCTGCGGCCCTGCTCAACGAGCGCGGTGGCAAGACTAGGCAGCATCTCATGCGGGCTGACCTTCGCCATGACCTCCAGGATGCCATTGGGATGCATATGGCAGGTGCTGGGCAACAGGGCGGCTGCGTTCATGTGCCACTCTGACTCAGGACGCTCTGCCTCTACTCACCCAGTAATACGGGTGTTTTCAACACCCTTTAATCGGAGTCCGTATAAGCTCAATCATGTTCTTCCTGCACCGCCCGACTCCCAAGCAGGCTCAAGCCTTTTTAGAGCGGCAACGGCAGGCAGCCTACTCCTACGCTGAAGTCGGCCAGACCAGAACGGCCCTGCACCCCACCGGATACGCGATTGACCAGCATTCCACCCGCCTGGGCACCGGCGACGAATGTTTCACACTCGCCAGAGCGGCTCTCAAAACGTGGAAGGTTTTCGAAACGCCCTGGATTCGGCTCACCAACCCGGCGGCTCCATTTACCGAAGGCGAGACGCTGGTGGTCCAGATTGCCCACCTGGGATTTTTTAGCCTGGTTGCCGACCGGGTGGTGTACGTCATCGACGAACCTGATTGCTGCGGCTTCGCTTACGGCACCCTGACCGGGCACGCCGAACAGGGCGAGGAACGGTTTCTGGTTTCCCGCTCGGCATCTGGAGAAGTGACTTTTGGGTTGAGCGCTTTCTCGCGTCCCCGTCATCCGCTTGCGTGCCTGGGTCAGCCCGTCGTTCGGCAGCTTCAACGGGCGGCGGCGCAGGCGTATACCGCCGCCATGATGAGTGCTGTGAAGGAGGCGAAGTAGGGCAGGCCCAGCCCTGCATGCTCACTCTGGCGCTTGCGCCCCACCCATCAGCTTTTTCGTGAGAAGAAAACAGACGCTCCCAACAACAAACAGGGGTGTATGTGGAGCCGGAATCGTGGTAAGCCCGCTGACCAAAAATGAAACCCTCAATGACAACTGATACGGATTCCGTCTATTTCGCGCAGAAATCGGGACAGCGCTGATTCCTGCACTTCATGCCCGGAGTCCGTTTTTCTCCTTCTCACTCCGTTCGGATTTCCAGGTGTTTCCAACACCTTCCAATCGGAATCCGTATGATATTCAAAAAGCCTGTGCTGCCAGGAGAGCAGCCGATGAGGCGCACTACTTCAAGGCTGCTGGCCGGAGATCATGCACCTGCTCGGGTGTCTTCTTGGCGGCGTGCTCAGCCTTGATCTCGTCTGCCGTATAGGGTTTCTGGCCGTCTGGTAGGGCATTCTTCCAACTGATCGAAACCTCGTTCAGGATTGCGGCCAGATCGCCGTCGCTTAACTGAGCCAAGCCGGGCATGGCTCCGTTATAGGTTTTACCGTTGACTTTGATGGAGCCATTCAAGCCGTACAGCACCACGTTGATCGTGTATTTGCGTCCATCTGCCGCCAGAATCGCGGGGAAATGTCCGGCGAGAGGTGGAAAGGCTGCGGGTATCCCCTTGCCCGTCGCCTGATGACAGGACGCGCAGTTGCTGGTGTAAAGGGCTTTGCCATTCTGGGCGGCGGCCAGGGAAGTGCTGGCGATGAGCATCAGGAACAGGTATTTCATGAATTCTCCAGGCCAGAAGAAGGGCGTGTAGGCTGTATGGGACGCTGTTTCCCATCCACAAAGGGCCGGTAACATCGCCCCACCTCTGCATGCGTTTAAAGGACGTGTTGGGCGATCTTGAAGGGCTGCCGAACAGTGTCAGTTCGGATTCTGGTCAGTCTCTGCCGGGCGGATTGGGAGGCTGGTCCCCAGGATGGATCAGCTCGCGGCCCGCATGACGCAACTCACGAATCCATTCTCCGAGACCTTTACCGATCTCCGGCAATTTCTTGGCACCGAACAGCAGCAGCACGACGACCAGGATCAGGATGATTTCCAGTGGGCCGAGGGACATGGCACTCCTTGATCAGGTCAGCCTGACTGGTGGGGTGAGGTCACGTCAAAGGGCCAGGCGCTTTGATGTACCGCTTGACGATGGCGTCGGCCAGCCGATACGTCACTGCACCCACCGTACCAGTCGGGTTAAACCCGCTGTTGTGCGGGAATGAACTGGCACCCACCACGAACAGATTGGAAACCTGATGATGCTGCATGTAAGGGTTGACCACGCTGTTGGCAGGATCCATGCCCATGATGGCTCCACCCTGGTTGTGGGTACTCTGGTACGGCACGATGGTGTAATGCTCCGGGACACTGCGCCCAGCGACGTTTTTGGCCCCCATCTCGGTGAGGATCTTGACGTTGACTTCAGCCAGATACTGGCTGCGCTTGCGCTCATTTCCACGGTAATCGAAGGTCATGCGCACCAACGGGTGTCCGTAAGCATCGCGGTAGGTGGGATCGAGATCCAGATGGTTCTGACGGAAGGGCAGTGAGGCCACCTGAGCGCCGATGCCCACTGAGGTGTTGTAGGCAGCGGCAGCGGCTTTCTTCCAGGCGCTGCCCCAGCCGGAACCGCCAGGATTGCTTTGAATGGGGCGCGCTCCCGTGGATGACGCCGAGATGGAGCCGCCATGCAGAAACCCCAGTCCAGTGTGATCAAAGTGGTCACCGTTGAAATCATCGATCACCACACTTTCTGAGCCGGCCCCGGCGAAGACTTTGAAATCTTTTCCGGTGATGGTGCCGCCTGCCCCGGCGCTGAGCTGGTAGGTGTAATTGCGCCCGACAATGCCCTTGTTGGTCACGGGATCGTAGATGTCGCCAATACCGGAAACCATCAGCAGTTTGACGTTGCCAAACGTAAAGCTGGTCAGGAAGATCATCTCGGCAGGCTGCTCGATCTCCTCACCCGTGATCAGATCGACGTAGGTCACGCTGACGGCCCGCTTTTTACTGCTGTCCATATTGACGCGCACCACGTTAGCGTCGTGGCGAACTTCAAACTTGCCAGTCGCCAGCGCAGTCGGCAAGACCGTGTTGTTGGGGCTGGCTTTGGCGTTGTAATCGCAGCCAAAACGTTCGCAAAAACCGCAGTACATGCAGGCTCCCAGCGCCTGCCCGTCTGGGTTGGTGTAGGCCTGCGTCATGTTGGCCGAGGGACCAGGAAACGGGTGATATCCCAGATTCTGCGTGGCGTTCTGAAACAGGTCGCCAAGCTGCGAGCGCTTCATCGGCGGGTTGGGATATGCACGGGCGCGTGGCCCTTCAAAGGGATTGCCGCCGGCTTGGACCTTACCCTGCAAGTTACCCGCTGTGCCGCCGATGCCCGCCGTGTGTTCAAACTTGTCGAAGAACGGCTCCAGTTCTTGATAGGTCACGCCCCAGTCCTGAATGAGCATGCCGTCGTCAATGGCCCCCTTGCCGTAACGCTTGACGGTCTGGCTGTAGATTTCAAAGTCATAGGGCGTCCAGCGCCAGGTCTGCCCGTTCCAGTGTGCGCCCGCACCGCCCGTACCATTGCCCAGCAAGAAGGACCCGAGCTGGCGCATGGGCAGCGCCATCTGATCCGCGCTGTTGCGAAAGGTCAGGGTGTCACGGCTGACGTCCTGCATCAGGCCGAAGCGGATGCCGTACTTGAGTTCGTCTCGGATGTGGGGAAAGGCAAATTCAACATTGGCGTCACGGGACTGGCCTCGCTCCAGGCCGACAACCGAAAGCCCTGCTCTGGTCAGTTCAGCGGCCAGAATCCCGCCCGTCCAGCCCACTCCAACCATGACCGCGTCCACCGACGGAAGCTTTTTCGACATAATTTTTCTCCTCTGTGCAGTTCAATTCCGGCATCAATGAGAGTGAGGAGGATCGTCGGTAAAGTTGGCAATGCTCATGGGCGGCGCAGTAAACGGCGTTTTGTACTGCTCGATAATCTGCGCGTAGGTGGGCTGCACACCTGGGTAGCCAATCAGTTTCCAGCCAACCATCTGGGCGTTGCCGCCGTATGTTGGATCGGCGAAAAAGCCTTCCTTGGTGTTCTGGAGTAGAAACGCGAAAAAGGTTGTAGCAGGCAGGCGACCCAGGTCAATGTCGCCCTTCTCCAGCCCGGTCAGCACCTTGTCCTGCTGGTCAGCCTTCAAGTCCGCGAAGTCGGCCTTGTACTGCTTTTGCGTCACTTCATTGATGCGCGGAATGGCGGCGCGGTAAACCTCGCTGGGCTTGAGCGGCAGTTGATAGCCCTGCTGCGGCGTGCCCTGTTGCCACGGCCCTTGCCAGTACCAGCGCCCGGCCTCTCCGTACCAGCCCGCCAACTGGCCATCGATGTAATACGAAACGCCCGCTTCAAGCGCGCCTGGACCCAAATTATCCTTGGGAATGAGCCGTGCCACCGCCGCCTCGATAAAGGCGATTTCCACCGGGTTGAAAAAAACGTAGGTGTAGGCCGTGGAGGTATCGCTCGGGGCGGCCATCTCCATGGCTGGCGGGGCTGGAGCCGGCGGGGGAGCCGTCTGCGCCTCGACAAGGCCGGGCCTGCCAAGCCCGACGGTGACCGCCACAAGGCCCAGACCTTTGAGAAAGTTTCGCCGCTCGTTCGTCTCTGACATGGAGCCTCCTGCGGGTGACAACACTGAGGGCAGCCCAAAAGAGAACGCTGAATGATTTGACCAGCTTGCCCTCAGAACACAAAGGCGTCTGAAGTCAAACTCCATTTCAGCGGATTTTTAAATGTACGTATCGAAAGTGCAGCTTGAATTGAAAACTCTTCACGAAAGAGCTGATTCAACTTCAATGATACGAAGTCAAAATTGATCCAAAAAAGGAAACTCTCTAGACCCTACGACTCTGATGAGGGGTTGTCAATATTGGTTGATGGACAGGAGCAATTTCTTCACAGCACATCCGGTAAGCTCGCCGCTGCCTGCACCAGTTGCTGCGCCTTGATCCCCTCCTCCCAGCCACACGGTCCAGGTGAGCGGGCGCAGCCGGGCCACCGCCAGGGCATCTTCAGGTAAGCCTGGATCGATGTGGATGATCTGGAGCAGGCCCACCTGTTCCCGTTGCTCCTCGGCAGCCTCCGGGGGCTGGCCGCGCTCAGCCAGTCTGGACAGCATCTCAGCATAATTGACGGTCTGGATCACCGCCCCCGGCACCCGCTGGCCCACCGCCTGCGCTCCAGGTTCACCGAAGACTTAAGGCGGCAGCGCCGAGGTGAGCCATTGAATTCAAATAATCGCGTGCTATACTTAGCACGAGTGGTCTTAAGTGCGGACTGGGGCAAGGGTGCTTCAAAGCATCTGCTCGGCGTCTTTCCGTATTTGGAATTCAAGGAGTAGAACATGGCTGTAGGTAAAGTGAAATGGTTTAACGCAGAGAAAGGCTTTGGCTTCATCGAAACACCCGGTAGCCCTGACGTGTTCGCGCACTTCAGCGCGATCCAGAGCAGTGGCTTCAAGAAGCTGAACGAAGGCGACGAAGTGGAATTCGAAGTCGAAGCTGGTCAGGGCAACAAAGGCCCCCAGGCCAAGAACATCGTGGTCACGAAGGCTGGACCTGCACCTGCGTTCAACGACCGCCCTCGCCGCGACGACCGCTGGTAATCGAACCAAACTTTCAAATTGGAGAAGGGAGCCTACAAAGGCTCCCTTCTTTTTGGCGGATTCGGCTTATTGATCACCATATAATCAATGGTTCGGACAGTTTTCAGCAGGTACGCTGCCAGCAGAACGGTGTTCTTCAACCGTTGCCCGAATTAAACTCAATCCGACACCGACACCTGGATTGATATTATTTATTTGCCCTGCCAGACAGCCCTGTTGACCAATCGGAGACACATCACCTGAATACAGAGCATTCTGTGTCCAGCAGAGCCTTGGACGTCTCGCGACACCCCACTTTTTCTCCTCTCCATCCAGCACGCGACGCCACCCAAAACTGTCCGAACCATTGATAATACGGATTCCGTTTGTAACGCCGCAGGAATCGGGACAGCGCCGATCCCTCCACTCCA
>NZ_MSTI01000156.1 GCF_001949125.1 Deinococcus marmoris
CGTGACCAACGACCCAGCTTTACAGACTGCGGACGACGTGCGCCAGACGCTCGTCGTCCGCTGGGCTGCCCTGGTCTTTCACCGCGAACTGAAGCAGATCACAGGGATTGAAGGCTGTCAGTGCCGTCTAGGACGATCTCAGCGCAATCATGTTGGCATAGCGATGCTGGTCTGGATTCGATTGGCCCAAGCTGCGCGAGAGGCAAAGAAGACGATATACGCACTGAAATTTGGCCTCCTCGACGAGTACATGCGTCAGCAACTTGCTAACCCATTTGTAAGTTTCGCGTAGCCCTACTGTTTTGAACAGCCTGGCCATTTGTGCATATCAATGTGAATGTTCTTGTCGCTAGGCCAACGGCGCACCGGGCAGAGGGACCAGCGATGTCGTCATGGGATCACATCACAAGACCGCCGACATCCCCCCGTCCACATAGATCACCTGACCGTTGACGAAGTTGGAGGCGCGGGAAGACAGAAAGACTGCCGCGCCAACTAGTTCTGCTGGATCACCCCAGCGTCCAGCGGGAGTGCGGCCCCTGACCCAGCTGCTGAACTGCTCGTCCTGAACCAGCGGGGCCGTCATCTCAGTGGCAAAGTAGCCTGGACCAATTCCATTGATCTGGATATTGTGCTCGGCCCACTCGGCGCACATGGCCTTAACCAGCATTTTGAGACCGCCCTTGGCCGCCGTATACGGGCCAGTGGTGCGCCGCCCCAACTCGCTCATCAGCGACAGGGTGCAGATGATCTTGCCGCCACCGCACTCAATCATTTGTGGGGCAAGGGCCTGCGAGACCAGCAGTGCAGAGGTGAGGTTGGTTCGCAGCACCTCGTCCCAGGTTTCCAACGACACCTCCAGCAACGGCACCCGGCGCTGGATCCCCGCGTTGTTAATCAGAATGTCAATCGGACCGCCTTCCAGAAGCGCTGCCACGCCCACCTGAACGGCGGCCTTGTCGGTCACGTCAAAGTGTGCGGAATCCACGCTCAGGCCCTCGCTGCCGAGTTGGGCTGTCGCCGCTGCCAGCTTGCCCTCGTCGCGGCCATTCAAGATCACTGCCGCGCCGTGCTGTGAGAGTCCCCGCGCCAACTCCAGGCCAATACCTGAGCTGGAACCCGTCACCAGGGCGCGGCGTCCGGTCAGGTCAAAGTGGGTCACGACTTCTCCTGCACGGCATAAAACCTGATTACTCGCTTCTTCATCTGGCCTCCAGTGGGGACTTGAAATCTGCTTTTGATAACGCTAACATCCAAATGTCAAATACGCAAATCCCATTTCTGCTGGCGGCTTTTATTCGCTTCAGCAGCGCATCAAGCTCGGTTCTCCCAGGAACCGCCTGTACACTTTTTGTTTTCAGTGAAGGGAGTCAGTCCGCCGTGAGCAAAGTCGACGCATCTGAAAAATCATTGACGGGCCGCAAGCGCCAGCGCGTGACGATTGCTGACGTGGCGCGGCAGGCGGGCGTGGCCAGCATGACCGCGAGCCGTGCCCTCAACCGGCCAGAAATGGTGTCCGCCGAGTTGCGTGTGCGCGTTCTGCACGCCGCCGACGCCCTGAATTACATTCCGGACCGGGCCGCTGGCGGGCTGGCAAGCGGCACGGGACTGGTCCTGCCAGTGCTGGTTCCCACTTTGCATCACAGCGTCTACGTACAAATTCTGGAAGGCTTGCAGGAGCGGCTGCCGGACGCGGGCTATCAACTGATGCTGGGGTCCACCGAGTACAGCCCTGCCAGGGAAGAGCAACTGGTGGAGGCTTTTCTCGGCTGGCGACCCAGCGCGGTGGTGCTGTCTGGACTGGACCACACAGAGCGCACCAGTCGCCTGCTGCGGGCGTCAGGCGTGCCAGTGGTAGAGATCATGGATCTGGCGGTGGAAGGCGAAACCGGTCAGGCTCTCGATCTCAACATCGGCTTTTCACATACCCGCGTCGGTGAGGCGGCGGCAACCTATCTGGCCCGCTGCGGTTACCGCCAGATTGCATACGCAGGTACGCTGACCACCCTCGATCCCCGCAGTGTCAGACGTATTCAGGGTTTCCAGACCGGGCTGGCACAACTGAAGTTGCCTCCCCACCTGATCGGGCGCAGCGATCAACCCAGCAGCCTGGCGGTGGGGCGCGAGCTGCTGCTGAGCCTGCGGCGCGATTTTCCTGAAGTGGACGCGGTGTTCTTCGCCAACGACGAGCTGGCCGCCGGAGCGCTGTTCGAGTGTCAGCGGCTCGGCATCCGCGTGCCAGACGATCTGGCGATCATGGGGTTTTCCGACGAGGAGATCGCCTCTCACCTCAACCCTGCACTGACCACTGTCCGTATCGCCCGGCACGAGATGGGCCGCCGGGCCGCCGAATTGCTACTCGCACGACTGGGCGGGACGTTGAACAACCCGCCGCCGATAGATATGGGCTTTGAAATCGTGCAGCGCCGAACGACTGCTGAGCCACAGGAGATGTCATGACCACTGACCAACCCGATACGCGCCCGGAACTGTTGATCATCGCCCCGATGATGCCCTTCGTGATGGAAGCATTAGAACGGGACTACCGCACCCACCGGCTGTGGGAACAGCCTGACGCCTCCGCCTACCTCGTGGCCCACGGCGCGGGCATCCAGGGTGTGGCCACCAACGGCGGCGTGGGCCTCAAAGCCGAAGTTATGGCGGCCCTGCCCGCGCTGGAAATGGTGGCGATCTACGGCGTCGGTCTGGACGCCATCGACCTGCGGGAGTCGGCGCGGCGCGGCATCAGGGTCAGTTCGACGCCCGACGTGCTGACCAATGATGTGGCCGATCAGGGGCTGGCACTGCTGCTGGCGGTGGCCCGGCAGGTGGTTTACGGCGATGGGTACGTGCGCTCCGGGCAATGGGCAGGCAGCGGCGAGATGGCGCTCACCACCCGGCTGGGCGGCAAGCGGGCGGGCATCGTGGGGCTGGGGCGGGTGGGGCAGGCCCTGGCGCGGCGGCTCTCGGCGCTGGAGATGGACGTGGCCTACACCGACCGCGCGGAGCTGGCAGGGCAGCCCTATGCCTTTTCCCCGGATGTCCTCAGTCTCGCCCGTGAAGTGGACGTGCTGATCGTGGCGGCGGCGGGCGGCGACAGCACCCGCAAGATGATCAATAGCGACGTGCTGGCGGCGCTGGGCAAGGGCGGCATCCTGATCAACATTTCACGCGGCAGCATCGTGGACGAGGACGCGCTGGTGTCGGCCCTGCAAAGCGGGCAGCTCGGCGGCGCGGGGCTGGACGTGTTCGCCCACGAGCCAAAGGTGCCGCCCGCGCTGCTGGAGCTGGACAACGTGGTGCTGGCCCCGCATGCCGCCAGCGGCACCCGCGAATCGCGCCGCGAGATGGGCGAACTGGTGCTGGACAACCTCGAAGCCTTCTTTGCGGGCGAGCCGCTGCCCACGCCCGTCAAGCTGCCGGAGGCAAAATGAAAGCGCTGCGGATTCACGAAGCCCACGATTTACGCCTTCAGGACGTGCCGGAGCCGAAGTTTGCCCCGGACGAGGTGCTGGTGCGGCTGGGCGCGGGCGGCATCTGCGGCTCGGATTTGCACTACTTCGCGCATGGCGGCGTCGGCGACTTCAAGCTGCGCGAGCCGATGACGCTGGGACATGAGGTGGCCGGTGAGGTGGTGGCGCTGGGGGGCGAGGTCACGCGGGTGAAGGTGGGCGATCATGTCGCGGTCAACCCCTCGCGGCCCTGTCTGCACTGTGACCAATGTCTGTCGGGCCACAGCAACCTCTGCCCCAACATGCGCTTTTTTGGTAGCGCGGCCCGCTTTCCGCACGTGCAGGGCGCGTTTGCCGAGCTGTTCGTGGCGCGGCAGGATCAATGCGAAATCGTGCCGCCCGAGATGGATTACCGGGTGGCGGCCTGTGCCGAGCCGCTGGCCGTCACGCTGCATGCTGCCGCGCAGGCCGGGCCGCTGCTGGGAATGCGGGTGCTGATCGTGGGCGCTGGCCCCATCGGGGTGTTGCTGGCGGCTTCGGCGCGGCTGGCGGGGGCCACCGAGATTACCGTGACCGACCTTCAGGACGCGCCGCTGCGGGTGGCGGTGCAAATGGGCGCAACCCGCACGGTCAATATCCGCAGCGAGGTGCTGGATGAACCGTTCGATGTGGCCTTCGAGGCGTCGGGCAGTCCGGCGGGCCTGACCTCGGCGCTGGGAGCCTTGCGGCCCGGCGGGCGGCTGGTGCAGGTGGGCATGCTGCCCAGCGGCCTGACTGCCGCGCCGCTCAATCCGCTGATCTCCCGCGAAATCACCATCACCGGCAGCTTCCGCTTTCACCGCGAGTTCGGCTGGGCCGCCGAGTTGCTGGCGTCGGGGCGCATCGACGTGACGCCGATTCTGAGTGCCAGTTTTCCGCTCTCTCAGGCCCAGGCCGCCTTCGAGCTGGCCGCCGACCGTGAGCGGGCCGTCAAGGTCTCGCTTGTGCCGGACACGCTGCTGATGGATGGGGCGGGCGCATGACGGCCCCGTCTCTGCCCACACCGCCCCTGCTGGAACTGCGCGGCCTGACCAAGATTTTCGGGGCGACGCGGGCGGTGGACGACGTAACGCTCAGCCTGAATGGCGGCGAGGTGCTGGCGCTGCTGGGCCAGAACGGGGCAGGTAAGTCCACCATCATCAAGATGCTCGCGGGCGTCTATACCCCCTCTGGCGGCGAGATTCTGTTTCGTGGGCAGCCGCTGGGCAGTTACGGCGCGGCCCCGCCTATCGCCTTTATCCATCAGGATCTGGGCCTCGTGGACTGGATGACCGTCACCGAGAATCTGTCGTTCGGCATGAAATTTCCCCGGCGTGGCCTGCTGGTCGACTGGGGAGCGGCCCGCCGCAACGCAGAGGCCGCGCTGGAGCGGGTGGGCGGCGGCATCCGCCCCGATGCCCGCATCAAGTCGCTCAGCCGCACCGAACGGGCGCTGGTGGCGATTGCGCGGGCGCTGGCGGTGCAGGCCGAGGTGCTGGTCTTAGACGAGCCGACCAGCAGCCTGCCCGCCGACGACGTGGAGAAACTGTTCGGGGTTCTGCGGCGGCTGCGCGGCGACGGCGTGGGCATGATCTACGTCTCGCACCGCTTAGACGAGGTGTTCCGCATTTCAGACCGGGTGGCGGTGCTGCGCGACGGGCAACTGGTGGGCGAGGGCCTGACCCGCGATACCACCCCCGAATCTCTGGTCACGCAGATCGTGGGCCGCAAGCTGGAACAGCTTTACCCGCGCGCCGCCACACCCGCTGCCGGTCCGCCGCAACTGGCGGTGCGCGCCCTGATTCCAGAAGGCGATCAGCCCGTGACCTTCAGTATTCAGCCGGGCGAGGTGCTGGGCATCACTGGCCTCAAGGGTGCCGGGCAGGTGGAGGTGGGCCGCGCCCTGTTCGGCCTGGTGCCGCACAGCGGCGAGGTCAGGCTGGGTGACCAGCCCACCGACACCCACAGTCCTGGCGCAGCCATGCAGGGCGGCATCGGCTTTGTCAGTGCCAACCGCCGCGAGGAGTCGCTGGCCCTGCCGCTGAGCGTGCGCGAGAACTTCTTTATGAACCCCGCCGTACAGGGCGTCTCGCTGACCCAGCGGCTCTCGGCGGCCACCGAGCGCCCCCGCGCCCTGGACTGGGTGACGCGCTATGGGGTGCGCCCCAGTGACCCCGAAGCCCCGGTGGAAACCCTATCGGGAGGCAATCAGCAGAAAGTCGTGATGGGCCGCTGGCTGGAATTCGGTGGGAAGTTGCTGATCCTGGAAGAGCCGACGCTGGGGGTGGACGTGGGCAGCAAGGCCGACATCTACGCGCTACTGGCTGGGGCGCTGGAACGCGGCTTATGCGTGCTGCTGGTCTCCACCGACTTCGAGGAAATTGCCGGCGTGGCGCACCGGGCGCTGGTCTTTGACCGGGGACAGGTGGTGCGCGAGCTGTCAGGCGCTGACCTGACCCTGGAACAGCTCAACCTGTGGGCCGCTGGTGGGGCCGCCCTGGGTCCGCCGCCGCCCCAGCAAGGAGGGAGAGGTCATGCAGTCTCTTAAAAGTAACGCCCTGGAACCCGATCTCAGCGACGTGCAGGAACGTGGCGTCCTGGGAACCGTCAAGCGGCTCGCGCGTATCGTGCCCAGTTACGGCGTGGTGCTGCTGACGCTGATCCTGATCGTGCTGTTCAGCCTGTTGCTGCCCGAAACCTTCCCCACCTGGACGAATGCCCGGCTGATCATGAGTAACCAGGCAGTGACTGCGCTGCTGGCACTGGCCGTCATGATTCCGATGGTGGCGGGGAAGATCGACATCTCGGTGGGCTACGGGGTGGTGCTGTTTGAGATTCTGGGCATCAGCCTCCAGACCCAGAACCACCTGCCCTGGCCGCTGGTGATCGTGATCGTGGTGCTGCTGGGCGCGGTGCTGGGGGTTATCAACGCTCTGCTGGTTGAGCTGGCCCAGATTGACGCCTTCATCGCCACGCTGGGCACCGGCACCGTCGTCTACGCCGTGGCGCTGTGGTACACCAACGGCCAGCAGGTGATCGGGACGCTGCCCACCAGCTTCTTCCAGCTTGGAGGCGGCTCACTGTTCGGCATTCCACTGCCCGCGCTGTACGTGCTGGGCCTGAGCATCGTCATGTGGCTGGCGCTGGACCACACGCCGCTGGGCCGCTACCTCTACGCGGTGGGGGCCAACCCCGAGGCGGCGCGGCTCAACGGCATCAGTACCCGCAAGTACATCATTCTGGCCTTCGTCGCCAGCGGCGTGATCACCGCGCTGGCGGGCGTCATTCTGGCGTCCAAGCTGCGCATCGGGCAGATCGGAGTGGGTCTGGATTACCTGCTGCCCGCATTGGTCGCTGCCTTCCTGGGGTCCACCACCATCAAGCCTGGACGGGTCAACGTCTGGGGCACCATCGTCGGCATCGTGATTCTGGCCGTCGGCATCTCGGGCCTGCAACAGCTCGGCGGGGCCTTCTGGGTAGAGCCGATGTTCAACGGCGTCACGCTGCTGGTCGCCATCGGGCTGGCGGGCTTCGCAGGCCGCAAGCGCAGCGCAGTTAAACGCCTGCCACCCGTGGTTTCAGCCGTCTCCGTCTCAGCGCCACCACCCACCGAGTCCGGCTTACCCGGCAAAGGAGAACAACCATGAAGAAGACCGTCATGCTCAGCGCCCTGATCACCCTCACCCTACCCCTCACCGCCCACGCCCAGAGCAGTGACCCGGTGCTGACCAAGGCCAAGGCGTTTGTCGCCACCGCCGCCGCGAGGGCCAACAAATGGACGGGTCCCACCACTGGCCCCAAAGCGCAAACTGGTAAATCCATCGTCTACGTCTCCAGCGATCAGCGCAACGGCGGCGCGCAGGGCGTCGGCGCGGGCGTGCAGGAAGCGGGCAAGGCCATCGGCTGGACGGTGCGGGTGCTCGACGGACGCGGCACGGTGTCGGGACACGCCGACGCGCTGGGGCAAGCGATTGCCCTTAAACCCGCAGCCATCATCCTCGGCGGCTTCGACGCCGCCGAGCAGGCCGATCTGCTGGAACAGGCCAACAAGGCGGGCATCGTGGTGGCCGGGTGGCACGCCGGGGCCGCCGCCGGGCCGATTGCCTCGCCCAAAGTGTTCACCAACGTCACCACCTCGGCCACCGCCACCGCCGAGGCCGCCGCGTACTACGCCATCGCGCAGTCGGGCGGCAAGGCGGGGGTGGTCATTTTCACCG
This sequence comes from Deinococcus marmoris, assembly GCF_001949125.1. Lineage (GTDB taxonomy): Bacteria > Deinococcota > Deinococci > Deinococcales > Deinococcaceae > Deinococcus > Deinococcus marmoris_A. The sequence goes on from NZ_MSTI01000156.1 coordinate 7,688, forward strand.
ACAGCGCCTACGCCATTGCCCTGGCCAAGAGCGACGCGATGGCCAAGATCATCAAGTCGTGCAAGGGCTGCACCGTGCTGGAAACTCGCGTGCAGTCGCTGGGCAGCGCCACCAAGGACATGTCTACCGTGACGGCCAGCCTGCTGCAAAAGTACGGCGCGAAATGGACCTACTCGCTGGGCATCAACGACCTGTACTTTGACGGCATGCTGCCTGCCCTGACCGCTGCTGGCATCAAGCCCACCGGGCAGCTTTCCAACATCTCGGCAGGCGACGGCAGCCAGAGCGCCTACCAGCGCGTCCGCACCGGGCAGTATCAGGACGCCACCATCCCAGAACCGATCAATTTGCAGGGCTGGCAACTGGTGGACGAACTGAACCGGGCCTTCGCGGGCCAGAAACCCAGCGGCTTCAGCATTCCGGTGCATATTGTGACCAAGGCCAATGTCGCTTACGACGGCGGCGACAAGGACAGCTTCGATCCGCAGAACGGCTACCGCGATCAGTACCGCAAGATCTGGGGCAAGTAAGGTGGGCGGCCCCCACGCCGATCTGACGCCGATTGACCTGCTGGCGCTGGCGGCAGAGGTAGCGCAGGGGCCGTACAACCACGTGTTTATGGTGGGTGCCGGTCACCGTGCCCGCCTGACCGTCACCACTGCTCCCGGCCCCTGGCACCACCATCCCAACACGCCTGAAACATTTCTGGTCCTTGAAGGCGTGCTGGTGGTGGAGTTCAGGGACGGACGCGCAGTGAAGCTTCCAGCCGGTTCGGCGCTGAGCGTGCCGACGGGGGTCAGCCACCGCTCCATGCCTGGAGGCGGCAGTAGGCGGGCGGTGAGCGTGAGTCTGGAGGCACAGGATCAGCAGGTCATTCTGGAGCTTGAAGAAGGGGAGGACTGATCTTGGACGCACCCGAAACGAGAATCGAGCTGGCCGATGAGCGCCTGCGGCCACTGCTGAGAGAGGGAGCCACGTTGGAGCGGCTGTGGACCGGGGCCACCTGGGGCGAGGGGCCGGTCTGTCTGCGGGATGGCCGTCTGGTCTGGAGCGATATTCCCGGCAACCGTCTGCTGGTCTGGCAGGAGGGCCGGGGCGTGCAGGAGTACCTGAACCCCTCGCACTTCCAGAACGGCCACACACTGGACCACGAAGGCCGCATCGTCGGCTGCTCGCATGGTGAGCGGGCCATCGTCCGGCAGGAATATGACGGGAACTGGAAGGTGCTGGTGAATGAATACCAGGGCAAGCACCTCAACAGTCCCAACGACGTGGTGGTGGCGCGTGACGGCAGCATCTGGTTTACCGATCCGCCCTACGGGCTAATCCAGCCGCATGAAGGCTACGGCGGCACACAGGAGCAGCCGGGGCAGGAGGTCTACCGCTTTGACCCGGAAACTGGAGATATTCGGGTGGTGGTAAGAGGGATGATCTGTCCCAATGGACTGGCCTTTAGCCCGGACGAATCGGTGCTATACGTGGGCGATACGGCGGGCACCCACCCCGCTGAAACCTACTGGCCCGAGCGGCACCACCACATCATGGCCCACGACATGGTGGACGGTCAGGCGACGAATGCCCGCCTGTTTGCTGAGGTCTCGCCGGGCTTTCCCGACGGTTTCCGGGTGGACGTTCACGGCAATGTCTGGACCAGCAGCGGCAGCGGCGTGCAGGTCTTCGCGCCGGATGGCACCCGCCTTGGCGAGATCAATGTGCCGGAGGCCATCGGCAACCTGACCTTCGGAGGGCCGGACGGTTCCACCCTCTTCATGGCTGCCAGTACCAGCCTCTACCGCATCGAATTGAACGTGCGCGGCGCGACGGCCTGAGCGGGCTGTCAGTCCAGTGCTGATAACGGGAACTTTCTGCAGAGGATCTGACAGGCCGCTCGGTGGTCTGGCTGCTGGCGTCCCCATGCCTGCGTTTAACCGCTCGCCACAGCCACTGGCAGAACTGATACGGACGCCGTCTATTTCGTGCAGGAATCGGCGCTATCCCGATTTGTACACGAAACAAACGGAATCCGTATGAAAGGAGTGGAATCCGTATCAGCAATGGTTCGAACAGTTGCCAAATTTGAGGGATGATCACGCGATCAACACGAGATTTTTAGCTGCTTCCCAATTGTAGGGATGGGTATGGCTCGTACCGCGAGAGGTTGGAGGAGGAAGCTGGCATGGCCGCCCACAACCACTTTCCAACTATTGTCACCAGAGCGTAGCCAAAAGCGTCCGGTAACTGCTCAGCAGGGGGACTTGCAGTGCGGAAGTGAGTAGAGTAAGTGCATCAAAGACGCCGCCTGTCCCAATTGCCTCATTCTTCAAGCTCGCCTTGAAAAGCTTGAGCTGCGATTAGCGACTCTCGAAGCTCGCCTGGCCGCCACAAGCCAAACATCGAGCCAACCGCCCAGCAAGGACAAACCGTGGGTGCCAAAGAGTGAGCGCCAGAAGAGCAACCGCTCTTCTGGCGGATAACACGGCCATGTGGGCAAAACTCTGAAGATGAGTGAGCATCCTGATGAAATCAGGACGCTCCCGATCACTGGGCGATGTGGCTGTGGGCAGTCCTGGGACACGGTGGCCGTCAGTGATCTTCTGGCCCGTCAAGTCCATGACCTGCCGGAAGTGCAGCTCCACGTCACGGAATATCAGGCCGAGGTCAAAGTCTGTCCACACTGCCATCACCGTGAACAGGCCGCTTTTCCCGCAGATGTTCCCGGTCAGGTCCAATATGGGCCGCGCTTCCACGCCATGACCACGTATCTGAACGTGATGCACGCCGTACCACAGAGGGCGCACCGCAGAGGTGATGGATGCGCTCTGTGGAGCGCGTCCATCGGGCGGCACCATCATGCTCAATCTGTACCTGGCATCCCGGCGACTCGAGGGCTTTGAAGAGCAACTGAAGACGGCGCTCACTGCACAGAACACGCTGCATGCGGATGAAACGGGCAGCAAGGTGAACGGCAGATTGGCCTGGCTGCATTCCGTCAGCAACGCCGAATTCACACTGTACGGCCAGCATGAACGTCGGGGCTATGCGGCTATCTCAGCGATGGGTGTGCTCACCCAGTTTGAGGGCGCCTCAAGTTCACGACGCCTGGAACACGTATTTCCAGCTTCCCGGTCAACATGCCCTGTGTAATGCCCACCTGCTGCGGGAATTGCGCGCCCTGGACGAGCATCTTGGGCAGGGCTGGGCGGGTGAACTGCGCACTGCATTGCAAGAGGTCTACCACCAGCACAAGGCTGCGACATTGACCGATGCAGGCAAAGAAGCGTTCTACGAACGCTTTGATGCCTTGTTGTTGGAAGGACTGGAGGCCAATTCGGCTGCGCCCCCAGCGTCAGGTCGCCCAGGGAAACCCAGGCAAACGAAGGGCCGAAATTTGGCCCTACGGTGTCAGAAGCACCGGAATGCGGTGCTTCTGTTTCTTGAGCATGAGGATGTCCCCTTTGACAATAATCAGGCAGAGCGGGATATCCGGATGTTTTGCATCAAACGCAAAGTGTCCGGTGGCTTTCGTTCCCTGGTGGGCGGAGCGGCATTCTGCCGGATTCGTAGCTATGTCTCTACACTTCGCAAGCAGGCCATGAATGTTTGGCAGGGCCTCGTCAGTGTCTTTCGCGGTGACATCCTGACGCCCGACTTCTCGCGCTGAGTAGTTACCGCGTCCGAACCATTGGTCAGGCCCCCGTCGCTTGCGGCCTCTCCTCCCGCCGGGCCAGCCAGACGGCCAGCAGCAGCAGCACAGCACACAGCGCGGCGATCAGCACGAACAGGCTGCGCGGTGAGGCGGCAAACAATGCCCCGGCCAGACCCGCCGCTGGAATGGCGCACAGCAGAGTCAGGGTCTGCACTGCCGAAAACAGATCAGCCGTGCCGTTCTGTGGCAGGCGGCTGAACAGGGCAGCGTCGCGGTAGGTCAGCGTCAGGAAGGTCACGCCGCCCAGCAGGCCCACTGCCGCCAGCATGGCCGCTGTGTTTCCTGCCGGAACAAACAACAGCGCCACCGCGCCGATCAGCCCCAGCGCGCGGACCACCATCAGCGTGCGGCCCAGCGGCAGCCTTGAGAGCCGGGGCAGGGCCACGCCGTAGAGCAGCAGGGTCACGAAGGCGGCCACGAACGGCACGAAGGACAGCGTCTGGGCACTGAAATTCAGCGTCTGTTGAAGGAAGAGAATCTGAAACAGGCTGAGCTGCTCGATGAACACAGTCAGCAGGTAGAAGATGGTGATGCCCATCAGGCCGGGATGACCGCGCATGCCCGCCACCAGTCCCAGGGTGTGGCGCACGCTCTGGCTCAGGCCCAGTTCGCGGTGCTGCGCCATTGCGGCCACGCCGCTGCGGGTTTCATCGGTGATCGCGTTGCGCCACAGGAACATGACGGTCATGCCGACGCCGCCCAGGATGTAAAAGCCGCGCATGGTGGCCGTCACGCCATGCTGCGCGATCACCAGCCCCACCAGCGGCGTCAGCAGGCCGCAGACCGTCACGATCAGGTTGATGATGCCGAAGACGCGCGCCCGTTGCCATTCCTCGACGTCCTCGATCAGCAGCAGGCTCCACGAGACCGTCACGATGCGCCCGCTGGCGGCCAGCACGGCAGCCAGGGCAAAAGCAGCAAACGACTGGGCGAAGGCCCACACGAACATGGGCACCGTCCACGAGATCAGGTCGCCGATCAAGGTGGTGCGTTTGCGGCCCACGCGGTTGGTGATCGGTGCGGCCACCGCCTGAAACAGAAACGACAGTGCCAATGTCATCGAGCCGAGCAGTCCGATCTGCGTGCTGGATAGGCCCACGCTGCTCATGTACAGCGGCGCGTAATACAGCACCACCACACCGAAGACGCCCCACAGCGGCTCCATCAGAATGGCGTTACGGGCGTTGCGTGGCAGCCCAGCCAGCGCCTGAAGCTGCAAGCCTCTAGCCAAGGTGGGGGGCGCTCGGAAGGAAGGGCAGCGGGGAAGTATTCACGGCCAGATTTTACCTCTGATCCGGGACTGCCTTCTGGTCTCAAAGTTCTGGAAGGTTGTGTCCCTCCTCTTCCCCACCAGCGTATCTGACAGATGGGAACCTGCTTGCCGTCCAGGCGTGCGAATCCTGGCAGACAGAGGTGGTGGATGGACTGGAAGTCTTCTGCCCAAAGCCGAGGCTCAGACTGTGCAGGTCAATGCCTGTACAGATCGATAGTGACGGTATTTTCCACCGCTCGATCACTTCTGGGGGCGGATGTCCCGAATATGCCCTTACTGTTGCTCAATCCTTGTGCAATTCCCCCACTCAGGGTCAGCTTCAACCTCTAGGCTGGGCCATGCCCGTCTACCTTCATAACATCGCTCTGGCGCTGCCCGAGACCGCCTACCCCCAGTCGGTCATCCGGGACGTGATCAAGGCGCAGCCGGAACTGGACCGCCTGGCCAAACGGCTGACCGGGGCCGCCTTCAACGCCTCGGGAATCGATCAGCGCTACAGCGTGGTCAGGGAATTTGCCGATACGGACGGCGAGGCGGGGCTGTTCTACGATCCGGCCACTGAACGCATGCTCACGCCCACCACCGGGCAGCGCAACATCGTCTACGCGCAGGAAGCCACCAGGCTGTATGTGGAGGCCGCCCGCAAGGTGCTGGAAGACAGCCCCTTCGAGGCCGCCGACATCACCCACGTCATCACGGTGTCCTGTACGGGCTTTTTTGCGCCGGGGCCGGATTACGCCATCGTGCGGGCGCTGGGGCTGGGCGGGGACGTGGGCCGCTACCATGTCGGCTTTATGGGCTGCTACGCGGCCTTTCCCGCGCTGAAGATGGCCAAGGCGTTCTGTCAGGCGGACCCCGATGCCGCCGTGCTGGTGGTCAGCGCCGAGCTGTGTACCCTGCACATGCGCGCCGCACCGGACCCCGACACCATCATCGCCGCCTCGGTGTTCGCGGATGGCTGCGCCGCCGCACTGGTCAGCGCCCGGCCCCTGGCAGCCGGGCAGCGTGCATTGCGGATGGACCACTTCGAGACCACCCTGACTCCTCCCGGCGTGGGCGAGGCAGAGATGGCCTGGACCATTGGTGATCAGGGCTACGAGATGGTGCTGAGCAGCTACGTGCCGTCCATTATCGAGGCGCACATCGAGGGTGCGCTGTCTCCGCTGCTGGACCACGAACCCGCGCTGGCCGACGCCCGGCACGCCGGAGTCGAACACTGGGCCGTCCACCCCGGCGGGCGCAGCATTCTGGACAAAGTGCAGAGCAGTCTGAAGCTGAGCGATGAACAGATGCGGCCCTCGCGCGAGATTCTGCGGCAGTACGGCAACATGAGCAGCGCCACGATCCTGTTTATCCTGCGCGATCTGCTGAAGACCGTGCCGGAAGGTGAGCGTGTCTGCGCGATGGCCTTCGGGCCGGGCCTGACCGTGGAAATGGGCCTGCTGAGCGGCGCAGTGGGAACGGCTGAGGCTGACCCCGTGCTGGCAGGGCGGCAGGGCGAACTGGCCGGGGTGCGGTGATCTCCCCGGCTTCCTTCTCCATGCGCGAGGTCCAACTGGCCGAACGCATGGACGATCCCCAGTGTGATCTCCAGGAACTCAACCAGACCTACGCGCAGTTTGGCGCAGTCAATGGACTGGTGGCGGGCTGGCGGCAGGTCTATAGGCAATTCCTGCGCCCCCGGCTCTTGGCCTCGCGCCCGAATACGCTGCTGGACATCGGCTGCGGCGGGGGTGACGTGCCGCGTGCCCTGGCCCGCTGGGCGGCGCGCGACGGTTTTACCGTGCGGATCACGGCCATCGATGCCGACGCGCGGGCCGTCGCCTTTGCTGGGGCGCAGCCGCCTGTTTCCGGTCTGCACTTCCGGCAGGCCATGAGCGGTGATCTGGTGCAGGAGGGGCAGCGTTTTGATCTGGTGATCTCCAACCACCTGCTGCACCATCTGACGGCCCCGGAGCTGGATGCCCTGCTGGCCGACAGTGAGGTGCTGTGTTCTGGTCTGGGTTCCGGTCTGGTGGTCCATAGCGACATCCAGCGCAGTCCGCTGGCGTATCTGGGCTTCCGGGCCGGGATCGCGCCGCTGTTCCGGGGATCGTTCATTGGTGAGGACGGTCTTCTGTCCATCCGCCGCAGTTTTACCGCCGCCGAGTTAAGAGGGCTGGCCCCGACGGCCTGGACAGTCAGAACATTGATTCCCTTCCGCAACCTGCTGATGTACGAGGCTCCGGGCCGTGGCTGAGCCGATGCTGGACGTGCTGATTGTCGGAGGCGGTCCAGTCGGGCTGTTCCTAGGCTCTCTGCTGGCAAAACGTGGTCTGAGCTTCCGCGTGCTGGAACGGCGAGACTCTCCAGGGCAGCATTCCCGCGCCATCGGTATTCACCCGCCTGCGCTGGAAGCCTTCCGCGAGGTAGGACTGACTGAACCGCTGCTGGCGGAGGGCCTGCCGATCACGCGCGGCATGGTCATGGGCGAGAAGGGGCCGCTGGGAGAACTGGGCTTCGGGACGGCCTCAGCGGAGTTTCCATTTATCCTCTCGTTGCCCCAGCGCGACACCGAGGCCGTTTTACGCCGCCGACTGGCCGAACTCGTGCCCGGCGCTTTCTGTCCTGGCGTGGACGTGCTGGAACTTCGGGAAGAGGCGGACTGCATGTATGTCACGGCCCGCCAGAACGGCAGACCGCTGGAACTCCGTGCCCGCTACGTCATCGGTGCAGATGGCTGGCGCAGCCGCGTGCGGGAGGCGCTGGGACTGCCCTTCCCCGGTCACCTCTACCCCGACAAATACCTGATGGGCGACTTTCCCGACACCACACCGCTGGGGCACACGGCGCTGGTGTCGCTGACGGGAGACGGCGTGGTGGAGTCCTTCCCGCTGCCACGGCAAAGCGGGTCAGAACCGGGGCGACGCTGGGTGGTCCACACCGGAGATCAGCTTTCGGGGGCTGCCTCTGCCCTGGAGCTGACAGAGATGGTTGCCCGGCGCACTGGCCTGCATGTTCCCGCCGCCGAGTGCCGGATGCTCAGCGCCTTCGAGGTCCGCCGCCACCGTGCGCCAGGGATGGTGCGCGGGCGAGCCGTGCTGATCGGGGACGCCGCGCATGTGGTCAGCCCGATTGGCGGGCAGGGCATGAATCTGGGGTGGCTGGACGCCGCCGCGCTGGCCCCACTGCTGGAGCAGGCCCTGGCGGGCGGGCGCGCAGACTGGCGACACTTTGGGCGCACCCGCCTCCGCTCCGCCCGAATCGCGGGCCGTCAGGCAGAATTGAATATGGCAGTGGGCCGTCCAGTGGGCGCAAGGGCACAACGCTGGCGCGAACGCCTGATCGAGAAGGTTCTCCTCTCCCCCACTGCCGAGCCGCTGCTGGCCAGAGCGTTCACGATGCGCTGGCTGTAGAGTGTGAAAAATGGTCACATTGGATACAGATTGATGTTGGACATAGATTCGGGGTGGCTTCTCTGTGCGCAAATCCGTGCGCGAGGTCCCCTCTGTCCCGCATCCTGATCGCCTCGCAGCCCATCGCCGGGCATGTTCTGCCGTTGCTGCCCATCGTGCGGGAACTGGCGAGGCGCGGGCATGCCGTGCGCTGGTACACCGGGCGCAGGTACGCGGCACAGGTGGAGGCGGCAGGGGCCGAATTTCTACCCTTCGTCCACGCCCGCGATTTCGACGATGCCGATTTCGGGGCCACTTTCCCTCAGCGCAATCTGCGGCGCGGTCTGCGGCAGTTGCAATACGACGTGCAACAGATCTTCGTGGGCGGGATAGAGGGCAACATGCACGATCTGCGGCAGATTCAGCGGGACTGGCCCGCCGACGCCGTGCTGGCCGATCAGACGCTGGTGGCGGCGCTGCTGCACGCAGAGGTGGGTGGGCCACCCTGCGCGCTGCTGGGCGTCTTGCCGCTGGGCATCCAGAGCCGCGACACCGCGCCGTTCGGGCTGGGGCTACCTCCTTCTGCCACGCCCGCAGGCCGGATCAGAAACCGCGCCCTGCACTGGCTGACGCAGCAGATCGTCTTTGGCGCGGCGTCGCACGATTTGGCGGCAGCCTGCGGGCGCATGGGCGTGCGGCCCCGGCCCTTCGCCCTGCCGCCCTCGCCCCACCTGATGCTTCAGCCCACCGTCCCCGGCTTCGAGTACCCACAAAGCGATCTGCCGCGCACCCTGCATTTCATCGGTCCAATCACGCCGCCTGTTCCGGCGCAGATGAACCTGCCCGCGTGGTGGCCGGACGTTCTGGAAGCAAAACGCCCAGTGGTGCTGGTGACCCAGGGCACCCTCGCCACCGATCCGCGTGAGCTGATCCTGCCCACCCTGAAGGCGCTGGAAAATGAGGACGTGCTGGTCATCGCGGCGGGCGCGGGTGGTCTGGACAGCCTGCCTGCCAACGCCCGTGCAGCGGCCTTCGTTCCTTTCGCGGCGCTGCTGCCACACGTCTCGGTGTACGTGACCAATGGTGGCTACGGCGGCGTGCAGTCGGCGCTAGCGCACGGTGTCCCGGTGGTGGTGGCGGGCGGCAGCGAGGACAAGACGGAGGTGGCGGGCCGCGTGGCGTACGCGGGGGTAGGCCTGAATTTACGAACGGCCCGCCCCACGCCCGAGCGCATTCGCCGGGCGGTGCTGGGCCTGCTGGGCGACAGCTCCCAGCGGCAGCGGGCGCAGACGCTGGGAGCCGAGATGCGCCTGCACGACGCGCCGAACGAGGCCGCGACGCTGGTGGAACAGTTGGCGCGGACAGGGCGGGCGGTGAAACGGACAATCAGCCTCTGATTTCCAACTGCTGCAACCGCCAGCGCAGGCTTCGTTGCAACATGACCGGGTAGAGGTGGGTGGGGATGGTGGTCAGCAGCAGCCATCCGGCGGTATCGGCAGCGCGTAATCGCAGCGCGCCCACGGCGAGACCCAGACAGATCAGCGCCAGCAGCAGGTGGCTGTATTCCGCCTCGCGGGTGGCGTGATCCAGGCGCGCCAGGGATGCGCGCGTGCCGCCGAAGCCGCGCGCACCCCGGCGCAGGCGTTCCCAGCCCACCCATCTGAGAATATTCGCAAAGACGGGCGCTCCCAGCCTCCTGTAGAGAGGCACTTCCCAGCCGCCGACGGTAAAAAATGGGCCGCGTAGCACCGGCCTGGTCAAGGCCAGCAGGTACAACGCCCACCACATCAACAGGACCTGTACCCCCAGCGCGAAGAGCAGGGTGTGAACTCCGACGGCGCGGCCCAGCCCCCAGGCGGCCAGCGCCACCGCCAGCGCTGCGCCGCCGAGCTTCGCCGGGACGAGCAGCACGCCCTAGAGCCGTCCCAGCGCGTCCACCACGGTCACGCGTCCGGCGCTGCGGGCAGGCCACAGTCCGGCCAGCAGGCCCAGCGCCAGCGCCACGCCCAGACCCACCAGGATCAGGCGTGGGGTCAGGGCCGCGCCATTGAAACCCGCCAGATTCTGGGTGTAGACATTGATGCCGCGCACGCCCAGACCCGCCAGTCCCAGCCCCATCACACCCCCAAGTACCGACAGCAACACGGTTTCGCTCAGCACCAGCCGCCGCACGAAAGCGGGCCGCGCCCCGATGGCCCGCAGGGTGCCGAATTCGCGGGTGCGCTCGTAGACGCCCATCAGCACGGTATTGACCACGGCCAGCCCGCCCACGATCAGGGCGATGGCCGACAGGCAGACGCTCAGGATGTCAGCGCTGTTCAGCACTTTGCCGATATTGCCCACCACGTCCGCGCGGGTGCTGATCTTCAGGCCCAGCCCACCCACCTGTGGTTGCTTTGCCAGCGCGGCGGCCACCCGGTCCGCGTCGGCAGGATTCTTCAGGCGCAGCGCCACCAGCGAGAGGTTGTTCCCCACGCCGAAGGCGCGCTGCACGGCTTCGATCGGCAGGAAAGCGAAGGTGTCGGTCAGCGCGCTTTCCGGCTGGAGGATGCCGACCACCCGCGCACTCCCCCGCCGGGTCAGCTCCAGGGGGTCGCCCAGCCCCAGTCCCAGATTCTGCGCGGCCTTGGCCCCCAGCACGGCCACATTCTTTCCCGCGTCGCCCGGATCCAGCAGGCGGCCCTGGGCTGGCCGCACACCCGTGAACATGGCGTCGATGCCACTGTCAGCGGGCAGACCATAGAACACCGCGCTCTGGGCCGGGTCCAGCGACTGCCGGATGGTGGCGGCCACCGGGGTCAGGGCCGTGATACCCAGCGTAGGAGACAGCTTTTTCAGAGTTTCTACCACTGCCGGATTCATGTCCATGTGCGGCAGGAGGGTCTCCCCTGCCCGCGTACTCGCCACCTGAAGGTCCGGTCCCACTGTGCCCAGTTCAGCGGCGAACACATCCCGCAGGCCCTCGCCCAGCGACAGAAAAATGAGCATGCCGCCCAGCGCCACTGCCAGTCCCAGCGCTGTCAGGACGGTTCGCACTGGGCGGCGCAGCAGTCCCAGGCCAGCCAGCCTCAGCAGATCAACGGTTCGCACGGCCCAGGGTAGCGCGTCAGGATGTGGACCCGGCAGATGCAGTTCCAGCAGATGCAGTCCTGGCAGCCTCGGCCTCGGCCAGATCCACCACCAGACCGATCAGCGCGGCATGGACAAAGGTTTGCGGCACATTGCCCAGGGGCTGGCGGGTCCGGGGATCGGCCATCTCGGGCAGCAAGCCCAGATCGCCCCCGTAGGCCAGCACCGCGTCCAGGATCACGCGTGCCCGCGCCGGATCGCGCATCACCCAGTACTGGGCCACCCACAGTGTCCCGGCCAGAAACGCGCCTTCCTCATGCGTCCGGTCATCGGCCAGAAAACGCCAGTACAGGTGATCCTGACAGGACTCGCGTTCCAGTACGGCCACCGTCGCCAGCATCTCTGGCGAGTCGGGGGCGCAGAAGCCCCACACCGGATACAGGGCCGCCGTCACGTCCACACCCTCTTCTCCGGCCACGTAGGCGTACGCGCCCTCGGCGTTCAGAGCGTGAGTCATGACCCACTGCCGCGCCGCCGCCGCCGCCGCCTTCCAGCGCGCGGCCTGTGCGGGTTCCTCGCTGTGTTCGGCGATGTATTCCAGCGCCACGGCGGCCAGCACCTTGCCCGCCACGTAGGGCCGCTTGGTGCGCTCCTCCCAGATGCCGTAATCATCGTCCTGCCAGTGGTTCGCCAGAAATTCGGCGAACCGCTCCACCACCCCCCAGTGTTCACGGGTCCCTTCGCTATCGCGCACGTCAAAGCGCTCGTAGATCAGCTTGGCGGCCAGCAGCACGTTGCCGTAGGCGTCCAGTTGCAACTGCCCGCGCGCCCCGTTGCCGATCTGCACCGGGCGGCTGTTCTCGTACCCGCTCAGGTCCAATTGTGTTTCCTCGGGTGGCTGGCCGCCGTCCACCGTCATGAAGGGCGGCACGGGAAGGCCGTTCTGCGGCGTTGCCCGGGCGCAGATGAATTCCAGAAAGGCCCGGCCTTCCTGACCGTCGCCCCTGGCCCGTGTCAGGGCGCTGACCACCATGCCCGCGTCGCGCAGCCAGACGTAGCGGTAATCCCAGTTCTTCTGACCGCCTGGCACTTCTGGCAGGCTGGTGGTGGGGGCCGCGATGGTCGCGTTGCCCGCGTGATCGGTCAGCAGCCGCAGCGCCCGCAGCGAGGCCCGCGCGGCCTCCTCATAGGGGCCGTGATAGGTGGCGTGGGTGGTCAGTTCCTGCCAGCTCAGCAGCGACTTCTCGCGCCAGCGCGTCACGGTTTCCCAGTCGGGCGACTCCAGCCGTTCATCGCTCAGAAAGGCCCAGGCCGCCTCGTCCTGCGGCACCTCCACCACCACCGAGTCCCCCGTGATGCGGGGCAGATGTGAGGCGTACAGCCAGTGCTGCCCGTCAATCCGCACCGCCTCGCCCTGCTGCTCCAGGGTCACGGCGCGGCGGGCATAGTCGGGGGCGGCATTCAGGACCAGCCGGTAAGCCTGTGCGGCACTTGAGAAAACCCGGCAGATGCCACGCGGCAACCCCTCACCGAAGGGCATGAAATCGGTGATGGTCAGCTCCCCACCCCCGGAACGCAGGACCGTTTCCAGATGGCCACCGTCACCCAGGTAGCGGCGTCCGCTCTGCACCGCGCCTGCTAGCTGGATGGCCCACGAGCCGCCGCACGCCTCATCCAGCAGACGCGCAAGCAACGAGGGCGCATCGAAGCGTCCGGGACAGTACCAGACCACCTCGCCCAGGGACGTGACCAGCGCGGCGCTGCGGCGGTCACTGAGCAGCCCCAGATCGTGGATGCGGGGAGAGGGCTGGACGCCAGTTCTAGGGGTCATCTCGTCCTTCTGGGGCACAGGCTTCTGGGTCACGGGGCACTCTAGAGCCTGACTGGCCCGCAGATGGTCTGAAGATGCCAGTTCGGATGGGCAGATGGTCAAGTCACGCCCGGCTCTCCAAACTTCAGTCCTCGTCCTCAGCGATCTCGGCCCGGCTGAGCCACTCACTCTCGCCGGGAATCATGGCGTAATCGCACAGCGCCAGAAAGGCGGCGTCGCCCTCCTGCGCGCTGACTCCCAGGGTCAGGGTCACCTCGGCGGGCAACTGGCCCAGCACATAATTCACGGCACTTTCAGGGGTCAGTTCGCGTGGCAGCAGGGTCAGGCCCTCACCCTGCTTGAGAAGGCGGAAATCCGCCTGAAAGGGTCCGCCGTCCAGCCACTCGTGCAATTCACGTTCGGCCTGAAGCAGGGCCAGTTCCAGCCCGTGCGGGTGAGACAGCCGTGCCAGCAGCGGCAGACCGGAATGCTCTTCCAGCGTGACCTCCAGCCCCAGTTGCCCCAACTGGCTGATGTGTGTGGCCGCCGTGTGGGCCAGCCTCAGTCCGTCCGCGCGCAGGCGCTGCGTTTCCAGCGTCAACCGCCGCCACGCAGGGTCCTCCAGCCCGTCCGGGCCGATCACCACCGCGCCGTGCCGCAGGATCTGCCAGGAGGTGAAGGCCGCCGGAACCGACAGCAGTTCGGCCTCGTCCAGCCCGGTCACGGGAATCAGTTCGGCCTGCTGGAGCAGCACGGAAAGACCCGCCGCCGTGCGTTCCTGTTCGGCAGTGGGGTCTGTGGTGTAGAGGGTGGGTTGTGGGTTGACGAAGGCGACGATCATGGCCGCAGGGTAGTGGACACGGGCCGGGACAACCGTGGGCAAAAGTTGCTCGTCACGTGACGAGCAACTTTCAACTCTTCTTGAAACGCGTCGCCAATGCCGTACTGGCGCGGGAAAGCAGCGTCACGTCCGTTCCCACAGCGACGAAAGTGTAGCCCCATTCCAGATAGGTGTGGGCCTGCGCTTCATCCGTGGAGAGGATGCCCGCCGCCTTCCCCGTCCCCCGGATTCGCGTCGCCGCGTCCCTGATGGCGTTCTGAACATTCGCGTGACCGGGATTTCCCAGTTGCCCGAACGAGGCTGCCAGATCTGCCGGACCGATGAAGACACCGTCCACACCGTCCACCGCCGCAATTTCGTCCAGCGCCGCCAGTCCGGCGACAGATTCGATCTGGAGCATCAGGCAGACGCCATGATCTGCGTGTCGCAGATAATCGGCGTCCCGCCCGAAGCCGCTGGCACGGGCCAACGACGCGCCCACACCACGCACGCCGCGCGGCGGATAGCGGGTGGCGGAGACCAGTTCGCGCGCCTGTTCAGCGCTTTCCACCATCGGGATCAGGATGTTGCGAGCGCCGATATCTAATAGCCGCTTGATGCCCAACGCATCGCCCACGGGCGGACGCACCAGCGGGGCCACCGCCGGGTACGCGGCCAGTGCCTGCAAGCCCGCCAACGTGCTGCGGAGGTCATTGGGCGCGTGTTCGCTATCGATCAGCAGCCAGTCGAAGCCTGCCCCGGCGCAGACCTCGGCGCTGTAGGAATCGGCCAGCGCCAGCCACAAACCGTAAAGGGTGTCGCCGCGTTCAAGGGCGATCTTGAAAGTATTCTCAGCCATGTGCCACGCCACGCGCCTGACCGGCAAAACGGCACGAGAAAGTGCCTAACGGTCCGTAATCAAAGGTAAACACGTCGCCCGAAGCGATATCCACCGGGCGCGTGAATGATCCGGCCAGCACCAGTTCTCCGGCCTTCAGATCCTCGCCATGCGGGGCCAGACGGTTCGCCAGCCACGCGATGCCCTGCGCTGGATGCCCCAGCACGCCCGCCGCCACTCCCGTTTCCTCGATCACGCCGTTGCGGATACACAGCGCCGCCGCCCAGCGCAGGTCCAGGGCGTCTGGCCTGACCGCGTTGCCGCCGACAATGATCCCGGCGTTGGCCGCGTTATCGCTGATGGTGTCAAACACCCGGCGCGGCTTGCCCGTGGCGGCACTGACCCGCTGGATGCGTGCGTCAATGATCTCGGCGGCGGGGGTCACGTACTCGGTGGCGCGCAGCACGTCGAACAGGGTTACCCCTGGGCCACGCAGATCGTCCTTGAGGAGAAACGCCAGCTCCACCTCCACTTTGGGCGCAACGAAATCGGACAGTGGAATGTCGCCGTTCGGCTCGTAGAACATGCTGTTCAGCAAGGTTCCGTAATCCGGCTCGGTGATCTGCGAGGCGATTTGCATGGCCCGCGAAGTCAGCCCGATCTTGTGGCCGCGTACCCGCCCACCTGCATCCAGCTTGAGGCTGACCCAGGCGCGTTGTACGGCGTAAGCGTCCGCGAAGGTCATGCCAGGAAAGCGCTCAGAGAGCGGGGAGATTTGAACGCCGCTTTGCTCCGCGCCCTCCAGTTCAGCAGCCAGACCCGCCAGTTCAGTTTCAGGGATCACGCGTCCCGGCGTGGTCATGACTCCTGGGCCTTGACATAAACCGTGATCGGCAGCGGGAAGTTGACCATGTACCCGCCCCGTCCGGCGTCGTGGCCCGGCGTCTGCGTGCGGCCTGCCGAGTCGGTGGCGCGGGCCATCAGCGTGACGCGTCCGGGCTGCTTGGGCGTATGCCAGTCAAAGCGCCACCTGCGCCAGATGTGCGGTTCGGCAGGGTCCAGAAACTTCGCATCGGCCCAGGCTTCGCCGCCATCGGTGCTGACCTCTACCTTCGTGACCTCGCCCTCACCCGTCCAGGCTGCACCCATGATCTCAAAAACACTTTCCGCCGTTACGCTGCCATGTGGGGCGGGGCGGGCGATTTGTGCCTTGACCTGCATGGTGGTCATGGGAATCATCTGGGGCGAGAGGCCGTCCCGCTGTTGCCAGTAGCTGTAATCAATGGTCTGAAAGAAACCCTGGTACGGTGTGTCCGTCACATGCAGCTTGCTCAGCCATTTCACGGCGGCCATTCCGTACCAACCCGGCACCACGGCCCGCAGCGGAAAGCCGTGGTCCGGCGTCAGCGGTTGCCCGTTCATGGCGTAGGCCAGCAGCACGTCGTCCTGAGCCTTTGCCAGCGGCGCGCTGCGGGCGTAGCGAATCTCGCCGGGGGTGCGGCCCGGATCGGTCAGGGTTCCTTTATCGGCCCCCTCCAGAATGACTTCCAATGCCCCGTCCTGAATCCCGGCCCGCTCCAGCACGTCGCGCAGGCGCACCCCGGTCCACTCGGCAGTCCCCACCGCGCCCAGATCCCATTGCACGCCGGGCATGCGGGGCGACAGGTAGACCCGCCCGTTGCCCGCGCATTCCATCGTGGCGCTCAGCGTGTGGGACGGCATGGCCCGCAACTCTTCCAGCGACAGCGACAGGACAGAATCCACCCCGCCGCCCACCTCTAAGCGCCATGTCTGCGCGTCCAGGGGCGGCACCGGAAAATGGCTGCGAACATAGTGGGAGGGCTGGGGCGTTATCCGCCCGTCCAGCGCGTAAAACGGAGTTTCCAGATTGGGCGGTGACGCCTGACGGACGATCAGGGCGGGGGTGTACTGGGAAGAAGAATCAGCCGTGGGACGGGACATGGAGCCTCCTGTGGGGGTGAAGACAGTGTTTGCCCCATCATAGGCTTCAACTGAATCGATTTACATAGGTGAAAAAGAGCCGAACAGGATCGGCCCTCGCGTTTTTTCAAGGTCAGATCACATGCACCGGAATGCCCGTCAATTCTCCAGCGACTGGCTGCACGGTCCCTCCGTCAAAGGCTTCCATCTCCGAGGCTTCCTCAAACCAACTGCGCGGCGTTCTGGCCCCCCACAGCGTCTGCCGCCGGGGATCGTCGCGCAGCCAGCGGATCGGCTCGAAGTCGGGATCGACGGTAATGTAATCGGAGGTATACAGTTCGATGCGGTGGCCGTCCGGGTCACGGATGTACAGGAAAAACGCATTGGAGACGCCGTGTCGCCCAGGCCCACGCTCGATGCGTTCCGGCTGCCGCGCCCCGGCCAAGATGTCGCAGGTTCGCAGGATGGACATGGCGTCCGGCATCCAGTAGGCCCAGTGGTGCAGGCGGGGACCAGGGCCGTTGGTGAGGGCCAGATCATGCACACCGCCGCGCCGCTGAATCCAGGCCGCCCAGTAGCGTTCCTGTTCGTCTACGGTGTACTCGGACAATCTGAATCCAAGCGTATCCATGTACCAGCGCATGGTTTTTTCCACGTCCGGCACCATCACATTGACGTGATCGACACGTTGCAGGCCCGGCCCCCGGTGCAGGTGAAAGTCCTGCAAGAGCCACGGATACTTCTGGCTGACATGGTAGAAGGCAACTGGAATGTCGAAGGAGTCCTGCATCCGCAGCAGGCGCGGGCGGTCCAACTCCTCCTCCCAGCGGTGGGGGAGACCCTCGCGCTCAGCCAGGGCCACCAGCGCGTCCAGATCGGCCTCGCCGTTCACGCGGTAGGCGAGGTGACGCACGGTGGACGTGCCTTTCTCCTCCAGCTTGAGCGTCCACTCACGGTCCTCCACGCCGCGCAGGTACAGCGCCCCTGGCTCCTCGTGCAGGATGTTCATGCCCAGCAGATCAACGTAGAACTCGCGGCTGGCTTCCAGGCTCTTGACCGTGAAGACGGCGTGGGCGATGCGAATCAGGTTGGGCTGAATGGCGTGTTCAGTCATCTGCCGCCACCGGTTCGCGTTTGTCCTCGCGCTCTAAAAAGGCGTGGATGCGTTCCACATACGGCTGCTTGTCAAAAACCTCGTACAGCGCCGAGTGCATCCGCACCGGATCGCCGAAGAAGTAGCGCTCGTAGAGGGTCTGCCGCCCGGCAAAGCTACTCATGGACATGTCCCACGCGAGGCGGAACAGCTTGAGACGTTCCTCAGCGGTGGCCCGGCCCGCTTGCAGGTACTTGGCGATCTGTGGCCCCAGCGGGCCTTCCCGGTCTGCCTTGCTGGGCATCATGATGATTCCCGATGCGCCCAGCAGTTGCAGCAGCTCCGGCAGGCGGGCATGGTTGGCGGGGTAGTAGTTGCGGGCAGCGTCCAGCGGGCCACGCGCCGGGGTCATCACGCCGTATGGGTTGAGCGTGGCTCCCTCGCGCGCCGCCGCTTCCAGCCCCTTCATTATCTCCAGCATCACGATGATTTCGGCCACCTTGCTCTGGACGTGCTGAAATTGCCCGCTGCCGATGGCGTCCACGATGCTCTGCGCGGTGCCCAGAAACGCCTCGGTCTTGGCAATCTTCAGGCTGACCACCTGATAGGCCATGTGCAGCACGGCGTCAGTTCCGGCATATGCCTTGTTCGCCAGTTCGGTGTCGTACAGCAGGAACACGCGCTCCCACGGCACCAGCACGTCGTCAAAGATCACGAAGGCGTCCTGCTCGTCAAAACGGCTGGCTAACGGGTGGTCCTCCGGGTCACGGCCCACGTCAATGGGTTCGCGGCACTGGAAGCTCAGGCCCGGCGTGTTGGTGGGAATGCCGAAGCCCATCGCGTAGCGGCTCTTGTCGGCGTTTTCCTTCAGCACGGTGGAGGGAAAGACCAGAATCTCGTCGGCAATCGGCAGCGTCGCCATCATGCGTGCGCCGCGCACGATCACGCCCTCATCGGTTTCCTCCACCACGCCCAGCGCGATATAGGGGTCAGGCATCTCGGACGCCTGCTTGGCGCGGTTGACCTGCGGATTGGTCAGGGCGTGCGTCAGGCACAGATCGTTGTCGCGCACATGCTCGTAATAGCGGCGCATGTTGGCGGCGAAGTCGCGGTCCTCGCTGCCGGGGCGGCTGGCGTCGCACTGACCGAAATAGTCCGCGCCCATGCCTGCTGCCATCACGTTGGCATTCATATAGTCCGGCGCGCGGCCCAGAAAACCCAGCGAGTAATTGGCGCGGATGCGGTGCGCCTCGCCGATGCGCCGCAGGTCGTCCTTGCTGCGCGGCACCATGAAGCTGATGGCGTGACGTTCGCCGCCGTCCTCGTAGGTCAGGGCGTCCCGCAAGTCAGGCTGGTGTTGCAGGTCGTACAGCCCCGCCAGCGACTGGCACATGTTGCGGGTGGAGGGATGCGTGGTGGGATCGGTGATGCGCTCGCCGTCAATGTAGAGGGTGGGCGGGTTCTTCTGGAGGCGGGATAGGAATTGAGTTCCGGTGATGGCAGGCATAGTTAGTTCTCCTTCCCGGCGAGGCCGGTGTACTCCGAGTCCACGAAAATCCCACCCTGCCGCTGCTCAGTGATGTTGTCGGGATCACCGTGCAGGTGCTCAACCTCGGCGGTGTAGGCTTCGGCGTCGTCCTGCGGCGCGTAGCCCAGCACGTCCCAGCCTTCCGGGGACATCCAGCGGCGGGTGTTGCCGCTGATGCCCGCCACGATCAGGTAATCCACATCCGGAGTGGTGACAGCGCGGGCAAACAGTTGTGCGGCGTTGCGTGGGGAAAGCCAGGTGGACAGGTGGCGGGCATCTTTCGGCTCCGGCTGGAATGAGCAGATGCGGACGCCCACAAATTCAATGCCGTAGCGTTCCCAGTACATGCGACCCAGTGCCTCGCCGTAGACCTTGCTGACGCCGTAGAAGGTGTCTGGGCGCACGGGAACAGTGGGGGAAATAGTTTCTGCGCGTGGGTAGAAGCCGACGGTATGAATGCTGGAAGCAAAGGCCACGCGCCCCACACTCGCCTGCCGCGCCGCTTCCAGAACGTGATAGGTGCCGTCCAGATTCACGTCCCGAATGGCCTCATAGGTATGTTCGTCGGCGATGCCTCCCAGATGAATCACGGCGTCCACACCCTCCATCGCGGCCCGGACCTCTGCAAAATTGGTCAGATCGGCGTGGACGATTTCTTCTCTGCCCGTTGCCTGGCCCAGATCGCGGTTATCGGTCAGGCGCAAGATAGGGAAGGCGTCGCCCAGGTATTCCCGCAGGTGCTGGCGCAGGGCCGTGCCAACTTCTCCGGCAGCTCCGGTCAGGAGGAGGCGACCAGCGGTCATTCCGCCAACCTTTCATCCACCCCATCCCGCTGCGGCTGAGGTTTCCCCACCCCCAGCCGCGCCGTCTTGTGCGTTCCCAGCGAGATGGCGATGTTCTTGGTTTCCATGTAGAACTCGAAGCTGTAATCGCCGCCATCGCGCCCGATGCCGCTGTTCTTGACGCCGCCAAACGGTGTGGGCAGGTGCCGCACGTTCTCAGAATTGACCCAGATCATGCCTGCTTCCAGTCCCTGTGCGAAACGGTGGGCGCGGGTCAGGTCGTTGGTCCACAGGTAGCCGGCCAGCCCGTATTGCACGTCGTTGGCGAGGGCCAGTGCGTCCGCTTCATCGGTGAAGGGAATGGCGGTCAGCACCGGGCCAAAGATTTCCTCCTGCGCGATTTTCATGTCATTGCGGGCGGCGGTGAACAGGGTGGGGGAGACGAAGTTGCCCTCCTGCCCGACGCGCTCGCCCCCGGCGGCAATCGTCGCACCGTCCGCTTTGGCCTGGTCAAAGTACCCCATCACCTTTTCAAAGTGGCGTGGGTGGACGAGCGGGCCAACTTCGGTTTCTGGATCGAGTGGATCGCCCACGCGGATGTTCTTCGCGCGCTCGGCGATACGGGCAGTGAAGTCGTCGTAAATCCCATCCTGAATCAGCACGCGGCTGCTGCTCGTGCAGCGTTCGCCGTTCAGGCTGTAGATCATGAAGACCACGGCGTCCAGCGCCTTTTCCAGATCGGCGTCGTCAAAGACCACCACCGGATTCTTGCCGCCCAGCTCAAAATGCACACGCTTGAGGGTGTCGGCTCCCTGCCGCATGATGTGGCTGCCCGTGGTGGTCTCGCCAACGAAGGCCACCGCCTTGATCAGCGGATGCTCAGTCAGCGCCTTGCCCGCGCTCTCGCCGAAGCCGTGGACGAGATTATGCACGCCTTTCGGTAGCCCCGCCTCGTCCATGATCTCGGCCAGCAGCGTGGCGGTGACTGGACTCCACTCGGCGGGCTTGTGGACCACCGTGCAACCGGCGGCCAGCGCCGGGGCAATCTTCCAGGTGGACAGCATAAACGGCGTGTTCCACGGGGTGATCACGCCGACGGGGCCAATCGGCTGGCGCAGCGTGTAGTTGATGAAGCCGGGCGCAGGCAGGCTCTGGCCGTCTGCCGCACTGGGCGCACGGTCCGCGAAGAAGCGGAAATTGTCCGCGCCGCGCGCCGCCGCCGACTTCATGAAGCGGATGGCCTGCCCAGTGTCAATGCTTTCCAGCACGGCGATTTCCTGCGCCCGTGCCTCAATCAGATCGGCCACTTTATGCAGAATCTTCTTACGTTCCTGCCCACTGACCTCGCGCCATATCTGAAAGGCGTCGTGGGCAGCATGGGCGGCAAGGTCAATGTCGGTGGCGTCGCCACTGGCAACCGTCGTCAGTACCGAATTGTCCACGGGCGAATGCGTCTCAAACGTCTCGCCGCCGTGCGAATCGGTCCACTGGCCGCCGATGAAATGCTTTAAGCCCTGGCTCAGTCGGCTGTCCCGGAGCTTCGCGGCGAGGTCATGGTTCGGCTGTGCCATTTGGGAGGGTACCGTTTGGGGGGGTGCAGTCTGGGTCATATCCACTCCTTGGGAGGCATCATCGTCCGTCCCACTCGCCTTCCTTGCTCTCCTTGCCCTGAATCGGCTCCGCACCCTCGTCTTCCTCGACGATGTCATTCACCAGCGTTCCCAGCCCCTCCACTTCCAGGGTCATCACGTCGCCGGGGCGCACATGGCTGATGCCTTTGGGCGTACCCGTCAGGATCACGTCGTCCTTTTGCAGGGTCATGAAGCGCGAGATATGTTCAATCAGCTCGGGAATGGAAAAGATCATGTCGCGGGTGGACCCTTCCTGCCGCAGTTCGCCGTTGACATGGGCAGTCAGCCTCAGATCGTGCGGATCGGCAATTTCATCGGCGGTCACGTAATACGGCCCCAGCGGCCCGAAGGTGTCCCAGCCCTTGCCGCGCATGGGGGGGCGGAAGGTGTTGGTCACGTAATCGCGCACCACCAGATCGTTGCCGATGGTGTAGCCGCCTACGTAATCCATTGCGTCTTTCGCCTTCACGCGCCGGGCGTCGCGGCCAATAATCACGCCCAGTTCCACCTCGTAGTGCATGAATTCCGCGCCTCGCGGGTAGATCACGCTGCCCCGGTGGGGGAGGAGGGTGGTGTTCGGTTTCCAGAACAGCGCGGGTTCCGTGGGCTGACTCAGTCCCAGTTCTCCGGCGTGATCGTTGTAGTTCAGCGCCAGGGCAATGACCTTGGGTGGGTCCACGGGCAGCAGAAACTGAACGTCGTCAGGCGTGTGGGCGACGCCAGCAGCGTCGATTAAGTTTCCGTCGTGCAGGTGGCCGTTCAGGGTGCGGCCTCCAGCGATAAAGCGGGCGTATTTCATGTGGTCTCCGGGGAGAGGGGGCGGCAAATGGGTTCGGATCCAGCATAGAACCCCTGCTGGCCTGAGAGTTAGAGAAAGTGTGGATTTTGGAGCCAGTTCCTGTATCTTCAGACAAATGTCAACCCTCAGTAAAGTGCGCCTCTGCCTTGGCTTGGAGGCTGGCGCAGTGGAAACCGGCGCAGATGACGGGGCAGCCTTCGCAACAATGGAGGGGGCCGTTCGTCTTCTTTCCAATCTGCCGCGTTCAGAGCAGTTCTCCGAATTACGTCACCGGAAAAAGAGACTTCCGGCGACTCCATTCTCTGCTTCGCAGCTTTGCAAGTCCGTCCTACTCGGCGAAAGCCTCTCACTTCGCTCGGTCATAAAAATGGTCTTTTTATGACAACTGCTGTAGAGGTAGAGGCGGCGGCACAGGCCACACTGGCTTTTGCGGCGCTTCAGAGTCCTGGCCTGTCCACCCTGCTGGGTGCGCTGCGCGGCGCGGCCATGTCGCCCCAGCCCGAGCGTGAACTGGTGGAACTGACGGTCAACTGGACTGGAGGCTTCGCAGAGATCCGGGCCAGTTGGGGGGACACGGTTGCCTCGGCAGGCCGGGCCACCGGACCGACGGAAACCACACGCCTGGACCACCACGAACGCCACGTCGGGACACTGACCATCGCCCTCCCCGCCCCGTGGCAGGTTCTGATTCCCGTGCTGGCTGAATACGCCCTATTGGCCCGCTTACGTTCGGCAGCGGCGGGGGCGGCGCGGCGGCGGGTGGGGGAGAGGATGCTGGACGCGCTGCTCTCCGGGCAGGAGGCCAGCGGCTCAGACGGGCTGGGGCCGGAAGCCTTCGCGCTGGCCGTGGCCACCCTGCCGCCCGGCACACCACGAGAGGATCAGGCGCTGGACCTGCTGGCTGCGGTGGGAGAGGGCTATTTCAGCGAACGCCGTCTGGTGGGCCATTCCACGGTGCGCGCAGGAGGCCAGGGGGGAATGGCGGTGTGGCTGTGGACCACCCTTGACCTCTCCCGCGAGGCGCGCGAACTGCACCTGTCACTGACCTCCTCCACAGCGCTGGCCGTGAGGCTGGGGATCAGCGGGCGGCAGGCAGGAGGCACGCGTGAAATGATTGCGGGCATCCAGACGGCACTTGCGCAGGCCCGGCAAGCGCTGTCGGCCACGCAGCGAACGCGGGCCTACACTGTGTTTCACGAGATGGACGCCCTTCATAGCCTGATCTCGGATGGCAGTCTGAACGTGCTGGCCGCGCAGGTGAACGCGCAACTGGACACACTGAGGGACGGTGGACGCACCGCCGACACCCTGCGGGCTTACCTCGCACACCGGGGAACGCTGGCCGAACTGGCCCTCGCGCTGGAGATTCACGTTAACACCCTACGTTACCGCCTGCGCCGCGCCGAGGAAGTGCTGGGCGGGCGAATGGGTGACCCGGCGCTACTGGCACGGCTGTATCTGGCCTTTGGGGCCGAAACGGTATAGGGGAGGGATAGTTTCAGTCGGAGTCGGTCAGCAGGGCTTCAAGCTGACGCAACAGCTTCTCAGCCCGCTCCCGCTTCCTGACGTCAAGCCGTCCCAAAGTTTTTGGGTCGCCCAGACGGCGGGCCAGCGATTTCCAGTGGCCACCCGCCACCACCTTCGGGCTGACTGCATCACGCAGTTGCTGAACGGTGGCCCCTGCCTGGGCCTGGGCAATCAATTCGGCCCGCTCTTCGGCCTGTTCCACCCGTCCGATGATCAGTGCCTTGCGGTAGTCGAGACCCGCTCGCACGGCGTCCTGAACATCATCTGAAAGATTCAGGACGGCGGCGCGGTTGCGGATGAAGCTGCGCCAGGTTTCGCCGCCGAGTGCGCCAAAAGCGGTATCCAGCCGTGCTACCAGTTCCGGTTCCGACTCCGGGTGACGGTCCAGCGCAAACATGCGGGCCACAGCCTCTGTTTCTGGCACGTCCAGGGTGGCGGCGGCCACTTGCAAGCGGGCGCGCACCTCCTCGATCACGTTCAGGTTCTCGCGTTGCAGGTTCTCCACGGCGGCAGCCATGCGCGCCTCGGTGTCGCCGAGGGTACGGATCAGCACCGGCACCTCGCTCAGGCCCGCCTGCTGCGCCGCCCGCCAGCGCCGCTCGCCCGCCACGATCTCGAAATTTCCCCCGCCCAGGGGCCGGACCAGCAAGGGCTGGAGAACACCCTGCTCCTTCACGCTGCGCGTCAGCTCGTCCAGGCTGGCAGGATCAAAATAACTGCGGGGCTGAAACTGGCCGGGCTGCAAGCGGGTCAGCGGCAGCGTGGTGGCGGCAGGCTGGCTCAGGGAATCCATACCCTCCACCAGACCGCTCAGCCGCGCCCCGATGACTGGACGGGTCTTGCGGGTCATGCCCCGACTCCGGGAATCTGGACCGTAAGACCTACTGCCCGCGCGATTTCCGCCGTGACCGTCAGCACGTCGCGGTGAACTGGCGAACCCGGCGCATACACGCCCACCGGCTGCCCCGCGCTGGAGCTGTCGTTCCACACCGCCCCCCGGTCTGCAATCGGGCTGGCAAGAGGGGAAAGCAGGCCCTGCAAGGCCGCATAAGCCTCCCGGTCATGCGAGCGCCGGGAGTCGTAGAGGGTGGGCACGTACAGCGCCACCGTCAGGTCCGGGCGCAGCTTGCGGTAGGTGGCCATCGCCTCGGACAGTCCGGCCAGCGCGTTCATCCCCTTCTGGCGCGTCGGCACCGGCACGATCAGGTGATCGGCAGCCAGTGCACCCAGAATCGAGAGCTGCCCCAGACTGGGCGGGCTGTCGATCAGCACCACGTCGTAGCGGTCCGCCACGTCCAGCAGCGCCTGACGCAGGTGCAGATGCGCGCCCACCACGCCCATCATCTGTCCCTCGGCCAGCGCCAGAGAAACGTCGCTGGGAATCAGATGCAGGCCGTGGACCTCGGCGGGTGGGGGCAAGGGATCACCGCGCGAGGCCGTGTTGTACACGGTCTGCTCGCGCGTCACTCCGCTGACGCCCAGCCAGTCGGTCAGATTGGCCTGCGGATCGAGGTCCACCAGCAGCACCCGCTGTCCGGCCTGCGCCAGCGTGAAACCCACGTCGCGGGTCAGGCTGGATTTCATGACCCCACCAGCGTGGTTAAACAGCGTGAGTGTCTTCATTAAGCCTCAGCTTATCGCATCATCGCCCCGAAAGAGACTCCTGTGAGCCTGGGAACAGAGCGGAAAGCTGTCCCATGACCGGGGCAAATTCGAGTTGGCACAAGTTGCTCGTCACGTGACGAGCAATTCAAATCCGTCAGGCCAGCCGCTCCACAAATGCTGCGCCAGTCGAGTTCCGCACTTCTTCAAGTGTCGCGCCCGGCATCAGTTCAGTCAGAACGAGCTGTCCGTCCGCAAGCTCAAACACCGCTTTGTCGGTGATGACCAGATCCACCGCGCCGCGCGAGGTCAGCGGCAGCGTGCAACTCTCCACGATCTTGGGTGTGCCGTCCGGGTCCGTATGGATCATGGTCACGATCAGCCGCCGCGCGCCACTGGCCAGATCCATCGCGCCGCCCACGCCCAGCAGCGGTTTGCCCGGCACGGCCCAGTTTGCCAGATTGCCTGTCACGTCCACCTGCAACCCGCCCATCACCGCCACGTCCACATGCCCGCCCCGGATCATGCCAAACGACGCGGCAGAATCGAAGTAGCTCGCGCCCGGCAGCGCCGTGACCGGAATCTTGCCCGCATTGACCGGATACTCCATCGCGCCCCCGCCTTCCGGCGCAGGGCCGACACCCAGCATGCCGTTCTCGGTGTGCAGGTTGATGTTCATCTCCGGCGTGATCAGATCGGCCACCAGCGTGGGAATCCCGATGCCCAGATTCACCACGTCGCCGGACCGCAACTCCTGCAAGGCGCGGCGGGCCATGTTCATTCGGGCCTCGTCTACACGTTTGGCCCCGCCCCTGACGTCCGCACTGCTGCCCAGGTCCACCAGGGTCAGGGTGGCCTGCACCAGATAGTCCACATACAGGCCAGGGGTGTGGACGTGTTCGGGGGCAATCTCGCCCACGTCCACGATCTCCTCGGCCTCCACGATCACCAGATGGGCCGCCGTTGCCATCGCCGGGTTGAAGTTCTGCTCGGTCAGGCGGTATTGCAGGTTGCCCGCTCTATCGGCCCGCCAGGCGCGGATCAGGGCCACATCGCCGCATAGAGCTGGGACGAACACCATCTCCTTGCCATCTAATACGCGCACGTCCGCGTCTCCGGCGATCACCGTTCCAGCAGCGGTGGGCGTGTAGAAGCCGCCGATGCCCGCCCCGCCTGCCCGTAGCGCCTCGGCCAGCGTGCCCTGCGGAATCAGTTGCACCTCCAGCGAGCCGTCCTGCGCCGCCGCCACCGCCTCCCGGTTGCTGGTGAAGAACGAGCCGATGGCCTTTTTCAACTGCCCGTTCCGCAGCAGGCGGCCCCCGCTCAATCCCGCCTCACCCACGTTGTTGCCGATAAAGGTCAGGTCACAGGTCTGGGTTTCGGCCAACGCATGAACCAGATGCACCGGGTTGCCGGTCATGCCGAACCCGCCCACCAGCAACGTGTCGCCAGATTTCACCATTGCGGCGGCTTCCTCGGCGGAAATAATGGGGACGGCCTTCATCCCTGGAGCCGCTCGATGATGGCCGCTTCTCCCTGACCGACACCCACGCACAGGGTGGCCAGACCATAGCGGGCCTCCCTGCGCCGCAGTTCATGGGTCAGCGCCACAATCAGCCTCGCCCCAGACATGCCCAGCGGATGGCCCAGCGCAATCGCGCCGCCGTTGACGTTGACCTTTGCGGGGTCCAGTCCCAGCTCACGGATCACGGCCAGGCCCTGCGCGGCGAAGGCCTCGTTGAGTTCGATCAGGTCCAGGTCCTCCTGCTGGATTCCGGTGCGTTCCAGCACTTTGCGCGTGGCTGGAATCGGTCCCAGACCCATCACGCGAGGCTCCACACCCGCCGCCGCGCCGCCCACCCAGCGGGCCAGCGGTACAATGCCCAGTTCCCGTGCCTTGCCCGCGCTCATCAGCACCAGCGCCGCTGCACCGTCGTTCAGGCCCGAGGCGTTGCCCGCCGTGACGCTGCCACCCTTGCGGAAAGCAGGTTTCAGGCCCGCAAGTTTCTCGGGCGAGGTCTCCAGCGTGAAGGTGTCACCCTCGCGCGTGTAGCGGGGATGTTCGTCGGTATCGAACACGGTCACGCCCTTGCGGCCCTTGACCTCTACTGGCACGATCTCGTCCCTGAAGCGTCCGGCATTCAGCGCCGCCACGGCTTTCTGCTGCGACTCCAGCGCGAAGGCGTCCTGATCGGCGCGGGTGATCTCGCCGCCTGCATACGCGCCGCCCTGGCTGCGTTCCACGATGTTCTCGGCAGTGTCGCCCATTGCTTCCAACGGAAACAGTTCGGCCATCGCGGGATTCGGGAACCGCCAGCCCAGCGTGCTGTCGTAGACCGTCACGTTGCCGTTCTGGAACGCGCCAGCCCCCTTGGGCATCACCAGCGGCGCGCGGGTCATGCTTTCCACACCGCCAGCCACGTACACGTCGCCGTCCCCGTTGCGGATGGCGCGGGCCGCCGTGTTGATGGCCGCCAGACCCGAAGCACACAGGCGGTTGACCGTCAGCCCTGCCACCGTATCGGGAAGACCCGCGAGCAGGGCGGCCATGCGCGCCACGTTGCGGTTGTCCTCGCCCGCCTGATTGGCGCAGCCCAGGATCACTTCCTCGATCAACTCGGGCGGAACACCGCTTCTTTCCACGGCAGCTTTGATGATCTGGGCGGCCAGATCGTCGGGGCGGACGGTGGACAGTGCGCCGCGAATGGCCCCGATGGGCGTGCGCACGGCGGATACGATGACGACATCTCGGTCTTGAAGTTGGGTTGCTGAGGTCATGGAGACTCCTTGACGCGTCCAGTTGATGTATGAAGCGGAACACGACGCGCCTTTCTCTCCAGCATAGTCGGCTCCGCTGAGCAGCGGGCGAAGTGCCACCGAGTCGGATTTTTTCGGTGCGCTGATTCCGATGCCACAGCAAGGAGGGGATGACTCCGAAATAGGCAGCAGGTCAGGCACTCTTCCCTGGTGCGGCGAATGAGAGCAGTCGAGCGAATGATACGGATTCCGCTTAATTACCGTATAGAGGACACCAGTGGAACAGGATGTGCTGGGTGAGGTGATCGAGTTGTCGGCGGCACTGTGGCGAAAAATGATGGCTGAATAGAATTTAGCGATGCTCCAGTCTGCGCTTTTTATTCGGAGTCCGTATGAAACGGATTCCATTCGTAACGTGGCAGAAATCGGAACAGCACGCATGACTGGTATAGCCCGCATATAGGACGCTCTCCCTCCCGCTCGGATTGTCTTGAGTAGGAGTCCGTTCCATTTCCAAAATGAACGTCCAGCACGGCACATTTTTATGCCTGCAACCTCCTGTCCATGAAATGTCGAAGGGAGGCGCGGCCACGCTGAGCGGCCCCACCTCCCCCACGGAAACGGACGCTCAGCTCACGTCGATCATCACTTTCATGCTGGCCTTTTTCTCGTGGTCTGCGAACTCGAAGGCTTCAGGGGTCTGATCGAAGGTGTACCGGTGCGTGACCAGTGCGTCCAGATCGATTGCGCCGCTGGCCACCAGTGCGATGGCCGCCGGGTAGCAGTTGGCGTAGCGGAATACCCCGCGCAGCGTGACCTCGCGGCTGGCCGCCGACACGATATCCAGGCTGACCTCGGGATCTGGCGGCAGACCCACCAGCACCGCCCGGCCACCGGGGCGCGGCGCGGCCAGTGTCATGCGCGTGGTGGGCAGGCTGCCCGCCGTCTCGAAGGACACATCCACCCCCGCGTGAGACAGGGGCAGATCGCCTTTTGTCAGCTCGCGGATCACGGCCAGCACATCTTCATTGCGGGCGTTGATGGTGTGCGTGGCCCCCACCTTGCGCGCCAGTTCAAGCCGGAAGTCCTCCAGATCGACGGCGATGATGGTGGTGGCTCCCGCCGCTTTGGCCGCCTGAATGGTGGTGCAGCCAATCGGACCCGCGCCGAACACCGCCACGCTGTCCCCCGGCACCACGCTGCCTTTGCGGGCGGCCCAGATGCCCACCGCCAGCGGTTCCAGAAGCGCGCCCGCGTCGTCACTGATGCTGTCGGGCAGCTTGAAGGCGAAGTCGTCGGGCCAGATCACATACTCGCCCAGCGCGCCATTGACCGGGGGCGTGGCCATAAAAGTCATGTGCGGGCAAAGGTTGTACTCGCCGCGCTTGCAGTACACGCAGCGGCGGCACGGGTAGCCCGGCTCAAGCGCCACCCGGTCCCCCACCTGTAAACCCGTCACGCCCGCGCCCAGCGCCTCCACCACGCCCATGACCTCGTGGCCCAGCACCAGCGGGGCCTCCACCACGAAGGAGCCGATACGCCCGTGGGTGTAGTAATGCACGTCGCTACCGCACACGCCGATACGTCTCACGCGCACGCGCACCTCGCGTGGGCCGGGGGCGGGCACCTCGCGCGTTTCCCATTTCAGATCGCGGATGCCGTGCAGCACGCTGGTGCGGGAAGTCTGCGTTTCGGGGCTGATGGGGGGATGGTCAATGGAAGTCATATATGTGCCTCGGTTTGGATTGGCTGTGAGAGAGGGGAGCGGAAAGCGTGTCGGTCAGGAACGGTGTCCAGCAGGCGACGGCGACATGTCGTCCGGGCGGGACGCTTGCAACAGCGCCTCGATTGCGCCGATAGGGCCAAGCTCCCGCAGGCTTTCGCGGGCTGCCAGATAGGCTGCTTTGAAGCGCGCATCATCTCCCAGATCGCCGAACAGTTCCCTGAGTTGCAGGAACGCGCCGGGCTGCGTGGCCTCGCGGCGCACGGCCTCAAGCAGCGCTGGACCGCGCTGATCCTGGAGTGGCGGCACGGGACCGCCCGCTTCCACCGCCTCCAGATACGCCGCCCACGACGCCACCACCAGCGCAGCGTGGCTGATCTCGCCGCTCCCCACTAATTGATCGCGCACCACTGGCAGCAGGAATTTAGGAATGCGCTCGGAGCCGTCGAAAATCAGGCGGGCCAGCGTGTCCTGAATGGCCGTGCTGGCAAAGCGCTCGATCAACTGGTGCTGGTAGGCATTCAGGTCCATGCCGGGCACAGGCTTGAGCGTCGGCGCACCCTCGCGGGCCATGTAGCCCAGCAGGAAATCCACGAACATGGGCTGGCGACAGACCTCGTGCGCGTAGGTGTACCCGGCCAGCAACCCCAGGTAGCCCATCGCCTGATGCGCGGCGTTCAGCAGCCGCAGCTTCATCAGCTCATAGGGTTCCACGTCATGAACCACCTGCACGCCCACCGTTTCCAGCGGGGGCCGTCCCAGCGTGAAATGATCTTCCAGAACCCACTGGGTAAAGCTCTCGCCCACCACCGGCCAGCCGTCCTCGATGCCCGACTGCGCGGACAGTTCCTTCCGGTCCCGGTCCGTGGTCATGGGGGTGATGCGGTCCACCATCGAATTGGGAAAGGCGACATCGCGGGCAATCCAATCGCCCAGATCGGCGTTCTTGAGGCGTGCGAAGGCACTCAGGACCTTCTGGGTCACGTGGCCGTTGCCCTGGATATTGTCGCAGGACATCACGGTGAAGGGCGGAATTCCACGTTCGTGGCGGCGGCGCAGGCCCTCGGTAATCAGACCGAACACCGTTCTGGGCACTGCGCCTGCTTGCAGATCGTGGGCGATGTCCACACCCGTGGGATCGAACTCGCCCGTCGCGTTGTTCAGGCTGTAACCGCCCTCAGTGACGGTCAGCGAGACGATGCGGGTGGCGGGATCGGCCAGTTTCTCGATCACCTTTTCGGGATCGTCCGGGGCGAACAGAAAGTCATGGATCGAGCCGATCACCCGCGTATCCACGTCGCCCGCCGGGGATTTGGTGACCAGGGTATAGAGGTGGTCCTGCGCGGCCAGCACGTCCCGCATTTTCGCGTCGCCGGGCAGCACGCCCACGCCGCAGATCGCCCACTCGGTATGATCTCCGGCATTCAACACCCGGTCCAGATACATCGCCTCGTGCGAGCGGTGGAAGCCGCCGACGCCGAAATGCACGATGCCAGTGCGGAGGGTGCGCGGATCGTACTCAGGAACAGCGACGCCGGGGCCGAGCTGATTGAGGTTGTTGAGGTTGAGCTGGGTCATGGATGACGCTCCAAGAGGGGTTCGAGACCGGGAAAGAGAATTGATTTCATTCGACGAATTGCACGATCAGATCGGCGCGGGCGCGGGTGGAATGGATGAGGGCGGCGTTCGGCCCGTCTACCGAATCCACCCAGCTTGCTGCCTCGTCAGAAGCTTTGCCGAAAGCGACGTGACGCGCAACCAGACGCGAGAGGCGCACGGTTTCGGGCAGGTCCAGAAACCAGACTGCATCCAGCGCAGGTCTGACCCGGTCCCACTCCCCATCTTCAAGCAACAGGTAGTTGCCCTCGGTGAGGATCAGGGGTGTGCCTGCGGGAACAGCAATAGCGCTGCCGATGGATTCTTCGAGGTGGCGGTCAAAGGTGGGGGCGTACACCGTCTGGTCTTTCTCGGCGCGCAGCCGTTCAAGCAGCGCCGCGTAGCCGCCCGCATCGAAGGTGTCGGGTGCGCCCTTGCGGTCCCGTCGGCCCAGCCGCTCCAGTTCTGCATTCGCCAGATGAAAGCCGTCCATGCCCACCAGCGCCGCCGCATCTCCCAGAGCTTCAGCCAGCGCCGTGCAGAGGGTGGATTTGCCCGCCCCCGGTGCGCCCACGATGCCCAGAATGCGCCGCTCGCCGGGAACGATCATGGCCCGCGCCCGCACCAGCAGCTCGGCCAGAGTCGCCTGAACGGTTTCGGGTGGGGTCAGTTGTGGGTTGGGACGCAGGGGCATCATCTCAATTCTCCATTGGGGAAAGGGGCGTGTAGCAGGCTTACTTCACTCCTTTATTTAACTGCTATTTAACTGCGCCGAAGCTCAGGCCACGCACCAGTTGGCGCTGGGCCACCCAGCCGAAGATCAGCACCGGCAGCACGGTCAGCGCGGCGGCGGCGCTCATCTGCGCCCAGAACAGGCCCATGCTGGTCTTGAACGAACTGATGAAGACGCTCAGCGGCGCGGCGTCCGAACTGGTCAGGTTCACCGCAAAGAAGACCTCGTTCCATGCGAAGATCACCGCCAGCAGCGCGGTGGCGGCCATGCCCGGCGTGGACAGCGGCAGCGCGATCCCGAAGAATTCCTGCGCCACCGACGCGCCGTCCACCTTGGCGGCCTCGTAGATGGCGAACGGAATCTCGGTCATGTAGCTGTGCATCATCCAGACCACCAGCGGCAGGTTCATGGTGGTGTACATCAGGATCAGTCCCGGCAGGGTGTCCAGCAGGTGCAGGTTGCGGAACAGCAGGAACAGCGGCACGATCACGCCCACGGCGGGCATCATCTTGGTGGACAGCATCCAGGTCAGCGTGCCCTGCGCGCGGGTGGTGGGATACACCGCCAGCGCAAAGGCGGCGGGCAACCCCAGCACAAAGGCCAGCAGCGTGCTGCCGATGGCGGCGATCAGGCTGTTCTTCAGCGCCGGAAAGTAACTGGGGAGCGCCGCCTTGAAGTTCTCCAGGATCGGCGTGAAGGCAAAGACGGGCGGGCTGGCAAAGGCCTCGGCCTCGGTCTTGAAGGCAGCCAGGAACATCCACACCAGGGGAAACAGGAAGGCGATGGCGATCAGGTAAGTGATGACGGTCAGCACGGTGTTGCGGACCTTGATCCGGTTCTTGTCGCGTTTGACCGGCATGGAGCTACTGGGTATGGTCGTCATCTCATCCTCCCTTGTTGGACTGGTTGGTGCGGTTGATCATCCGCAGCAGGTAGACCGCCAGGATGTTGGTGAGGATCACGGTGATCACGCCTGCCGCGCTGGCCAGACCGATGTTGTACTCGGCAAAGGCTTTCTGGTAGATGAAGTACGGCAAATTGGTGGTGGCCAGTCCCGGCCCCCCGGAGGTCGAGCCGTAAATTTCGCCGTAGACCTGGAGCAGCGCGATGGTCTCCATCAGCACCACCACCTGAATGGCCTGGGTCCAGTGCGGCATTACGATGTGCTGGAACTCCTGCAAGGGGCTGGCCCCGTCCAGGCGGGCGGCTTCCAGTTGATCGTCGGGCAGGCTTTGCAGGCCGGTCAGCAGGATCAGCATGGCAAAGGGGGTCCATTCCCAGGTGATCATGGCGATCACGCTGGCCATCGGAAACTGCGCCAGCCAGTCCACCGGCTGTCCGCCCAGCGAGGCCACCACCCACGAGAAGAAGCCGAACACCGGGTTGAGCAGCATGTTCTTCCAGACCACCGCCGTGACGATGGGCATGACCAGAAACGAGCTGATCATCAGGGTTCGCAGCAGCCCTCGCCCCGGAAAGTTGCGGTTGAGCAGCATGGCCATCGCGCCGCCGATGAACAGGGTCAGGATCAACGTACCGCCCGCCAGAATGACGGTGTTCAGCACGACTTGCAGGTTCTGCGGGTTGGTCAGCAGCGTGGCGTAGTTGCCGAAACCGATAAAGGGCCGGTTGTCGGGAATAACCAGGTTGTAGTTGAAAAACGAGTAGTAGATCGTCATGAAAAACGGCACCTGGGTGGTCAGGATCAGGTACAGCATGGCGGGCCAGATCAGCGCGGCGGGGGTCAGCTTGAAGCCGCGTTTGGGGGCGGGCGGACTGGCCGTGGTGGTGGTTGGACGGACGGCGGTGGTCATGGGGTCCCCCTTATGGCAACAGAAAGCACGGTGGCAGCAGACGGAACGCGTCGGGTGGGTCGTTCTCGCAAAAGATAAGGAGGAGCCGGGCAACGTGGCCCAGCCTCCTCCTCAACCTGAATCAGAAGCGCCGGGGTTTATTTCTGGTAGCCGCCTTCCTTGGCAAC
This sequence comes from Deinococcus marmoris, assembly GCF_001949125.1. Lineage (GTDB taxonomy): Bacteria > Deinococcota > Deinococci > Deinococcales > Deinococcaceae > Deinococcus > Deinococcus marmoris_A. The sequence continues at coordinate 42,271 of NZ_MSTI01000156.1, forward strand.
CTTGTTGGCGGCGTCCTGCGCCTGCTTCAGCGCCTGATCCACGGTGGTCTGGCCGCTGATCGCCCCGGCCAGGAACTGACCGACCTGGGTGCCTAGCGCCTGGAACTGCGGGATTGCGACGTACTGGATGCCCGCGTAGGGAACGGGGTCCTTGGTGGCGTTGTTGACATCAGCGCTGTTGATGGCGCTCTGAACCAGTCCGCTGAAGGCTCCAGCGGCCTTCTTGTAGTTGGGGTTGCTGTAGGTGCTGGTGCGGGTGCCGGGGGGCACGGCGGCCCAGGTGCCCTTCTCCTTGGCGACCAGGGCGATGTACTCCTGGCTGGTGGCCCAGGTGATGAACTTGAAGGCGGCGTCTTCCTTCTTGGTGCTCTTGGGAATGGCCAGGTTCCAGCTCCAGTACCAGTGGTTGCCCTTGGGGGTGCCGGGGCCGGTGGGCGCGTTGGCAAAGCCAATCGACTTGGTGACCTTGGAGGCGCTGGGATCGCTCAGCAGTCCGGCGGCCACGGTGGCGTCCACCCACATGCCGCATTTGCCCTGGCTCATCAGGGTCAGGTTCTCGGTGAAGCCGTTGCCGGTTGCGCCGGGAGGGCCGTACTTCTTGATGGTGTCCACGTAGAAGGTCATGGCGTTCTTCCAGGCTGGGGAGTCAAGTTGCGCCTTCCAGTCGTTGTCGTACCAGCGTCCGCCGAAGGTGTTCATGACGGTGCTGAACACGGCCATGTTCTCGCCCCAGCCCGGCAGCCCGCGCAGGCAGATGCCGTAGACGCCCTTGCTGGGATTGTGAACCTTGGCGGCGAAGCCCTGAATCTGGCTCCAAGTGGGGTTCTGCGGCATGGTCAGGCCAGCGGCCTTGAACAGGTCCTTGTTGTAGTACGTCATGCTGCTCTCGGCGTAGAACGGAACCGCGTACAGGTTCTTGTTGACCGTGAGGGCCGCGCGGACCCCTGGAATCACGTCGTCGAGGTTGTAGCTCTTGGCGATGTCGGCGTTCTTGGCAAACATTGGGGTCAGGGGATCGAGCCAGCCGTTCTTGGCCCAGATCGGCACTTCGTAGGCCCCCACCGTGGCGACGTCGAAGCTGCCTGCACCGCTCGCCACATCCAGCGTGACCTTCTGGCGCAGTTCGTTCTCGGGCAGAACCACCCATTTGGTGGTGATATCGGGGTACTTCTTGGTGAACTCGCCCGACAGCTTCTGCATGGTGACCATGTCCGGGTTGTTCACGGTGGCGATGGTAATGGTGGTGGCGGCCTGCGCGGTGGCAGTCAGGGCAAGGCTGAGCATCAACAGTCGTTTCATGGGTATTCCTCCACATCGCCGCAAAAACTGTTGCGGCGAACAAGTGAACGGCAGATCATAGCGGTCCATGACGGCGCGTTCGGGGCAGGCCGGAGCGGTCCCCGGTCAGATGATGAATGGTCTCGTGTCCATTACTTAACCACAGATTTTCCCATTCGTCAAATGCCTCAATTCTGGACTCGCTCCAGACTGTCACCTGTAGAGGCAGATAACAGGAGAGCAATCGGCTCGTACAGCGGTGGACAGGAGACCATCCCGTGATATGGCAGTCGCAAAGGGACATGTCCTGGGCCTGAACCGCTTACAATATCGGGCGTGTCAACGATCCAGGATGTCGCGCGGCTGGCCGGAGTGTCGCCCACAACGGCCAAACGTGCCCTACGCGACCCCGACAAGCTCACCGCCGAAACGCTGGCGCGGGTGCAGGCGGCCATCGAGGAACTGCACTACGAACCCGATGTGCGTGCGGGCAGCCTGCGCGGCGGCCAGAGCCGCACGGTGGGACTGGTGGTGGCCAGCATCGTCGAGCCGTTCTTCGCGCAGTTTGCCCGCGCCGCCGCCCGGCACCTCAAGGCCGCCGATTACACCCTGATCGTCAGCGAGAACGAGTACAGCGCCCACCTGGAACTCCCTGAACTACGCCGGCTGTACGGTCAGCGGGTGGCGGCCATCATGCTGCGCCCCGGCTACGGTGAGGAAAGCCGCGAGTACCTGGAGCGCCTGCGTGACCGGGGGCTGTTCATTCTGGAATTCGATTACGCGCCGGATGGCTCGGACTTTCCCAGCGTGGTGCTGGACCACGCCGGCTGCATGCGGGAGGCGGTGGCCTACCTGCACGGGCTGGGCCACACCCGGATTGCCGCGCTGGGCACCTATGATCCCGAGGTTCACCCGGAAGACCGCTCGCGCACCTTTCCGCAGGCCATGCGGGACCGGGGTCTGAACGTGCCGCCCGAATACGGGCGTGTGGTCCTGCTGACCGAGGACACCGCCTACGACCTGACCCACGAGCTGCTGGCGCTGCCCACGCCGCCTACCGCCCTGATCGCCCTGACTGGCACCCAGGCCATCGGCGCGTTCCGGGCCATCCGCGAGCGTGGCCTGTGCCTGCCGGGTGACCTGTCGCTGCTGACCTTCGACAACTACCCCTGGACTGCGCTGGTGGACCCGCCCATCACCGTGATCGAGCAGCCCGTCGAGGCGATGGCCGAGGCGGCAGCCCACGCGGTGCTGCGTGCCCTGGAGGGCGGATTTGACGCGAGCAGCACAACCACGCCCCAGCACGCGGTCTTTCCGGGCCGCCTGATCGTGCGCGGCAGTTGCGCCCCGCCGCGCGTGCCCAGTCTGGCCCTGACCCTCTGAACTCTGGCCCGCTGAGGTCCGCCACAGAAAGGTCTGCGCCCCGCCGTGCTGTAATTCCTACATGTCCACTCCTGCACCCCTCCTGGCCCTCGACATCGGCGGCACGTCCATGCGGGCCGCGCTGATGGAAGCCGGGCAGATTATCCGCCGCGCCGAGGTGCGCACGCCCAAGCCCAGCACGCCAGACGCTGTGATCGCAGCGGCGCTGGAACTGGCCGGCCCGCTTGCCCCGGACGCCGCCGCCGTGGGGGTGGCGTGCGCGGGTGCGGTGGCCGCCGGGCGCGTGACCGCCACGGCTGTCCATACCTTTCCCGGCTGGACCGACATCCCGCTTGAGGGGCAGATCGGGGCCGGACTGAATCTGCCCTGCGCCGCCCTGAACGACGCCCGCGCCGCTGCCTGGGGCGAATACGCGGCGGGGGCTGGCCGGGGCACGGGCGAATTCATGTTCATCACTGTCAGCACAGGCGTGGGTGCGGGGCTGGTGCTGGGCGGGCGGCTGCATCTGGCGGGCAATGGCCTGGACGCTGAACTGGGCTTCGTCAGCGTGCCTGCGGTGTGGAAACGGGGGGCGGAAGTGTCGCCGCTGGGGGAACTGGGACCGCTGGAATTCGAGACGAGCGGGACGGCCCTGGGCGCTCAGGCGCTGGCTCTGGGACTGACCGACGCCCGCGCCCTGGCCGATGCCGCCGAAGCTGGGGATGGTGAAGCCGACGCGAGTTACCGCCGCTCCGCCGCCCTGATCGCCTGGAAAATTGCCGACATCGCTGCGTTGCTGGGCGTCACGCGTGTGGCGCTGGGCGGCAGCGTGGGCCTGCGGGCCGGATATCTGGACCGGGTGCGGGGGAGCCTGGGTCAGTTTCCACCGCGCTATCAACCCGAAGTCGTTCACGCCGAACTGGGCGCGGACGCCGGGCTGATCGGTGCGGGACTGTGGGCCGGGCGCGATTGAGCCGCCGCTCTATACTCCAGATCATGTCAACCGCTGGCCCGCACCACGAAACCCGCGCCGGGGCGAACGCCATCGCCCACGCGCTGCGGGCGTGGTGGTGTGCCCGACTGGGTCGCCCGCTGCGGGGTTGAGGCGCTTGCCTGTCCATGCCCCCACATCGGGGCCAGCTTCTCGTTTCTTCCCCAGAGGTATAGCCATGACCGTATTTGACCGCCTGTTCGCTGATTCCACCCTGAGCCAGTTGCAGGAAAAGGACGCCCGCGATCCGCTGGCCCACAAACGCGCCGAATTCAAGTTGCCGGAGGGCGTGGTCTATCTGGACGGCAACAGCCTGGGCGCGTTGCCGCTGACCGTTCCTGCCCGCCTGGCCCGCGTGGCCGAGGAGGAATGGGGCGGCCAGCTCATCCGCTCGTGGACTGCCAACGCGGAGGCGGCTCAGGACTGGATGAACCTGCCGGACCGCGTGGCGGCCAAGATCGCCCCCCTGATCGGCGCGCAGCCGCATGAAGTCGCGGTGGGCGACAGCACCAGCGTCAACATCTTCAAGCTGCTGGCCGCCGCGCTCCATATGGCCCCGCCCGAACGCCGCGTGATCCTGACCGACGCCGATAATTTCCCCACGGACCTGTACATGGCGCAGGGCTTGAACGCGCTGCTGGGCGAGAAGTACGAGTTGCGGCCCGTGCCGTCTGCCGAACTGGAAGCCAACCTGACGGGTGACGTCGCCCTGACCCTGCTGACCGAGGTAGATTACCGCACGGGCCACAGGCTGGACATGGCGGGCCTGACGGCAAAAGCGCACCGCCACGGCATCCTGACGGTGTGGGATCTGGCGCATTCCGCCGGGGCGTTTCCCGTGGATCTGAACGGTGTGGGCGCAGACTTCGCGGTGGGCTGCGGCTACAAATTTCTCAACGGCGGTCCCGGCGCACCCAGTTTTCTGTTTGTGGCTGGGCGGCATCAGGATTCGGCCCGCGCCTTCCTGAGCGGCTGGATGGGCCACGCCGACCCCTTCGAGATGGCCCGCGATTTCACCCCCGCCCCCGGCGCACGGCGCTACGTGGTGGGCACGCCCACGGTCCTCAGCCTGAGCGCGCTGGACGCTGCTCTGGACGTATTTGCGGATGTGGACATGAACGTGTTGCGGGCCAAATCGCTCTCGCTGACCGACACGTTTATCGACCTGATGGAGCCGTTGACGGCCCAGTATCCGCTGACGCTGGTCACGCCGCGAAACCATGACGAGCGCGGCAGTCAGGTCTCCTACAGGCATCCGCAGGCGCGGGAAGTGATGCAAAAGCTGATCGAGAGCGGCATCCTGGGCGACTACCGTACGCCGGACATCCTGCGCTTCGGCTTCACGCCGCTGTACCACTCGCACGCGGACGTGTGGCGGGCCGTGCAGGGCATCAAGCGTGTCCTAGAAAATGAGGTGTTGGAGGAGGGCGAGAGGACATGACCGATCGGAACGCCCCCGCCCAGGATGCCCCGGAACGCGCCTACACCGACTTCACCCAGAGCCTCAGCTACGGCGATTACCTTCGACTGGACACGCTCAAGGCCGCCCACCAGCCGATCACGGAAGCACACGACGAACACCTGTTCATCACCGTTCACCACGTCTCGGAAGTGTGGCTGGAACTGATCGTGCGCGAACTCGGGGCGGCTATGCGCCTGCTGGAAGGCGGCATCACCGACGCGCCGCTGAAGATGCTGACCCGCGTGGTGCGCGCCCAGGAGCAACTGACCAACGCCTGGGAAGTCCTGAAGACCATGACACCCGCCGATTATCTGCAATTCCGGCATGCCTTCGGGCAGGCGTCGGGCTTCCAGTCGGCCAGCTACCGCACGGTGGAATTCCTGCTGGGCAACCGCCGCGCCGTGCTGCTGCGCCCGCACGAACACCGCCCGGACCTGCACGGCCCGCTCGAAGCTGTGTTGAACGCCCCCAGCGTCTACGATCTGGCCCTGCGGCTGCTGGCCGAACGCGGGCTGCCGGTGCCGGACGAGGTGCTTCAGCGGGACCTCACCCTGCCGCCCGTGTTGAATGAGACCGTGCTGGACTCCTGGCTGACCGTCTACCGCGATCCGCAGACGTACTGGGACCTGTACGAGCTGGCCGAGAAGTTGCTGGACGTGGAGGACAACTTCCGGCGCTGGCGCTTTAACCACCTGACCACCGTGGAGCGCACGATTGGCTTTAAAGCGGGTTCCGGCGGCACCAGCGGCGCGGGCTACCTGCGCGGTGTGCTGGGCGTGGTGCTGTTCCCCGAACTGTGGGAAGTGAGGACGCGACTGTAAAACAGCGACGTGGACAGGAGCCGTTTCGCTCTTGTCCACGTCGCTGTCTTTCGGTTACAACTCCGGCAATGTCTCCAGCGCCGCCGCATGTTGCTTCAGCGCCTGCGTCATCGGCTGCGGCACAACCGCCTCACCCTGGGGTCTGAGCGTGTCCATCACTGCTTTGATGTCGGGGAACAGTCCGGCGGCGGGCATGGCGAGCAACGCCGCCCCCTCCGCCGCGCCGGGCGCATGTTCGATGTGCTGCACGGGCAATTCCAGTGCGCCGCTGACCAGACCCAGCCACAGGTCACTACGCGCGCCGCCGCCCGTGGACAGCAATGTGGTCAGGCTGGAAATCGGCTGCATGACCTTGTAGGTGTCCGACAGCGCGCAGACTGTGCCTTCCAGCAGTGCGCGGACCAGATGCGGGCGGCGGTGCGCCAGACTCAGGCCGGACCACGAACCGCGCAGGTCCGGGTTCATCAGCGGGCTGCGCTCCCCGGCCAGATAGGGGAGGAAGGTCACGCCCTCCGCGCCGTCTGGAACGGTGGCTGCTTCTTCCAGCAGGTCCGCGAAATCCGTTTCGGGGGCCAGCGCGTCGTGGAACCATTGCAGCGCCCCAGCGCAGGCCAGCGTGACGCCCAGCAGGTTGTAGCCGCCGTCGGCGTGGGCAAACAGGTGAACGCGGCCCTGCGGATCGGGGGTGGGCGTGTCCAGCGGGGCAAACAGCACGCCGCTGGTCCCCAGGCTGACGCTGCCCACGCCGGGGCGGTGAGCGCCCAGTCCCAGACCGATGCCCGCCGCCGCGTTGTCGCCGCCGCCCGCAACAATTTTCAGGTCAGCGGGCAATCCGGTCTGCGCCGCCATTTCGGGCAGAATCTGGCCCACCACCGCCCAGGAGTCCACCACTTCGGGAAAGAGGTCCACACTCAGCGACAGGGCGTTCAACACGTCCATATCCCAGGTCTTGGCCGCCAGATTCAGCGCACCGATCCCCGATGCGTCAGACGGCTCGGTGAAGAAGTTACTGGTCAGTACATAACCCAGGTAATCCTTGGGCAGCAACACTTTGTGCAGGCGGGCGAAGTTCTCCGGCTCGGCCTGACGAAGCCACACCACCTTGGGCAACTGAAACCCGGTCACGGCGCGGTTGCCAGTGCGGGCGATCAGTTCCTCGCGAAGAATGGCGGCCTCAATCTCGTCCACCGCCGCCCCGGTGCGCTGATCGTTCCACAGGGGCGCAGGACGAATCACCTCGCCGCTTTCATCCAGAAAGACCGCGCCGTGCATCTGCCCGCTGAGGCCCAGGGCCAGCGGCGTGCGGCCATCTACTTTCAACGTCCCAGCCAGCTCTTTGAGCGCGTCCAGCGTGGCCGAGGCCCAGTCCTGCGGGCGCTGCTCGGTCCAGCCGGGCTGCGGCGTCAGCAGCGGGTAGGTTCGTGTGGTGCTGGCCACCACATTCCCGCCCGCGTCCAGCGCCACCGCCTTGACGCCGCTGGTGCCGATGTCGATGCCCAGAGTGACTGGCCGGGACGTGACAGGCTGTGTTGTCTGGGGCTGGCTCACCCGCGCACGCCCATCAGCAGCTCAATGGTCATCTGGTCCAGGGCTTCCAGGCCCGGTCCACGCACGCCCAGCGCCTCACGGTCAAACTCGCGGTTCTTCAGGGCCTCGGCATTCTCGGGCGAGAATTTGCTCAGGGCGGCCAGTTCCGTGTCCTCCACACGGTACGCCTCCAGCGCCGCCGTGATCTCGGGATCGGCGTGGAACTGGGCCACCTTGTCCTTCAGGATCAGGTAGGTCCGCATGCAGCCGCGCGCGAAGGCCCACACGCCCGCCTCGTCCTCAGTGCGCAGGGCGTGGGCGTCAAAGTGCAGCGGGCCGCTGTAACCCGTGTCCTCCAGCAGCATGACCGTGAAGAACGCGCCCTTGATGTTCTCCGCGCCGAAGCGCAGATCCTGATCGAAGCGGCCCATCTTCTGATCGTTCAGGTCAATGTGGAACAGCTTGCCCGCGTCCAGTGCCTGGGCGATGGCGTGCGGAAAGCTCAGGCCCGCCATCGTCTCGTGGGCAAACTCGGGATTGACGCCGAACAGTTCGGGCTTATCCAGCGTGGGAATGAAGCCCAGAGCACTCCCAACGGTGGGCAAAAAGATGTCGGCACGCGGCTCGTTGGGCTTGGGTTCCAGCGCGAAGCGGTAGCCGTAGCCCTGAGATTCGCTGTATTCGGCCAGGAAGTTGAGGCTCTCACGGAACCACGCCAGCGCGTCCATCAGCTTCCCGCCCGCGTCCACCTCGGTTCCCTCGCGCCCCCCCCAGAACACGTAGGTCTTCGCGCCCAGCTCGGCTCCCAGGTCCATTGAGCGCATGGTCTTTTGCAGCGCGTAGGCCCGCACGCGGCGGTCCGCGCTGGTGAACGCGCCGTCCTTGAATGCCGGATCGCCAAACAGGTTGGTGGTGGCCATTGGCACCTTCAGCCCGGTTTCAGCCAGCGCGGCTTTCAGGTCACTCACAATTTTGTCGCGCTCGGCAGCAGTCGCGTCAATTGGCACCAGATCGTTGTCGTGCAGGTTGATGCCCGACGCGCCCAGTTCGGCCAGCTTCCGCACGATGTACGGCGCACTCAGCGGCTGGCGGGTGGGTTCGCCAAACGGATCGCGCCCGACATTGCCGACGGTCCAGAGGCCAAAGGTAAAACGATCTGCGGCGGTGGGGGTAAAGTTGGTCATGGTTCTCCCAGGGTATAACGAAAACGATTTCAGTTTGATTTGAGCAGGGTGGCGTCGGGCAGACCGTCTAGACCGTCAGCACATCCCGCCCCGGCAACTTGCCCGCGATGATCATCTCCAGCACCTCGTCCTGCGTGATCTGCGAGGTCAGGGCACTGCCCACCACTTTCCCGTTTTTCATGACGGTCACGCGGTCGGCCAGATCGAACACGTCATGCATGTCGTGGCTGATCAGAAAGATGCCCACGCCCTCGGTCTTCAGCGATTTGATCAGCTCGTTGACCTGATGCGTTTCCTGCGGCCCCAGCGCGGCGGTGGGTTCGTCCATGATCAGCACCCTGGCCTTGAAATAGATGGCCCGGCTGATGGCGATGCACTGGCGCTGGCCGCCCGACAGGTTGAACACGGGCTTCTTGAGGTCCGGCAGGTTGACCTTCAGGCGGTCCAGCACCTTGCGGGCCTCCAGCTCCATCGTGTCCTCATCCAGCGCGCCGCCGCGCAGCAACTCGCGCCCCAGGAAGATGTTGGCCGCCACGTCCAGATTGTCGGCCAGCGCCAGATTCTGGTAGATGGTTTCAATGCCCAGCTTCTGCGCAGTGCGTGGACTGGTCAACTTCACTTCCTGCCCGTTGATCAGGATCTGCCCGGCATCGGCGGTGTACGCCCCTGAGAGCATCTTGATTAAAGTGGATTTGCCTGCGCCGTTGTGACCCAGCAGCCCCAGCACCTCGCCGGGGGCCAGACTGACATTGACGTCTTCCAGTGCGTGGATGCCGCCGAAACTCTTGGAGATGCCGCGCGCTTCTACCAGCGGCGTAACGCTGTTTGGGGAAGAGGCCGCGCTCATTTGGCCCTCCGGCGCTGGAAGATGCCGTCCAGCGTGACCGCCAGCATCAGCACCAGCCCCTGCACCACGTTCTGCCACGCGCTGGGCAGATCAAGCAGCAGCATGCCGTTGATCAGGCTCGCCATCAGAATTGCGCCCAGAAATGCGCCGGGAATGCTGCCGGTGCCGCCTGCCAGCGAGGTTCCGCCAATCACGGCAGCCGCGATCACGCTCAGCTCGGCCAGGGTGCCGGTGGAGTTGGTCCCGGCGTTCAGGCGGGCCGTTTGAATCGCCCCGGCCAGGGCGGCCAGCATGCCCATGATGCCGAAGACCAGAATGGTCAGGCGGGTGGTGTTGATCCCGGCCAGCCGCGCGGCTTCCGGGTTGCCGCCGTAGGCGAACACGTAGCGGCCAAAACGGGTGGCGCGCACCACCCACATCATCACCGCCGTGACCGCCAGCATGATCAGCACGGGTACAGGAATGCCGCGCGCCAGGCCGCTGCGGGGATCAGGGTAGCTGTTCATCACCAGCACGAAGGCCAGCACCAGTGCCAGCGTGACGCCCGTGAAGGCGAATTGCAGGATGGCGGTGCGGTTGGGCAGCCCGCGTCTGGCCCGCTGCTGATAGTTCCGCAGGTCCGTCCACACGATGGCCGCCGCGATCAGCGCGCCCACGCCCCAGCTTGCCGGGCCGCCAATCGAGCCGTTCAGGCCGCCGCCCAGGATCTGGAAGGTCTCGGTCAGGGGCGCAACCGTCTGGCCGCTGGTCAGCAGCCATGCACCGCCCCGGAAGATCAGCAGGCCGCCCAGGGTGACGATAAAGGACGGCACGCCCAGTAGCGCCACCCACGTTCCCTGCAACATGCCGATGCCCAGCCCCAGCAGCAGTCCCAGCGCCAGCGTGAGCAAAGCGCTCCACCACGTATCCTGCGGGAAGACCCGGATGTTAAGAACGGCCATCGCCATGCCTGTAAATCCCAGGATCGAGCCGATGGACAGATCGATGTTCCGCATCACGATGATCAGCACCATGCCGCTGACCATCACGCCCACCGACGCGGTCTGCACCGACAGGTTCCACAGGTTGCGCGAGGTAATGAAAACCCCGCCAGTTAGCAGATTAAAGGCAATCCAGATTCCGGCAATCGCCAGCACCATGAACAGCAGGCGGCCATCCAGGCCCAGTTGCGCCAGTAATCGCTTGGGCGGCGTGGTTGAAACGGTTTTGACACTCTGCATATTCCTCCAGCCCCAGCCGGGCGTGGCACAAAAAGGGGGAAATGACGGGGCGACGGACTGGCCCAGTTCATTTCCCCCTGAGATGATCTAGGGGTTCAGCGGCAGGCTGCCGGGGCCGCAGCGCCCGTCACGCCGTTGCAGATTTCGGCCTTGGTGGCCCACTTGGCGGTGATCAGCGTGCCGAGGTTGGCCTTGGTGATCACGACGGGCTTGAGAAGGATGCTGGACACCGCCACCTTCTTGGGGCCGCCGTTGAAGGTGCTACTGCCCTTGATGGCGTTGACCTTGGTCCCGCCCGCCAGTTGCACGGCGATCTTGGCCGCCTCGGTGCCCAGCGTGCGCGAGTCCTTCCAGACGGTCCCGGTTTGCAGTCCTCTGGCAATCCGGTTCAGGGCGGCCTTGTCGGCGTCCTGACCAGAAACCGGAATCTTGCCCGCCAGCCCCACGCTCGCCAGCGCCGAGACTGCGCCGCCCGCCGTGCCGTCGTTGGAGGCCACCACCGCATCGATCTTGTTCTGGTTGGCGGTCAGCATCTGCTCCATGTTGCGCTGGGCGATCTCGGGCTGCCAGCCCTCGGTGAACTGACTGCCCACGTTCTTGATCGCGCCGGACTTGATCGCCTTATCCAGCACTTCCAGTTGCCCGGCGTACAGCAGCGCCGCGTTGGGATCGCTGGGGCTGCCCTTGATAAAGGCGTAATTGCCCTTTGGCTTGGCGTCCAGAATCATCTTGGCCTGCAAACGCCCGACTTCCTTGTTGTCGAACGAGATGTAAAAGGCCCAGGGGTCTTCAATCAGGCGGTCATAGGACACCACGGGGATGCCGTCAGCCTTGGCCTTGGCGATAGCGGGCAGCACAGCCTCGGTGTCCTGGGCCAGCACCAGCAGCACGGTTGCGCCGCGTGTCACCAGACTCTCGATGTCCGAGAGCTGTTTCTCGTTGGAACTCTGGGCATCGGCACTGATGTACTTGGCCCCCATCTTGTCCAGTTGCGCCTTGATCGCCGCCTCATCGGTCTTCCAGCGCTCCTCCTGAAAGTTGGACCAACTGACGCCCACCACCACCTGTTTCTGTGCCAGTGCAGGCGAGGCGAGAAGGCTCAGGCCGAGAACTGCGGTCAATATGCCCATTCGTTTCATAGAACTCCTTGATTTGGCCTTATAGGCCGATAAATAGACGGGGAAATCCGATATCTCGATAGAATCGAGTCGGAGCGGGAAGACAGACTTTGAAGGGAAGTCCCAGCGGTTTGGGTTTAGGAAAACGATTTCGGTGAGTGAAGTATACGCCTTTCTTCCAAAAGGTCAAGAGGTCACTTATCCGAGGTGAAACGCGTCAGTTCTCAAGACTTTGGAGTTGGGTGGCATTCAACGGTGCGGTGCTGCGGCGCACCAGCAGATGCGGGGACAGCAGCGTCTGCGACACGGGCTTTCCCCTCAGCCGGGCCAGCAGAACGCGCACGCCCTCCGCCGCCATTTCTGCTGCGGGCTGATACACCGTCGTCAGGCCGCCCGCGATGTATTCCGCGCCCAGGATGTCGTCGAAGCCCACCAGCGAGAGGTCGGCGGGAACGCTCAGCCCGGCCCCGGCGAGGGCCTGTACCACCGCCGCCGCGCCCAGATCGGTTTCGGCGAAGACCGCGCTGACCTCGCCCTGTCTGATGGCCTGCACCAGCAGATCACCGTCATGCACGGCAGCCATAGGGGAGAGTCCGGCAGCGGTCATCGCCTCCCGGTAGCCCTGTTCCCTGCGCTGGAAGTGTTCGACACCGCTGGCCTGACCGCCGCCGTAAAAGGCGATGCGGGTGTGCCCCAGCCCCAGCAGATGTCCGACGGCCTGCCGCGCGCCCGCCGTATGGTCCACGTCCACGCTGCTGATGCCCGGCGGCACCCGCTGGGTCCACAGCGCCACCACGGGGAGCGGCAGTTGGGCCAGATCCTGAAGCAACTGATGGCCGCGCAACGGATCGCAACTGACCAGCAGCCCGTCCACCCGTCCGTCCAGATAGGTGTGGTGCAGGCCGCTGCTGCCCGGATAGACCACCAGCGCGGGCACGTTCAGGCTGCGTGCCGCGTCGCTGAGGCCCGCCATGATCGCGCCGTCAAAGGTCCGGCGCACCGCGTTGCTGGTGGTCATGGCCCCCAGCAGACTGTCGGGTTCCGACGCGCCCACCGCTTCCAGCACCACGCCCAGTTGCCCGGTCTGCCGGGTCCGCAGGTTGCGGGCGGCCACGTCCGGCACGTAACCCAGCTCCAGGGCCACCCGCCTGACCCGCTCGGCGGTCTCGGCACGCACTGGATAGTCCGCGCGGCCCGACAGCACCTTGGAAACCGTGGCCGTGCTGACGCCCGACGCGGCGGCCACCTCGCGGATGCTGACGCGCCCGGTTTCCAGCTTGCTCGACTTAGCCACTGCCTTTCAGGCTAACCCAGTTTCCGTTCGCTGCCGCACTTTCCAGCACGCTCGTCATGAATTCCACGCCCTGCACGCCGTCTTTGACCGTGGGGTAATCGGGGTTGACGCCCGCGCCCCGTTCCCGCGCCGCCAGATCGTCGGCCACGGCGCGGTAGATGTTGGCGAACGCTTCGATAAAGGCTTCGGGATGTCCGGCGGGCAGGCGGGTCATGGCATTGGCCGCGCCCCCTGTGCCCGGCCCGCCGCGCGTCAGAATCTGCCGGGGCCTGTCCAGCCCATCAAAAAGGAGGTGATTTGGGTCTTCCTGCCGCCAGCTCAGGCTGCCCTTTGTTCCGAAGACGGACAGGCGCAGGTCATTCTCGCGGCCAATCTCGATCTGGGAGACAGTGAGCACGCCCCTCGCGCCACCTTCAAAACGCAGCAACATGCTGGCGTCGTCGTCCAAACGGCGGCCCGGTACGAAGGCGGTCAGCTCGGCAGCCACTTCTTCCAGCGTCAGCCCACTGACAAACGTCGCCAGTTGCTCGGCGTGGGTGCCGATATCGCCCAGCGCCCCGGCAGGACCGCTGCGGGCCGGATCGGTGCGCCACTCGGCCTGCTTGCCCGTTTGCTCGGTGGCCAGCCAGCCCTGGTGGTATTCCACGATCACCTTGCGGACGCTCCCCAGCTCGCCCTTGCGAACCATCTCGCGGGCCTGACGGATCATCGGGTAGCCGGAGTAGTTGTAGGTGACGGCGAAGGCGGTTCCAGCCTGTTTGACCGCTGCCTCCAACTCCTGCGCCTCTTTTAGCGTGGGCACCAGCGGCTTGTCGCAGATGACGTGAAAGCCCGCCTGCACCGCCGCCAGTGCCACCGGGAAGTGCAGGTGGTTGGGCGTGACGATGCTGATGACCTCCGCGCCGTCCACGCGCCCCTTTTCGCCGTCCAGCAGTTCCTGCCAGGTGCCGTAACTGCGCTCTGGGGAGAGGCCCAGCGCCGCGCCCGATTCTCTGGACCTTTCCGGCGTGCTGGACAGCGCCCCGGCCACCAGCACGTAGCGCCCATCCAGTGCCGCCGCGTGTCGGTGGACAGCCCCGATAAAGGCGTCCTGCCCGCCGCCCACCATCGCCAGCCGAAGGGGGCGCTGATAGTTGCTCACGCCTCTTCCTTGGCGAAGGCCGCGTCAAAGACCACGTCCGACGGCGGGAAATCCAGGCGGCGCGTGTAGGCCGCGCTCTCGGTGCCGCCTGCCACCCGGTCCATGCGGGCGTCCTCCCACTCGATGCTTAATGGCCCGCTGTAGCCGATGTCGTGCAGTGCCACGATGATGTCCTCGAATTTCACGTCGCCGCGCCCCACCGAGCGGAAATCCCAGTAGCGCCGCCCATCGCCGAAGGTGGTGTGGCCTCCGAACACACCTACCTCGCCGCTGCCGTGGCCCCACCACACGTCCTTGATATGGACGTGATAAATCCGTTCTGGGAAGCGGCGCAAAAAGCCCACGTAATCCACGCCCTGATACGCCAGATGGCTGGGATCATAGTTGAAGCCGAAGCGCGGGTGGTTGCCCACGGCGTCCAGGGCACGGGCGGCGCTGGCGGTGTCGAAAGCGATTTCGGTGGGGTGAACCTCCAGCGCAAAGTTCACGTCCACTTCCGCGAACGCATCTAGAATGGGAGTAAACCGTTTGGCGAAATCCGCAAACCCGCGCTCCCAGTACGCCTGATCGGTGGGCGGAAAGGCGTAGAGGCTGTGCCAGATGCTCGATCCGGTAAAGCCGGTCACCACATTCACACCCAGCTTGCGCGCCGCCTTGCCGGTGTCGATGATTTCCTGGGCGGCCCGCACGCGTACACCCTCGGGATCGCCGTCGCCCCAGACGTGCGCTGGGACGATGGATTTGTGCCGCTCGTCGATGGGATCGCACACTGCCTGCCCCACCAGATGGTTGCCGATGGCGTGAACTTGCAGACCGTGTTTGGCGAGCAACTCGCGCACGCCTTCTACGTAGCCGTCTTCTTTCAGCGCACGCTGCACGTCGAAATGATCGCCCCAGCAGGCCAGTTCCAGGCCGTCGAAGCCCATCTGTCTGGCAAGCGGTGCGAGTTCAGCCAGCGGAAGATCGGCCCACTGGCCGGTAAATAAAGTGACAGGTCTTGGCATGGGTCTAGGGTGCCTCCAGGGCAGGGGTGGGGTCAAGTTGGACGCTGGTGTGGCGGGGTGGCTCCCACGGTTAACCCCTCTCCTGCGGAGCTGTACCAGTCCGGCCCTTCGGGCCACCTCCCCTTAGAAGGGAGGCAAGGAGATTGCTGCGCTGAGCGGTCTTTCGCGCTTTCTTGGCTCCCTTTAAGGGGAGCTGGCTGCGAAGCAGACTGAGGGGTTAAAACGTGGGAACCATCCCTTCACACCGAGAAACAAACCTTCCTCATCCTCAGAACGGAGAATTCGGGAAGTAGAACTTGGCGGCGTTGTCCTTGGTCACCAGTTGGCTGGGAATAATCGTGGTCTTGGGCATGGCGGTTTTGGTCATGCGCGATTTGGCAGTCAGCAGCATGGCCTCGCGGATCATGTTGGGCGGGTAGGTCACGTCGGCGGTGATCAGCGGATCGCCGTCCTGCACCTTCTTGATCATTTCCTTCATGCCCGCGCCGCCCAGCACGAATTTGATGTCCTTGCGCCCGGCCTGCTCGATGGCCTTCAGCACGCCCACGGCAATGTCGTCGTCCTGTGCCCACACGGCGTCAATCTTGGGAAAACGGGTCAGGTAATCCTGCATGACTTTGAAGCCGTCGTCGCGGTTCCAGTTGGCGTACTGCCGGTCCAGAATCTTGACGCCCGGGTACTTCTCCTTCATCACCTTATCGAAGGCGTCCACGCGCTGGTTATCGATGACGGTGGCAATGCCGCGCAGCACCACCACATTGCCCTTGCCGCCCAGCGTTTTGCCCACGTATTCGCCACTCACGCGGCCCAGGCCCGGATTGTCCCCGGCCACGTAGGCGTCCTGCGCCTTGGGATCGGTCAGCGCGCGGTCCACCACCACCGTGAACACGCCCTTGTTCTTGAGGTTGGCGACGGGCCGGGTCAGCGGCGCACTCTCCTGCGGCAGAATCACCAGCGCGTTGATCTTGTTGACCGTGTACATGTCCTGAATCTGGTTGGCCTGCTCGTTGGCGTCCTTGGCGGTCTTGACGATCACGGTCAGGCCCGGATACATCTTTTCCAGCTCTGTTTTGGTCTGGTTGGCCCAGTACACCACGCCGCCCGTCCAGCCGTGGTCCGCTGATGGGATGGAGACACCGATGACCTGCTTCGTTTGCGCCAGCGCGGCAGAGGCCAGCAGCGAGAGGGACAGGACGGCGAGTTTTTTCAGGGTTTGAGACATGGTTGGCTCCTTGGTTTTCTATGCGGAGATGGGCGGAAGAACGCGGCGCGGAATATCTTTTTTCCGGGTGATACGGACTCCGATTGAAAGGTGTTAGAAACACCTGGAAATCCGAACGGAGTGAGTGGGAGGAAAACGGGTTCCGGGCATGGAGTGCGGGAATCGGCGCTGTCCCGATTTCTGCGCGAAATAGACGGAATCCGTATGAGGCTTACGTGATCGCACAGACATCTGCTATGGAGGCAACCGAGAAACACAAACCGGTTCCACGGCCTTCATGACCGTTTTCCCCGCTGCAAGAAGGCCACCACAATGATCACGACGCCCTGCACGGCTGCGTTCAGGTACACGCTGATAATCGAGGTCAGGTTCAGCACGTTCTCGATGCTCAGCAGCAAGATCGCGCCCACCACCGTGCCCCAGATGCGCCCGGAGCCGCCTTTGAGTGCTGTGCCACCGATGATGACGGCAGCAATCGCCTCCAGTTCCCAGAGGATGCCGGTGCTGGGGCTGGCGCTGCCCAGTCTCGGCACGTACAGCAGCGTCGCCAGTGCCACGCAAATGCCCTGGATCATGTAGGTGATGACCTTAACGCGGTTTACGTCCACTGCCGCATACCGCGCCACCTGCTCGTTGCTGCCGATGGCCTGCACGTAGCGCCCGTAGCGTGTGCGGTTCAGGATCAGCCCGCCGAGCAGCGCCACCACGGCGAACACGATGATCGGAAACGGCACCCCCAGAATCTTGCCGTAATACACCGGGCTGTAGGCGTCGCTGAGGGTGTTGTTCAGCGAGATGCTGCCGCCCTCGGACAGGTAGGTCAGGACGGCGCGGTAGATGCCCAGCGTGCCCAGCGTGACGATAAACGGCTCGATGCGCCCCCGGGCAATAAAAGTGCCTTGCAGCAGCCCCGCCCCAGCCCCGATGAGCAGAGCACACAGCATCCCAATGGCAATCACGCCAGCCCCGCCGCCACCAGCCCCCAGCGCGTTCATGATCAGGATCATCGAACCGGCGATCAGGGCGGCCATCGAACCCACCGACAGGTCAATCCCGCCGGAGATGATCACGAACGTCGCCCCCACCGCGATGATGCCGATGAACGAGGCGCGCGTCGCCACATTGGACAGGTTGGAGACGGTCAGGAAGTCGCTGTTGAGGGCCGTCGCCACGATCATCAGGGCGATCAGCCCCAGCAGCGGTCCCAGACTGCCCAGTCGGGACAGCAGCGGCGGGCGGGCGGTCTTGGACGTTTCGGCGGAATGTTCGGTCATACGGCCTCTGATTGAAAGGTGTTGGAAACACCTGAAAATCCGAACGGAGTGAGAAGGAGAAAAACGGGTTCCGGGCGTGGAGTGCGGGAATCGGCGCTGTCCCGATTTCTGCGCGAAACAGACGGAATTCGTATCATCTGGGGGCAGCCTCCAGGGCAGAGGAATTAGCTTTCAATCCGGTGGCGTACTGAATCACTTCCTGCTCGGTCAATTCGCTCCCTGTCAGGTTGCCGACGACGCGGCCCTCGCGCACCACCAGCAGGCGCTGGCACAGGCCCAGCAACTCGGTCAGCTCGCTGGAAATCACGATGATGCCCTTGCCTGCCGCCGCCAGCGCCTGAATCAACAGGTAAATCTCGCGCTTGGCCCCCACGTCCACGCCGCGCGTCGGCTCGTCCAGCACGATCACGTCGGGATCGACTTCCAGAATGCGGGCGAGTGCGAGCTTCTGCTGATTGCCGCCGGACAGGGCGCTGGCGGGCACATCCAGCCGCCCGGTGCGGATGCCGTAAGTTTTGACCGCCCCCGCCAGCGCCCGCGTCTCCGCGCCGATGTCCAGCAGGGGCCGCGCGTACTCCTCCAGCGTCATCAGGGTGAGGTTGGGCCGCAACTGAAAGTCCACCAGAAGCCCCTTGCCCTTGCGGTCCTCGCTGAGATACACGACACCCGCATTTGCCGCCTTGCCAGGGCTGTCGATACGGGTGGGACGGCCCGCCACGCGCACCTGACGAACGGTATGGCGGCGCAGGCCCAGCAAGCCCTCGAACAGTTCAGTCCGGCCCGAACCCACCAGCCCCGCAAAGCCCAGCACCTCGCCCGCACGCAGCGTGAAATTGATGTCGTGCGCCCAGCCGGGAACGTCCAGACCCTCGACATGCAGCGCCTCTTTCTCGGCGGGCTGCCCCTTGTCCGGAAACATTTCCTCCAGCTCCCGGCCCACCATCAGGTTCGCCAGATCGTGCGGCGTTTTCCCCGCCGCCGGGCCGCTGAACACCACCGCGCCGTCCCGCAAGACGGTCACCGAGTCGGCCAGCGCCTGCACCTCATCCAGCTTGTGGCTGATGTAGAGAATGGTCACGCCATCGTCCCGCAGTCGGCGAATCAGCGCGAACAGCACGTCGGTTTCGCGGTTGGTCAGGGTGGCCGTCGGCTCGTCCATGACCAGCACACGGGCATTTCTAGCCAGCGCTTTGGCAATCTCTACGAGCTGCTTTTGCGGCACGCTCAGGTCTTTGACCTTGACTCTGGGATCAAGCTGCACATCCAGGCGAGTCAGTGCCGCCCTGGCCTGCCGGTTCATCTCGGCATCGTTCAGCAGCGCGCCGCCCAGTTCCCGCCCCAGAAAGATGTTCTGCGCCACGCTCAGGTCATCGGCCAGGTTGAATTCCTGGTGGATCAGCACCACGCCCCGGCCCTCGGCATCGCGGCTGCTGCGAAAGGTCACGGGCTGTCCTTCCAGTACGATCTCGCCGGAGGTCTGGGGCTGATAGCCGCCCAGAATCTTCATCAACGTACTCTTGCCCGCACCATTTTCACCGATCAGGGCGTGAATCTCGGCAGCTCCGATGTCGAAGCTGACGCCGTGTAGGACCTCTACCGGGCCAAATGACTTTGTGATCTCCCGGAACTGAACGGCAGGCGTGATGGTCACGCGTGCCTCACGCTACGGGACTGGACGGGAACGCAAACAGAATCGGCGTGGCTCCAGATCGGCACAGGGTTCTCCAGAGAGGAAGAGGTGAGGCACGGCAACACGCGAACAGAAGGAGGTGATTAATTTTGAGTAAGCCCACCATAGCATGCCATTTCGGAGAATCGAAATCGATTTCAGTTGCCGCGTTGCTTCCAGCAATCTCAGCATTTTGGCGGCGACAAACATAGCCTGGAAACTTCGGCTGAAGGGACGCGCCTCGCAACTCTGCGGCCAGTGGGCGCATCATACGGACTCCGTCTGTAACGCTTACAAACTGGGAAAGCGCCAGTTTGCCAACTCCACGCCCGGAACCCGTCCTGATCTGTCAAGGGTTTGGTGGAGGCTCAGTTCGGGATGGGGGCTTGCTCCTCAAAGGCCGCCGGGGACCGGTAGCCCAACGCGGAGTGACGACGCTGGCGGTTGTAGAACACCTCAATCCACTCAAAAACTTCTGTTCGTGTCTGGACACGACCCCATTGCGCCTTTCCAAGTTCCAGTTCCGTCTTCAACGTCGCGAAAAAGCTCTCCTGAACGGCGTTATCCCAGCATTCTCCTTTCTCGCTCATGCTCTGAACCGCGTGCAGTCTGTCTAGCGCCTCCTTGTAGACCTCACTCGTGTATTGGCTCCCCCTGTCTGAATGGTGGAGCAGCCCTCCTGGTGGCTGTC
>NZ_MSTI01000038.1 GCF_001949125.1 Deinococcus marmoris
GCGCCGAGCCGCATGAGCAGTTCCGGCACGCTCCACTGAAGGGTGTTCCACGGGAGGGCTTTGGCAAACCAACGGCGGAAGGTGCGTTCATCCCAGCCGCTGTAGCGGCTGAGATTCAATGCATTGATTCGGCCAGGAATGGCCTGCCACAGCGGCATCAGGTGGAGGAAGAAGCGCTGTTGGGTAAGAGGAAGATGAAGCAAAGTCAGCAGTACGGGTAAAATGGTCATCGGGTCTCCTGGGGGCAGTCTTGAGAACTTCACCCTAGCGGAGACCCGTTTTTTGGTCCATTTCAATTTTTCGTCAAAACTGTCCGAACCATTGCTGATACGGACTCCGATTGAATCGTTTGCAAAAACGATGGAAATCCGAGCGGACGCGAGAATGAGAAGAACGGGTTCCGGGCGTGGAGTTGGCAAACTGGCGCTTTCCCAGTTTGTTAACGAAACAGACGGAATCCGTATGACACAAAGGGAAAGACCATGAACGGAAAGCACATCACCAAACTGGGATTCGAGAGAAAGGCCATTGGGCTGGCCGTGGCTGCCGCCGCCCTGCGCGAGGGCGCGGGACTGGAACGCGGCGCGATTCTGGACGAACTACGCGCAGTTCAAGCAGACCCCGCTGCATACCTGTCCGGCGGCATCTACGCGGAACTGGCCGCAGAGCTGAGTGCCCTCGCGGCACTGAACGAGAGCAAGAAGGGTGCGGCCCTGCGGCCTGCGCCGCTGCCCTACGGCGTGTGGGGCGCGGACCTGATCGAGCCGGGCGCACGCGCGCAGATGGACGTGGCGATGCGGCTGCCGATCACCCGCGCCGGGGCGCTGATGCCCGACGCGCATGTGGGTTACGGCCTGCCGATTGGCGGCGTGCTGGCGACGGAAAACGCGGTGATCCCGTATGGCGTGGGCGTCGACATCGGTTGCTTTCCAGCGGACACGCTCATTCCCTTGCTGGATGGCAAGACCGCTCCCATTTTCGAATTGCTTGGGCGCGAACTAACCGTCTACGCTTGCAAGCCAGATGGGAAAATTGTTGCTGCCAGAGCGACAGCCCAGAAAACCCGGCAGAATGCGCCGCTGGTCCAGGTCACGCTGGACAACGGCCAGACCGTGCAATGCACCTCAGACCACCGATTCATGCTGCGGGACGGCAACTATCTGGCCGCCGAGCAACTGCGCCCTGGAATCTCTTTGATGCCGTTCTACAGCGATCAGGACCGTGACGGCTACGTGCGGGTACAGCAGAACTATTCAGGCCGGATGCAAAAGGCCCACTGGATGGTGGCGCGTTCCGGGCTGCTGGGTGAGATACCGCGCTTTGATGGACAGCGTACGGTCATCCATCACCGGGATTTTGACGAGGCCAACAACGATCCGGCCAATCTGGAGTTTATGGGGGATAGGGATCATTCCCGCTTCCACCGCTTGCTGGTAGAGCGCAACACCTCATGGCAGTCGCCAGCATTCGAGGCCAGGCGCGTGGCGGCCCTGGCAGCGAAGGCGGCGACGCCTGAAGGCCACGCCTATTTTGCCGAACGAGGAACCAGGAATCTGATGGCATTCATTGATGCCAATCCGGGTAAGCTCAGCAAGCTCGCCAAGGAGGGCGGCAATGGAACGAGGGGGGCAAAAGTATTGACCTCGGACCATCCCGCTATCCTGGCAACGCGGCACGCGGTCGGCGTCTGCCCAGAGTGTGGACGGGAAATCAAGAGTGCCATCGGGATGAACCGTCACCGGAAATGGCAGCATGGCTACAACCACAAGGTTGTGGACGTGATCTCTCTGAACGAGACGGCAGATGTTTATTGCCTGACCGTGCCTGGATACGACAACTTCGCCATTGCTGCGGGCGTTTTTGTCCACAATTGCTCCATGCGCCTGAGCGTCTTCCCCATCCAGCCCGACGGCCTGAAACTGGAAGAAGCCAAAGCCCTCCTGCTTAAGCACACCCGCTTCGGTCCGGGCGTGGGCTTCGAGAAGCGCGAGCGCGGCGATCATGAGGTCTTGCACGAAAGCACCTGGGACGATCAGCCCCTGCTGGGCCACCTGTTCGAGAAGGCGGCGGCGCAGATCGGCAGCTCCGGCAGTGGCAACCACTTCGCGGAG
Source organism: Deinococcus marmoris (assembly GCF_001949125.1). GTDB lineage: Bacteria > Deinococcota > Deinococci > Deinococcales > Deinococcaceae > Deinococcus > Deinococcus marmoris_A. The sequence goes on from NZ_MSTI01000038.1 coordinate 2,112, forward strand.
TTCGGTACGCTGACGCTGGGCGCTGCTGACCTGGGGCTGGAAGCGGGGGAATATCTGGCCCTGCTGTCTCACAGCGGCTCACGCGGCTTCGGGGCGCAGGTGGCCGGGCATTTCACCAATCTGGCCGAGCGGTTGCACCCCAACCTCGATCCAGCCGCCAAGAAGCTGGCGTGGCTTTCTCTGGACTCCGAGGAAGGGCAGGCGTACTGGCAGGCCATGAACCTGGCCGGACGGTACGCGCTGGCCAACCATGAGCTGATCCATGCCCGGCTGGCCCGCGCGCTGGGCGTGAGCGTGCTGGCCTCCGTCCACAACAGCCACAATCTGGCCTGGAAGCAGCAGGTGGGCGGCCAGGAACTGATCGTCCACCGCAAGGGCGCGACGCCCGCCGCCGCTGGGCAACTGGGCCTGATCCCCGGCAGCATGGCCGATCCCGGTTTCGTGGTGCGCGGACGGGGCCACGCGGACGCCCTGGCCAGCGCCAGCCACGGTGCGGGCCGCCAACTGGGGCGCAAGGCCGCCGCCAGCAAACTGGTCAGGAAGGAGGTGGCGGCTTACCTGAAGGAACGCGGCGTCACGCTGATGGGCGGCGGCATCGACGAGGCCCCGCAGGCGTACAAGCGCATCAAGGACGTGATCGCCCGTCAGACCGATCTGGTGGACGTGGTGGCCCGGTTCACGCCGAAGGTGGTCCGCATGGACAGCGGTAGCGAGGACATCTAGCAGCGCGAAAAACAGTCATTCAGACCCTCTCCCACGCCGAGAGGGTTTTTTCAGATCTCTCCGCGTGAGAGAGGGTCAATCGCTCGCCACTCTCAGGCTGGGGTCCGTGTCGTGCAGGGGTTTGGCGTACCAGGTCATGACCGGGCGGGCGTCCACCGTGAACTCGAAGCCCAGCCTTTCCCAGAAGCGGACGCCGCGCGGATTCTCGCCCAGCACGCTGGCCAGAACGCGCGTGATCCGGGGCGGCAGGCGGTCCTCCAGATCGCGGACGGCCTGTTCGCCCAGACGCTGGGACTGGCGGTCCTCGCGGATCAGCAGCAGATTGATGGTCAGGTCGCCGGGTTGCGGGTAGTCGAGTTTGTAGTCGAGGCTGCCCACCAGTTCGCCCTGTGCGTCATGCAGCAGTTCCAGGCGGCGGCGGGGGTCGAGCAGGGCGATTTCCACGTCCCGTTCGATCTCGCTCAGCGATGGGATACGGCTGCCCAGCAGGGCAAAATAACCCGGAGCGGCGGTGTAGAGCATATGCAGCAGCGGCGCGTGGTGCAGCGCCAGCGGAGTGGAATTCAAGGCGGAGCCTCCTGTCCAGTGTGGCAGGAATGAGGGGGGGAGAGAGGGACTGGACTGAGAAAGAGCATACACCCCGCCTTCTGACACGGGTATGAATTGCCCTTATCCCAGCGCGTGAGGAGGGGTTCATCTCATGGGAGAGGGGGTGCGCTACCCTGAGATGATGACCGCCCATGCCTCTCCCTTTTCTGACAGCTCGCCCGCGCCGGGGTTCTACGCGGCCCGGCTGTCGCGGCCCGGCGCGGTGCTGGCCCCGATGGCGGGCTACAGCGACGCGCCCATGCGCCAACTGGCTGCCGAACAGGGCGCGCTGTGGACCGTCAGCGAGATGATCAGCGCGCGTGGACTGGTGCTGGGCGGCGACACCGAGAAACTGAATCTGGGCCGCCCGTATGCCGGGGAACAGGGGCGGGTGGTTCAACTCTTCGGCGCGGAACCCGAATTGCTTGCCGCTGCCGTGGCCCGTGCGGAGGCGTGGTTTGTCCCGGCGGCCATCGACCTGAATATGGGGTGCCCGGTCCCCAAGATTCGGGGCAAGGGCGGCGCGTGCCTGCTCCAGACGCCGGAAGTGGCCTTCGAGCTGGTGGGGGCCATGCGGGCGGCCACCGCGCTGGACGTGAGCGCCAAGATCCGCCTGGGCTGGGATACGGACCGCAGCGTGGAGGTGGCGCAGGGGCTGGAGGCGGCAGGGGTATCACTAATCACCGTGCATGGCCGCACCAGCCGCCAGCGTTACACCGGTGAGGCCGACTGGGACGCGATTGCCCGCGTGGCCGCCAGCGTGTCGGTGCCAGTGGTGGGCAGCGGCGATATCCAGGACGCGCAGACGGCCCGGCAGCGCCAGCAGGACAGTGGCGTGGCCGCCGTGATGATCGGGCGCGGCTCGGTGGGCAACCCCTGGATCTTCCGCGCACTGGCGGAGGGACAGGACTCCGGGGAACGGCCCAGCGCCCAGGCCCGCGCACAGACCGCGCTGCGCCATGCCGAACTTCAAACGCAGTTTTACAACGACGACACGGGCCGCCTGACCCTGCGCCCACTGCGCAAGGTGCTGCCCAGATACCTGCCGGATTACCCCGAACTGCACGCCGATCTGACACAGGTGATCACTGTGGCCGATGTCGGGCGGGTGCTGGCTCCCCTGCTGATTCCCCTGCCAGATTCATTGGCAGATTTACTGCCGCAGGGCGGGGCGGTTCAGACAGGGGCAGTTTCAAGGGCTTCTACAGAGTATGCTGGGAGTTATCCATGAACGTTCGCGAGTATTACACCTACCTGTCGGCCGCGCGCGAGCAACTCTGGAATTATCTGCGTGCCCTGCCCGCCGCCGACCTGGACCGCGATCTGATCGAGTCCGGGGACCGCTTTCACAGCATCAAGGATCTGCTGCTGCACACCACGGATGTCGAGGACCACTGGGTCCACTTCATCGCGCGCGGCGAGAACCTACAGAGCGATGGACGCTTCAAGCACGACTGGGTCAAGCCGCAGGCCGGACAGTACGAGCTGTCCTGGATCATCGACTACGGGCGCACGGTCAGCCAGCAGACGCAGGCATTTCTGGATTCGGAGCCTGATCTGGACCGCAGCATCAAACTGATTCAGGACGACCCGGCCAGCGACACCGTGACCCTGGACCAGTTGATGTGGAATGTCATGACCCACGAGGTTCGCCACACCGCCCAGATCGCGCTGATGGTGCGTCAGTTGGGCCACACGCCTCCCTGGTCCGATTACCTGCGCTTCGCCCGGCCCCAGGCCACGGCCAGCGAGGGGCTGGATGATCCAGAGCTGGAAGATTCCGAGGAAGCTGAGACCGAACAGAGTTAGCATCTGGAAATGCTGAAACGCCCCGCATGCAAATTGATGCGGGGCGTTTCACATTTCCGTATGAGGCAACCCCTTACATGATGCGCTGGCCCAGCAGACTGGCGGCCATGCCAACCATGACCTCCGCCGTCTGGTTGCGGGTGTCCAGGATGGGGTTGACCTCCACGATGTCCATGCTGGTCACGCGCCCGGACTCCGAGAGCAGTTCCATCAGCAGGTGGCCCTCGCGGTAGGTCAGGCCGCCGGGGACGGGAGTGCCGACACCGGGGCAAACCGTGGGGTCCAGCGCGTCGGCGTCGAACGAGACGTGCAGCCGCTCCAGGCCACCCAGGCGTTCCAGCGTCTCGTCCATGATCCGGGTAATCCCGCGCTGGTCCACGTCTTTCATGGTGTAGGCCAGGATGCCTGCCTCCTGCATCAGGGCGCGCTCGCGGGCGTCCACGCTGCGGATGCCGATCATCACGATGTCCTCGGGGAGCATGTGCCAGCCGCCCCCCAGCCCGGTCAGAAGGGGGTCGCCCAGCCCGGTCAGGTGGGCCACCGGCATCCCGTGGATGTTGCCACTGGGGCTGCTCTGCGGCGTGTTGTAGTCGGTGTGGGCGTCCACCCAGATCAGGCCGCTGCGGACGCCCTGTGGGTTGCCGCGCAGCGCGTTGCCCGTCACGGTGCCCATGCTGACGCTGTGATCGCCGCCCAGGGTCAGCGGAAAGGTGCCGTCCGGCAGCGCGGCCACACGTCCGGCAGCGTCGCGGCAGGCGTTGATGATCGGGTCCAGAAAGACCAGCCCGGCCTCCATGTGCTTGTCCAGCGTTTCGGGCAGGGCCACGGCGATGTCGCCCAGATCGTCGACCGTATGCCCCAGCCCGCGCAGGTGCGTGGCCAGATGCGCGTTGCGCAGCGCCGACGGTCCCATATCCACACCGCGCCGCCCCGCGCCCAGATCCATCGGAATGCCTAAAAGTGAAACGTTCATGCATGCAGCTTACGGGACGAATGGGCTTATGCCTTACGGCTGCAACATTATTTTTGCGGAAATGGCGTGGCACGGACTTAACGGATATTCAGATGAATATTCATGCTGCTGGGGGGTTTAAACTCGGCGGTGAATGGCGCACTTAACCTCGCTGCGCCCACACGGTCAATTCCCCATCCTCCTTATCCCAGCCCCTGCCCGTCCGCGCAAAGCCCAGTTTCTCCAGCACACGTTCGCTGGCGCGGTTGTGGATGGCGGTCTGGGCCGTCACGGTTTGCACGTCTGGGCGGGCGTGCAGGTGGGCCACGAGCGCGCCGACGGCCTCGGTGGCCAGCCCCTGGCCCCAGACTTCCGGGTTCAGGCCATAGCCGATTTCCAGTTCGCCCGCCGCGTTCGGTCTGCCCTTGCTGCCCAACTGGCCGATGGCCCGCGAACCCACGCGCGTAACGGCCACGAAGTTCTCTGGCACCTCGCCTGCCCGGTCCGTCTGGGTCAGGTAAAAGGGAAAGGCCCCCAGCGGGTCACCGGGCCACGCGGCAGGAAAGAACACGTCCAGCGGGCCGTCCGGCGTGTCGCAGGTCAGGGTGAAATCCTCGCCTTCCAGCCGGGCGATGATCAGGGCGCGGGTCAGGGGCAGCAGCCGTAAACGCGGCGTGAAGAGAAGGGGCACGCGGGCACGGTATCCTGAATCTTTAGCCCCGGCAGCCCCATGACCCAGCCCATGATCCAGACCGTTCCCGAACCCTCTTCCGCCGTTCAGCCTCGTGTGCTGGGCAAGAGAATCATGGTGCTGGCGGATTACGTGCATCCTTTCGTGTACCGCGCGGGCTTTCCGCAGGGCCTGCCGGAGGTGGACGCGGTGCTGGCTGCCGGGGACATTCCGGGCTATTACCTGGAATTTCTGGCCACCAAGTTGACGGTGCCGGTCATTTATGTCCACGGCAACCACGAGAACGAGTACATCAACGAGGGCGACGGGCGTATTCCCCCACGCGGCGTGATCGCGGCGCACGGGCGCGTGGTGGAGGAAGCCGGGTTGAAGATCGCGGGCTGGGGCGGCGCACCCCGCTACCGCGAGAAGGGAGGCGGCCAGTACAGCGCCTACGAGGCCCGCTGGGGATTGGCCAAACTGGCGTGGCGCGCACGCGGGGGCGTGGATATCCTGCTCACGCATGCCCCGCCCACCGGTCCACACGCCGGAAGCGACTACGCCCACCGGGGCTGCCCGCAACTGAACCGGTTCATGGAACGCCGCCATCCCGCCCTGCTGGTCCACGGCCACATCCACGAGTACGAGGGCCGCAAGCTGGAATATCTGGACGAGGCGACGGGAGCGCGGGTGATCAACGCCTACGGTTACCGCGTGCTGGACGTTTGAAGCTCGTCCATCTGAACCGTGTCTAAAGTTTTTCTGTACGCCCTGCACAGAATCGCAGCCCGTTATCGTGGCATTCTTGGTATCGATCTGGTAGTCGAAACTTCAAATCTCATGGTTTCTTCTGCGTGGGCCAGGCGGCCCGGCAGGTCAGGGGAAGGCTGCCCACCCCTTATCAACGGGCGCGCGAGTGGGTTTCTGATGGCCCCAGGAGGGTTCGAGTCCCCCCGCCCACCACCATGAGCTGAGCAGGCCAGAGGCGCAATTGTCGCTCCTGGCCTCTTTTTCTGGCGCTATGCTGCGGTCACTTGTATTGCTTCCGAGCGTCCCACACCCGAAACGCTGGCCCTGCCGCACATTCGTCACCCCAGACGCCGAGGCCGTGTTCCCACTGCGCTGATCTAACCAGCACCTCTGGCCCCAAATGCGCCAATGGCAAACGGCTCAAGTCATTGGGCTGTCAATGTCCGCGCTGTACGGGAGAAGCCAGCCCAGTTCCTTTTCTCAGATTCCTGAACCGTCCGGTTCCTGAATCCGGTTGCCGTCATCCAGCCGACTCTCGATGGCCCGTGCGTGTGCTTCCAGACCTTCTGCGCGTGCCAGGACAGCCCCGGCTGGCCCGATGCGCCGCAGGGTGGCCTCGTTCAGGCCCACCACGCTGATGATGTTCTGGAAGTCGCGCACGTTGACCGGGCTGGCAAAGCGGGCAGTGCCGCCCGTGGGCATCACATGACTGGGGCCAGCCACATAATCGCCCAGCGCCTCCATGCTGTATTCGCCGATGAACACGCCGCCCGCGCGCTGTACTTTGCCAAGCAGGCTCCACGGATCGCGGGTCAGCAGGCACAGGTGCTCGGGCGCATACAGGTTGGACAGCTCCAGCCCCTCGTCCAGTGTGGCGGCCAGCACGACTTTCATGCGCGTGGCGACGCTGTCACGCGCCCAGGTACGGTTGGGTTCGGGCAGGGCCTCTAGCTGGCCGTTCAGCTCGGCTTGCACTTTAATCAGCAGTTCCCGGCTGTTCGAGACCAGTACTGGCTCCGCGCCCAGGTGTTCGGCCTGTGCCAGCAGATCGGCGGCCACATGGCGGGCGTCGGCGCTGTCGTCGGCCAGCACGAGGGTTTCGGTAGGCCCGGGCAGGCTCTCGATGCCGGTCTGTCCGTAGACCAGCCGCTTGGCGATCACTACGAACAGGTTGCCCGGCCCGGCGATCTTGTCCACCGCGCCGATGCTGGCGGTTCCGTAAGCCAGCGCCCCAATGGCCTGCGCGCCGCCCACCCGGTAGACCTCGCGGATGCCCAGTTCGCGCGCCGCCACAAGAATGGCCGGATTGATCTGACTATCCCTGCCCGGCGGCGTGGTCACCACGATGTCCGGCACCCCGGCCACCTGCGCCGGAACCGCCGTGTGAATCAGCGTGCTGATCAGCGGCGCGAGGCCGCCCGGCACGTACACGCCCACCCGGCCCAGAGGGCGCACCAGTTGGCCCAGCGCCCCGTCCGGTCCGTGGTTCAGGAAGCCGTGCGCGGGCTGTTGCCCGTAAAAGTCGCGCACGCGGGCGATGGCGAGGCGAATGGCGTCGTGCAGTTCAGGCGCTACCGTCGCTGCCGCGATTTCATCGGCGCTGACGGCCAGCGCTTCGGGGCGTGAGCCGTCCAGCCGCTCGGTCCAGTCACGCAGGGCGTCGTCACCCCGTTCACGCACGTCGGCCAGGATGCGCTCGACGACCTGCTGCGGGGTCAATGCCTCGCCGAACATCTTCTCGATGCGGGCCAGAACGCTGTCGGGCACGGGAATTTCATTAAAACTGCGGGTCAGGGAAGCGCGGGCATCGGAACCTTCGAGAACTTGCATGGAAACTCCTGCGGGGGTCAATAAGGTCTGAGAATCTGAACGTCTGGAGGCCAGGGGTCAGTCCCGTCCCCGTCGCCGCCGTTTTTCATTGGGGGCTGGGCGGCGGGCGGCAGCGGCCTGAGCGTTGGCCTCGATCAGGCCGAAATCGGTGGGCTGGATCAGGCGGGTCAAGCGGTGCGGGGCGTCGCGTTCCACGTACACGTAGGCGTTGCCGGGGCGCAGGTAGTAGCCGTAGGCGTCCGCCTCCCCGATCTGGCTGTCGGGCAGGCGCTGAATCAGCACGCGCCCGCCGGTCAGATGCGCGTAGGAGCGTTCCGGTCCGCCGTCCTGCGCCGCCGCACGGGCGCGCAGCCACATCAGCAGCCCCACCGGATCGTGGTAATCGGTGGTCAGCGGTGTGCTGGCCTCCTCCTTGCCCTGACGCAGCGTGACCAGACCCGCGCGGCGGTCAAAGGTGGTCTCGAAAGCCGCCTTTCCCCGCCCATCGCCCTCGGCATAGCTGAGACTGGTCAGCGTGCGCGGATCGAGACGACTGGTCTGCACGCGTCGCAGGTCCGGCAACACGCCGCCAAAATCGGTCTGCACGCGCACCACCACTGCGCCGCGCTCCGGGCTGACCGTCCACGCCTGCTCTCCGGCGTATCGCCCACCCAGCGTCAGCGTCAGGCTGAAGGCTTCGGCCTCTCCTGCCAGCCCGACGGCTACTGCAACGCTGACCAGAAGCTCTCACCCGGCCCCGTCCACTTCGCGCCCAGCGCCTCGGCCACGGTCGCGCCGATGTCGGCGAAGGTGGCGCGCTCTCCTAAATCGACACCGCCCAGATCCATACCGCCCGCCATTCCCGGCTTATGCACCAGCAACAGCCCGTGTTCGCGGGTGTGATCGGTGCCGGTCCAGGTGGGATCGTTGCCGTGGTCACTGGTGATGATCAGCGCCCCGCCGTCTGGCACGCTGGCCATGATTTCGGGCAACGCGGCGTCGAACTCGGCCAGGCAGTTGCTGTAGCCCGCTGGATCGCGGCGGTGGCCGAATCTGGAATCGAAATCCACCAGGTTGGTGAAGATCAGGCCGTCAGTCCCGTCCTTGCCCGCCTGTTTCATCCGCTCGATGGTCTTGCGGATGCCGTCGGCGTTGCTGTCGGTGTGGATTTCCTCGGTAAAGCCCTGGTGGGCGTAGATGTCGGGGATCTTGCCGATGCCGATGACCGCCCCGCCCGCGCCTTTCACCGCATCCAGCACGGTGGGAGGCGGCGTCAGGCTGAAGTCGCGGCGGTGTTCGTTCTCGCGCTCGAAGGGCCACTCGCCCCGGAAAGGCCGGGCGATCACGCGGGCCACGGCAAATTCACCGTGCAACAACGCGCGGGCGGCCTCGCACCATTCGTACAGTGTTTCCAGCGGCACCACGTCCGTGTGCGCGGCGATCTGGAACACGCTGTCGCCGCTGGTGTACACGATGGGATCGCCTGTTTTTAGGTGTTCCCTGCCGTAATCGCTGATGACCTCGGTGCCGCTGTACGGCTTGTTGCACAGGTGGCCGTGCCCCGTGGCCGCGTCGAAGGGGTCCATCACGGCGGGGGGAAAGCCGTCGGGGAAGATCTGAAAGGCGTGTTCCAGTTGCACGCCCATGAATTCCCAGTGCCCGGTGGAGGTGTCCTTGCCGGGGCTGACCTCACGCAGCCGCCCGTAACCGCCCGTCGCCTTCACATCCGGCACGGTCTCGGGCGAGGTGTGGACGGTGGGCACCTGCCCCAGCCCCAGCCGCGCCAGATTCGGCAACTTCACGGGAGCAGCGTTCAGGGTGTGGTTGATGGTGTGTGAACCCACGTCCCCGAACGCCTGCGCGTCGGGCAGTTCGCCCATCCCCACGGAATCCAGCACGATGATGGTCAGTAACATGGGGTCAGTCTAAGGTGTGGACGCCTGGGGGCGGGGTATTGATGGAGGGATGTTGAAGGTTGGGCTGTCCCGGCCTCCGATTCGGCGGCGTGACGGTCCCTCACGCCCGCTGCTTTCACGACCTCCCGCTCCCGACAGGCAGAGCAGGGCAGAGAGCCGGACCCCTCCCACCCCCATCAAATCCCCCTTCTCTCACGGCCTTCAAACCACCTGCGTGGTACGCTGCCCACGTGACTGTGCCCGCCTCCCAGACCCCGACTTCTCCGGCTGCGACGCCTGTTTCCGCCCTGTCACGAGAGACTGTGCGACCCGATCTGGTGGCCAGCAACCTGAGCAAGTCCTACGGGCGGCGCGCGGTGGTGCGGGACGTGAGTTTCATGGTGCGGCCCGGCGAGATCGTGGCGCTGTTCGGTCCCAACGGGGCGGGCAAAACCACCACCTTTTACATGCTGGTGGGCTTTATCCGCCCCGGCGGCGGCAGCATTGCACTGGGCGAAAAGGACGTGACGCGCCTGCCCATGCACGAGCGTGCCCGTATGGGCCTGGGCTACCTGCCGCAGGAACCCAGCGCCTTTCGCAAGCTGACGGCCCGCGACAACCTGCTGGCGATCCTGGAGTATCAGAATCTGTCCAAGGCCGAGCAGTTTGAACGTGCTGACGCGCTGCTGGCCGAGTTCGGGCTGACCCATCTGGCGAACAACTTTGCCTACCAATTGTCGGGCGGAGAGCGCCGCCGCCTGGAACTGGCCCGCGCCCTGACCACCGATCCCGATTACCTGCTGCTGGATGAACCGTTCACGGGCGTGGACCCCAAGAGCATCCGCGAGATTCAGCGCCTGATCCGCGAGTTGCGGGACCGCCGGGGCATCGGCGTGTTCATCACCGACCACAATGTCCGCGAGACGATTGCCCTGACGGACCGCGTGTACCTGATGTTCGACGGTCAGGTCAAGTTCGAGGGCACGCCGCAGGAATTCGCGCAGGATATCCACGCCCGCAACGATTACCTCGGCGACGACTTCGAGCTGTAGCGGGAGGAATTGAAGCGTGCTGTGGCTGTTTTTGCCCTTCGTGGTGGTGTTGTCGGGCGTGGTGGCCTACGCCGCCGACACCATTGCCCGCAAGGCCGGGCGCAAGCACATCCGGCTGTTCGGGTTGCGGCCCAAGACCACGGCGCTGCTGGTGGCGGTGGCGTCTGGCATGGCGATCAGCGCGGCCAGTCTGGCGGCCTTCCTGCTGCTCAACCGCAACGCCGTGTCCACCATTGCCGAGGCCGATCAATTGCGCCCGCGCATCGAGGCGCTGCGTAAAGAGGTGGGCGCGGTGCAGGGCGAACTCAAATCGGCCCAGGCCGAGCGCGATCAGGCGCAGCGGGAAGCCGACAAGTCCGCGAAGTTGCAGGCCGGGGCCGAGGAAAAGCTGGCGGCAATCCGCACTCAACTTGAGACCACCCGCGCCGCCGAGAAGACGCTGAAGGCGGAAACGAAGACCTTGCAGGGACAGGTGGACGAACAGACCGCCAACCTGAAAACCCTGGAGGTCCGCGCCGCCGAGAACCGCGTCAAGCTCCAGAAGTCCGAACAGGCGCTGAAGGCCAGTCAGGCCCGCGCGCAGACGCTGGACAGTCAGGTGGTGGAGCTGAACACCCGCGTCGCCCTGGCCGAGCAGGAAGCCCAGTCGGCCCAGGAGCGCGCCGACACGGCGCAGGCCACGGCGCAGACCCAGCAGGATAAGGCGCTGACGGCCCAGGCCACGGCGAAAGCCGAGCAGGAAAGGGCGCTGGTTGCCCAGGCGACAGCCAGAAAGCAGGTCCAGGTGGCGCAGGCCAGCGTCCAGCAGGCCAAACAGAGTGCCGCCGCGCAGATCAGCGCTGCCGGGAAGCAGGTCACGGACCTGAAAACCCAAGTTGCTGGCCTGGAACAGTCGCGCCAGCAGGCCGCCAACGCGCTGACCGTGGCCGTGGCCGCCGCCGCCGCCGCAAAACAGCAACAACAGGTGGCGCAGCAGGCCAGGGATACGCTGGCCGCCCAGCGTGATCAGCTCACGGCGCAGCGCAACGCGTTGACCGCCCAGCGCGACGCCCTGACCACCCAGCGGGACGAGTTAACGGCCCAGCGCGACAAACTGGTGGCCGATGGTGTCCGGCTGGCGCGGGAGCGCGATCAGGCGGCAAAAGAGCGCACCCAGGCCACGGCGGACCGGGACAAGGTTCGCAAGGATCTGGGAACCCTGCAACAGCAGCAGCAGCAGCTCCGGGCCAGCAACGACGAGCTGAAGAACAGCAACGATTCGCTGGCACGCGCCCTGGCCGACGCCCGCGCCAGCCTGGGCCGCTTGCAGGACGAGAACCTGTCCAGCCGCACCGAACTGAGCGCCAGCCGCAACACCGATCTGGCCTATCCCAAGAACGAACTGGTCTACGCCGCCGTGGTGCCGGGCGTGCGGAACCTGGACGAGTTTCTGAAAGACGCCGCCGGGGCCGCCCAGGCGCGCGGCGCGAAGGCCACCGCCAGCGCCCCCAGCGCCCGCCTGAGCGGCACTGCCCGCACCGCCCTGGAAACCAAATTGCGCGGCCTGAACGTCAGCACCTTCGTGCAGTGCCGCGCCGCCCAGAACGCCGCCGTGGGCTTTCCGGTGGACCTGAGTTGCGACGCCCGCCCCAACACGGTGCTGTACCGGGGCGGCGAGGTCATCCGGCGCGGCAGCATTACGCTGGGCAGCGATCCACGCGCCATGCAGGACCAGATCAGCGACCTCGTCAAGGACGCCGTGACCGACATCACCACGCGCGGCGTACCCAGCGAGTACATCCTGAACAAGGGGCTGGACGTGTCTGAGCTGGTCACGCTGATCGACCGCCTGAGCAAGCGCACCGGCAGCACGGCGGTGGTGGGCGTGGCCGCGCGCGACGACGTGAGGCCCAGCATGCGGGTGGACCTGTACCCAGTGCTGCCCTGATCTGCCCTGATAGCGCCCCGGACCACCAAAAAGCCCTCCCGGTCAGGAGAGGGCTGGGGCCAGAGCCGGCTCAGCTTCCGCCGGACACCAGGATTTCCACGCTCTTCAGTTCGTCCGCCGCCTTGCCGGCAATCGGGCCGTTGCCACTGTCGTTGCGCGTCAGTTTATCCAGCACGGCCTGACCCTCGATGACCTTGCCGAACACCGTGTACTGGCCGTCCAGAAAGTCGGCGGGGGCCACCGTGATAAAGAACTGGCTGCCCTGCGAGTCCAGGCTGGCGGCCCGCGCCATGCCCAGCACGCCCGCGCTATCAAACTTCAGGCCGTTGCCGTTTTCCGCCGAGAAGCTATAGCCGGGGCCACCGGTGCCCCAGCGGTTTTTCTGGGCCGGGTCCGCGCTCAGGGGATCGCCAGTCTGCGCCATGAACCCGTCGATAACGCGGTGGAAGCGCGTGCCGTCGTAGAAGTGATTCAGCGTCAGGAACACGAAGTTATTGACGGCCACGGGCGCTGCTTTTGTCGCCAGCTCCACCGTCACGTCCCCTTTCTCGGTCTTCAGCACGGCGCGGTAGGTCTTTGCCGGGTCGATCACCTGCGCGGCCCTGGCAAACTTACGCATGGGCTTGTCGCTCAGCGGCTTGACGGGCGTGAACGCGGAAGCGCTGGGCGTCGTGGTGGCCGGGGGCGTGGCGGGCGTGGTCTGGGCAGGAGTGGTCTTTGCCGGAGTGGTCTTTGCCGGAGTAGTCTGGGCGGTCTGCGCCTGGGTGTTCGGCGCGCAGGCCGCCAGCATCAGCAGCGAGGCGGAAAGTAGCAGGGCAGCGGGTCTGTTGGCGTTCATGTGGGGCAGTATTCCAGCCTTTGATGGGAGGAGCGTTGGAGTCTCCTGCTTCCGCCCTATGCGCCACCCCACCCCCTACTCCAGCGGCAGGCTGGTGGTGTATTTCTCCTGCTTGACCAGAATGGTGCTGGCGGTGTTGCGGACGCCGGGAATGGCGGCCAGGGTATTGACCAGAAAGTGCTGATAGGCGTCCAGATCGGGCATGCTGACCTTCAGCAGATAGTCGATGTCGCCCAGGCACAGGTAGCATTCCAGCACCTCGGGGCGCGCCTGCATCTGCGTGGCGAAGTCGTTGAAGCCCTGGCGGGTCTGCTTGTCCAGCGTGACGCGCACCAGCACCAGCAGACCGCGCCCCACCTTTTTGTGGTCCAGCAGCGCCACGTAACGCTGGATGATGCCCTCTTCCTCCAGCCGCCGCACCCGGCGCAACGTGGGCGCGGGGGTCAGGCCGATCTCGTCGGCCAGTTCGGTGTTGGGCAGCCGGGCATCCCGCTGGAGGATGGTCAGAATCTGCCTGTCAATCGCGTCAAGATTATTTTGAGACATCTTGATGCGTACTATGGCATGAATGAGCAATATCATTGCGCGAATGCCCCCAATGAAGTGGCTCTCCGGCAATCCTCATCTGCTTCCGGCTTGTTAGGATACACCGTTCAAGTTGATCCCAACCCAGCTTCCCCACCCCCTTTCCGGCCCATGCGCGGCCCAGGAGAAAACCTTATGCAGATCGGACTTCCCAAGGAAATCAAGGTCAAGGAGAACCGTGTTGCTCTCACCCCTGGCGGGGCAGCCACGCTGATCCGGCGCGGTCACAGCGTGGTTGTTCAGGAGGGCGCGGGCGTCGGCAGCGGCCTGAGCGATCAGCAGTACATCGACGCGGGCGCAACCATCGGCAGCGCCGAGGACGCCTGGGCCGCCGAGATGGTGGTCAAGGTCAAGGAGCCGATTGCCTCCGAATACAAGTATCTGCGCGAGGATCTGCTGCTGTTTACCTACCTGCATCTGGCCGCAGACCGCCCGCTGACCGAGGCGTTGCTGGCGGCAGGAACCACGGGCGTGGCCTACGAGACCGTGCAGATCGAGGACCGCAGCCTGCCCCTGCTGACGCCCATGAGCGAGGTAGCAGGCCGACTGAGCGTGCAGGCGGGCGCTTATCACCTGCAAAAACCGGTGGGCGGGCGCGGCGTGCTGCTGGGCGGCGTTCCCGGCGTGCAGCCCGGCCATGTGGTGATCCTGGGTGGCGGAGTAGTCGGCACCAACGCGGCCAAGATGGCGATGGGCCTGGGCGCGCGGGTCACTATTCTGGACGTCAGCCACCGCCGACTGACCTACCTGGACGACGTGTTTTTTGGCCGCCTGCGGACCATGATGAGCAGCGAGGCCAACATCCGCGCCCTGCTGCCCGAGACGGACCTGCTGATCGGTGGCGTCCTGATCCCCGGCGCGAAGGCCCCCAACCTGGTCACCCGCGACATGCTGGGGCTGATGCAGGAGGGCAGCGTGATCGCGGACGTGGCGGTGGATCAGGGCGGCTGCGTGGAGACCATTCACGCCACCACCCACGACGATCCCACCTACGTGGTGGACGGTGTGGTGCATTACGGTGTGGCCAACATGCCGGGGGCCGTGCCGCGTACCAGTACCTTCGCCCTGACCAACGCCACCTTCCCGTATCTGCTGCTGCTGGCCGATGAGGGCCGGTACGTGCTGAAAAAGAACGCCGCGCTGCAACTGGGCGTCAACACCCACCGGGGCCAGTTGACTTACGGGGCCGTGGCCGAGGCTTTTGACCTGCCACATGTGGAAGTGGCGACGGCGCTGGGATAGTGGCTGCTTCGGGTGGGGAGAGCGAGGGCCGGGGCCGTTAAAATAAGGCCATGACCCGCCCCCAGCCCGGCGACTATCCACCCTTTTACGCCCGTTACGTCGATCTCGCACCAGAGGAAGATGTGGCGGGCGCAATGCTGGCGCAGGCTCCGCTGACCCGCGCTGCCATTCTGAACTTCGCGGACCGTCCCGATCACCGTTACGCCCCCGACAAGTGGAGCGTGAAGGGGGTGGTGGGCCACATGGCTGACACCGAGCGCGTCTTCGGCTTCCGGGCGCTGTGGTTTGCCCGCGCCGATCCCTCGCCGTTGCCCGGATTCGAGCAGGACGACTGGATGGCGGCCAGCGACTTTGGCACGCAGCCGCTGGAAGACCTGCTGGCTGGCTTTGAAGCTGCCCGCAGCAGCAATCTTCTGATGCTGCGTCAGCTTGCGCCGGAAGCCTGGACGCGGCAGGGTGACGCCAACGGCCATCCCTTCACGGTGCGGGCCTACGCCCACGGCATGCTGGGCCACGAGCGGGCGCACCTGCAAATCCTGGCCGAGCGGTATACTTGACCCCGTAGTTCCTGAGCAAACAGTCGAAACAATTCCTGGCCCTGACCGTCGTGGTTGGGGCCAGTTCTGTTTCTCCGAAGCTGGAAAAGGAGACCCCATGAACTCCACCCGAACCGTCTTGCGCCGCATCCACACGCTGATTCCCATGACAGGGGAACGCCTGTCGCCCGCGCCAACGCTGCAAGACGCTGCCCTTGTTCTGGAGGGAAAGGAGATCGTCTGGGTGGGTTTGGATTCACAGTTGCCCGTTGAACTGCTGGACGGCGCGGCGGTGCGCGATCTGAGCGGCCACGTCGTCCTCCCTGGGCTGGTCAACACGCACCACCACCTGTATCAGACCCTTACACGTTGTCTGGCGGTGGATTCGGGGCTGTTCGACTGGCTCAAAACCCTGTACCCGATCTGGCTGAACCTGACGCCGGATGCCGCCTACGACAGCGCCCAACTGGGGATGGCAGAACTGGCGCTGAGCGGCTGCACCACGTCTTCCGATCACCTGTATCTGTACCCCAATGGCGTAACGCTGGACGACACCATTCGGGCGGCGGGTGATCTGGGCCTGCGCTTTCACGCCACGCGCGGCAGCATGAGCCTGGGCGAATCGCAGGGCGGACTGCCGCCAGACCGTGCGGTGGAGCGCGAGGACGTGATCCTGGCCGACTCCGCGCGGCTGATCGACGCCTTCCATGATCCGGCCCGCCTCGCCCTGACGCGTATTGCGCTGGCCCCCTGCTCGCCGTTCTCGGTGACGGGCGATCTGATGCGTGAGAGTGCCGTGCTGGCCCGCCAGAAAGGGGTGATGCTGCACACCCATCTGGCCGAGACCGCCGAC
This sequence comes from Deinococcus marmoris, assembly GCF_001949125.1. Lineage (GTDB taxonomy): Bacteria > Deinococcota > Deinococci > Deinococcales > Deinococcaceae > Deinococcus > Deinococcus marmoris_A. Next base: position 18,341 of record NZ_MSTI01000038.1, read on the forward strand.
GAGGACGCCTTCTGCCTGTCCAAATTCGGCCTGCGTCCGCTGGATTACGCCGAGTCGCTGGGCTGGACCGGGCCGGACGTGTGGTTCGCGCACGGCGTCCATTTCAGCGCGGACGATGCGGTGCGAATGGGGGCCTGCGGCTGCGGCGTGGCGCACTGCCCCAGCAGCAACATGCGGCTGGCCAGCGGCATCGCCCCCACCCGGCAACTGCTGGAGGCCGGGGTACGCGTGGCGCTGGGCGTGGACGGCAGCGCCAGCAATGACGGCTCGCACCTGCTGGCCGAGGCGCGGCAGGCCCTGCTGTCTTCACGGGTGCGCGGCGTGCCGGGTCAGGCTCCCAATTCAGCGGACGCCCTGACCGCCTACGACGCGCTGTGGCTGGCGACACGCGGCGGGGCGTCGGTGCTGAACCGCGACGACATCGGGCAGCTTGCGCCAGGATTTGCCGCCGACCTGATCGCGGTTGATCTGCGTGATCTGGGCTATTCGGGAGCGAGGCACGATCCGGTCAGCGCCCTGACCCTCTGCGCCCCGCCGCGTGTGGCCCTGAACATAGTCAACGGGCGCGTGATCGTGGACGGGGGAGAGCTGCTGGGCGTGGAGCTGCCCGCGCTGGTGGAACGGCACGACGCGCACAGCCGCCGGATGATCGGGCTGGGCTGAGCGTGGGGGCGTAGGCTGGAGATCATGAAACATATTCCCAGCCAGACGTTGACCATGAATCCCGCCCCCGAGACCTACTTCACCGGACAGGTCTGGATGGAGCGTCAGGCTGTGGGCGTGCTGCGCGTGACCTTCACCCCTGGCGCGCGGACCGCGTGGCACACGCACCCGCAGGGGCAGACATTGATCGTCCTGAGCGGTGTGGGCCGGGTGCAGAAGCGCGGCGAGGCGGCCCTGACCATGACCGCCGGGGACGTGGTGCAGATCGAGGCGGGCGAGGAGCACTGGCACGGAGCGGCCCCGGATTCGCTGATGCAGCACCTCGCCATCAACGCGGGCGAAACCGTGTGGCTGGCGAAGGTGACCGACGCGGAGTATGGCGGCTAAACCTCTAGCGCTGCCCGCACTTGTTCCACCCGCGCAGACACGCTGCCCCGGACTTCCTGAAACCCGATACCGCGCGTTCCCAACTCCTGCCGGATAAAGCCCTGCTGCACCGTGCGGACCGCCGTATTGGCCCGCCAGCCATCCTGCTCGTGGGCCAGATCGTCGTTGCACAGGAACGTGTGGACGTAGCGGGCGCGGCAGGCGTCGGCCAGCGCGTGTAACTCTGGCAGCGCTGTGCCCGTCAACAGGTAGGACCACATCAGCGTGGTGGCGGCGTTGGTGTCGCAGAAAACCCAGCGGTGGACGCCGGGGGTGCGGGCGGCCTCGTCCTCCAGGGCACGGTGGCCCAGCGCGATTTCCAGAAAGTGTTCGGGCGACAGCCTGCCGTCCTCGCGCTCGTACACGTCGCGGCCATATTCGCGGGCATATGTCGTGCCGAAGCTCTCGGCCAGCGCCCGCGTCAGTGTGCTTTTGCCGGTGCTTTCCGCGCCCAGCAGGACGACCCGCCCTACGAAATGGGCGTAAACGGCGGGATCGAGAAACTGACGGTAGGCATGAATGTCGGCCCGGAGTTGCGTTCCGCTGATCGGTACGATTTCCCGCGCCCGGTCCACGCACACATGCGCCGCGCCCAGTTCCGCCGCCAGCGCGTCGCCGTAGCCCTCGCTGGTGTACACGGCGTCGGGATGCACGCCCCAGCCATCCAGCACGCGGCGGACATAGGCCCGGTGAACTGCATCCGGCCCGTCGTTGGGCGGTGGGTTTGGCGCGTCGGGCAGCAGCTCCAGCCCCGGAAACAGCCGGGTGGGGAACAGTTCGCGGATCCAGTTCCGGCGCAGCGGCGAGGGCATCCCCGCGAAGTCCGGGCGGCTGTAGACCCACACGCTCACCCGTTCGCACTCGGCCAGCGCCCGCTCCAGCAGCAGCCTGTGGCCTTTGTGGAAGGGGGCGAATTTGCCGACGACCAGGGCGTGTCTGAATTGTGGCGCGGACTCAGGCACTGTGAGATCAGGCAAAGGCCACCTCCCGCGCCTCGTCCTGCTTCCAGCGGCTCCAGCCGTACACGCTCATGCCTGCCAGGATGAATTGCAGGGCGAACAGCACCCAGTACTGCGTGTGCCAGAAAAACACGGCTTGCACGGCGTTGACCGCCACCCACACCGGCCAGGACCACGCCCAGCGGCGCGTCGTGGCGAAGTTGGCGATCAGGGCCAGCGTGACCGCCGCGAACTGAACGCCGTTCCACATGTCGCCGAAGTCGGTCAGGACCACCGTGTAAGCGAAGATCAGCAGGCTGGCGGCCCAGGTCACGCCGTACCATCCGGCCTCGTTGAAGCGAATCTCGCCGCGTGCGCGCCGGGCTTCCAGATGCCACAGGTACAGACCGTGAATGCCGAACAGCAGGTACGTGACCTGCAACCCCGCCAGCATCCACTGCCCGCCCGCCAGGAACAGCAGGAAATACGGCAGCAGCGAGGCGTTGGACCAGTGCCAGTAGGTGCTGGCCTTGCCCCACAGGTAATACAGGCTGACGAGGACGCACAGGCCGCCCGCCAGATCAAGAGCCAGGGGCGGGAGGTTGAGGCCAAACAGATTCATGCGTCCTCCCGCAAAGCCACGCGCAATTCCATCAGCAGTTCGCCCAGGCGGTTGCGGCCCGAACCGTCGCCGCCGTCGGCCCAGTAAGCGTCGTTGCGGGTGTGTTCCACGAGAATCGCGTCGCCCGTCCCCAGCAGCAGCGCCCGCAATTCTGGACGCTGGGTGAATTTGGCGTGCAGGGCGGTTCGCATGATGTCGTCCTTCACGGCGTCCCAGTCGGCGCGGAAGGGCAGGTCACGTCTGCGCCCCATCTGTGCCGCCAGCATGGGCGTGGGCTGCGCGCGGACCTCTTCCTCAAATGGGGTTCCGGCAAATTTCTGCGCCTGAAAGTAGTGTTCGGAGGTGGGCCACGTCACGCCCCCGATGTCGATGGGATGGCGGCTGAAGTTGCTGAATTCGCCGTAGGGTTTGTCGGTGCTGTAAAAGAGAATCTGTTTCATCATCGGACCTCTATCCGTATGCGCCGTCGCCTGGGCTGACGGGAGTTGAGGGCGGTGCTACATTCATCGCAGGTGACCCTCTGCACAGTTCGGTGGCATGGGGGGCCGTTGCGTTGGCCGTGAACACTGCCCCCATGAACTACTTCGCCCGCCGTTCATTCCGGCCCTGGAGGAACCATGCTCACCCGTTCCCGCCTGCTCGGCCTGACGCTGCTGACCCTTGCCATTACCGCTTGCGGCGGCCCGACGCCTCCGCCTGCGACCTCGCTTGTCCCGACGGGCACCATCACGTCCGGTAACACAGAGAACGGCACTTTCGGCGCTCCGCTGCCCACCACGGTCACCATCACCGGAACGAATCTGCTGGGGGCCACGCTGGACTTTGGCGGCGAAGGCACCGGCACGGCCCTGAGCATCAACGCGGCGGGCACCGTTCTGACCGTGGTTGCGCCGCCGAATCAGGCGGGCCGCCGCCCTGTGGTCGTCAGCACCCCGAACGGCAAGGTGAACGCGGGGGTGTATACCTTCATTCAGAGCGCTCCCAGGCCCCAGGTCTACCTGCTGAGCGCCGTCCCCACGGGCGGCCCCGCAGCGGGCGGCACCACCGTTACCCTGGCCTTCGATGGCAACCTGACCTATAACCCGGTCAATCCGGCTGGTTTCACCCTGCCCGACGTGTACTTCGGGGCGGTTCAGGCCACCGGGGTCAGGGCTCCCGTTCTGGCTGTCGGCCCCGGCCCGACTGAGAAATACACGATTACCGCCGTGGCCCCCGCTGGCAGCGGCTTTGCGAACATCACCCTGAAATGCCCGGTGGCGAGTTGCTACACCTTCAGCACCACCAACGCCGTGCCGTTCCAGTATCTGCCGTAATCGGCGCAGAGAGAAAGTTTGAGCGCGCAGGTCGGTATCCACGCCATCCGGCCTGCGTTCCTGTGGGGTGGCGGTGTGAGGCACTACAGGTCTTCCCCTCCAATCCTCGTTAAAACCGCCGCCTGCCGCGCCAGGGCCGTCAATTTCCACCCACCATCCTCCCGTGCCAGTAGCCCCAGTTGCCCCAGCCCCAGCAGCGCCGCCGTGAATTCCTGCCGGGACAGGTCCGCCACCGTCGCGCCACCGTTCGCGGGAATGCTGTCCTCGAAAGGATTCATCGGGTCCAGCAGATCAAACAGGCCCACGAAGACATGCGTTTCGCGGTCTGAGAGTTCCCCGATAATCCGTAGCGTCTGAAATTTGTCCAGCGCGGGTGGCGGAAAGTTCAGCAGGCATCCGGCCAGGGCGCGGGCGATGAAGCGCAGTTTGGCTTCGAACTCGGCTATCTCCCTGAAGCGCTGTCAGATGTCATCACCCCCAAACTGGCTCAGGTGGGCAACTTGACGTGCAAGGCTAGTCAGTTTCCAGGCAAAGCCTGATCCAGAATGTCTTGGCGTATCTACCCAATCACCTTCCCGATTGGTTAAATTTTCTTTACTCAAAAGCCCAAGTTGCTGAAGACCCAAGAGTGCGGATACAAACTCCTGACGGGTCAGTCCAGCAACAGATATTTGTGTATCTACTGGAATGAAATCTTGATATGGGTTGATTGGATCAAGGATTTGAAAGTATTCGACGAAGACTGTCATTTCGCGATCCGACATGCTCTCGATAATCCTCAATGTCTGAAAGCGATCCAGTCGTGGGGGAGGGAAGCTCAAGGCACAGCCTGCTAGCGCACGAGCAATAAAATGCAGCTTGTCCTCCGACTCTGCTACTTCCGCTGCCCTCAAGGCTTGTATGACGTTGGCGGCAAACGCCTCGGATTTGATGTATTCACGATCTAGAGTGAGTTTACCTGCCTCAATCTTTCGATTTAGCAAATTGACTTCATAGCGTAATGCCCCTTCAAACTGCTCCATCTTGCGCTGACTGGCGGCGATGTAAATCCCTTGAAGAAGGGTGGCCGGAATATTGACGCCGGGAATAGTGGTCAGGATGGGGAGGACGCGTTCAAGCTGCTTGCTCACCCCCGCCCCCGAATTTCCTCCAAGCTATCCCGCACCAGCAGCTCCCCATCCCTATAAACCGTCCGCATCAACGAGCCGGGAAAATCCGTGTCGAAGGTGTAATACGCCCGTGTGGTCATGCGGCCATTCTCCATAACCAGGTCCAGCACGCCGTCCTTGCTGCGCTTGCCGGGATCGGTCACGGGGTCCTTGTAGATGCCCCGGTACGCGCCGTCGATCAGGCCCGCGCTGGCCTTGTAGGCGAAGCGCTGGGTGTCGCGGTCCACCTTTTGCAGCAGCGCTCCGCCCATGCCGAAGGTCACGTTCTCGGCGGAAAAGCCGTCGATCAGCAGGTTCTGCAGAATCTGGGTGATGGTCTGTTCGTCCACCCCGTCGCCCTGAATCACGCGCACATGGTTGAGAACCTGATAGCCCTTCTTGTTGACCGTGGTGCCAAATTTGGCGGCCAGGGCGCGCACGGCCAGCCGGACCATCGCGGGCGGCTCGCCGCTGTCCGGGCGAACAACCAGGGTGCCGCCGCTGTCAATCACCAGTTGGCGCAGTGTTTCGCCCCAGTGGGTGTTGATGGCGTATTTCAGGTCATAGGAGTCGCTGACCACCGAGTACAGACTGCCCGGCTTGCCGAACTGCGCCACCATGTTGCGGTAGGCGTCCACCTCGTGCTCCTTGCCCCAACTGGTGATCGTGCTGTGTTCGGCGGCGGGGATGGAAAAGCCCGCGATGTCGGCGTCGTAGTGGTTTCGGGCCACGCGTAGGGCTTCCAGGGTGTCGCTGCCCTGAAAGTTGACCAAGTGCGCCAGCGCCCCCAGGCCCGCGCTCTCGCGGCTGGACACGCCCCGGCTGCCGAAGTCGTGCAGCTTGAAGGGCAGTTCCGCCGCCGCGTCGTCGCAGGTCTGTTCCAGCGCCTTGCCGATGATCTGGCGGATGTGCCAGCTCTGCGTGCAGACCGTGATGGGATACCACACCCGCATCAGCATGGTCTCGAACCAGCCAACCAGCCACGGCAACTCGGGATCGGTGTTGGTCACGCTCATCAGCACGTTGTGGATGGGAACCAGGGTGCCTTCAGGGACAGCGCGCACTTCCAGCGGGAGCCTGCCACCGTGGACATTCACCACGCGCATCCAGCCGTCATAGGGAAAGGGTTCGCCGTGCGGTTCGATCAGGCTGCGGGCTTCCTCCACCATCTCGGCAGTAATCCGGCGCGTCAGGTAGCGGTCCAGAATGTATTGCAGCCCAAAAAAGCGCGTGACCGGATAGCGCCCGCCGCGCGATTCCAGATACGAGAACAGCCGCGTGGTACCGGGAGGGTACTGGAGAAAGTGGCTGCTCTTGTAGCTGTCGGTGTCGATGATCAGGTTGTCGTCGCTCAGGTGGGGGAGGGCAGTGCGGGTCATGATGGAACCTCCTGTGGTCCTTCTTTCTGTTGCTCATAATTAAAAAATAGACTATGAGTAGTATGAGTCAAGCATCTCTCGTTTCTACCTTCTCTGGACCGGATGGGACTTTTCTCGCACTTTAGACCCCACTGGGGGGCCTCCGTCAGATGGGAAGTCCTTCATACCCGCGTGGCAGGGCTGCCTTTAGCATTCCTTCATGACTGTGCGGCTGTGGCCCTCCTTCCTGCTTCTTACTGCCGCATTGATCGGCTGTGGCGCTGCGCCGGGGCAGGCCGGGGCCACGCTGCCGCCACAGCCCCAGGAGCAGCCACACGCCCAACCGCCGGAAACGCCGCCCCTGCCCACTGCCAATCTGTCGCGCGTCGACTGGAGCGCCGCCTCCACCTGGCCCGGCGGCAAGCTTCCGGCAGCCGGGCAGACCGTGACCCTGCCCGCTGGCAAGCGCGTCGTGCTGGACGTGTCGCCCCCTGATCTGGCGGGTCTGACCATCCCAGCGGGCAGTGCGCTGGAATTTGCCGGGCAGGACCTGACCCTGCGTGCCGGGTGGATCATGCTGCACGGCGAACTGCGCGTGGGCAGCGAGGCCAGTCCTTTTACACACCGCGCCGAGATCGTGCTGACCGATCAGACGCCCGGCGAGGACGTGATGGGCATGGGGGACCGCGTAATCGGCGTGATGGGCGGCGCGCTGGAATTGCACGGACAGCCCCGGCTGGCCTGGACCCGCCTGAGCGCCACCGTATCGGCAGGCAGCCGCACCCTGACCCTGGACCGCGCCCCTGACTGGGCGGCAGGCGACACCCTGACCCTGACCAGCACCGACTTTGGCCCCGCCCAGACCGAGGAAGTGGCCGTGCAGAGCGTTTCCGGCAGGACCGTCATGCTGGCCCTACCGCTGAAATACACCCACTGGGGCCAGGACGCGAAGTTTGGAACGCGCACCGTCTCTGAGCGGGCGGAGGTGGGACTGCTGACTCGCAACATCCGCATCAGCGCAGGAGAGGATGCCCTGAAAACCGGGCTGGGCGCGCAGATCATGGTGATGGCCGGGGGGCAGGCCCGCATCGAGGGCGCGGAACTGATGCGGGTGGGCCAGCGCAATACCCTGCGCCGCTACCCGGTCCACTTTCATCAGGTGGGCGACGCCTCGGCCTCGTATGTGCGCGGCAACAGCATTCACGCTTCGTTCAACCGCTGCGTCACCATCCACGGCACCCAGAACCTGCGCGTGCAGGACAACGTGACCTACGACAGCGTGGGCCACTGCATCTTTCTGGAAGACGGCGACGAGACCGGCAATAGCCTGTCCGGCAACCTGATCACGCGGGTGCGTGCGCCCGACAAGAAGCGCGGCGAGACGCCGTTGCTGGATAGCGACAAGCGCCCGGCGGCGTTCTGGCTCACCAACTCGGCCAACACGGTCACGGGCAACGTGGCGGCGGGGGTGGACGGTGTGGGCTTCTGGTACGCGCTGCCCGAGCATCCCACCGGACTGGCCACCGAGCGGGGCAAAACCATCTGGCCGCGCCGCACGCCGCTGGGGGTGTTCAGCAATAACCTCGCCCACAGCGGCGATACCGGTCTGAACGTGGACGACGGCCCCCGCCCCGACGGCACCACCGAGAGCGCCTATTACCAGCCCCTGAGCAACCCGGCGGACGGGAAATCGGCGGGCGTGCGCGCCAGCTTTGGGGGGTTTACCGCCTATAAACAGCGCGATCACGGCGTCTGGTTGCGCGGCGCGGGCCTGACGCTGAGCAGCGCGACGCTGGCCGACAACGGCGTGGGCGCAACCTTCGCCGCCAACGACTCGCTGATGGACAGCGCGTTGCTGGTGGGCGAGACCGCCAACCTGGGCACCCCCGAGGACTGGGAGGCAAAGGGCGCGGGGGGCCGCAGCCTGCCCCGCCCCTGGGACGCGGCGTTTCCGGTGCGCGGTTTTCAGTTCTATGACGGTCACGTATCCATCCAGAACAGCGCTGTCGCTGCCTTCAAATCCACCTCCGTGCGGCAGGCCAGCGGCCTGGGCTACCTGACCGGGAACGCCTTCGCGCTGGAGCCGCAGAACGACGCGCGCGGCCTGTCCTGGCTGGACGACAGCGCCCGCGTGTACTTTCCACCCGCCAAAGCGGGGATGGACGGCGATCTGGCCGCCACCTTCCTGGACGCGGATGGCAGCGTGAGTGGTGCGGCAGGAAAGACCATCACCGCCAGCCCCCTGCTGAAGGACGCCCCCGACTGCGCGGCGAAAACGGTCTGGAACGCCAGCCTGTGCGCGGGCCAGTACGCCCACCTGTGGCTGAACGACACGACGGGGGGCAAAATTGCGCCGCTGAACGTCAAGAATGCGCGTGGCACGGCCATCAGCCTCAGCGGCACGCCGGGAAACAGCACCGACGACTTCCACACCAGCGTGCGCCTGGGCGAGACCTACGCGCTCACGCCGTCCGGGGCCTCGGCCCACCTGCGCCTGGGCTTCGGCGGGCGCAAACCCGGCGACACCCTGCGCCTGAGCCTGCCCGCGTCCGGCGAGCCGATCCTCTACCGTGACTGGTGGGTGGACGAGCGCAACCGCCTCAAAAAAGTGTCGCTGGCCGAGCTGGAGGGGTCCACAGGCGACAGCTACGCGCTGGAGGGCGGCAGATTGCACCTGAAACTGGTGGTGCAAGGTGACCGTGATTATGCCGTGGTGGACGTGTGTGCAGCCGCGCTGTGCAAATAGCGGGAACGGAAAAGGGGAGAGGCCACCGTCGCCTCTCCCCCCTGCCTTGCCCGCTCAGTCCTTCTTCTGCCCGAAGCCCATCGCCTGGAAGGTCTGGTACTGAAAGCCGCCGCCCAGCATGTTCTGCCCGCCGTCTACCGGCAGGATCACGCCAGTCACGTAGCTGGCCGCGTCGCTGACCAGAAACAGCGCGGCGTTGGCGATGTCCTGTGGAATGCCCATGCGGCCCAGCGGCACGGACCCGGCCACGCGGCTGCGGCTGGCCTCATCGGGGGCCAGCCGCGCCATGCCCTCGGTGCCGTCGATGGGGCCGGGGATAATGGCGTTGACGCGGATGCCGCGCAGCCCCCACTCGATGGCCAGCGTGCGCGTCAGCATGTCCACCCCGGCCTTGGCCGCCACCACATGCGCCTGCATGGGCACCGGGATGCCGTAGGCGCTGATGCTCAGCACGTTGCCGCCGGGGGTCTTCAGCCTGGGCGAGGCCGCCTTGATGGTGTTGTAGGTGCCCAGCAGATCGATATCCACCACGGTCTTGAAGCCGTTGGGGCTGATGCCGTCCACCGGGGCTGGGAAGTTGCCCGCCGCCCCGGCCAGCACGATGTCGAAGTCGCCGAATTTCTCGGTGGCCTGCGCCACGGCGGCTTCCAGGGCCGCGAAGTCGCGCACGTCGGCGCTGACACCCATCGCGCGCCCGCCCGCGTCCTCGATACCCTGGGCGGCCTTCTGCGCCTTTTCCAGATTGCGGCCCAGAATGGTGATCGCGCAGCCGTGCGCCGCGAAACTCTGCGCGATGCCCAGGTTGATGCCGCTGCCGCCGCCGGTAATCAGCGCGTGCTTGCCCGCCAGCAGGTCAGGGCGGAAGGTGGATTCAGGCGTGCCAGGATTGAGGGTCATGGGGTCTCCTTTGGATGGTCTGAGGGTCAAAAAGTCTAAGGATCAAAAGGTCTGACGTTCGTCGTCCCCTCGCCCCGTCTGGGGGAGAAGGATTGCGGGCAGGCTTATGCGGGAAGCAGGTTGCCCCGCCTCTTACTTCTTCAACGCGTTCTGCAAACCTTCCACCGTCATGTGATGCGCGTTCCATTCTACGGCGTTTTGCAGGCTCTGGGCGTGCGGCAGGTCATCGGTCAGCGCGCGTTTGGTGCCTTCCAGCGCCTTGGGCGAGAGGGCCACGAGCTGGGCCGCCAGTTCCTCGGCCCGCCTGAACAGCTCCTCGGGCGAGTCCAGCACCTCCGTCACCAGACCCCAGATCTCGGCGGTCTCGGCGTCGATGGGTTCGCCGGTCAACGCCAGATGGGCCGTTCGCCCACGTCCGATCAGGTGTGGCAGGCGCTGCAAGCCGCCCAGATCGGCGGCGATGCCCAGCTTGACTTCCGGCAGGCTGAAGCGGGCGTCGCTGCTACAGATGCGAATATCCGCCCCGCTGATCAGCTCCAGCCCCGCGCCGATGCACCAGCCGTGTACGGCAGCGATCACCGGAATGGGCAGCGCGGCCAGCCCCTCGGTGGCAGCGTGCATCTCGTCCACCACGGCCTTGAATCCGGCCACATCGCCCAGCACCGGCCCGATCTGGCCCGCGTTGGTCTTCACGTCCAGCCCGGCGCTGAAGATCTTCTCGCCGCGCAGGATCAGCACGCGGGCGTCTGCCAGTTCGGCCAGGGCCTGTGGCATCTCGCGCCAGAAGTCCGGCCCCATGCTGCCCATCTTGGCAATCAGGGTCAGGGTGGCCACCTCACCCTGCCGCGAGAGGCGAACGGTTTTATAGTTCATATTCCACACTCTAGCGTCTGTGGTTGCACCGGGTCTAAAGTGGGGCGGTCTTGACTTTTCCTCTCGGCTGAACTATATTTACTTTTCTGGCCTGAAGAGGCCATGCAGTGCAAGCCACGTGTACAGATGCACTTGAGGGCGGCGTCCACCTCCGGGAACCTTAAAAACGGACGCGCGAACAGAGAATCGGGAGAAGACCCGTGAGCTTTGAACCCCAGAAGGGAGCCTTGAACGGCTCTCTTTTTTTGTTGTCGTGGGCCTAGCCCTCTCCTGGCCTCTGCCCAAAGCTCAGCGGTGCATGGTGTGGCACGGCCTTGGCGGCGAATTCCTGCAATCCCAGCCGATCTGGCGCTTCCAGGTGATAGCGGAAGTTCCACAGGTAATGCTGCACCACCCGTTCGGGCAGCCCCAGCAGGGCCGCGTGCCGCGTCGCCACGTCTGCCAGATGCCCGATGCCGTGCCTGCGGGCCACGCGCATGGCCTGCACCAGCTCCGGCGGGGGCGGACGGTCCTTGCGGTAGGCCCACACGGCGAAGGTGAAGGGATGCCCGGTCAGGCGGAACCAGTCCTCGGCCAGATCGGTGACGGTGATGCCGCGCCCGCTATCCGGCAGCGTGGTCATGGTGCGCTCGGCGGTCAGCGGCCCCACCACGCGGTACCACTCGCGCAGGGCGCTGTCGCCGATGCGGAGTACACCGTCGTAACCGCTGCTCAGCAATTCCTCGGCCTCGCCCTCGGCGCGTTCCAGGGTGGGGGAGAGGCCGCGTTCGCGCAGCAGCACCTCCAGCAACGCCACGCTCATGGCCGACTGGGCGGTCAGGGCAATCCGGCGCAGGTCCTCCAGCGGGCGGGTGTGGAACAGATTGACCGAGTACACCGGCCCCAGCACGCTCACGCTGAAATCGGGCAGGGCTTCCAGAATGTCGGCGTGGCGAATAAATTCCACCGCGCTGATGTTGGCGATGTCCACCTCGCCCGCCAGCAGCGCCGCGTTCATCTGCGTCGGCACGCCCGTGATGGCGCTGACGCCCGGCGGCAATTCCAGCGAATCCAGAATCGGGGCGACGTTGGTGAAATGGATCCATCCGGCGCGGTAGGTCATGGGGCGCTCCGCGCCGGTCTAAGGGCGTGTTTTGAAAGTCGTCTCATTTTTAGTGGGCGGCGTCTGGAAGGCGTTTGCGGTTCCCCCCTCCCAGCCTCCCCCGCAGGGGGGGAGGAGCAAAAGGCCCATATTTGCGGAGGGTAAGAAAATCCCGAGACCCTTTTGAAACACGCTCTTAGACCCTTAGACCTTTTGACCCTTAGACCACGAGCGCAGCGAGTCAGAGTCCTCACGGCACCACCTGAACACTCACTGCCTGCCATTCTCCCTCCCATCTTGCATACACTCGCAGAAAGCTCTGGATGCGTTCGCCATCGGCGTACAGCGTGCCGCGCGTGATGGCCGTATCCCCGAACACGCGCGAGGCGTGGCGCTCGAAGACCAGGGTGACGGGCGGGTTGCGGGCCATGCCGTCCAGCGCGTCCTGCTTGAACACCACCTGACCGTCCGGGAAGAAGGCCAGCCAGTCGTCGTGCAGCACCCTTGCCATCTCATCGGGGCTGCGGCGGTGGTAGGCGGCGTTCCAGTGGTCGTCGAGGAGTAGCACGGCGTCGAGGTCCGCCTGGGAGGTGTCATTCAGCGGCAGCACGTTGCAGCCTCCAACCTAACGGGAACGGCGTCCTGCTCAATCAGCGGCCTCTGCCCCGGTCTTTGGGAAGACCTGCAATTCGTTGTAGTAGGCGTCGCGCAGCACCGGGGTGCGTCCGGCGTGCTGGATCATGCGGATCATGCCTTCCTCGGAGAGCGTCATGGGGCTGGTTGCGCCCGCCGCGTGGGCGATGTGTTCCTCCTGAATGGTGCCGTCGATATCCGACACGCCCCAGTCCAGAGAAACCTGGGTCAGTTCGCTGCCGATCATGACCCAGTAGCCCTTGATGTGCGGGAAGTTATCCAGGTAGATGCGCGCCACCGCCAGATTTCGCAGATCGTCCAGACCCGTGGTGAAATCGGTCTTGCCCAGGTTCTGCGCCAGCGTGTTGCCCAGCGGCTGAAAAGCGAGGGGGATGAAGGCGTGGAAGCCGCCCGTCTCGTCCTGAACTTTGCGCAGGCGGTCCATGTGGTCCAGCCGTTCTTCCAGCGTTTCGATGTGGCCGTACAGCATGGTGGCGTTGGTCCGCATGCCCATGCCGTGCGCCTCGCGGTGAATCTGGAGCCACTTGTCGGCGGTTACCTTGTTCCTGGCGACCTGCTTGCGAACGCGGTCCGCGAAGATTTCCGCGCCGCCCCCCGGCATGGCGCTCAGGCCCGCGTCCTTCAGTTCGCGCAGCACTTCCAGCGTGGGCTTCTTGCTGATCTTGGACAGGTGTTCGATCTCTGCGGCGGTGAATGCCTTGACCTGCAATTCCGGGAACGCCTCGCGCAGTTGGCGCACCATCGCGGGGTAGTACTCCCACTTGTGGTTGGGGTGGTGGCCGCTGCTCATGTGCAGTTCGGTGATGCCGGGCAGGTAACGGCGGCGCACCTGTTCCACCACTTCATCCGGGCTGTAGTCCCAGGCGCGGTCCTCGTTCTTATGGGCGGCGAAGGCGCAGAAGGTGCAGCCCACGTAGCAGATGTTGGTAAATTCCAGGCGCATCGAGTGGACAAAGAACACCCTGTCGCCGTGCATGCGCTCCTTGCGGGTGTTTGCCAGCCGCATCAGCGCGTTCAGGTCACGGGTGTGGAACAGGCGCAGGCCGTCCTCGAAAGTCAGGCGCTGGCCTGCTTCTACCTTGTCCACAATAGGAGCCAGGGTCTGGTCACGGAGCCACTTCATGAGAATCAGGATACGCCCGGCGCTGGCCTGAAAGTGTCCCATTCGCCCGATAAGGAGGCCATGAAGACCGCGTAAGGTGTCGGGATGTCCTCTGATGCATCCACAGACTGGCTCGATCTTCTGGACTGGCGGCGCGAGGCCAGCGCCCTGTACGCCCACGTGCGGGAGGAGTTGCCGCAGGGTCCGCAGGAGGCGCATCGGCTGTGGCAGACGGGCCGCAATGCCCTGTTCGGGAACCATCCGCAGTCCCCGCTGAGCCTGGAGGCGCGGGCTGCGTTCCGGGAACTGCCGTGCTGGCCGTATGACCCGGCACTGGCCTTCAGCGCGTGGGTGGATACCTCTGGCCCACAGGAACGCCTGACCGTCCCCTCGTCCACCGGGCAGGAGATGCCGCTGGTGCGCTTTGGACGGGTGTATCTGCCGATAGGGACGCTGGACGTGTACTGGATCGACGTGTACGGCGGCGGCGTGTTCCTGCCGTTCCGGGACGCCACGAGTGGGCAGGAAAGCTACGGCGGCGGGCGCTATCTGCTGGACACCGCCAAGAGCGCCGATCTGGGCAGCACCGCGTCTGGCGAACTGCGCCTGGACTTCAATTTCGCCTACCACCCGTCCTGCTTTTACGACCCGCGCTGGAGCTGCCCGCTCGCGCCGCCGCAGAACGTGCTGGGGGTTCCAGTGCGTGCGGGGGAACGGATGGCCTGATCCGGGTGCCGCCGATGCCGGGGGTCAGCATCTGCGCGGCACCCGGATCATGTTTATGCCTCGCCGGGGCGCTACGCTGTAAGGGTGAAGAACGCGTCCCACCCACCGGAAACCGAGGCCCAGGAGCGCTGGACCGTGGACGGCATCGAGGACAGTCCGCGCGGCCCGCTGGCCCGGCTGGAGCGGGGGGACGGCACCACCTTCGATCTGCCGCTGCGCCTGCTGCCGGAAGGGCTGCGTGAGGGCGATCTGCTGGCCGTGCAGGACGGCCCTGACGGCGTGACGGTCCGCATTCTGGTGGCCGAGACGCTGGAGCGCCACGAAGCTTCACAGGCGCAGTTGGAAGCCCTGAACAACGCCGAATCTGATGTGCAGGACGACGATGGAGAGATCACGGTATGAGCGAGAAGCTTCCGAAGAAGGCAACAGGGAAGAAACTGGCAGTCCAGAAACCAGTAGGCCAGAAACCGGCGGGAAAGAAGGCGGCTCCCAGAACGTCGCGAAAGGCCGCACCCCGTAAAGCTGCTGCCCGCAAGACCTCCCGCTCCGGCAGGAAACGCGGCCCCAGCAGCGCGGATATCGCGGGACTGCTGGTGCTGGCGCTGACCGTCTCGCTGGCGGCCTGCAACGGCATGAAGGGCGGCGGGCAGACCGAAACCGGGCAGACCCAGGCGGCCCCCGAGGGTCAGGTCACGGTGCGCTTTCTGGACGTGGGTCAGGGCGACGCCGTGCTGATCCGCAGCCCCGAGGGCAAGACCATGCTGATCGACGGCGGGCGCAGCACCGTGAAGATGCAGGAGCATATGAAGACCTACGGCATCGACAAGATCGACGTGATGGTGGCCACCCACGCCGACGCGGACCACATCGCCGGGCTGGTGGCGGCAGCCGAGGCCAAGCCGACGCTGTTCATCAACAATGGTCTGGGCGGGACCACCAAGACCTGGGAACGGCTGGTGGCGGCCTTGCAGGCGCAGAAGACCACCTTTAAAAAGGCCAGCAACCAGATCATCAACCTGGGCAGCGTGAAGGTGCAGGTGATCGGCCCGCCGACTGGCATGGGGGGCGATCAGAACGACAACAGCGTGGGCGTGGCCCTCAATTTCGGCAAGTTCCGCGCCCTGATGACCGGCGACAGCGAACTGAAGGAAACGGCGGCGTGGCTGGAACAGGACAGGGCCGAGATTAAGGGGCCGTTCCAGGCGTACAAGAGCATCCACCACGGCGCGGCCAACGGTGACAATCAGGCGTGGCTGGCGGTGGTGCGCCCGGAAAATGTGGTCATCAGCGTGGGCGAGAACAATTACGGTCACCCCACGAAAACGGCGCTGGACCTGTATAAGCAAAACGGCATCCGCATCTACCGCACCGATCAGAACGGCACGGTCACGTTCACGGGCAACGCGGACGGGACATATACGGTGAATGCTCAGCGGTAAGGCTGGGAGCCGAACAGGATTTGCGGAGGACCGCCATCCCCATGCTGTAATGGAACATGCGCCGCAAACCTCTGCTGATCGTTCTGGCCCTTGTCGTGTCTGGTAGCTCTGCGTCTGGGGTTGCGGTTCTCCCCACTTTACCCGTCACAGAGGCCGATTTTGCAGGAGCGCTGGCGCGGCCCCCGGTGAGTGACCTGCTGGGACAGACGCCGGAGCTGAGCGGCAAGGTGGCCGAATGGTCCATTCCCAGCTCCCGGTCAGCCTCGCTGGACCGCCCGCAAAAGACGGTGATCGGCACCATTGACGGTGCAGGCAATTACAGGGTCACGCTGCCAGCGCAGCCTCCTGAAACGCAGCAGGTCACCCTGACGCAGCTCGTGCGGGGGTTCAACATTCTTGAGGGTGGGGATTGCTCGGTGAATACGCTGGTCATCAGTGCGCCCGAGGCCGTGGCCGGGAAGCTGGAGTCTCTTTATGTCGTGCGCGATGACGCCCCCGGGGCGACTGGAGGAGCGCAGCCTTCGCCTCCGCCGTCTTACAACACCTTCAAAGCCATCCCGCGTTATTTTCTCAACGCAGTCTCAGAGGCGCTGTATTCCAGCGTTGCGGCCACAGTGAAGGGCGAGCTGTCGTGTACCAGCAAGTATCTCAAGGGCAAACGTGATGACCTGTTCGTCAATATCGCTCTTGTCCCAGGCTGGAACTCGGTCACGCTGATCTACGGCGAGGAGCAGGTGGTTGAGGGTGAGACAATTCAGAAGAAGTTGCTCCGGGGTGGACTGGTATCCAGCACCCCCTGAATCACGTTCAACGAAGCTGGTGGCGGGGCGGTTAGGACCATCTCCTGACCCGTCACCGGATGAACCAATCCCAGCCGGTGTGCGTGCAGCAGATAACCGCCGTCGCCCGGCAGTCCTGGCAGATCGGCCAGCGGCAATCCGCCTGCGCCGTACAGCGGATCGCCCACCAGCGGATGCCCGATAGAGGCGAGGTGAATGCGGATCTGATGGGGGCGGCCCGTGTGGATGTCTACCTCAAACAGCGTGCAGGCTGAGCGCCGCTCCAGCACCCGCGCCGTGGAGTGCGAGGGCTTGCCGCCCGCGCTGGCCGCGTAGACGTCGCCCAGTCGGGGGTGTGGCACGGGGCCGATGGGCGTGGTGATCTCGTACTCGTCGCGCCCGGCCAAACCCTGCGCCAGCGCGCGGTAAATTTTCTGGACCCGTCCCTCGCGCCAGTCCCGTGACAGCGCCGCCCCTGCCTGTGCCGTCCGCGAGAACAGCACCAGACCAGACGTTGCGCGCCCCAGTCGGTGCAGAGGTGACGCCTCCGGCCAGCGCTCCCGCACCAGCGTGAAGAGCGTGTGATTCAGAAACCCCCCAGCGGGAACCGTGGGCAGCCCCGAGGGTTTACACACGGCCAGCAATTCCGTGTCCTCGTACAGCACGTCAAAATGCAGGGGCACGGCATCTTCGGGCCAGGGTGGGCGGTGCCAGATCAGGCTTTGCCCTGTCCTCAGAATTTCGGAACCCTGAGCCGTCACGCCGTCCAGCACGACTTCGCCCCGCTCCAACCGCCCCTGCCATTCCTGCGGCGTGGAATGTTCGTAGCGCCCCGCCAGATACGCCAGCACGCTCAAGCCCGCGCCGCGTGGGCCGATGCGTTCAGCGTAGGCGTAGCCGTCGTTGAGGGTGGAGGATGGGGGAGACATTCGGGGGTCAGTGTGGCATCTGGTGGGGGCTGGGGGTGTTGCCTGAATGGTTTTTTGGGTGGCTGCCACGGTTTGACCCCTCTCCTGCGGAGCTGTACCAGCCAGTCTGTTTCGCAGTCAGCTCCCCTTAAAAGGGAGCCAGGAAAGCTCTGCTGGACGGGCAATTCTGCGACTCTTGCCTCCCTTCTAAGGGGAGGTGCCCCGGAGGGGTCAAACCGCAAATCGCCACCCCAGCACACCGTCTCCATCTGCATCCCCGCAATGCGCCATTGTGCAGAGTCGTGCCCATCGCCCCGGCGCTAGCATGCCCGGATGACCGCCTTTCCCTATTTTTCCCGAGGTTCCGCATGGAAGGGCTGATGCTGGCCAGGGTGCTGGGCGAACTGACCCCGCATCTGCCGCTGCACACGCTGGGCTGGGTCTTCCCTGACGAGACCACCGCCGCCCTGCTGCTGGACGGCCCCGGCCCCGGCGAGAAGCGCAATCTGGTCCTGGCCTACCGCCCGCCCCAGCCGGTGCTGTTCATCTCGCGTGAGCGCCTGCGCGGCGATCCCCGCAGCCCCTTTCAGCGTTTTCTGGCGGCGCGGGTGCGTGGGCCACTGCTGGGCGCAGAGCAACTCAAGCTGGACCGTGTGGTGGTGCTGCACTTCGGCGGCGAGGCCGGATTCGTGGATCAGGCCCCCACCCGCCTGCTGTTTGAAGTTACAGGCCGCAATGCCAACCTGCTGGTGCTGGAGGAGGGCGAGGGCTTTGAAGGCCGCATCATCATGGCCGCCCGCGAGATCACCGGCAGCCGCAACCGCTTCCGCACCATCCGCAGCGGGGGCAAATACTCGCCGCCGCCGCCCTACGACAAGCTGGACCCACGCCGGATGGGCGAGGCCGAGGCTCAATCCCTGGCCGACTTGCCGATTGGCCGCTGGCGCGAACGCCTGGATGGCGTGGGGCCTTTGCTGAGCGCGGAACTGGCGCGGCGAGCGAACCTCCTGTCCACGCAGGCACCGGGGGAGGACTGGCCGCAAACGCTGGCCGCGCTGCAAACCCTGGTGGCCGATCCCACGGTCAGCGAGGGCGTCATGCAGGACGGCGCACGCGAGGCCGCCCGCAGCGAGAAGGCGGCGGCATTACGTAAGGCGCTGGCCGAGCCGCTGAACAAGCGCCTGACCCTGATTCGCAACCAACTGGCCGACGTGTCCCGCGCCGAGGCCGGGCTGGACGTGGCCGCCGTGGACCGGGGGGAAGCGGACCTGCTGATGGCCTATGCCTCCACGGTGGAAACGGGCAGCGCCAGCGCCGAGTTGCCTGCCTTTGACGGCAGCGGTCCGCGCCCGGTGGCTCTGGACCCCAGCCTCAGCGCCGTGCAGAACGCCGAGAAGCGCTACACCCGCGCCCGCCGCCGCGAGGACGTGTACGAACGCCTGCTGGAGCGCGAGGACACCCTGCGCGCCGAACTGGCCGAGGCCGAGGCCCGCGTGGCCCACATGGAAAGCGCCAGCCTGGAGGAACTGGACGCGCTGTCGTCCACCCTCCAGTCCGAGCGGCCCGAGAAGAGCCAGTACGGGATGCGCTTCACCACCCCCGCCGGGTACGAGGTGCTGGTGGGCCGCAACAACAAGGAAAACGCCACGCTGACGCATCGAGTGGGGCGCAGCATGGACTACTGGTTTCACGCGCAGGGGTATCCGGGCAGCCACGTCATCGTGCGGACGGGGGGCAAGGAGCTGGCGCAGCCGGACATCCTGTACGCGGCGCGCCTCGCCGCCGCCAACAGCAAGGCGCGCGGCAGCAGCAATGTGGGCGTGGATTACACCCGCATCAAGTACGTCTGGAAACCGCGTGGTGCTCCCGCCGGACAGGTCCATTACACCGATCAGAACACGGTCTTTGTGGACGGCACGGTGCCGGAAGTGGCGACGGCGGATTAGGCTTCAGCTTTCTCCAGCAGGGCCAGCAGCGCCCGCCGCCCCAGCTCCACCCCAAGTCCGAAGACCAGATGCGATCCAGCCTCCCACAGCACCGCCGAGAGGGGCAGTTTCCACGGCGGATTCTGGAATCCGGTGGCAGGAACGGCGCTGCCGTGCGTCAGGACGTACATCACCGCCCCGGCGGGCACGCCCGCGCCGCGCGTGACGGCGGGCTGGTATTCGGCCAGCAGGCCATACGCCGCGCCCAGACCCGCACCCAGGGTGTAGTGGACCACCTGTTGCGCGGCCAACTTCTGCCCCTTGCTGATCTCGTGCCCGGTGGCCTCTGCCGCCGCTTCGATCATCTCGGCGGGGGGCATGTGGTCTATGCGGCCCGTGGGATCGGCCCCGATCATCTGTTTCTCGGCGTTCGTGGGCGGGAAATAATGTTCGGTCAGCGTTTGCAGGGGCGGCTCGGCGGCGGATTTCAGATAGGCCCCGGCCAGTCCGGCGACGGCTCCCACCAGCATTCCTCGCAGGGGCTGGGGACGGTGGAGTGGATTCATGGGGGCAGCATAGAAAATGATGGGGGCGTTGGACAGCGGGGGCAACCTTTAGTTTTGCGTGATGTTCGCCTGCTGGAAGGGGGCGGCCCCACCCTTCAGGGGGACAGGGGGAAGTAACGTTGCACTGGGCACGAGTTTATGGGCTTTGTGGGTGGGCGGCGGTATCCGGGTCTGATGCCCGGCTCCGTCAGGCTGACTGCGGCCCGTCCGCTTCGCGCCCGATGGCCTTCGGTGGCTGCTTTGTTCGGGTGG
>NZ_MSTI01000160.1 GCF_001949125.1 Deinococcus marmoris
CGGGCAGCCCCACCCCCCAGCCCCCTCCCCCAGAGGGGCAGGGGGAGCTAACGTTGCACTGGGCACGGGTTTATGGACGTGGGTGGCGGGAGTGGACGGCGGCGTCCGGGTCTAATGCCCTGCTCCGTCACGCCAAATGCGGCCCGTCCGCTTCGCGCCCGACGGCCTTCGGTTGCCGTTTCGGTGGGGTTGGCAGGCTTTGAAATGGGGCTTTCTTGGTCCCAATCTTCAGCGGTCACTCTCGCGGGTGCGGGTGCGGTCCGGGATGGCGGTCCATTCACCTCCTGGCACGGGGAGGACGCCGGGGCGGTTCAGGCGTTCGGACACGGCGTAGAGATAGACCCAGGCAGGCACCTTCTCACCGTCATCCAGCGTCAGCGTGACCTGCTGGCGGGTATACAGGGGCGGCGTCTCATCAATGCCTTCCAGTTCATCCAGGAATGGCAGGGCCAGCGGCCAGTCAGCGGGCGCGTAATTCAGGGCAAAGCCGCGCACGACCTCTTCCCCGTCGCCCGGAACGACAGCGGGGTACGCTTCCGGCCACAGGTGCAGTAGACGGTAACCGCCCAGACTGGCGGGCCGGGCGCTGAAGCTGCCGCCCAGCGCGGCGATGTGGGCGTTGCGCTCGCCGGGCATCAGGGTGCCGTAGACGAAGACAGTGGTCAGGAGCGGCTCGGACACATCCAAAACTCTAGCGCCCGGCCTTCACAGGCGCACGCCGCGCGGCTGGTGAAAGTACACCCGGCCCACCACCGTGACCTCCTCCGGCTTCACGGGCGGGTGATCGGGGTTGTCGCTGGTCAGCCACAGCGCGCCCCCGTACCGTCTGAGCCGTTTGACGGTCAGTCCCAGCCCCGAGATGTGCAGCACGTAGACCAGTCCCTCGCGCAGGTCCAGATCGCCGGGATCGACATAGATGCGGTCACCCGGGCGGATGCCGCCCCCAGCAGCGGTGGTCATGGACTCGCCGCCCACCTCCAGCACCAGCATGCCGGGACGGTGATCGCGCACGGGCACCAGTTCGTGGTCAATGACACTGGCGTGGTCTTCGGTCACGGGCAGCCCGGCGCTGGCAAGGGCGCGCACCGGCACACGCACCAGCTCCAGCACCTCCAGGGCGTCGTCGCCCGGGGCAGCCTGGAGCAGCGGCAGCCCGGTGCGGGCCACCCACTCGCCCGCCGGAATCTCCAGCGCGCGGCGCAGGGCGTCCTGACGAGCGGGGGTCAGCGCTTCCAGCGGACGGGTGCCGCGTTCCAGACGGCTCAGGTACGGCTGGGTCACGCGCCCGGCCTGCCCGCCGTGGTCCAGCGTGCGGGCGCTGACCTGCCCCTGCTGCAAATTCAGCGCCGCACGCCGCGCCCCCAGCCAGGCAGCCAGTTCCAATTGGGGCAGATCAAGTGAGGGCAGCTCACGCAAGGACGGTTCGCCAGTCATGCACCGAGTCTAATGACCCGTGGACCTGCAACTGGAATCCATCCCACTTGATATATGTCCACAGACATATTACACTCCGGGCCTGGATACGCCTCCAGCAGAATCAGGCGTCCGCGTTCGTCTTCAGCCGCAACACCACCAGCCGCGCCACCGGAGGTCATCATGTCCGACAGCTCTCCTGTTCCTCCCTCCCTGTTGACCCTGGCCCCGCTGCTGGGAGCGGCTTTCGTGGCCGGGGGCATCACACAACTGGCGCGGCTGCTGGGGCAGGATCAGACGCCGCGTGCCCGCACAGTAGCAGCGCTGGCCGTGGCCGCCGGAATCGCCGCACTGACGGTGGTGGCCCTGATGACCGTGACGCTGCGCCCCGATCCGGCCCCGGCCCTGCTGCTGGCCGCTGCCTGCGTGACCGGCTGGAGCGGCCCCGGCATCCTGGCCCGGCTGGGCGCGCTGATCGAGCGCCGCCTGGGGCTGTCTCCCTCCCCTGCCCTGTTCGCCCCGGACCCAGCACCAGCCGAGGCCGAGGGACGCGGGCAGGGTTGAAAATGTGGAGGCCAGGGTCAGAAAGCCCTTGCTCCCGCCTCCCCAATCACGCTGATGGCAAGCGATCTGACGTTCTGGGGGGCGGATGAGACCAGATGGAAAGTCCCAACACAGACCCACCGCCCCGGCGCACGCACAATGAACCATGACCGCCGAGACTGACCGTCTCCCGCGCCGGGATGTCCGGGGCCGGGACACTAAACTTCGCAATCTGCTGCTGACTGGCCTGCTGCTGGGTGGATTGGGGGTGGCCGATGCAGGGGCGCAGGGCGTGAAATACAGACTGCCGGGGGCCAGCCTGCCGACGCTCAACCTGGGTGACCCCCGCACCGCGCCCCTTGACCCGCCGCCGCCCTCCATGCCCACGCTGAGCGATCCCACCGAATTGCAGAGCTTCCGGGGCATCCCGCTCAACGCCCAGAAAACTGCCCAGACCCAGAAACCCGCCCAGAGCAGCGCCGCCAACACCCCAAAACCACTGACGGACGCCGAGAAACAGACCCTCAAGACGTTGTTCTCCAAGGTGCGGCCTGCCACGCTACGGATCGAGCAGTGCGACAACACGGTGCCGGGAGCCTGCGACGAACCCGACGGGATCGGTTCTGCCGTGCTGATCTCGGCGGATGGGCTGGCACTGACCGCCTACCATGTGGTGGAAGGGGCCAGCAAACTGAGTGCGCAGACGGTGGATAAGAAACGTTACGCGGTAGAGGTGGTGGGCTACGACGATCAGGACGATCTGGCGCTGCTGCGGGTCTCGGTGCCCGGGGCCACGCCGTTCGTGCCGCTGGCCAGCGCCCGCCCCGGCGTGGGCGACGCGGTGCTGGCGGTGGGCAACGGCGGCGGCACCTTCCTGCAACCCAAAACAGGCCGCCTGACCGGCCTGGAGGCCGACGCCGGACCCGGCGGGGCCACCTTCCCGCCCGGTACCCTCCAGATGAGCGCCCCATTGATCCCCGGTGACAGCGGCGGCCCGATCCTGAATGTCAGGGGCGAATTGACCGGGATCGTCAGCTACATCAGCGTCAGCCGTGAGAAGGGACCGGCCTCGTTCGCGGTGCCAGTCACGGCCAGTGATGCCCGACTGGCAGAGCTTCGCGCCGGGAAAAAGCTGGACGCGCCGATCATCGGCATCAGCCTGAACGGGCCGTACACCGCGCTGCTGACCATCGACGCCACGGATTTCAAGCGTGCCAGCGCGCTGCTTAAACTGGGGGACACCCCTGGCGCATTCTTCACCGGCGTCAATCCGGGCAGCCCGGCAGAGAAGGCGGGCCTTCAGCCGCTGAAACTCAACGACAAGGATCAGCGCATTTCCGGCGACATCGTGACCGAGGTGAACGGCAAGCGCATCATCAATTTCGATGAATTTCAGTACGCCGTGCGGACCTACAGGCCCGGCGACACCATTACCCTGACGGTTCTCCGGGGCAACAAGCCGATGATGGTCAAGGTCACGCTGATCGGACGCAGCCAGGCGCAACGCTAATCCGCGAACCTTCAAGGGAGAGGTGAGCATGCCTCTCCCCTTTTTGTCGTGTGGCAGGGACTTCGGATGGCTTTTCACTCAACTCCTTATAAATACTACTTGACATTTACGCTTAAAACAGAATAATGGGCCTATGGATACCCTCAAGAAAGCAGGGGCGATGCTGGCCCACCTCGATCTCTTCCACCAGATGCTGGACCTGCGCGGTCTGCTGCAACTGGCCGCCCACATGGAGGAGCGTGGTGACCGCGTGACCCTGATCAGCGGCGAGACCATCACCCTGATCGGCGCGGAGATGCTCAGCGACGCCGGGGTGACCACCGGCAAGGGGGCCAGGATCGAGGCCGCCACCGCCTACCGCGTCTTGCAGGGGCTGAAGGGCCACGACGCGCCCGAATATGCCGTGACCCGCGAGGAGTTGGGCGCGCTGAATGCCCGTGCGGTGGCCGAGTTGGAAGGCGGCGACGCGCTGAAAGCCTTCGGTGACACGCTGGCCCGCATCGGCGCGGCTCCGGCGGCGGCCCCTGCGCCTGCCCAGGCACCACAGCCGGAAGCCTCCGCCCCCGCCGAACGTCCGGGCCGGGGCCGCCGCGCCGCCGAGACCGAGGAAAATACAACCGAACAGCCCGCTGCGTAATCGCCTCACCGCGCCCCACTTCTCGCCCAGACGGGCAAGGGTGGGGCGCGGTTTTTGAGGTGTGGCGGGCCTGCGCCCTACCCTTCCAGAGTCAGACTGAACGGCTCCTTTAAGCCCGCCTCCGCCGTGGCGATGGCGATGGCAGGAGCGTGGTTCAGGGCCAGCACGGCGCGGTAGGTGCGCGTGGCCAGTTCGCGGTCTCCCTGGGCGTCGCGCACCTGCCCCAGCCGGGCCAGCGTCAGGCCGGTCAGGCTGCGGGGCAGGTCATCGGTCAGGGCGTGGGCAGCGCTCTCCAACAGCTCGCGGGCGGCCACCAGATCGCCCACCGCCAGATAGATTCCAGCAGCGGCGGCAGACAGTTCGGCTCCCGGCGTCACGCGGTCCCCCGTTTCGCGGTCCAGCGCGGCCAGCAAGGCATTCAGATCGTCGTCCTCGCGCAGTTGCCATGCGCGGTCTGCCAGGGCACGCAGGCGGCTCGTTTCGCCGGGGGCAAAGCCGCTCAGGTCTGGCACGCGTGAATCCGGCAGCAGGTCCAGCAGGCCAGGAACATCATCCAGCGGAACGATCACGACGCCCGTCTGCCCGGCCAGTTTCGCCGCCAGTTCCGTCAGGCGTTTCTCGCGCCAGTGCGTTCCCGGCCCCTCGTCCAGTGCGGCGCGGGTGGCCGCGTGATATGCGCGAGCGGCGTCCAGCACCTCCGCGCCCACCACCTGTGCTGGAAGCATCGGCACCGTCACCAGCGCGGCGAACTCACGCTCGGCCCCCGCCGCCCCACGCAGGCGTTCGCGGCCCTGCGGGTACTGGCTCAGAAAGCCCTGGAGCTGACCGTGTTCGGCGTCGGCCCAGGCCCAGTCCGCCGTGAAGCCGTCCTGAATGCCGATGCGGGCGGCAGGCAGCGCGTCGCGCAACGGGTGATCGGGGTCCGTGTCGCTGGCCCACAGCACTTCAGATGCGCCCAGATGGCGCAGGATCTCCACCACGGTCCCGGCGTTGTACTGCGGATGCAACCTCAGCAGATCGCCCAGGTCCGGCAGAAGCGTGAGGGTCATGCGGCCAACCCTACCCCGCGCCGCGAGAGTTCGGCCAGGAAGGTGGCTGGATCGGCAGGGGTCAGGAAGTAGTTGGCGTCGCCGGAATGCAGCAGCACGCCACCTCGACTGGCAGAAGCGGCGGCCAGCACGCGACTGACACCCTGCCCATCGTGCGACAGCGTAAAGTGCCCAGTCAGGTAGCCCGGTATTCCGGTCCCGAAAGTGCGCATTCCCAGCACGCCAGAGGTCCGGCGGGCGCTCAGACTGGCATAGGGCAGCCGGGTCTGATTCAGCACGCGTTGAATGACCACGGCGTCAGGGGTCAGGGTATAGGCCAGACGGCGCGGGGCGAGCTGGAACAGGGCAAAGAGTAGAAGGGCCAGTACGGTCAGCAGACCCCGAAAAAGCGGTGTGTTTTCCCTGTCTGGAATCAGCGCCACGGCGAGGATGAGCGCGGGCACACCCCACGTCACGCTGCGGAGCAGCCGCGAGGCGGACGCCGCCGCCAGGGGAACATTTATCCCCTGTGTCGGCCCGCTCACGCGCTGGCCCCGCTGCTCTTGCGCCCGCGCGCGGCATTGCGGCCCAGCCGCACGATGTCGCTCACGCCCTCCACCTTGCCAATCGCGGCGCGCACCTGCTCCAGATCCGTGTTGCCGCGCACGCCCAGCCGCAGCAGAATGTGGGCCACATTGTCCAGGTCCACGTTGGCCTCCACCTTCAGCGGGCTGCGTTTCTCGGCGCTCAGCGCGCCCAGCACGTCGGCCAGCAGGCCGTGACGGTCCGGGGCCACCACGTCCAGGTCCACCAGGGTCAGGCCCGGCATCCCCACATCCCAGCTCGCGGCCACGCAGCGTTCGGGTTCGACTTTCAGCAGCCGGATCATGTTGGGACAGTCGATGCGGTGGATGCTGACGCCGCGTCCGCGCGTCAGGTAGCCCATGATCTGATCGCCCCGGATCGGGGAGCAGCAGTTGCTGAGCTTGGTGGCGGTGGTAAAGCCCTCCACGTATACGCCACCGGTCTCGGGGGCACGGGGCTTGGGGCCGCGTTTGGCGGGGGCCGCGCCCTGCTCGCTGGCCAGACTGGGCGACAGCACCCGGCCCACCGCCGAGGGTGTGAGTTTGCCCGCGCTGATGGCGAAATACAGGTCGTCCGGGTTGCGGGTACTCAGCAGCTTCTGGGCGGCGTCTTCGAGCAGTTTGGTCCGCATCAGTTGGCGCACCGGGAGCTGGCGTTTACGCAGATGGCGCTCCAGCATGTCATGGCCGCGTTGCCGGGCGTCGTCGCGTTCCAGTTGCCGGAAGTGATGCCTGATCTTGGCGCGGGCGCTGCGGGTCACGGCAAAATTGAGCCAGTCCTTGCTGGGATGGCCGTTCTTGCTGGTCACGATCTCCACCATGTCGCCGTTGCCCAGTTTGTGCGCCAGCGGCACGATGCTGCCGTTGACCCGCGCGCCCACGGTGGTCTCGCCGATACGGCTGTGAATGTGATACGCGAAGTCGATGGTCGTGCTGCCCGACGGCAGACTGACCGCCAGCCCACGCGGCGTGAAGACCCGCACCCGCTGGCCCAGGATGTCGGACTTGACCGCGTCCATGTAGTCGCTGGCGTCGTTGATCTCGTCCTGCAACTCACGGAGCTGGGCGATCCAGTTCTCGCGGTCCTTCTGCGCCAGTTGCGAACCCTGTTTGTACATCCAGTGGGCCGCCACGCCGAACTCGGCCACCTCGTGCATACGGCGCGAACGGATCTGCACCTCAATCGGCTGGCCGCTCTGGCTGATCACGGTGGTGTGCAGCGACTGGTAGCCGTTGGGCTTGGGCACGGCGATGTAGTCCTTGAAGCGGCCCGGCAGCGGGGTCCACATGCTGTGCACGATAGACACCGTGTGGTAGCAGATGCGCTTCTCGCGGGTGGCCTCGGCCTTCTCGCGCCTCTTTTCGTCGGTGCCTTCGGGCACGATCAGGTCACGCGGAGTCACGATCACGCGGATGGCCAGCAGGTCGAAGATCTGCTCCAGGCCCTTGCCCTCGCGCTGCATCTTGCAGTGGACACTCCACAGGTGCTTGCTGCGCCCGGAGATGTCGATGTCGGCCACCCACTCGGGCAGTTCCAGATCGTCGGCCAGCGCCTCGTCCAGTTGCGTGACCGCCTCGCCGATCAGCGCGTCACGCTCGTCCTGGCGGCTTTGCAGGCGGCTTTGCAGGTAGGCGAAGTCATCGGGGTACAGGTAGCGGAAGCTGAGGTCCTCCAGCTCCCACTTGATCTGCCCGATGCCCAGTCGGTGTGCCAGCGGGGCGAAGATGTCCATCGTTTCGCGGGCGATGCGCTGCTGCTTGTCGGGCCGCATGGAGGCCAGCGTGCGCATGTTGTGCAGCCGGTCCGCCAGCTTGACCACGATGATGCGGATGTCGTCGGTCATGGCGATCAGCATCTGGCGCAGGTTCTCGGCTTGCAGGTCGCGCCCGGCGTCGCTGACAGTTGCCGACTGCGATCCCTGCTTGCTCAGCTTGCTGACCTTGGTCTCGCCCTCCACGATGCGGGCCACGTCGCGCCCGAACAGGGTCTCGATCTGCTCGAAGGTCACGCCGTCCACGTCTTCCACGGTGTCGTGCAGCAGCCCGGCCATGATGCTGTCACTGTCCATGCCTAGGCGCGCCAGGATCACCGCCACCGCCACCGGATGCGTGATGTACGGCTCGCCGCTCTTGCGGTTGACCCCGGCGTGGGCATCACGCGAGAAGACGTAGGCCCGCTCGATGCCCTGCACTTCCGGGACCGGGCGACCTGTCACCAGCGCCCGGAGTTCCCCCATTCCATGTTCTTCCATTGCCTGTTCGGCGCGCTGCGGCACGCCCAGCATGCTAGCGCGGCCAAGGCCCGGATGACCGGAGTGTGTGTAGCTTTTGGACCGCCCCGGCCCATCATCCCAGGCCAGCAACACCCTCACAACAGAAAAACACCCGCCGGAACAGGCAGGTGTGGAGGTTGGTGGGTGAAGAGGGTGCTGTCAGCGGTCGCGCACGCGAACAGGGATAGGGACTGGCTGGGGTTGAGGCGCGCCCCCCAGGATTTCCCGGAGCCAGTCGACAAATTCTTTCAGGCCCTTCATGACCGTATTTTAGCCACTTCGGGATGGGACAGATGGCGCGCAGCTTACGTTGGGTTAACCCAGACGAGGGGGGTTAACCCTGGGTAAATCAGCAAATGACACAATGCCTGTCACGTCCACCCCTGCCCAGCCCATCATCCTGGACGGCGATCCCGGCCACGACGACGCCATCAACTTCCTGCTGGCACTGATCAGTCCAGAGTTTCAGGTGCTGGGCCTGACCACCGTGTTCGGCAACGTGGGCCTGGACCACACCACCCGCAACGCCCTGATCGTGCGCGAACTGAGCGGCATGGACGTGCCCATCTTTGCCGGGGCGGACCGCCCGCTGGTCCGGGGGCGCATCAGCGCCGAGGCGGTGCATGGAGACAGCGGGATGGACGGCCCCGACCTCCCCACGCCCACGCGTGGGGCAGAGGCCGGGCACGCTGCTCATTTCATTATCGACACCGTGCGCGCCCGCTCCGGCGAGGTCACGCTGGTGCCCACCGGGCCGCTGACCAACCTGGCGCTGGCCTTTCGCCTCGCGCCGGACATCGTTCCGCTGATCCGGCAGGTGGTCTGGATGGGCGGCAGCACCGACACCGGCAACTGGACCCCCGCCGCCGAATTCAATGCGCTGGCCGATCCACACGCGGCGCAGATCGTGTTCACGTCCGGCGTGCCGCTGACGATGTTCGGCCTGAACGTCACGCATCAGGCCATCGCGCACCCGGCCCGCGTGGCGGCGTTCCGGGCGCTGGGCACGCGGATGGGCGAATTCGCGGCGGTGCTGCTGGAATTCTTTGCTGAACACCACCGCGAGCGCTACGGCTGGGACGGCGGCGCGCTGCACGATCCGATGACCGTGGCGTGGCTGCTGCGCCCGGACCTGTTCGTGTCGCGCTCCATGCACGTCGAGATGGACCTGACCGCTGGCCCCAGCGCGGGCCGCACGGTGGCCGACGTGTGGAACGTGACCGGGCAGCCGAAGAATGCCGAAGTGGTGACCGGAGTGGACGCGGACGGCTTTTTTGCCCTGCTGGTGGAGCGGCTGGGGCGCTACCCGTGAGCGCAGACGGATTGAGGTAAATCCGGCAGCGTGAAAGGGTTCTGTGACAGGACTGTGGGTTGCACTGCCCTAAGCTCGGGACATGCGGTTCCCCGCGTTTTTCAGACTTCCAGATTCGGCGCGCGTCCGGCGAGCGCGCCCGAAGACCGGGGTGAGCATGGCTGCCGGGGAAACAGGCAACTTGACCCAGGAACCCGGCGCGGAACTCAGGCACACGCTGCACCAGGGTCTGGCCCTGACCGCGCTGATCTGCGGCGTGCCCGTTTTGCTGATCCTGTGGGGGCTGGAGGCGTCCAGTGCCGATCCCAGAGCGCCTATGCTGGGGCTGTACGCGGTAATGGCGCTGGTGTGCCTGTGGGCCGCCTACCGGATCATGAGCGGCAAGTCGCTGGACGGCGCGCTGAAGATCACCATCGCCTTCAATGCGCTGTTCGTGCTGTTTCAGGCGTATTACGGCGTGGTGGGCGGTCAGGTCAGCCTCAACATGTACCTGATGCTGATCACCAACGCGATCTTCGGGTATCTGGTGTTCGGCACCCGCAGCGCCGGGCTGCTGAATCTGGGGATGTTCGGCACGGCCCTGGGGCTGGTGCTGCTGCGCGCGGCACAGGGGGATCTGAAGCCGGCCTTCCTCGAACTCCAACTCTTTCTCTCCACCGGCACCGTGATGATGCTGCTGCACGCGCTGGCGTGGTACAAGAACAGATTCATCGCGCTGGCCCACAAGCAGTTGCGGCTGGAACACGAGGCGTGGACCGACGCCCTGACCGGCCTGCCCAACCGCCGCCGCCTGTACCAGCAGATCGAAACGTTGCTGGACCCGGCCCACCCGGACGCGGCGGCCCCGGACCTGACCTCACCAACCCAGACTTTCCCCGGCAGAGGCGGCAGCGTGATCATGCTGGACATCGATCATTTCAAGGCGGTGAACGACACGCACGGCCACCTGGCCGGAGACAGCGCACTGGCGCATATCGCCGGGCTGCTGCGGCACAGCGCCCAGGCCGGTGAAACGCCGGGGCGCTGGGGCGGCGAGGAGTTCATGCTGATCCTGCCCGGCGTGGCCGAGGCCGGGGCCGCCCGCCGGGCCGAGGCGCTGCGGCAACGGCTGCTGGCCTCGCCCCACCCGCAGGTCGGCCCGCTGACCGCCAGCTTCGGCGTCAGCACCTGCCGCGCGGGCGACGATCTGACCCGGCTGGTGGCGCGGGTGGACGACGCGCTGTATGGGGCGAAGGCTGCGGGCCGGGACCGGATTCATACGGCGGAGATGGCCGGTCCCGGCTTTGACGGCGACGTGGCGGCCATGCCCGCGATGATGGAATGAAGCTGCCCGAAATCCGGTTTTGTTGACGGCCTGCCCTCCTCAGCCGCCGCACAGCTCTCCTCGCACGCATAGAAGGAGCAAGATCGAGGGACATCCTGCCACGTCTCCAGACCTCCGGGGATGCTCCTGCTAGCCCTCCAAAGTAGTCAGGTCGCCGGGGTCCTCGCCCAGTGCCTGGGCACGCAGCACGCGGCGCATGATCTTGCCGCTGCGGGTCTTGGGCAGGGCAGTCACGATCTCCACCCGGCCCAGCGTGGCAATCGGCCCCAGTTCGCGCCGGACATGCTCACCGATGCTGGCGCGCAGGCCCGGAAGGCTGGCCTCAGCAGCGCTGTGGGAGGCCAGCAGAATCACGTAGGCGATGATGCTCTGGCCCTTCAGGTCGTCGGGAATGCCGATCACGGCAGCCTCGGCCACGGCGGGATGAGAGACCAGGGCGTCTTCCACATCCGAGCTGCCAATGCGGTGCCCGGCCACGCTCAGCACATCGTCGGCGCGGCCCAGGATCGAGAAACAGCCGTCCGCATCGCGCAGGGCCAGATCGCCGGACAGGTAGCCCGCCGGGTTCTCGCTCCAGACCTGGGCGTACTTTTCCGGGTTGCCGTGGATGCCGCGCATCATGGACGGAAAGGGGCGGCGGATCACCAACTGGCCCTGCACGTTGTCGGACAGGCTGTTTCCTGCCTCGTCCACCACGTCGGCCACCACCCCGGCCAGCGGGCGGCCCACGAAGCCGGGGCGCGCGTCCCAGCGCGGGTGGCTGCCCAGGGTGGGCGCACCCAGTTCGGTCTGCCACCAGTGATCGATGACGATGGCGTGCGCGCCTTCCTCCAGTCCCCCGCCCAGATGCTGCTGCGCCCAGCGCCACGCCTCCGGGTTCAGCGCCTCGCCCGCGCAGGCGATCACGCGCAGGCGGCTCAGGTCATACGGTTCCAGCACCTCGGCCCCCAGCTTCATGAACAGGCGCAGGGTGGTGGGCGCGGTGAACAGCACGTCCACGCCGTACTTCTCGGTGCTGCGCCACAGGATGCCGGGGTCCGGGTAATCCGGCGCACCCTCGCGGAACAGCACGGTGGCCCCGGCCACCAGCGGGCCGTAGACGATATAGCCGTGCCCCACGATCCAGCCGATATCGCTGGTGCAGAAGAACACGTCGCTCTCGGTGACGTCGAACAGCGCGCCCAGGTGGTAGGCGGTGCCCACGATGTAGCCGCCGTGTGTGTGGACCACGCCCTTGGGCTTGCCCGTGCTGCCCGAGGTGTAGAGGATGTACAGCGGATGCTCGGCCCCCACGGGTGCGGCGGCGGCCCGCCCATGCGTGAACAGGCTTTCCCACGCCACCGTGCGCGGGTCATGCTCGCGCGAGAAGGTCTTGATGCGCTCCCACAGCACCAGATGCTGCACCTGCGGCAGATCGGCCACGGCCTCGGCGGCCACCGAGTACAGGTCCACCAGCTTGCCGCGCCGGTATCCCACGTCCGCCGTGATGACCACCCGCGCGCCCGCGTCGGTAATGCGGTCCCGCAGCGCGCCCACGCCCAGGCCCGCGTAGACCACCGAATGCACCGCGCCCAGCCGCGCGCAGGCCAGCATGGCGATGCAGCCTTCGGGGGTCAGCGGCATGTAGATCACCACCCGCTCGCCCAGGCCCACGCCCAGCGCCCGCAGTCCGGCGGCGGCGCGTTCCACCCGCTCATGCAGCATGCCGTAGGTCAGCACCTGCTCCTCCCCGGTTTCCGAGAGCCAGATGAACGCCGCGCGGGTCCGCGCCGCGCCGCGCGCGTGGCGGTCCAGCGCGCTGAGGGTCACGTTGGTCTCACCGTCGGCAAACCACTGGAAGTTCGGGGCCTCCCCGCTCAGGCCCTGGGTGGGTTCGCGGGTCCATTCCAGCTTGCGCGCCTGCGCCAGCCAGAAGGCGTCCGGGTCCGCCGCCGCCGCATCGATGTCTGCCTGCGGGTCGGAACGCAGGCGCGCCAGTACGCTCTGGGGAACGGGAAAGCGCTCGGCGGAAGGGGCAATGGGCGCGGCCTGATCAGATTCGGACATGGGGCAAACCTCCAGAAGTGGGTGTTCATAGCATGGAGAAGCTCGGTGTCATGGAAGCGGTGTCGTGGAGATGGCGTCGTGCGTTCAGTCTAGTCGCGCTTATGGGGGAGGGGCGGTGAGCTGGAGGGGCGAATCCCCAGTCTGTTTCCTCAGAGGAAACCAGAAGGCACCGTCAAACGGGCCGCGCGGACAGCCCGTCGCCTCCCTTCGGAGGCCGGACTTGCGAAGCTGCGAAGAAGAGGGGAAGAAGGGGTCTGGCACATCCTGGAACGCCCCTTCCAGCCCCTCTAAGCCATCCTCTCTAATTATGCTTATTACATAATTTATGCTATAATCTATGTATGCAAAACGCCCCGCTGACCCTCGAATTCGGCACCGTCCGGCTGCCCATCAGCGCCGACGGATTCCTCCTCGCTTCCTCTGCCCTGACGCAACTGGGGCTAATCTCTGCCGACTGGAACGCCCTGGCCACTGAACATGATCTGACCTCGCCCGCCCGCGACTTTGGCGCTGGGCCGGAGGCCACCCTGAGTCTGGCTGAATTTTCCCGGCTGGCCTTTGTGGTGGACACCGTGCAGGCGCGGCGCTGGCGCAAACGGGCGCAGGACCTGCTGACCCGCGCGATGGGCGGCGACGTGAAACTGGCCGCCCAGATCGCCGAACGCAGCGCCGATCCGGGGGCGCGGCGCTGGCTGGCCTCGCGCCTGGAAAGCACCGACGCCCGCCGCGAACTGATGGCGACGGTGGCCCGCCACGGCGGCGAGGGCAACGTGTACGGCCAACTGGGCAGCATCAGCAACCGCAGCGTGGTGGGCCTGGACAGCGCGGGCATTCGCCGCGAGCGCGGGGTGAAGGCCACCCGCGACGGCCTGAGCAGCACCGAACTGCTGCGGCTGGCCTACCTGGACGCCGCCACGGCCCGCGCCATCACCGAGCGCGGCGCACACGGCAACGCCGCCATCCTGCACCTGCACGAGCGGCTGGCCCGCCACGAGCGCAAGGGGTGGGCCGGGGAGGGAGCCGGGGCACCACAGGCGGGATAGCGCAGTCCTCTCGTTCAGCTCTCTCCGCATGGAGGGGGCTTTTTTTGATTGGGGTGGAGGATACAGGGTGGCCCTGCCCGCTTGACCCCTCTGCTTCGCAGCTCTGCGAGTCCGCTCCTCCGGGGCACCTCCCCTGAGAAGAGAGGCAAGAGTTGCGGATTTGCTCGTCCAGCAGCGCTTTCTTGGCTCCCTTTTGAGGGGAGCTGGCTGCGGAGCAGACCGGCTGGTACAGCTCCGCAGGAGAGAGGTTCAACCGTGGGAGCAGGCCAGAGCTGCCACTGGGCGAAAGACTCCCCTCCCCCATCCACTGCCCCCAGCAAAACCGCATTCCGCCCCCTTTTCCTCATGCTGGGCCGCTAGAATCCTGGCCGTGCCCATCCTGACCCGAACCGTACTCGGCGAGATTGCCCGCTGGTATCTGGCGGGCGTGGCGCTGTTTCTGACCCTGCTGATGACCGACGCCCTGAGCAGCACCGTGGGCAAGCTGCTGATCTACCATCCGCCTGTGTTCAAGGCGGTGGCGGCCTTTCTGTCCATTTTGCCGCAGAACCTGAACAAGACGCTGGTGCTGGCGGTGCCGTTCTCGATCCTGCTGGCCTTCTCACGCATGCA
The DNA here is from genome assembly GCF_001949125.1 of Deinococcus marmoris. GTDB lineage: Bacteria > Deinococcota > Deinococci > Deinococcales > Deinococcaceae > Deinococcus > Deinococcus marmoris_A. The sequence goes on from NZ_MSTI01000160.1 coordinate 14,326, forward strand.
GCGCGACAACGAGCTGAAGGCGATCCTGGCCAGCGGCATCCGCCCGCTGAGTCTGGTGTGGCCACTGGCCATTCCCTTTGCGCTGGTGGGCGTGCTGGCGTACTTCAACGCTGGCATTCTGGTTCCGGCAGGGCTGGCGAACTGGGACCGCTCGTGGTACAGCATTTACGACATGGCCCCGCCGCCGCCCCAGCAGGAAAAATACACCTACGCCCCGCCCGGCGCGCTCTACTACGCAGGCCGCGTGAACAATGACAGCAGCGGCGGTCAGGTGGCCCGGCTCGACGGCGTGATGGTCCAGCGCGGCGACGAGATCCTGACGGCGCAGTTCGGTGCCTGGGATTCGGGCAAGCAGACCTGGACCCTGACCAACCCGTGGATCACGCGCCCCGGCCAGAACCCGCAGCGTTCCCCCACCGACGTGGTGGTGCCGCAGACCGACACCTTGCGCCCACCGCCGCCCGCCGCCCAGCAGGTCAGCAACGCCGAGTTGCGTGCCGCACTGGCTGGCGATACGCTCAGCCGCAAGGGCGTGCGCGACTACACCTTTCAACTGGCCGCCCGCGCCGCAGACCCCGCCACGCCCATCGTCTTTGCCCTGGCCGCCGGGATGCTGGGCCTGCTGATCCGCAACCGCGCCGCCGCCTTTGCCGCCGTGCTGGTCTTTATCGTGTGCTTTTACGTGCTGTGGACCACCATGCCGGGACTGGCCGGGGCCGGGGCGCTGAACCCCACCCTGGCCGCCTGGATTCCTAACCTCGCCTTCCTGCTGCTGGCAGGCGGACTGGCCTGGAGACTGCGGTGAGAGAAAGTAGTGTGCCGCGTCTCCTGGCAGCGGGGCGAGCTTCGCCCGCCACCCCCCTCCCAGCCTCTCGTGCCGAGCTATACCAGTCCCCCACAAGGGGGGAGGGGCTAAAAGCACAGGCTCTGCTTCTCCTATCGGAGATTTCCCGAAGGGACAGAGGAGGGGAGCGGGCCATGCCACCGCAGAACCTTGACTTCCAATCCCCCGCCTTTAGACCCTCAGACCCTTTGACCCTTAGACGCCCAAAGGGCACTCCATGAAACTCTTTGAACGCTACGTCCTGTCCGAGATTCTGCCGCTGCTGCTGGGGGCGCTGGCCGCCGTGATCGTGCTGCTGGTGCTGGCGGCCTTGCAGGAGGTCATTGCGCCGTTGCTGGCCAAGGGGGCCAATCCAGTGCTGGTGGCGCGGGTGCTGGCGCTGAACGTGCCGGAGGCCGCCGCCCGCGCCCTGCCCATTGCGCTGATGTTCGCCACGCTGCTGGGGCTGTCTCGGCTGAGCAGCGATTCAGAACTAAAGGGCGCGCTGGCCGCCGGGATTCCGGCCACCCGGCTGCTGTGGCCGGTGCTGGTGCTGGGCCTGGGTGTGACCGTGCTGGCCTTTGCGCTGGGTGAGGGACTGGTACCGCGCGCCAAGGTGCAGGAGCGCAAGGTCAAGCAGGAGATCGTCTTCGACAATCCGCGTGTAATCGGCCTGGACGGAACGGGGGCAGACGGCCAGCGCATCGTGCTGCGCGACGCCCTGGACCGGGCCATCAGCGTGGGCGAGATCGGCCCCGGCGGCGAGCTGGAGGACCTGCGGATCGTGACCATGCAGGACGGACTGCCCCCCCGCGAGGTCATCACCGCCCGCTCGGGCCGCTTGCCACCGGGCAGCAATGTGCTGGAACTGCGCGACGGCCAGCGCGTGACCTACCAGGACGCGCGCCCCGTCACAGTGCTGACCTTCAAGACGGGCAGCCTGCCCGTGCAGGACGTGCAGGCCGATCTAGACGCGGGCAGCGGCGAATTGAAGCCCATCTATACGCCGTTGCGCGAGCTGTGGGCCAAGACCGCGTTGTACCGCCAGCAGAACATCCGCTCCCCCGCCGACTTTACAGCGCTGCACCGCAAGTTTGCCGAGCCGCTGGCCGCCCTGGCGCTGGCCTTCTTCGCGGTCAGTCTGGCGGTCTTTACCTTCCGTAGCGGGCGTGACCTGGGACTGGTGTGGGCACTGCTGCTGACGTTTGCGTACTACGCCACTTGGAGCGTCTTCCGGGTAATGGGCGAGAACGGGGCGGTATCCGGCGTGATTGCCGCCTACGCCCCGGACCTAATCGCCGTGGTGGCCGGGGGCGCGTTGCTGTGGCTGACGGGGCGACGGTGAAACCGCTTTTACAGGCGCTGGTCCTGGGAATAGGACCGTTACTGGTGTGGGTGGGGTTGGGCGTCACTGGGCAGGCCAGACCGGTCCCGCAACTCGCCCCACCGACGCCCTCCGTCGCCTCATGCTCACAGCCCCCGGTGTTTCAACCGGTCTATCAGCTCAGTCAGGGTTCCGTGCAAGCGCGCGGGGACGGCTTTTACTTTGGGGGGGAGTCCATTCTAGAGGCTAGTCTCTGTTCGGCAGGAACACTGAGAATCACGGCCATTGGCGAACGCGCCAAGGATGAAGACCCCCAGTTGTTGGTGATACTGGACAATGTCATACTCGCCGCCCCAAGGGTGAACAGGTTACAGGAATTGGAAATTGACATTCCCCACCCTGGACGCCTGTACCTCAGCTATCTCAACGACTATTACTTGGCGGATGTTCGTGTGGCCACGCTCTCCGATGTTCAACTGACGGCCCCAGGCTGCCAGGGTTTTCAAAGCGTCACCGTTCCAGCCGAAAACGCAGGCGCGTGGTATCCAGAAGACCGAATCGCCATTCTGGTGCGTGATGTGCCGGCAACCCTGATCCCATGTGCGGCGGGCGAACTCACCTTCAAGGCCCAAGGGCGAGAGGGCAAAAGCGCTTATCCTCTGGTGACTTTCAAACAGAATGGACGGGTCATTCAAACTGTGCAGACCGGGGAAGAGTTCACCCCAGTCCGCGTGCCTGTGGGGGCGACGCCCCTGAGTGTCACTGTAACAAACGCTTACGGCGTCACCCTGGCGGACCGCAACCTCAACCTAGAGCATCTGGGATTCGTCCCCCGTCGGCCCTGACGCTAACTGTCGACGCGCGTCGCTTCTCGCACGACCTCTTCCACCACGTCTGCTACGGCGCTCATGTCGGCTTCGGTCAAGGTGTGGTGAACTAGGAACATCAGTGAGGTCTCGCCCAGTTCTTGGGCCACGGGCAGCCGTTCCTTTGGCCCCAGTCCGGCGTCGGTGAAGGCCTTTTCCAGATAGATTTCAGAGCAGGTGCCAGTGTAGCACGGTGCGCCGCGCGCCACGACCTCGGCCATGATGCGGTCACGGCTCCAGCCTGCGCGCAGGTTTTTCGGCTGCACATATACGTAAAACTTGTATTGGGCGTGTTCCGAGCCTTCCGGGACGGTGGGCACGCGCAAGGCAGGCAGCCTAGAGAAGCGCCCGGCTAGCACCGCCGCGTTGCGCTGGCGTTGCCCTGTCCAGCCCGGCAGCTTTCGCAGTTGCAAGCGCCCAATCGCAGATTGAACCTCCAGCATGCGCCAGTTGGTGCCAAAGGATTCGTGCAGCCAGCGGAACCCCAGCGGATGCTCTTTGTGATACACGGCGTCGTAGCTCTTGCCGTGGTCCTTGAAGGCCCAGGCTTTGCGCCACAGGTCCTGATCATGCGTGACCAGCAGGCCACCCTCGCCCCCGGTACTCATGATCTTGTCCTGGCAGAATGAGAAGCAGCCCATGTGCCCGATGGTGCCTACGTGCTGGCCGTGGTACTTGGCACCGTGGGCTTGGGCGCAGTCCTCAATGACAAACAAGTTGTGTTCGCGGGCCAGTTCCATAATCGGGGTCATGTCGGCGGGCCACCCGGCCAAATGAACCACGATGATCGCCCGTGTGCGCGGGGTCAGCACGGCACAGATAGTCTTGGCGGTGATGTTGCCGCTGTTCCGGTCAACTTCGGCCATCACCGGAACGGCCCCGCGCATCACGGCGGCACTAGCCGAGGCGATGAAAGTGCGTGGCGTGGTGATGACCTCATCGCCCGCGCCCACGCCCAGGGCGTACAGCGCCAGCTCCAACGCCTGCGTGCCGTTGTGCAAGGCGATGGCATACGGCACACCCAGCACGGCGGCGTATTCTTTCTCAAACTCACGGCCCTCGGTGCCGGTCCAGTAATTGACTTTACCGGAGCGCATGACTTCCGAAACAGCCTCTATCTCATCGGTTTCAAAGACGGGCCAAGGGGCCAGGGTGCGGTCTAAGGTGCGAACGGTTGCTTTGCTCATTTCTACTCCTGATGCCAGCCTATGGGCCGCTCTTTGATAACTTTAGCGGGGATACCCACGGCAGTCACGTTTGCGGGCAAGTCCTTGCTGACCACCGCGCCTGCCCCCAGAATGACCCATTCTCCTACGGTCACGCCCTGAATAATTGCGCTATTTGTCCCCAGATCGGTTCCCTCACCCACAACGACATTGCCTGAAATGGTGGCACCAGGCGCAACCGTCACGTAATCATGTAGCGTAGTGTCGTGTCCCACGGTGCAGTTGATGTTGATAATGACGCCCCGGTCCAGGCGAATATCGGTGGTGATCATCGCGCCCGCGCAGACAATTGAGCCTTCGCCCAGGTCCACTCGGTTGCCTACCCACGCCAGCGGATGAACCAACGTGGCACACCGCGCACCTAGCTCAGCGATCTGCCCCATCATTTTGCGCTTGGCCTTTGGATTGCCCACGCCCATCCCCACCAACACGTCTGTACGGCCATTTAGCCACTCTACGCCGCCCAGCACGGGGAATCCATGCACCTGCGTGTTGTGCAGGTTTGCATTACCGTCCAGGAAACCCAGAAAATTCAAAGCGTCACCGCGCGCCTGAAGGTCTTCGATGATCTGATGAACCTCACGCCCGAAGCCGCCTGTTCCAAACACCACGATGTCTTGCATTAAATTTCTCCCTGTCCTTCGAATCGGGGCATGGTGGCTTCACCCGCCGCGCTGATGCCCTCGCGCTTGAAGACCTTCTGCACCGTCAACCACAATATTTTCATGTCCAGCGCAAAACTGCGGTTCTCTACGTACCACACGTCTAACTTGAACTTCTGGTCCCAGGAAATGGCGTTGCGCCCGTTGACCTGCGCCCAGCCCGTAATGCCGGGCCGGACCTCGTGCCGCCGCGCCTGCTGGGGTGTGTAGCGTTCCAGATATTCTACCAGCAGCGGGCGCGGCCCCACCAGGCTCATATCGCCGCGCAGTACGTTCACCAGCTCCGGCAGCTCATCCAGCGAGGACGCGCGCAGAAAGCGACCCAGCGGGGTCATGCGTTCGCTGTCGGGCAGTGGCTGGCCGTGGCTGTCTACCGCGTCGCGCATGGTGCGGAACTTGTGCATGGTGAAGGGCTGGCCGTGCAGGCCGGGGCGCTGCTGGCTGAACAGGACGGGGGAACCGAGCTTGAGGCGCACCAGCGAGGCCAGACCCGCGAGAGGGAGACTCAGGATGACCAGGCCACTGCCCGCCGCCACTATGTCAAGCAGACGCTTGAAACGGTCTGAGGATCGGTTCGCCATAACCACCTGGCCGAAGACCCGAACAAATGCCCTTGCCCCGACTTCCAGCGACAATCTTTGCCAGTAGTACGCCTGACCAGAGCTGCCCATTTCCTTGCGTTCTGCCGCCGTCATTCCCATCAAACGTGCCACAGCGTCGGCCAGTGCCTGCGGATGTTGTGGCTCAAAGGCGTACCCAGCCCCAGCATCCTCGACCATCCAGGCGGCGTCACCGCGCACGCCCATCAGAATGGGTTTGCCGACCATCAGATACGCCTGGGTTTTGGAAGGAATGGTGATAGCGAACAGCGGATCGTCTTTCAAGTGAACCAACAGGGCGTCGGCCAGATTCAGAATCTCCCCGATTTCCGAGGGCGGACGGCGCGGCAAGAAAACCACGTTTGAAAGCTGTTTTTCCATCGTCTGCGCCTGGAGTCGCTCGACTTCCACCCCCCCGCCGATCATTACGAAGCGGGCGGTTGGTTGGGATTCTCGCAAGACTTCGGCGGCTTCAAGAACCGTATCCAACGCCTGCGCCTTGCCCATCGTTCCGGCGAAGACCACGTTGAAACGGCCCTCGAAGCCCAGTTCACGGGCGCGGGCCGGGTCCGGTGTTGCCATAGTGATCTGGCCCTCGTCGGTCCAGTTGGAAATCACGCTCAGTTTGTTCTCTGGCACGCCGCGCTGTTGCAGCCGCTCCTTGAAGCCCTCCGAAAGCACAGTGACGTGCGCGGCCTGCCTGTACACCCGGTTCATCCAGCCGCTCACGCCTTTCAGGACGGCGGCGTTTTCCATCATGCCCGTCGCAGCCAGGGTGTCGGGCCAAAGGTCTTGAATATCATAAACGAAAGGCACACCCCGCAGTGCCCGCAGGACCATTGCTGGAAGGCTGACGGTGGCGGGCGGATGATACACGTAGGCCACATCAGGCCGATTCACGAACAGCGTGCCAATTGAGGCTGCCGCCGCAAAGGAAAGGTAATTCAATGCGCGCTTGGCTCCCGATCCGTCATGGCTGGGATACAGTGGGACGCGCAGAATGGGAATGCCGTCCATAACCTCACGCTGAAAAGGCCGAATGCGGTAACCGGGATAGACCTTGCCACCCGGATAGTTGGGGAACCCGGTCAGCACCTCCACCTGATGGCCCTGGCGACGCAGTTCCTGAGCGAAAAGCAGCCCCTTGAAACTGGGTTCGGGATCAAACCACTGAGTTATGAGCAAAATCCGCACAAGCTGACTCTAACCCTTTCGCCACACCACACGGTTGACATAATCCGTGTAGCTGATCAGAATTCGCAGCACCTTGTCCGAAACATTAGGCATGCTGTAGTCCGAGACCTGCCGCAGTGCCCGTTCTGGGCCGCGCGGCTGGTCCTCCAGAATCCGCAAGCTCTGCATGATGCGCTCTGGCGACAGACCCACCATCATCACGCTGGCCTCTTCCATACCTTCGGGCCGTTCGTGGGCCTCACGGATGTTCAGAGCCGGGAAATTGAGGATGCTCGACTCCTCGGTGATGGTTCCGCTATCCGACAGAACGGCGCGGGCGTGCATTTGCAGGTGGACGTAGTCGTGAAAGCCCAAGGGCTTCAACAGCTCCACATTTGCGTGAAACGTGATGCCCCGCGCGTCGATGCGCTTTTGCGTGCGCGGGTGCGTGGACACGATCACCCTCCGCCCGTAAGTCTCGGCAATGGTGTTCAGCGCCAGCGCCAGCCCGTCCAGATTCATGTCCGAGTCGATGTTCTCCTCGCGGTGGGCGCTGACCACGTAATATTCCCCGGCCTTCAGGTCCAGCCGCGCCATCACGTCCGACGCCTCGATCTGGGGCAGGTAGTGGGTCAGCACCTCGAACATCGGGCTGCCCGTTTTGATAATCCGGTCTGGCGGCAGGCCCTCACGCAGCAGGTATTCGCGGGCGATGTCGCTGTAGGTCAGGTTGATGTCGCTGGTATGGTCCACGATCTTGCGGTTGGTCTCTTCCGGCACGCGCTGATCGAAGCAGCGGTTGCCTGCCTCCATATGGAAAATGGGCACCTTGCGCCGCTTGGCTGGAATGGCCGACAGGCAACTGTTGGTGTCGCCCAGGATCAGCACCGCGTCCGGCTGCTCCTGCGCCAGCACCGCGTCCACCTTGATCAGAATGTGGCCGATGGTTTCCGCCGCCGTGCCCACTGCGGCATTCAGGAAGTGATCGGGCTTGCGGACCCCCAGATCGGAGAAGAAGATTTCATTCAGCTCGTAATCGTAGTTCTGGCCGGTATGCACGATGACGTGATCGGTGTACTCGTCCAGCTTCGCCAGCACCCGGGACAGCCGAATGATTTCCGGGCGGGTGCCCACGATGGACATAACTTTCAGTTTCTTGGCGTTCAGGTCCGGCTGTGTCATGCGCGCTCCACGGGTTCGGCCACCGTGTCGGGCTGGGCCGCATCGAACAGTTCATGTGTCCAGAACAGCGTGGTCAGCGTACCGCCCCCGACATTGGTGATGTTGTGCGTGTGTAGAGTGGGGATATCCACGTAACTGGGTTGTTCGCCCGACACGCGGAAGGTCTGAACCTCGCCGCCGAATAGGTGGCGCAACTTGATCTCGGCCTCGCCACCCGTGACCAGAAACCGCTCAACTTTACGGGTGTGGTAATGGTTGCCGCGCGTGATGCCCGGATGCGTGGTGGACATGAAGCTCTGGCCGCCGTTGGGACTCTTGACCGCCTCAAACAGACTGCCGCGCGGGTCCGTGTGCAGGGTCAGCGCCACCGGATAATGTCCCGGATACAGATAGGAGCGGTAGGTGTTGAACAGATCGCGCCGAATATCCTTACGCAGGTCAGGGATGATGTGCTGAGCGTATAGATCGCGCATCTCAGTCAGGATATGGAGCAGACCATAAACCGTCATGTCCTCGCCCTGAACCCACACATCGCCCACTGTCCCCTCCCGCAGCAGGGTTTCAAAATGCCGCGCCACTTCCTGGGCGTGAATCTGCTCAATCGGCGCGTCATTGTGTGGCGTGGGCGTTTCACCGCTGGCCAGTTGGTGACAGAAGGTAGAGACCACCGAGTTGTAAAAGGGTTTGCCGCCCTCGCCAAAGACGCCGGGCAGGATGACGTTGGTAAACCTCCCCCCGCTGCGCCCTGCCCAGTCTGAGAGCAGTGCCGCCGCCTCACGTTTGGATGTGCCATAAGCGCTGTGACGTTCGATATGGGTGGACGAGGAGAACAGGACGTGCGCCGCGCTGCCGCGTTCTTCGAGAGCTGCGATCAGTTGCCGCGTCAAGTCTAGATTGGTGCGGGCCACCACATTATCCTCGCCCCGGTTCATGCCAGCCAGATGCAGCACGGCGTCGCAGCCGTCCACGAAGTCGGCCAGCCCGTCCGAGGCGAAGGTCTGCCGATCAGCGGCGTGGACTTCCAAGTCATCCAGACCGTGAAAATAGGCGCGGACATGGGTGCCTAGCATTCCACACGCACCAGTGATACCTACATTCATATGCCTCTCCACGTAGTAACTTAGAAAAAATCAAAAAGAACAATGTGTAGAATATCTGATCGTTCAATTTCTACAATGCCATTGCCCACTTAGCCTTTATCTATGAGCGTATTGAAGATGACCGCAGTTTCCTCAGCGGCCACCGAAGGATCAAATTTAGCCTGGGCATATCCGATAGCAGATTTTCGTTTGGCATCTCGTGCGGATACACTCAGTAAACTATATTGCGTCAATTCTCTCAAAAAATCTTCTTCATTCAGTATAAGATTCCAACCAGCGCCGTCCTGCTCAAGATCATTCCACGGAACATTCTTACTTGTCATAACTAGACATCCAGAAGACAAAGATTCGACAATTACATGTCCAAAATTCTCTCCTAATGTGGGAAAGAGGAATATATCATATTCAGCAAACTTATGTCGTATCTTATCATGAGATAAAGCGCCCTCGTACTTAAATTGAACATTTTTCGGAAGATTTTCGCCTTCCTTTAAACACGATTCCCAGTACGATTCATCTTCAACCGGTCCATATACATCCATAATCGCCGAAAATTTACTATTCTTTAATGACCTTATAGCAAATTTCAGATTTTTCTTCGGAGATATTCTGGATATAAACACTATTTTGACACACTTCTCGGATAAATTTTGACTAGCCGATATCATATTAGTTATTTTAAGAAGTGACACATCCGAAGCTACAAATATATTTCTAGAACTAGGAAGAACTCTCATAATATCGTTTAGTTCATACGTCGTTGATGCATGCCAGCTGACTAAACTTGGCCTGTAAAATATTTTGTATAATTTGAGGTAAATATTTTTCTTCAAAGATTTCAATTGCAGCGCCCCAGCAGAGAACTCTCCTCTAGGTGCCATAAGTATCTGACCTTTTATTCTACCGAGAAGCTTCAGGAGATATAGTTTCTGTGAGTAGGTTGATGAGAAAAAGCTGTTCAGATAGATAATTTGAGGCGACAACAAATCCAATAAGCGTCGTAGATTTTGGAGGGACCACTTTTCTGGGGATAAATATATTACTTTATATGATCCCCGGTCTAACCATACGTCGCGCGCTATAAATTCATATGGTCCAGCGTCTCCTAGATCTCTATCTCCTGTAAAAATATGAAAATCATAACGATCCCCAAGCGTTTCGACAATTGCCTCAATTGTGCGGATAGGTCCACCGCCTTTCACGCCTGGAAGATAAATATCGGTGAATATTGCAACGATTGGTTTTTTTAAATTCCTCACCCTCACCACCTATGATATGAGTTTTAGCACGATCAAGCATTCACTTTATCGGTCTTGAAGCACGGTGGACTTTACCGACGCTGTAAGTTCAATTGCCAGCAAAGTTGAATTTTCTCGTAGCTACGGATTCATAATCCCAGCTCACGGCGAACATCGGCCAAGGTAAGCAACAGCTTTTCAACTTCCGGCACGGTCAGGCGCTGGGTGTTGTGCGAGGTGTAATCCTCCAAGGTGGATTCTTTGGGGCTGCCCTCGGTGAAGTACTTGGCGTAGTTCAGATCGCGGTCATCCATCCTGACACGCAGGTAGTCACCCATATCATGGGCCTTGGCGATCTCACCCGCCGTTGCCAGCGTCTCGAACAGCTTCTCGGCATGGCGGGTGCCAATGACATGCACGGGCACGTCCGATTCGAACAGGTTCCCCAGCGCCTGGGCCAGATCCTGCACCGTACACGCTGGGGCCTTGCGAACAAAGATGTCGCCCTGCCCAGCGTTCTCGAAGGCGAACAGCACCAGATCGATGGCACTACGCAAAGACAGCAGAAAGCGGGTCATCTCTGGATCTGTGACCGTCAGCGGCTTGCCCTGCTTGATCTGGTCAATGAACAGCGGGATCACCGAGCCGCGCGAGTACATCACGTTGCCATAGCGCACACTGGAGATCACAGTGTCGCCCTCCTTTAAACGCCGCGCCGCCGCTGTCACCACCTTCTCCATCATGCCCTTGCTCATGCCCATCGCGTTAACTGGAAACACGGCCTTGTCGGTGCTGAGGCAGACCAGCGACTGAATGCGGTGGGCAATGGCCGATTCCACCACATTGTGGCTGCCCACGATATTGGTCAGAACAGCCTGCATAGGAAAGAATTCGCAGGACGGCACCTGCTTCAGCGCCGCTGCGTGAAAAGCCAGATCAACGCCTTCCATCGCCGCATCCACACTGGCACGGTCTCGCACATCCCCAATGTAAAACTTAACCTTCGGATTGTTGAGGCGCACGCGCATCTGCTCCTGCTTCAGCTCGTCGCGGCTAAAAATGCGGACCTCGCGCACCTCTGTATCTTTAACGAGTTGAAGCAGTTCGTTGCCGAACGAGCCAGTGCCGCCAGTAATCAGAATAATCTTATTCTCCAAATCATTTATCATTTTTATATTCTCCCATGTAAGTGACTAAGTAGCTAGCGGGTGCAAATCAAGGCATCAATCAGATTCATGTGGCGCAATCAGAGGGAATTTTCGCCGATACAAACCTTTGGATATGCTTTATTCTACTCCCGTTAGCTACTTATCTTTGATTTGAGATATTACACCAGTGAACATGCGTACATAGTAAAGTGATCGACGAGTTTATATTTATTGCCATAGACTGGGCCGTATGTTTAATAAATTACACCGTCTACCCACCATATTACTAACATGATATCCGACTGCCCTTAGATTACTCACTCCGAGGTAAAGAACTAAATCCGGTGTAGACATTTGTGCAGCAACGTTTCTTCAAAGACAGATTTAGCCTTACCAATTTACAGCACAATTCACAATCTTTTTGCCGCTTTTTCGTGCGTAGGTTCTGCTTAAATTCATTTAGAAACTAGCCGTCCCAAGCCTAAAATATGCTCAGAACGATGCCGTGACGATTTAAAGATATCATCACAGTCTCTATTTATTTAATCATCTGCCGGATAAGGTGGTGTATCAGAAATATGATTTAAAGAACGTGAATTTATGCTTTCCTGTTGTTGAGTCGTTATATATCGACTGTAGGTCAACCAGATTACAGAAAACCCAACTGCCAAAAATAATACGTAGTTGATCTGGCGTACAGCATAGAATGTAAGGCTAGTGATAACTGCTGCCCAAACTATACGATGGTGACCTACTTTGATATAAACATATGTCATGACATATCTGTTTAAAAGCGCAAACAAAAAACCCGCCATGGTCCATATCATCAGTGTGGGCATAAAGCCAAAATCGGCATACGATGTAGCGGCAAATGTTGCCGCAATACTATGTGCATCGCTGACTCCTAATGATAGTGGTCCCCAATACTCTCTATAGAACCAGTGTTCAAGCTGTTCAGGCTTGTCTGGCCAAAAGCTTCGTGGTACCCAGAACAACGCAACTGCGAGGTGTTCACGTCCACCTCGCAGTGGTTCAAAGTCAAAATATTGAACCATTCGGGAAAAATATTCAACCACACCTTCTGACGTCGGAAAGCGTTCACTATTATCATAAGCGAAGCTAATAGTTGCACCTTGTGAGAGTCCATATGACCTGACTTGTGTGATTGTGATGCCCAGTACTATAAGAGTAAAACCTAGTCCTCCTAATTTTAACACACGTCCCCCACCACCTGGATAACGACTTGAGTGAATAACAATTAAGCCGAGGGCCGTGAGAATTAAAGGCGAACGCACACCCATACCTAATTGAATCATTAATACCGGAAGATAGACCAATATAGTATATAACATAGCCCTGTGTTTATTTAGATCTCGCAAAAAATAAAAATGATATGCAAACGCGATAGGCAAGAATACTCCAAGATTTAGAATGACTCCCCCCTTAATCAAATCTATTAGACCTCGCGAAAGGTCTTCCTCAAGAACAACTGCTCGTCCTAAAACCACTGTCTCGATAGCCACAGGCGCATACAGTAGTATGTACATAGTCATAGATATATATAAGAATATCAGATATCCACGTTTGATCGAATGTTCTATCATTACCGTTTCATAGATTTTAATTGGACGAATAGTATTAAAGGCCAGAAGAAATCCTATGTTAATGAGAGTAATATATTGAGCAGCCCTATCAAAATAGCCTACATCAAGCGTTCTAGTGATAAACCCCGCATCAAAGAATCCCTCGGTTGAAATCAATATTGTATAAGAGAGTGCCCAAATATGATCCAAACGTATCTGGGTAACCTGTTTACCCGATACGGCGACATAAGCGAGCATAGCAAAAAAGCCAATCCCAAAGATAATGCGCCCGTCTCCTATCAAAAGAGCGCATACTCCCAAAGCAACTAGAATAATGATTTTATATAAACGAACCATATATATTTATCACAGCCTCATCTTGGGTAGTCCTCAAAATTCTTAACTTGAGACCAGAATTTAATTCTGGTATGATATTTCTCACGACTTCTCCTTTACATAATTTACTATTTCTTGAATATACTCTCATTAAAATAAACGCTCCTACATAAAGTCACCTTTAGTGTCTTTTAATCGGCGATTAACGTGCGAAAGAGTTAAATATATTACAGGAATTGTAGTAAGGGTTGTATAAGTTATAGCTGATGCAGAGAAATATGCATGAACTCCAGCTCTCTCAATGACGTATATTTTGATTAAAACTGATATACAAGCTGAAATCAGTAATATAATTGATTGAAGCTTTATTAAATTTACCGCATATAGATAATTATTGCATATAATAAATATTGTAACCCCTAGAGTTTGTAGTGCAATCCAAAAAATATCACTTTCATAGGGAGTTATTTTATTGTTACCGATAAAACCATATAGATAAAACTTGAATAAAATTATTAGTGAGGAGCTTATGAAAAGCATAATTATAGAAAACATAAAAAGTCGATTTATAATAGATCTTAATTGGAAGATCTGGTTCATCTCATTTAATTTATTGAAGACTGGCCATAAGCCAGTAGAAAACAGTGTAATTATAAGCGGTAAAGCGTCAAACGGACGCCTAATAATACTGTAATACGCAACCTCCTTAGAATCTAAAAAGTAGTTGATTATGAAAGGATCTAACGCTAAGCCTATTAGATATGCAACTTGAGCAATGAAAAAGTAGTGTCCAGATGATATCAGCTCACTCTCATCACGCATAATTTGTTTGAGGCTATCAAGATTTTCCCTGTGTTGGTTAGATTTTCCAAAAGTCTTGTTACGAAAAACAAAGCCATTAATTATTGCACAAATTGTAGTTGGTAACAATGTAGCTATAATGAAGAGGTATAAATTTGGTACAAAAAGTAATATCAACAGCGATATCAAGAAGCTAGCAAGCTTCCCTATGCCTTCCCAACGCAGAGCCTCATGACCTCGTTCGATGCCAAGCTGCGTTCTTGCCCAAAGAGTGGCAGGGATACTAATTGAGAAAGTAGCCAATGACAAACAAAGAGAAACAAATAGACGGGGTGATTGAGCGCCAGAGCCACTTTGTACTGTGTAAAACCCAGCTATGATAAGACCTAGCGAGAGCCATCCAAAGGCAATATATTTAAGTAATTTATTTAAGTTGAGCAATCTCAATTTTTGGGATGCTATAGATCTATACTTAAGAAAAATTTTTGATATCTCATTTACTAAACCGTATGTGATGCCAAAATCGGGCGCTAAAATTAAAGTAGGAATTAAAGTTGCCAACACCCATATACCGTAATCAGCGATTCCAAGTCGACTGATTGCTAAAGGTGTTAGCAGTAACGCTCCAAATAAAGCAACACTTCGTGGCAGAATATTCGCCATACCATATTTAAATACACTATTAATCTTTAGTGTATCTAGTTTTAGTTTTAAAGAATACAACATATTTCTTTTAGAATTTCTACGAAGTTTGACATTTTACGACTCTACCTTATAAACGCGCGAGGTGTATGACACAGTCAACTCTCAAATCTTTTTGACATTCAATACAAAATATTCCTCCAAATACATATTTTATCAATCGATACACTTCAATATAATATAATCAATAAGTTTTCTATATTACTCAGGAGTTGCATCTGCATAATCAGAAAGAACCTCTCCTGGCACGAAAATCTCAGAAGAGCCACCAGACTGGTCTGGCAAAGTTGGATAGGCGTGATCGGTTCGGGAAAATGCTGAAAGGCGTGACGACAGCATTGAGACACGAGGCTTTTGAGATGTGGGGGAGCAGAGAAAGGCGAGAGAAGGGCAGAAACCGCCCCACACGAGTAGGTTCAGATTTATCGTCTGAGACGCTGTCCCCGCGCTATTCATAGGTGCAACTCCTGAGTATTACTCTAGTTCACCGCCTACCCCACTCGCCAGCGCCGCCAGCCATCCCACCGTCAGCCCCTGCACAATAATACTAAAAACCACTACTACGTAGGTCATGACCAGGAACAGATCGCGCTCCGGCCCGGCGGGCACCGTGAAGGCCAGCGCCACGCTAATGGCCCCGCGCAGCCCGCCCCAGATCATCAGGCGGCGGGTGTACGGATTGAAGTCGCGCCGCCGCCCCAGCACCAGCACCGGCAGGTACACGCTGATGGTGCGGACCAGCAACACCAGCGGAATGGCGATCAGCCCCAGCAGCAGCGACTGCCCGCTGAAGCGCACCACCACCACCTCCAGCGCCAGCAGCGCGAACAGGAAGATGTTCAGCAGCTCGTCGGCCAGGTGCCAGAAGCCCTCGAAGCGTTCGCGCGACGACAGCCCCTCCGGGCGGCGGTCCTTGAGGGAGCCGATCAGCAGCCCGGCGGCCACGGCGGCCAGCGGCGCAGAGACGTGCAGATTGGCGGCAATGGCGGTGCAGGCCAGCACCACACTCAGGGTGACCAGCACCTCCACCACAAAATCGCTGACCGAACGCAGCGCCAGCCAGCCCACCCAGCCCAGGAACAGCCCCAGCGCCAGCCCGCCCAGCGCCTCCTGCGCGAAGAAGAGGGCCACGCCGCCTGCACTCATGGCGGGGCCGTGGACCTCACCGCCTCCGCCCCCAGCCGCCGCGATTCCGGCCAGCACCGCGAAGGCCACCACGCCCACGCCGTCATTGAACAGGCTCTCGCCCGCCACCAGCGTTTCGATTCGCTTGGGCACCCCGGCCTGTTTCAGCATACCCAGCACCGCCACCGGATCGGTGGGGCTGATCAGCGCACCGAACAGCAGGCAGTAGATGAACGACACCTGGAGTCCGAACAATCCCAGCAGCGCGTAGGTGGCCCCACCCACCAGCGCAATCGAGATGGCCGTGGACAGCAGCGCAAAGGTCAGCACTGGCCCCCGCAGCGCCCACAGCGCGTGAGAGTTGACGCCCAGCGCCCCGGCGAACAGCAGGAACGACAGCACACCCTGAAACACGAAATCGTTGAACTCGATGCCGCGCACCAGATTCACCGCGTCCCGCGCAAACGGCACGTCCAGGCTGACCAGCGCGAAGATGATCAGGCTGACGCCCAGGCCGCCCACGGTCACGCCAATCGACGCGGGCAGTTTCCAGTAACGGGCATTCACAAAGGCCAGCGCGGCGGTCACGCAGACCAGCAGGGTGGCGAGATCGAGGATTTGCATGGGGGAGGCTCCTGCGGAGGGTCTGGGGGGTCTAAAGACTTTTCCCCTCTCCCCCCGTGGGACTGGTACAGCTCAGGACGAGAGAGGGACTTGCGAAAGCTTGGGGTGAGGGGCCATTCAGCAACAAACCTGCTCAGACCCCATCTTCAGTCAGCAGCATTCTGCACTTCTTCGATCAACACTTCCCCGATCAACCGCCCCGCAAAACAAACGCCCCGTAAAACAGTCCCAGCGCCACCGTGACCGTGATCAACGCCACGGGGGTGCCATAGCGCATGAATTCCACGAAGCCCATCGGATGACCCTCGCGGGCGGCAATGTCCGAGACCACGATGTTGGCCGATGCGCCGATCAATGTCAGGTTGCCGCCCAGGCACGCGCCCAGCGACAGCGCCCACCACAGCGGGTCCATCGCGGGGCCGAGGGTGACCTGCAACTCGCGCAGCACGCTGGCCATGCTGATGGTGAAGGGGATGTTGTCCACGAAGCCGCTGATGATCGCGCTGGCAAAGCCCACCGCCAGAATGCCGGTACCGATGTTGCCGTCGATCACGCCCGTCAGACCTGCCGCCACCGTCTGGAAGACGCCGACATGCTCCAGGCCGCCCACCACGATAAACAGGCCCATGAAGAACAGCAACGTGGTCCACTCCACCTGCTCGAACAGTTCCACTGGGGTCAGGTCCGCGATCAGCATGAGGAAGGTGGAGGTGGTCAGCGCCACCAGCCCGGCCTCCAGCCCAATCGGGTGGCCGACGATGAACAGCAGCAGCGTGACCGCGAAGACGCCCAGCGCCTGCTTCATCAATTTGGGGTTGGTCTTGATCGGCGTGGTGTCGGTCAGAGCCGCACGCAGCCGTTCACTGTCTCCCGCCCCGGCCAGATCGCCGCGCGCCTTCATCAGCAGGTGCATCAGGCCGATGCCCAGGAAGGTGGCCACCGTGGCATACGGCGCGACATTCACCAGAAAGTCCCCGAAGCCCTTGCCCGCCACCGAGCCGATGATGATGTTGGGCGGATCGCCCACCAGCGTGGCGGTGCCCCCGGTGTTGCTGGCCAGGATCACCGCGATCAGGTACGGCATGGGCCGCAGCCCCAGCCGCGCCACCACCGTGACCACCACCGGAGCCATGAACAGCACCGTGGTCACGTTGTCCAGGAAGGCGCTGAACACGGCGGTCAAGATGGAGAAGATCCACAGCACCCGCGCCGGTTCGCCCCGCGTGATGATCATGGCGCGGCGGGCCACCACGTCGAAAAAGCCGCTGCGGCTCAGCACGTTGACGATGTTCATCATCCCGAACAGCAGAAAGATGGTGTTGAAGTCGATGCTGGCCCACGCCTGGGTGGGCGTCAGGATGCCCAGCACCATCACGGCACAGGCCCCCAGCAGCGCGGCCACCGTGCGGTGAACATACTTTTCCAGCAGGATCATGGCGTAGGTGGCCACGAACAGCGCCACGGCCAGCACCGTCAGCGTCTGCGGCGACAGGTTCAGGCCCAGGCTGGACAGAAGGTTGAGGGTCTCGCCGCCCGCCTCATGCATGGCGGGTCACCGGGGTGCAGAAAGGCAGAAGGTTGAGCGTGGCAGGTAAGTCGTTCAAGAGGGACTCCTTTGGGAAGCGGGGCGGCGGGCAGGCGGGAGCGGCTGGAAAACCTCAAAAAAAGGGGAAAGTCGCGGCAGCAGACTTCCCCCAGTTCGGCGTATGGTCGCCGGAACCCGTGCAGCAGGGCACAGGATTGTTGGCCCTCAGTGTATCTCAACACCCGCCGCATCCGGTTTGTCATGTGTAGCAATCCGGTCCAGCAGGTGCGCCGACGCCTCGTTCAGGCCCACGACTTCCACGGGAATGCCCAGCGAACGGAATTTGAGGATCACCTTGTCCAGCGCCCCCACGGCGGACCCGTCCCAGATGTGCGCGGCGCTCATGTCGATGGTGACGTGCTGGCTGGCATGGTGGAAGTCAAATTGATGCACGAAGTCGTGCGTGCTGACGAAGAACAGTTGGCCGTCCACCCGGTAGGTGCGCCCGTCCGGGCCGTCGCTGTGCGTCACCGATGACATCTTGGAAACCTGCCGCGCGAAGAACAGCGCGCTGAGAATCACGCCCACCAGCACGCCCTTGGACAGGTCATGCGTGACCACGGTGGTCAGCACGGTGGCGATCATCACGATGGTCTCGCCCTTCGGAAACACGGTCAGGGTTCGCAGGCTGTTCCAGTCGAAGGTGCTGACGCTGACCACGATCATCACGGCCACCAGTGCAGCCATCGGAATCTGCACCAGCAGCGGTTGCAGGACCAGGATCAGCAGCAGCAGAAAGGCCCCGGCCACGAAGGTGGACAGCCGCCCGCGCCCGCCGTTGCCGACGTTGATCATGCTCTGGCCAATCATGGCGCAGCCGGCCATGCCGCCGAAAAAGCCGGTGACGATGTTCGCCACGCCCTGCCCGCGTGACTCGGTATTCTTGTTGCTGGTGGTGTCCGTGCGCTCATCGACCAGTTGGGCAGTCAGCAGGCTTTCCAGCAGCCCCACCAGACACAGGGTCAGCGCCACGGGAAAGATGATTTGCAGCGTTTCCAGGGTCAGCGGCACATTGGGCAAATGCAGCGGCGGCAATGCGCCGGGCAGCGCGCCCATGTCGCCCACGGTCTTCACGTCCACATGGCCGAAAATGGCCACCACGGTCAGGACCACGATGGCGACGAGGGCACTGGGCAATGCTTTGAACACGCGCGGCAGCAGGTAGATGATGGCCAGCCCGGCGGCCACCATCGCGTACATCTGCCAGCCCGCGCCCACGAACTGCGGCAGTTGCGCCGAGAAGATCAGGATGGCCAGCGCGTTCACGAAGCCCACCATCACCGGGCGCGGAATGAACTTCAGGTAGCGGGCCAGCCGTGCCCAGCCGAACACGATTTGCAGCAATCCGGTCAGGATGGTGGCCGCGAACAGGTAATCCAGCCCGTAATTCTTGACGATGCCCACCATCAGCAGCGCCATTGCCCCAGTGGCCGCGCTGATCATGGCGGGGCGGCCCCCGATGAAGGCGATGACCATCGCGATGATGAACGAGGCGTACAGGCCCACCTTGGGATCGACTCCGGCGATGATCGAGAAGGCAATCGCCTCCGGGATCAGCGCCAGCGCCACCACGATGCCTGCCAGCACGTCGCCGCGCGGGTTCTGGAACCACTCGCGCCGGTAAGCCTGAAAGTCGAATTTGGGAGCGGAAGATTTGGGGAGGACAGTCAAAAGGAACCTCTGCTGGGCGCGTGGGGCACGCCGCTGTGAACTCGGCCTGACAGGGCCGGGGGCGGTGGAAGGAATGCAATTATCGTCAGGGGGCGACGGTTGGGTTTACCAACGCGCCAGCCTGCGGCGTCAGAAAGTATGCCGGACGGCGGGGGCCAGCCGCAAGGTGAAGGATTACGGTATGCGACGAGTGCTGCTGGGACTTCGCCTTCAAACCAGACCCGAAACGCCATTCACAATCCAACCCCACACGCGAGGGCTTCTGGCCTCTCCCCTCTCCCCCACCACGCCCTATGCTGCTGGGCATGACCTCGCCCACTCCACAGCCCCCGAATGTGCAGCCCCCGCATGTGCCGCCCCTGAACGTCCTGAGCATCCAGTCGTGGGTCAGCTTCGGCCATGTCGGCAACGCCGCCGCCGTGTTCCCGCTGCAACGTCTGGGCATCGAGGTCTGGGCCATCAACACCGTGCAGTTTTCCAACCACACCGGCTACGGCGCGTGGACCGGGGCCGTGTTCCCGCCCGAGCAGATCGCCGAGCTGGTAGACGGCATCGAGGCGCGTGGCGTACTGGCCGAATGCGCGGGCGTGCTGAGCGGCTACATGGGATCAGGGGGCACGGTGGCGGCGGTGGTGGAGGCGGTGCGGCGCGTGCGCGAGGCCAACCCGGCGGCGCTGTACTGCTGTGATCCGGTGATGGGCGACGTGGGGCGCGGCGTGTTCGTGCGCCCGGAGCTGCCAAACCTGATCGCCGCGCAGGCGCTGGGAGCCGCCAACATCCTGACGCCCAACCAGTTCGAGCTGGAACTGCTGACGGGCAAGTCGGTCCGCACCCTGAACGACGCGCTGGAGGCGGCCTCGGAGTTGCGGGGACGTCTGTACGCGGCTGGCCCCCGGATCGTGGTGGTCACCAGTCTGGTGCGCCAGGACGCCCCGGCGGATCAGATCGAGACGCTGGCGGTCACAGACGACGGGGCGTGGCTGTGCCGCACGCCGCTGCTGCCGCTGGACCCACCGCGCAACGGCACCGGGGACGCGATTGCCGCGCTGTTCTTCGGGCACTACCTGAAAACGCGCGACGTGGCGGCGGCCCTCAGCCTGTCGATGAGCGCGCTGTACGGCCTGCTGAAGCTGACACACGAGCAGAACAGCCGCGAGATCATGCTGGTGGCCGCCCAGGAGGAATTCGCCCAGCCCTCCCAGGTGTACGAGGCCACGAAAATCGCCTGATTCGGCCCATTGAGAACACGCAGATGAGACCGACCTACAGGTCATTTCAGGATCACCGCAACGCCTATTTGAAGTCGTCTCATACGGCACGGCGGCCACGCAGCCAAACTGAGTGTCATGAAACACATTCTTTTTCCGACGACCGCACAGGCCGACGCCTTCATTGCCGAGATGCAGCAGAAGAACGTCGTCGCGCCGACGCTGGGCACCTCCACCTACGGCCGCCACAGCGAGATGGACAGCACCACGGCCGCTGGCGGCGACGTCCGTACCTATGACAACACGGCTGGCACCCCTATGGACGGTCAGCCCAGCGCCGCCGCTGAAGATGCGGGCGCAGGCGCGGTCAAGGGCACTGGCGTGGGCGCAGTGGTGGGTGCGGGCGCAGGCCTGCTGGGCACCATAGGCACAGTGGCAGGTGTCGGGGCCACCGTTGCCACAGGCGGCCTGGCGATTCCGGTGATCCTGGGTATGGCCGCACTGGGCGCAGGCGTGGGCGCGGCAGTGGGCGCAACCGGCGGCGCGGCGGGCGTGGACGAGAACCACGATGGCCGCACGGCGAATGACGACTACGGCTCCTACGGCGTCAACGACGACTACTACGGACGCATGCACGACACCGTGAACGCCGGTGGCCGCGCGGTGGCTGTGGAAGACGCCGTTCCCTACGATGTGGTGGCCGAGGCCGCCAAGCGCCACGGCGGCGAGTTCGTGGACGAGAACACGATGGATGCCCGCCGCATGTAAAGCAGTACAGCACACCAAGCGCCCCCAGCCTCTAAACGAGGTGGGGGCGTTTTTCTACTCGCCGTCTCCTGCTGCCCGTGAAATCAGCCTTGCGTGAGGGTGGGGTCAGGTGAGGCGTGTTATGCTGCGCTTGCTGCCGGGTTTCAGGACAGCGCCGCCAGACTGGCCCCGAGAAGAGGGCCGTGGCATAAAAGAGGCGCAAACCCGAGGAAGCGACAGACCAGTTGCCCGTGGGCGGGCCGCGCGCGTTGATGCTGAACGCCAGAACACAGAAATTGGCCGGATCAACGTGCGCCCACGACATAACCCCACAGGCACGTCCTGAGTAACCAGGTGCGTGAATGCCTAAAGTGAAAAAGCAGGACGCGGCGCGTGAAGTTGTAGAAGTTGTGCAGCCCAGCGCCGAGGTCCAGAAGACAGTGAAGAAGACAGCAGGCCAGCGGCCCAGAAAGACCGCGCCCCAGGCGGCAGATGCCGCACCAGAAATGAGCAAACCCGCAACGACGAGAAAAGCGCCCGCGAAAGCGGCAGTTCCGGCTGCCAGCAAGAAAGCCGCGTCCCGGAAGCCGAAGGCCCAGCCTGAAGTGCTGGTGGCTGAACCTGTGGAAATGGCAATGGTCCAGGTTGAGCCAGTTCAGAGCGAACCCGTTCAGGCCGGACAGCCCCAGCCCAGCAAGGCGAAAAAGGGCAGGAAGCCTGCTCAGGCAGTAGCCCAGGAAGCTCCTGCCGAGGCTGAGGCGACTGTGCCTGACTCAGTCTCTGTCAGCGAGGAACCCGCCGCCGAAGCCACGCCCTCCAAAAAGCCCCGGCAGACGCGCAAGGCTCCTGCCGCGAAGGCGCAGGCCGCACCCGCAGTCCAGACTGAGCCGGAAGTCCCAGAAATCGCGACGCCTGAAGCCCAGACCGAAGCCCCCAAACGGCGGGGCCGCAAAGCTGCTACCCAGGCTGCACCTCTCATTGAAGCTGATGAAGTCGGTGCGCCCGCAATACCACCCGTGATGGAAACGCCCGTGGTGCAGGCTGCCGCCGAGGAAGCTGTTCCCGAAGCTGAGGCCCTTAAACCAGCCCGCCGGGGCCGCAAACCCAGACACATCGAGGCCGCGCCAGAAGCGGTTGAGCCAGAAACAGTCGAAGCGGAAACCAATCCGTTGATTCTGGAAGTTCCCAGGAAGACGCGGGGCCGCAGGAAGGCGCTGTCCGACTCTCCCCTGCCCACAATGCTGGACGGCGTGGAAGCGGTGGAAATGGCACCGGAAGCCACCCACGCCGTGCAGATCGTGTCGGCCCCAGAGGCCGTTCCCGCCGTGGATTCCACGCTGGCCGTGCAGGAAGCCTCCGAGATGCAGCCGGACCCCCAGCCCCGTTCACAGACGCGCGGACGTGGAGGCCGGGGCAAGCGCGCCCAGGTTGAAGCGGCGGCGGCGGTAGAGCCTGAACCCGAAGCAGTGGCAGCGGAAGAAGAGCCGCAGGAAGAAATCCAGCCCATCAGCCCCGAACGCGAACTGGTGATCGCCCAGCTCCGCAAACTGGGACGGCCCGTGCATGTGCGCGATCTGGAACGCACCTTCACGCGGCAGGCCATCAACCGCATTGGCGGCTGGCGCGAGCTGGAGGAGATGCTGGACACCCTGACCGACGACGGTCAGGTGATCCGCACCCGCAAGAAGACCTACGGCCTGCCCGAGGCCATGAGTCTGGTACGCGGGCGCTTCCAGGCGTCGGCGGCAGGCTTCGGCTTCGTCATTCCAGACAGCGGCGGCGACGATTTCTATGTTCCTGCCGAGCAAACGCTGGAAGCCTGGAACGGCGACATCGTGCTGGTCCGCATGGAAGGCCGGGGCGACACGGGCCGCAACGAGGGCGGACGCGGCGGCGGTGGCCCCCGGCGCGGCCAGAAGGGCGACGGCAGCCCGCGCGCCAGCGTGGTCCGCATCGTGCAGCGTGCATACAAGCAACTGGTGGGCACGCTGGAATACAGCCACGGCCACCCGATCCTCAAACCCGACGATCACCGCGCACGCCACCGCATTCTCGTTTTGCCGGAAGGCATCGAGGAATTAGAGGCGGGCGCACGCGTCGTCACCGAACTGTTCTGGCCCGAGAATACGGGTGAGGATGAGGTCTTCGGTCAGGTCACCCGCGTGCTGGGGGCCGAGGACGATCCCGAGACCGAAACCGAAGCCGTCATCGTCAAGTTCGGTCTGCGCGGCGAATTTCCAGAACCTGTGCTGGAGCAGGCCAATGCGATTGCCACCGAGATTCCGGCGGAAGCCCTGCATGGCCGTCTAGACCTGCGCGGCTACAACATCTTCACGGTGGACGGGCGCGACGCCAAGGACTTTGACGACGCCATTCACATCCAGCCCACGCCCGAGGGTAACTTCGTGGTGGGCGTGCATATCGCGGACGTCAGCCACTACGTACAGGAAGGCACCCCGCTGGACGAGGAAGCCTTCGCCCGCGCCACCAGCGTGTACCTGCCGGGCCGCGTGCTGCCGATGCTGCCTGAACACCTCAGCAACGGCGTGTGCAGTCTGGTGCCGGATCAGGACCGCCTGACCCTGACCGCCCTGATCGAGCTGTCCGCCGAGGGCGAGATTCTGGACGTGAAAATTGCGCCCAGCGTCATCAACTCCAAGGCGCGGCTGACCTACGACGAGGTCCAGGCCTACAGCGAGGCCATCGCCACGTTGCCCGAGGCCGCCCGCAATCTGGAGGGAGACCTGCACCTGCTCCTCAAGATCACCTCCAAGCTGCGCCAGAAGCGTTTGCGCGAGGGGTCTCTGGACTTCAAGATGCGCGAGGTCAAGGTGGACGTGGGCAAGGACGGGCGCATGGAGCTGATCCCCATCCGCGAGGAAACGGCGCGCGGCATGATCGAGGACCTGATGCTGCTGGCGAACAAGGTGGTGGCCCGCTTTCTGATCGGGCGCGACATTCCCGCCCTGTTCCGCATCCACGAGGAACCCACCCTGCAACGCTTCCAGGACGTGACGGCGGCCATCGGGCGGCTGGGCTTCGCCTTCCCCGGCGGCGAGCCAACGCCCCAGGCGTACCAGGCCGTGCTGAAGGAAGTGCGCGGCACCAACCGCGAGAGCGTCGTGAATACGCTGCTCCTTCGCTCCATGCAGCAGGCCAAGTACTCGGGTGAGAACCTGGGCCACTTCGGACTGGCATTTGACGAGTACCTGCACTTCACCTCCCCTATCCGCCGGTACCCCGATCTGCTGGTCCACCGGGTCATCAAAGGCATTCTGAGCGGCGAACTCAAGGCGGGCAACCGCGAGGTGGCGCTGCTCCAGGGCCGTCTGCCCGGCATGGGGGACCACACCAGCGAACGCGAACGCACGGCTTCCGAGGCTGAGCGGGACCTGACCAAGTACTACCAGGCCAAGTGGGCGCAGGAACATCTGGGCGAGTCCTTCCCCGGCAACGTGTCGGGCGTGGTGGCCAGCGGGCTGTACGTCATGCTGGACAATGGCGTGGAAGGCAAGCTGCACATCAGCAACCTGGACGACGACTACTACATGTACCTGGAAGACGCGCAGATGCTCAAGGGCCGCAGCCGCAACAAGAGCTTCCGCCTGGGCGACAGCGTCAACGTCACCATCAGCACCGTCAAACCACTGGCCCGCCAGACCGATTTCACAATGGCCGACCCCACCGACCCGGACTACAGACCCGGCAACTTCAATGAGGAGAACGACATGGATTCACCCGTCAAACCCCGCGCCCGCCGCCGCGATGACCGCGAGCAGGAAAAGCGCGAGAAATTACAGAGCGTCCCGGTCAGCGAGCCGCGCAAATTCACGCTGGAAGACCCGGCCCCCGCCGCCTCGTCCTCTGCCGACGCTTCCCCCCGCCAGGGCGGACGCGGGCGCGGAGGCCAGGGCAATCCGGGCCGGGGCCAGCAGGGGGGCCGCACCTTCGGCGGCGTCAGCATGGACGGCAACGGGGGCGGTGAAGTCGGCGGCAACAGTGGCGGCAACTCCGGCCCCCGGCGCGGCGCGCGGCGTGTGGTCACGCTGGAGCGCCCCCGCAACGAACACCTGCGCCCCGTGAACATCACCGTGCAGCGCATGTACTTCGGCGACTGGACGCTGGAGAACATGCCCCCCGACGACGGCAACGATGGCGGTGGACGCCGCGACTTTAGCCGGGGTGGACGCGGCGTGCAGGAACGCGGCAGCAACAACCGGGGCAGCGCTTCACGCGGCGAGCGCGGCCACACGCGCGGCGGCAGTGACCGGGGCGCAGTCCAGCGCCCGAACGGACGCCCGCAGGGGCAGCGCGGGGGCCAGAGCAATTCACAGGGAGGCAGCACCCCGCAGGGGCAGGCCGCAACGCCCGTCCAGACCCAGACTGCGGCCCCACAACCTGCCCAGGCCAGCGCCGCCCAGAGTGACGACGCCAAACGCCGCCGCCGCCGCAGGGGCCGCAGAGGCACGGGCGGCACAGAGTAAGACAGGTCAGGAAGACCAGTCGAAGAACCACATCAAGAGCGCGGCTCCCATTCTCTTCGGAGATTTGGGGCCGCGTTTTTCACGGTCTGCCGTATCCCTAAAAGTACAGGAGTTGGGCACTGTTCCCTGACAGCATTCCAGGGCAGACTGCAACCATCCTGATAACCCCCAGAACATACCGCCAGCACGGCTTTTTCGGACTTTCCAAACTCTATATCTTTATTATGCTATACACGTAATTTTGTTGACCTATTTCAACTGCTGTAGTATACTGAGTAGCGAGAAAGGGCGTCCCTGAGCGCCTATCAGTCCCAATCAACCCTCTCCTCTCAATTTGGCGTAAGCCCGCGTCAAAGCCGGGTGTGCGCCGCAGGAGTCAAATGACCAAACTTGAAGACCAGAACACTGCTCCAGTTGCCCAAACCTCAGCAACCCAGTCGCGCGTCGTGGGCGGGCCGGGTGCCGAGTACACCGCCGCCGATATCTCTGTCCTGAAAGGGCTGGAAGCCGTTCGCAAACGCCCCGGCATGTACGTGCAGGGCGGCACGGGCGTTGACGGCTACCACCAACTGCTGACCGAGATCATCGACAACGCCATTGACGAGGGCACTGCCGGATTCGCCGACGAGATCCACGTCATCATGCACGCCGACGGCAGCGCCACCGTGACCGACAACGGACGCGGCATTCCCGTGGACATGATGGAATCCGAGGGCCGCCCCGCCATTGAAGTGATCTTTACCGAGCTGCACGCCGGGGGCAAGTTCGGCCAGGGTGCGTACAAGGTCTCTGGCGGGCTGCATGGCGTCGGCTCCAGCGTGGTCAACGCGCTGAGTACCTATCTGGACGTGACCGTCAACAAGGGCGGCAAGCTGCATCACATCCGCTTCGAGCAGGGCGCGGTGACCACGCCGCTGGAAGTGCTGGGCGACACCCCCAGTGACGTGACCTGGGCCACCAAGGTCAGTTTCCACCCCGACGCGGGCGTGTTCAAGGAGTTCGACAATGCGTTCAGCTATGACCGCATCCGGGGTCGCCTGCGGGAACTGGCGTACCTGACGGGCCTGAAGATCGTGGTCCGCGACGAGCGCACCGAACTGCACGCCGGAGAGGTCCGCGAGGAAGTCTTCTACGAGCAGGGCGGCATCGCCAACTTTGCCCGCGCGCTGGTGGTGGACGACAGCAAGCTGCTGTATGACCAGCCCATCGTGATGCGCGGCACGCACAGCGACGTGGTGGTGGAAGTGGCCTTTATCCACGCCAACACCTACGCCAGCGACAACATCCTGACCTACGCCAACATGATCCGCACCCGCGACGGCGGCACGCCGCTGACCGGGTTCAAGACCGCCTACACGCGCATTCTGAACAAGTACGCCAAAGACAAGAACATGATCAAGTCCGGCAATCCGGTGCCCAGCGGCGACGATCTGCTGGAAGGCATCTACTGCGTGGTCAGCGTGCAGCTTGGCGAGCCGCAGTTCGAGTCCCAGGCCAAGGTCAAACTGCTGAACAGCGAGGCGCAAACGGCAGTGAACGCCGTGGTGGGCGAGAAGTTCGCCGAGTTCCTGGAAGAGAACCCCAAGGTGGGCAAGACCATCGTGGAGAAGGCCGCCGAGGCCGCCCGCGCCCGCGAGGCCGCCCGCAAGGCCCGCGACATCGTGCGCCGCAGCAACCCCCTGGAAAACGACGATCTGCCCGGCAAGCTGGCCGACTGCTCCAGCCAGGACCCCGCCGAGTCCGAGATGTTCATCGTGGAAGGCATCAGTGCGGGCGGCAGCGCCAAGGGTGGACGTGAGCGCCGCTTCCAGGCCATCCTGCCCCTGCGCGGCAAGATCCTGAACGTGGAAAAGGCCGAGCTGAACAAGATCCTCAAGAACGCGGAAATCCGGGCACTGATCGCCGCCATCGGCGCGGGCGTGGAAGGCACCGGGGACCGGATGCACTTTGACCTTTCAAATTTGCGCTACCACAAGATCATCATCATGACCGACGCGGACATGGACGGCGGGCACATCGCCACGCTGCTGCTGACCTTCTTCTACCGCTACATGCGCCCCGTCGTGGAGGCCGGGTACCTGTACATCGCCCAGCCGCCGCTGTACCGCATCACGGTGGGCCGCGAGAAGAAGGGGGCTTACCTGTACGACGAGAGCGCCCTGAAAGTGGCGGTGGCCGCCGCCAACAAGGAAGGCAAGAAGTACGACATCCAGCGCTTCAAGGGCCTGGGCGAGATGAACGCCGATCAACTGTGGGACACCACCATGAACCCCGAAACCCGCGCTATGAAGCGCGTGGGCATCGAGGACCTGATCGTCGCCAACGAAGTCTTTGAGGACCTGATGGGCAACGAAGTCGCCCCGCGCAAGCTGTTCATTCAGGAAAACGCGAGGTTTGCCGAGATCAGCGTCTAGAGTTTCCCTCCAAAAAGCCCCTCCTCCAGATCGGAGGAGGGGCTTTTTGCTTGGTCTACCTCCCCGTTACGGGCAAGCGCGCACCACGCTCAGCGGCAATGGCAACTGCCCTGGCGTATTCACGAAGGGCATGAAGGGAATACCCGGCTTGCAGGCCATCCAGTTCGCCAGCACGCCTGAAACCACGGGCGCGGCGAAGCTGGAGCCGAAATAGGGCAACCGGTTAAACCAGAATTCGCCGGGGGCCTGCACGCTGGGCGGCGGGGTGATCACGCCCGGCGACAGCATGCCCCGGTTGTACGTCGCCATTTGCAGCGTGGCCACGTCCCAGCCCGCCACGCTCAGGAGCATGGTGGGGGCTTTGGGATCAGCCGAGGTGGCAAAGCTCCCGCTCCAGTCCGCCGGATAGTGGTTGCAGCGGTCCCCTGGAACCAGCCCGGCGCAGTCGTCGCGGTTGCCATACGAGGCCGCCGTGGGCACGCCCGCTGCCGCCACCTCGCGCAGCGCCCATAGCAGGCCCAGCGCCGGATAAGAGCCGCCCGCGCTGAGGTTGACCACATGCTTGCCGCCCTTGCGGGCTTCCTCGGCCACGGCACACAGGGCCTTGACGGTGTTCAGGGTGGAACAGTCGCCGTTCTTATCGCAGACCTGCTGGTAGTCCAGCGCCGCGCCAGGAGAGACCACCTGGGCCACCTGTCCGGCAATGGAGCCGTGATAGGGCCGATTCTTGTAAACGGTGTTGTAGTAATTCACCTCACCCTGCGTCACGAATGGGTCTGCGGAATTACTGGCCGTGTCCAGCACATGAATCACCACGCCCTTGCCATTGCCAGTGGGGGCGTCCAGGAACTTCTTGATGACCGTGCTGGGCGGCTCGTTCTGGTAGGGGGCCTGCTCGGGATGTCCGTAGGTGGACGGGTCGATGCCCAGACTTCCCCCGAACAGCAGATTCAACAACGAGATGACCTGACCCGTCGGCAGACCGGAAGAAGGCAGAAGACCGGCCACCTGTCCGCAGAACTGGCTCGGCTGGGGTTGGGGGACAGGCAGAGGAAATTTTGAAATGTTCAGCTCTGGACGCAGGGTGGCCGGGGAAGCCAGGGCCTGTTTGCCGGGCGTGCGACCCGAGAGCAGCGGCTGAAAGTCCGGTAATTTCAGGGCAGACAGGCGCTCGATAGTATTCGTCAACTCTGGCGGGCACGAGCCTTTACAGTCGCCCAGCAGTCGGTTCAACCTGTCGCGGTAGGTCTTCTGAATGTCCGCCAGATCAGACGCGGCGGCATACAGCACGGTGTCCTGCGAGGCCGACTCCAGGGGCAGCACCGTCAGGCTCAGGCCCAGTCCTGGCTGGGACAACAGACCGGTGAACTCGACGGGCTGTGGGCCTCCGCCCGCCTTTTCCGGCACCGTGAAGCGCAACCAGCCTGAAGTCGGGTCCGTGGTGTAGTCCGCCGTCTGGCCGCCCACCCGCACTTTTCCCTGCGGCGATGCCGCGCGCGGCGCGTCGATCAACCACACCGGATCGCCAGGGGCCGCGACAGGCGGAAAGACGCGGGCCTGACCGTCTCTGGGCGGCTCGGTGGGATTGCCCGGATTCCCGCACCCGGTCATCACCGCCCCCAGAACGCACAGCAAGCCCACCACCAGCCACCGCCACACGGCAAATCTCTTCAGTCCAATCATGTATACCTCCACAGAAGTCAGGATGCGCCCGCCGCCATGATCAGGCCGTGACCGGGATCAGGAGCGCAGGGAGAGGGTGCTGGACGGCGTAACGATCCTGGCGTTTCGTCGAATGTGGTCCACCAGTTCGTTCTGACCGGCCCGGCCAAGCATTTCCAGGGTGTCCTCGAAAGCGGTCAAATCTCCCTCGATCTCGCTCAGGTTGCTCAGGGTCAGCCCCATTTGCCGGATGCTGCCCGTCCCCCGCAGATGGTCCAGGGTGGCCCGATACAGGGCGGCGGCCTCCTTCAAGTGGCCCTGTAAATGTCGGCGAACGCCCATATTGCCCAGGGCCGAGGCCAGACCCAGCTTGTCGCCCGCCGTGGTCAACTCCGCAATCGCCTCCTCCATGACCCCATCAGACAGTTCGGCCTGACCGACATCAATCAGCGCCTGGGCGTAATTGACCAGCGCCGTTCCCCGAATGCTGGGCAGCCCCCTGGACCCTTCCAGCACGTCGCGGAATGCTTCGGCGGGCGCAGCCCCCAGGCGGACTTTCATCTTTGCCACCAGCACCAGTTCACCCAGTCGCTCTCTTTCGTTTCCGCCGAGTTGCCACAGATCGGCGGAAATCTGGGCATAACGCCGCGCCTCGTCCCACTGCTCCCGAATCCGGGCAGCGCCTGCCAGCACGCTCGCCGCCCGCGCCGCTTCCGGCCCGCTGCCCCTGACTTCATGGGCCAGCGCGGCGGCTTCCTCGTGGCGGCCCAGGCGCACCAGGGCGGTGGCGCGGGCCACGGTCACGGCTCCCTCGGTCTGCCGGGCAGGCTCCAGCTTTTGCAGGCGGGCCAGGGCCTCGGCGTAACGCCCCGCGCCCAGCAAGGCCCAGGCGTGCGGCACCGCCAGTTCGGAGCGGTGGGGAAAAGAGTCCAGCAGATTCACGGCCTTGCCGGGGTAACCGCGTTCCAGCAGGGTCTCGGCACGCAGGGCCACCGCGTGGGCGGCGCGGTCCTCGTCGGCGTCTTCCCACAGGTCACGGGCGGCGGCGTAATGGGGCCAGGCCGTTTCCTCGGGCAGGGCACGGGCCAGTT
Source organism: Deinococcus marmoris (assembly GCF_001949125.1). GTDB lineage: Bacteria > Deinococcota > Deinococci > Deinococcales > Deinococcaceae > Deinococcus > Deinococcus marmoris_A. Next base: position 45,700 of record NZ_MSTI01000160.1, read on the forward strand.
TCAGATGCAGCAGATGGGCCTGGACGTGCAGCCGCTCGATCTTCTCGCGGGCGACGGCAGCGGCGTAGACCTGCCCGTTCTCACGGATCAGGCCCTCCAGGGTCAGGCGGCTCAGGATCAGGGCAAAGTCGCCAGCGTTGAGGCCCAGCGCGCGGGACGTGGCACGCAGGTCCGGCGTTTCCTGCAAGGCCAGCAGCAGGAAGGCGTCGCGGGTTGCCGTGGGCAGGGCGCGGATTCTGGCCCCCTGGCGTCCGTCCAGCGCCTCACCGGACAGCGCCGCGCCCACCAGCAGCGGGTGACCCTCAGTCAGGGCGTGCAGCCCCGGCTGATCTGTCAGGGCCTCCGGGGGCAGCGGCCCCAGTTCCAGATGCAGGTCCACGTCGAAGGGGGGATAGCGGCGCGAGACGATCACCAGCGCCGCGCCGGGACGCTGGCGGGCGGCCAGAGCCAGGGCGGCCTGTGTAGCGTCGTCCGCGCCCTCCCAGTGGTCCACAGCCACGCGCAGAGATGGATTACGCAGTGGAGCCAGCGGGGCAGTGGAACTGATCGGTGCGCCACGCCCCGCCAGCGGTTCCAGCGTGCCGTAGGGGCGGTCTGCGCGGGCCTGGAGGACCGTCCAGCCGCCCGCGCGGGCCAGGGCCAGCAGCAGCGCGCTCTTGCCCATGCCGCCGGAACCGCTGATCCAGGCGACGTCCCCGGCCCCCAGCCGCGCGAGCTGTTCCAGTTCCTGTTCCCGGCCCACGAACGGGGCCGCCGCCAGTTCGGGGGCCACCCCCAGCGTCAGCCCCAGCGCATGCGCCTCACGCTCGATCCCCCCGGCCAGCGGATGCCCGGCCAGATGCAGCAGGTGATGCAGACGGGGCAGCTCCAGCTCATCGGGGGGCGGCGCGCCCGGCACACCCAGGGCGCGGGCAGCCAGTTCCCCGGCAAAGGCCGCGCGCCCATGCGCCGCCGCCGCCGCCGCCAGATTGAGCCACAACCCCCGGACCTCGCGGGCCAGCGTCTCGCGGGTCTCATAGACCCATTCCTCCAGATCCGCGCCCAGTGGAATGTTCAGTGTGTCCAGAAAGGGACCGCCGTACAGCGCCGTGGCCCCCTCCAGATGATTGCCCTGGGCCAGTTGGCGCAGCTCTTGCACGTCGCAGCAGACCTCCGCGCCCGCCTCCACCCGACTGCCGTCTTCCTGCACCGCGCCGGGCAAGGTGCGCAGATGCACCAGATGCTGCGCCAGGCTGTTCATGGGATTGGCCGCTTCCGGCCAGAACAGGTCCGCCAGACGGCGGCGCGGCTGCGGTCCCTCGACACACAGATACGCCAGGAGCAGCAGCACCTTCTGACGGCGGAAAGTGCTGCCCTCCACGGACAGCCCTCCCAGGGTCCGCAATTTCATAGACCCCTATTCTGAGCTTCAATAGTTAGGAATGCAACAAAGTACCGATTTTTCCTGATTGGATGGAGTGAAAACTACGTTCTGTCACATCAAGCAAAGAAAGTGCCGGGGCATCAACGTGCAGAACCCGCGTGATACTTTTCCTCAATACGTCAATGATGTGATAAAAGTCTCGTTTTCTGTCAACTGCCAGGAAGCTGCTTCTGGACGCCGAAGCCAAAGCGGTCTATAACCTCGGCGGGAGCGCGTCTGGGACGGCCCGTGACGGGGTCCACCCAGACCCACTCGGTCTGACACTCGGCCAGCCGCACGCCGAGGTCCGCTGGATCGCTGCTGTTCAGGCGGTCAATGGTGTAGGCGCGCACGCTGCGCAGGCCCGCGTGGACGGTCAGCGCCGTGCGGACGCGCACCCGGTCCCCCAGCAGCGCCGGGCGGTGGTAATTGATCACATGCTGGCGCGCCACCGGCACCGCCCCCAGCGCACGCAGCGCCTCCGTGCCCATGCCCAGCCGTTCGGCATGGGCGCGGGCCACCCCTTCACACCACACCAGATAGACCGTGTTGTTGACGTGATCCATCTCGTCCAGATGCTCCGGCCCCACGGTCAGCATCTGCTGGTGCCGCCGCGTGGGCAGCAGACTGTCCCACAGGGTATCGGCGTCGGGAATGCTGAGTTTCAACCTTCCGCGCCGCCTTCGGGTTTGGCCGCCAGATCGAACAGATCGTTGACGGCCTGCGCGCCCGCGATATCCGCCCCCGTGACGCCGCCCGCATCGTGGGTGAAGTAGTTGAGTTTGACCCGTTTATAAAAAATGTGGATGTCCGGGTGGTGGCCCTGTTCCTCGGCCAGCGCCGCCACCCGCACGGCGAAATCCACCCCGGCCCCATAGCTGTCGAAGGTGAATTCGCGGAACAGCAGGCCGTCGTCGCCCCACCATCCGGCAGGTTTGAGGTCATGCACGTCGCCGTCGGTCAGTTTGCGGTCCGGGTCGTAGCCCATGCGGGGATCGTATGCCATGACCCGGCATTTTACGGGACTTGAGCCGCCTTGAGGAACGCGTGATCGAAACACCAACGTTTCATGGTTCCCAGTGAAAGAACACCCACAGTAAAACAGCGGTTGAGAGCCGTAAAATTCACGCAGTCAGAAAATTTTCAGAGGCTTTTTCCTATAGTCTGTCTCAGGTTCAACTTAGCGAGGTGTCTGACATGAATGTCTGGATTCGCCGTTTTCGTTCCTTTCTCAATCCCGCCCGTGCCTCCGCCCCGATGGTCCCTGTATTGCTGACCCAGTCTGGCTTCCAGCACGGCCACCCGGCCACCTCACCCCGTTCCAGCGCACCGCCCATCACCGAGCTTGACCTGTTGCGGGCCTTTGGCTGCGACGTGTGAGTCGGAGACAGCGGTCATTCACTCCACAAGCCTCCATCAGACCACAGCCCTGAACACTGCACCCGCTCCCATCCGGCGCGGGTTTTTTCTGCCATTGCCGCGCAACTCTCCATGCCCGCCAGCCGCGCCCGCTATGCTGCCCGGCATATGCGGGTGGCTCAGAACGTGTTGAAGGGAACGGGCAACGGGGCGCTGCCGCCGATGCTGGAACAGTACGTGAAAATGCGCGACGAGGTGGCCGCGCAGCTCCCGCACGCCATCCTGCTGTTTCAGGTGGGCGACTTCTACGAAACGTTCGGTGAGGACGCCGAGCGCACCGCCCGGTTGCTGCGAATCGCGCTGACCCACAAGAGCAGTCGGGAATTCAGCACGCCGATGGCCGGGATTCCGCTGCGGGCGCTGGACAACAACGTGGAAAGGTTGCTGGCGGCGGGCGTGTGCGTGGCCGTGGCCGATCAGGTGGAAGAACCCGGCAGCGGGCTGGTGGAACGCAAGGTCACGCAACTGCTGACCCCCGGCACCGTGACCGAGGAGCGGCACCTGAGCGCCGACGAGAACTATCTGGCGGCGGTGGCAACGGGCGACGGCTACGCACTGGCCCTGCTGGACGTGAGTACCGGCGAATTCCGCTGCGCCGCCTTTCACACCCGCTCGGCGCTGTACGACGAACTGTCGCGCTGGCGGGCGCGCGAGGTGTTGCTGGCCCCCGAACTGTCGGGGAATCCGGCGCTGCTCTCGGACTTTCAGACCCGCTTTCCGGTGATGCTCTCCCCGGCCAACTTTGAGGAAGCGGGCTGCTGTGACGAGCTGAAGGCCGTGCTGAGCGAGGTTCCGGGCAGCCTGACCTCGGCGGCGCTGAGGCGGGCCTGCGGGGCAGTACTGGGCTACGCGCGCGTGACGCAGCAGGGCGAGTTGGGGATGGTCCGCCGCGCGGTGCGCTTTGAGCCGGGGGCGCACATGCGGCTGCCCGAGGCGGCGGTGCGGGCGCTGGAGCTGTTCACGGCACAGGCTCCGGGGGGCGTCACGCTGATGGACGTGCTGTCCCAGACGCGCACAGCAGGGGGGCGGCGACGCCTGCGGGCCTGGCTGCGCGCGCCCTTGCTGGACGAGCTGAGCATCCGCGCCCGCCTGGACAGCGTGGAAAACCTGACCCGCGCCGCCGACTTGCGAAACGGCGTGCGTTCGTTGCTGTACCGCGCCCACGATCTGGAACGCCTTTCGGCCCGCGTCGCCACCCGCCGTGCCACCCCGCGCGAAGTCGCCTCGCTGGCGCGCACGCTGGAGCTGCTGCCAGAAGCCGTACGTTTGCTGGACGGACTGGACGGCCTGCTGGGCGGCGTGCGCGCCCGCCTCGCCGGACTGCCCGAAGTCGTGACCCGCATCCGCGCCGCCCTGGTGGACGATCCGCCCATCCGCGCCGGGGATGGCGGGCTGATCCGCGACGGCTTCCACGGCGGCCTGGACGAGCTGAGAAACGGGGCCGTGGGCCACCGCGCCTGGCTGGCCGAACTAGAAATTTCAGAGCGGGCACGCACCGGAATAGGCAACCTGAAAGTCGGCTTCAACAACGTCTTCGGCTATTTCCTGGAAGTGACCGGGCCACACCTGTCCAAAGTCCCCTCCGATTACCGCCAGATCGCCACCCTCAAGGACCGCGCCCGTTTTACGCGCCCCGATTTGCGCGAACGCGAGCGCGAGATCGCCCGGCTGGAAGCGGCGGCGGGACGGCTGGAGCTGGAAGTCTTCACCGAGTTGCGCGACGGTCTGACCGCCCACGCCGAAGCGCTCTCGGAGGCGGCGGGGGCGCTGGCCGAGCTGGACGTGCTGGCGGCCCTGGCCGAGATCGCCGTGGACTGCGGCTGGACACGCCCGCAGACCGCAGACGGTGGTGGGGCCAGATTAATTCAGGCGCGGCATCCGGTGGTGGAACAGGCCACCGGCGGCAAGTTCGTTCCCAACGACGCCACCCTGGGCGCGGGCCGCACCACGCTGCTGCTGACCGGGCCGAACATGGCGGGCAAGTCCACCTACCTGCGAACCGTCGCCATCTGCGCGCTGCTGCACCAGATCGGCTCCTTCGTGCCAGCAGACGGGGCCGACTTGCCCGTGTACGACGCCATCCACACCCGCATCGGCGCGTCGGACGATCTGGCCGGCGGGCGCAGCACCTTCATGGTGGAGATGTCGGAGCTGGCCGCCATCCTGCACGGCGTCACGGCCCGCAGTCTGGTAATTCTGGACGAGGTGGGGCGCGGCACCTCCACGCTGGACGGCCTCGCCATCGCGCAGGCGGCGCTGGAACATCTGCACGCGACAGGGGCGCACACGCTGTTTGCCACCCACTACTTTGAGCTGACGCGCCTGGAAGGCGAGCATCCCGGCCTGATCAACCTGCACGTCGCCGCCGAGGAGGACACAAACGCCCACGATGGACGCGGCGGCCTGACCTTCTACCATCAGGTCATCCCCGGCGCGGCCCGCCAGAGCTACGGCGTGGAAGTCGCGCGGCTGGCGGGCCTTCCCGCCCCCGTGACTGCCCGCGCCGCCCGCCTGCTGACCGCCCTGAACACCGGCAGCGACGATGGCCGATTAACCCGCGAACTGGCCGCCCTGGACCTGGGCCGCCTGACGCCAATGCAGGCGCTGGAGCTGCTGAACAGTTGGCAGCGGGAAGTGGTAGGTGCGGAGAAGGTCTAAGGGCTAAAATACAGAGCAGGACACGCTTTTTTGTTTTACTTTTCGGAGTCAGAAATCCCAGCGCAGGTGCTTTTGGCCCCTCTCCCCTTGCGGGGGAGGCTGGGAGGGGGAACCGCAAACGCCTTCACAGCGCCCTCCGACTGAAACAGCACCCCCCAAAGGAGCCATCCATGCCCTCCCAAATCCCCCGCCCCGATACCCTCTCCCCCGCCGCCCTGGACGCCTTAAAAGCCCATTTTGGCGAGAAGCTGGACACCACCGCCGCTGCCCTGGAATCGCATGGCCGCGACGAGAGCCGCCAGGAATCTGCCCTGCCGCACGCCGTTCTGTTCACCCAGACCGAGGCGGACGTGGTGGACGCACTGAAACTGGCCTCCGAACACGGCTTTCCCGTCGTGCCGTTCGCGGTGGGCAGCAGCCTTGAGGGACAGGTGGTGCCGGTAAAGGGCGGGCTGTCGCTGGACGTGAGCGGCATGAAGGCCGTGCTGGAGGTGGCGGCAGGCGGCTTCCAGGCCACCGTGCAGCCGGGCCTGACCTACCCGGAACTGAACCGCCAGATACGCCATCTGGGCCTGTTTTTTCCCGTTGATCCCGGAGCAGAGGCCAGTCTAGGCGGCATGGCATCCACCAATGCCAGCGGCACGGCGGCGGTGCGCTACGGCACCATGCGCGACAACGTGCTGGAACTGCGGGTGGCCCTGACCAACGGCGAGGTGATCCGGGTGGGCAGTAAGGCCCGCAAGACCAGCGCCGGATATGACCTCAAGAACCTGTTTATTGGGGCAGAAGGCACCCTGGGCGTCATCACCGAGCTGACGGTCAAGCTGTGGCCCCTGCCCGCGAATCTGGTGGTGTTGCGGGCCAATTTTGAAACGCTGGGAGCGGCGGCCCGGTGTGCCGTAGACATCATGGGGGCGGCGCTGCAACCTGAACGGCTGGAGCTGATTGACGAACGCCAGATTCACGCCGTCAACGTTCACAAGGGCACCGACTTTCCCGAAGCGCCGACGCTGTGGATAGAGCTGGCCTCTCCCAGTTCGGCGGCGCTGGCCGAGGCGCTGGAGCTATGCCGCGAACTGGTCACGGACGGCGGGGGCATCGACCTGCACGCTGCCTACAGCGCCGAGGAACGCGCGAAACTGTGGGAGGCCCGCCACCACGCCTATTACGCCATCACCGCACTAAATCCCGGCCACATCAACATGACCACGGACCTGTGCGTGCCGCTGCATCAGTTGCCGGAAGTGGTGGAATTCACCCGGCAGGAGGCAGATGCGGCGGGACTGGACGCCAGCATCGTGGGGCATGTCGGGGACGGCAATTTTCATGTGCTGTTCCACGCGCTGCCCGACGACGCGGAGACGTGGGCCAGGGTCAATGCGGTTTATGACGCCATGATCACTGAGACATTGGCACGCGGCGGCACCTGCACGGGCGAACACGGCGTCGGGCTGCACAAACGCGCCTATCTGGCCCGCGAACACGCCGACACGCTGGGGCTGATGCGCGGCATCAAGGCGCTGCTGGACCCAGCGGGACTGCTGAATCCGGGGAAGATTCTGCCCTGAGCGTCAGGGGTGGGATCAGGGAGAAGATGCCTGGGAGAAAAGATGACCGGGAGATCAACGCGGCCTGAGCGGCGCTGGGCTGCGCCTCTCACCAACGTGGGAAATGATGGATGGGCAGTTGCACCCGCCCCTCCACTTCCTACGCCACCTGCCCCGTCCCAGATGCCCAGTCGCGGATACCCAGTCCCAGACAAGGAGTTCCATGTCCAACGCTTTCCCTCCACCCGCCCCGGTCCGCTGCCAGCCCTGGCCAACCATTCGCCGCATTGGCCTGGGCCTGCTGCTGGGCGGAACGCTCTCGGCCTGCGCCGGGGTGTCGGGGACGGCGGCAGTCCCCGACGCGGCGGATGAGCTGGCCCCCGCCCTTCAGCCCCAGACCGCCTGGACCCCGCTGTTCAACGGCACGGACCTGAGTGGCTGGACCTCCTGGCTGCCCTCGCGCGGTGCGGGCAATGATCCAGAAGGCGTGTTTAAAGTCCAGGGCGGCGAGCTTCGCGTACTGAATATCGCGCCCACCGCCGGGGACCGGGACTTCGGCTATCTGCTGACCGATAAACGCTACGCCAACTACCGGCTGCGGCTGCAATACCGCTGGGACCAGCAGAAGTTCTCTCCGCGTGCGGCTGATGCACGGGATTCGGGCGTGCTGTACCACGTCACTGGCCCCAACAGGATCTGGCCCGCCAGCGCGGAATTTCAGATTCTGGAAGGGGGCACCGGGGACCTGTGGCAACTGAGCGGCACCAACCTGACGTCCACCGTCCGCGATCCAGGCGCGCAGGAGTTGCAATATGACCCCTTCGGCCAGCCCGTGACCACCAGCAACGGGGCCGACAGCTACCGCCGCATGGTCCGCGCGGGCGGCGTGCAGGAGCTGCCGGACTGGAACACGCTGGAACTGGTGGTCTCCGGCGACGAGGCCACGCAGATCGTCAACGGGCAACTCGCGGCGCAGGCCACGCACCTGCGCGCGCCGGACGGCTCGGCCCTGACCGCTGGCCGCATTGCGCTCCAGGCCGAGGGCGCAGCCGTGTCCTACCGCGACATCGAACTGCGTCCGCTGGCGTACCTGACCCCGCCCCCTGACGCGCAGGTGCTGCTGGGCGATTCCAGTACCACGCAGGGTGTCAACAGCGACTGGCAGGACCGGCGGGGTGGCGACGTGAGGTGGCCCGTGCAGGACGGCGCGCTGACCGTTCAGCCCAGCGGCAATCCCCAGGACACCAATGACATCCGCACGCGGGGCAGCTTCGGGGACTTCCGGCTGCATCTGGAATTCCGGGTGCCCGCCAGCCGCGCGGGTCTGGCCGAGCAGGACCGGGGCAACAGCGGCGTGTACCTCCAGGGCCGCTACGAGGTGCAGATTCTCGATTCCTTTGGGGCGAAGCTGGCAGGTGAAGATGATCTCGGGGCCGTCTACGGCCAGCACGACGCCAGCAGCAACGCGGCTTTGCCGTCCGGGACGTGGCAGAGCTACGACATCGACTTCCGTGCCGCGCGCTGGGAGAACGGACAGAAGACCGGGGACGCCCGCGCCACGGTGTACCTCAACGGCGAGAAGGTGCAGGACGACGTGGCCCTGAGCGCCTCCACCCTGCTGGGTGACCCGGAGGCCGATTCGCCGGGACCCATCGTGTTGCAGGACCACGGCAGCAAGGTCAGTTTCAGGAACGTCTGGGTGCTGCCAGAGGCGGAGCTGCCCACATTGCCGCCGACGAATCCATAAACCAGAACCGCCCCCCTGATCGGCAGTGTTGATTTCAGCTTCAATCGACACACCGCTTGACTTTTTGAAGTTATAGTCACGCCCATGACCCGCTTTGCCCCTGCCTCTGCCCCAGCTTCTGTATCCGGTGCGGCCCCGCCCGACTTCGCTACCCGCCTGACGCTGCTGCTGCTGGCGGCCCTGACCATCATGTCCGGGGCCACCATCGCGCCCGCGCTGCCCGCCATGCAGGCGCATTTCGCCGATCAGCCGAACGCCGAACTTCTGGTCAAACTGGCGCTGACCATCGTGGGGCTGGCGATTGCCCTCTCTGCCCCGCTGAGCGGCGTGCTGGCCGACCGTTTCGGGCGCAGACCCATCCTGATCGGCTCGCTGCTGCTGTACGCGCTGGGCGGGGCCAGCGGCCTGATCGTGTCCTCGCTGGGGGCGCTACTGGTGGGCCGGGTCATTCTGGGTCTGGCGGTGGCCGGGACCATGACGGCGGGCGGAGCACTGGTCAATGACCTGTTCACTGGCCCCGCACGCGGCAAGTTTCTGAGCCAGCAGGCCGCCTTTACCAGTTTCGGCGGCGCGGTGCTGCTGCCGCTGGGCGGGTTGCTGGCCGGGGTGGGCTGGCGCGCGCCCTTCGCGATCTACTTCATCTCTCTACTGATCCTGCCGCTGGTCTTGCGGTTGCCCAAAGGCAGACATGTGGCAGAAATCAGCCACGAGCCAGAGGGCAAGACCGCCTGGGGCGCTATCGGGCTGGTCTACGCGCTGGCCCTGGCCTACATGGTCATCTTTTATCTGATGCCCGCGCAAGGGCCGTTCCTGATGAAATTCCTGGGAGCCTCGCCCGCCGCCACCGGCCTGCTGCTGGGCGCGTTCACGCTGACGGCGGCCATCACCTCGCTGACCTACTCGCGGTTCTCGGGGCGTTTCGATGCGCGCACGGTGGCGGCGCTGGGCTTCGGACTGGTGGCGGGCGGCTGGGCCATCGTGTCGCAGGGGCAGAACATTGCCAGCGTGATTCCGGGCCTGATCGTGGCCGGGCTGGGCGGCGGACTGGTGCTGCCCAACCTGTACACCTGGCTGGCCGACATCACGCCCTCGGCGTGGCGCGGGCGCATCGTGGCGGGCATGAGCAGCGCCGTATTTCTGGGGCAGTTCCTCAGCCCACTGCTGCTGAGCGCCCCCGCCGATCATCCGGCCAACGGCTTCGTGTGGGGCGCAGGCGCGGCGCTGGTGGTGGGCGCGGCGTTGCTGGCCTTCAGCTTCACGGGCAGGCCGATGCGGGCCGCTGTTTGAGCTGCACCATCCTTCTCAACTGGCCCATCCCTCTAAACTGACGGGATGACCGCTCCCGCCGCACCCTGGCACGCCCGGCACTGGGACGGCTCCTGGCTGATCATCCCCGATCTGCACGGCCACGCGGCCCGGTTGGACGCGGCGCTGAAACAGGCGGCCCGACACCCCGCAAGCCGTCTGGCCTTTCTGGGCGATCTGATCGACGATTCGCCGCGCCGCCGCGAGGCCCGCAAAGCCGGAACCATGCCCGGCACTCCCGACGACTCGCGGCAAATCCTGGCGACGGTGCGCGCACTCCACGGTTCTGGCCGCGCCGAGGTGCTGCTGGGCAACCATGAGGTGATGGCCCTGGCCAGCGTGCTGGACGATCACCGCCCATTGATGGACCTGTGGTGGAAGGTGGGCGGCAGGGAGACGGCGGCCTCGTATGGCTGGAAGGGCAAGGGCGACGCGGGAGAACTGGCCGATGACCTGCGCTGGCTGCGCGAGCATGGGCGGCTATGGCTGAGCATCGGGCCGCCGGGTGCGGAGGTCCTGCTCTCGCACGCCACGCGGCCCAGTCTCTCGCGTTTTCTGAACGGAAAAAACTGCGCTGCCGACCTGACGCCCAGCGCCGTAAACGACGAGGTGGTGTGGCTCCCGCTGGGGCTGGAGAGCGACAACGGCGCACGCCTCCGCTCCCTGCCGCTGCTGGATGAAAGATTCACGGCCAGTCTGCACGGGCACATGGAAACGCCGGACCTCTGGACGCTGCTGGACATGCAGGACAGGCCCGCCTATCAACTCGATCTGCACCCGGCACGGCGCAGGCTGGCGCTGATGCATGTAGGCAGCGAGGGCAAACTGACCCCAGGCGTTGTTGCGGTGCCATAGGCGCACAGTGGTTAGGCTGGACTCATGAACCCGCCCGCAAGCCCTGTGGCGAACGCCGAATTTGGCGCCCTGTTCACACGCTGCGTGGCCCAGCACGGACGTTTCGGCCACCCCGCGCACCTGCATCTGGCCTGGCTGCTGCTGGAAAAGCACTCGGCGCTGGAAGGGCTGGCCATCTTCAACGCGGGCCTGCTGGCGCTGGCGCGGCGGCTGAAGCTGACCGACAAATACAACGCCACCCTGACCACTATCTTCTTTTTTCTGGTGCTGGAGCGCCGCGAAGACGGGCAGACCTGGGACGAATTCGCCGCCCAGCACGCCGATCTGCTGGACTGGGATCAGCGGGAAAAGTTCCTCGCCCCGTTCTACGATCTGGAATCGCTGAACTCGGAGACGGCCCAGCAGGGCTTTCTGATGCCGCGCCCACCGGAAAATAGAGGTTAAAAGCCCGTCTCAGACACATCTTTTGCCCTTAGACCCTCAGACCATTAGACTTTTATACCTTCCTCTCCCCTTGACCCCCTCCCCCGCGCCGCGCCACAATACCCGTAGCGTTGATCCGCAGGAGTAGCGCGCATGTGGTCCTTAAGAGCGAGCCTGAGACGGTGGAAGTCAGGTGGGCGGCAGCGTGTGAAGGGCGGCGGGGAGCTGTTGAAGATTCAAAGAGGGCCAGAATGCGGCAGACCGCCGCGCGCTGGAACTGGGGTGGAACCGCGCGGAGTTTTTTCGCGTCCCCAGACGGGCTGAGCAAGTGCCGTCTGGGGCGTTTTTGTTGTCTTCCAGCGGGGCAAAGCCCGTAAAGGAGGACGCAAGATGCCCGCATCATTGATGGAAGAACTGGTCAGCCTGTGCAAACGCCGGGGCTTTATTTTTCAGGGGTCCGAGATCTACGGCGGCCTGCAAGGCTTCTACGATTACGGCCCCCTGGGCGTGGAGCTGAAGAACAACATCAAGGCCGCGTGGTGGCGCGCCAACGTCTACGAGCGCGACGACATGGAGGGCCTGGATTCCAGCATCATCATGCACCGCATGGTCCTGCGCCACAGCGGCCACGAGGCCACCTTTTCTGACCCGATGGTGGACAACAAGAAGAACAACAAGCGCTACCGCCTGGACCATCTGGTCAAGGATCAGAAGGCCGACGTGATCGAGAAAGTCGCTGCCGGAATTGGTGAGGACGCGAGCAACTTTCCAGCGGTGGTGGCGGCCCTGATCAAGCAGCCCGCGAAGGCTTCCGAAGTCCTGAAGGCGGCAGGGGTGCGCGACGCCTTTTCAGGTGAGGTGGGCGACTGGACCGAGCCGAAGCCCTTCAACATGATGTTCAAGACCACCATCGGTCCGGTGGCGGACGAGGAAAGTTACGGCTATCTGCGCCCCGAAACCGCGCAAGGCATCTTCACCAACTTTAAAAACGTGGTGGACAGCACCTCGCGCCGCCTGCCTTTCGGTATCGCGCAGATTGGCAAGGCGTTTCGCAACGAGATCACGCCGCGCAATTTCATCTTCCGGGTGCGCGAGCTGGAGCAGATGGAAATCGAGTTCTTCTGCGTCCCCGGCACCGACGAGGACTGGCATCAGCACTGGCTGGACAAACGGCTGGCGTGGTGGGAAGCGCAGGGCATCCCGCGCAGCAAGATCGAGATTCTGGACGTGCCACCCGAAGATCTGGCCCACTACTCCAAGCGCACCTATGACCTGATGTACGACTATCCCACGCTGGGCTTTGAAGAAATCGAGGGCATTGCCAACCGCAGCGACTACGATCTGGGGTCTCATACCAAGAACCAGTCCGAGCTGAATCTGGTGGCCAAGGTGAGCGAGAACAACGACTCCATCGCCAAGCTGACCATCCCGCACCCCGAAACCAACAAGCCCCTCGTGCCGTTCGTGATCGAGCCGTCGGCGGGCGTGGACCGGGCATTGCTGGCCGTGCTGAGCGAGGCGTTCACCAAAGAGACGCTGGAGAACGGCAGCGAGCGGATTGTCCTCAAGCTAAAGCCGCACCTCGCGCCGATCAAGGTTGCGGTGATTCCACTGGCGCGCAACCGCGAGGAGATTACGACGGTGGCCAAGGCGATCAAGGCCGAGTTGCAGGGCCTGGGCCTGGGCCGCGTGCTGTACGAGGACAGCGGCAACATCGGCAAGGCGTACCGCCGCCACGACGAGGTGGGCACGCCCTACTGCGTGACCGTGGACTTCGATACCCTGGGCCTGGGCGGCGGCGAGGGCAAGGAATCTGACCCAGCCTTGAAAGACACCGTGACCGTGCGGGACCGCGACACGCTGGCGCAGGAGCGTGTGAAGATCAGCGAGTTGAGCGGCTGGATCAGGGAAAAGTTGCGATGAGCGAATTCACCGACAAATACGAGAACCAGTTCATGAGCATCGAGCTGGCCGTGTACGGCGTGTACGACGAACACCCCGAACTGACCGACGCGCAGGTGGACGCCGCCTACGAGGAACTGGCGCGGCGCTACCGGGCCGAGGCCACCGCCTTTGCCTTCAAGCCCGGCAAACTGGACGGCCTGCGCGCCGAGGTGCATGACGCCGTGCTGCCCATCGCGGAAATGCTGGTGGGCCGCCCGGACAACATCCTGCCCACCGAACCTGTCAGCGCCGAGGAAATGCGGCAGATCCTGGGACGGCTGCGCTCCTCGATTAAAACGTGGCAAAAAGCCGGGGGGCGGCAGTCGTATCTGAAGTACATCTCACAGTTTCTGTCTGATTCGGCACAGGATCAGGACGATTGAACCGGGTCCAGTAAGAAGTTCCAGGCAACAAATCATACATTAAGGCGAGGTTCACAATGGATACATTGTACCTCGCCTTACTCATGTGTTTCACCCTGTTCTTTAGGATGACCAGCAATCAACCCTTCTGGACAGCGCTTTGACTAGCGAATTCCAGCTCAATCGCTCAGATTTTAATGAAGTTAGATGGATTCAGGGTTGAATCGATGAATTTTTACAACGTTCTATTTCCGTAAAAAAAAGGAGACCGATATGTTCAAGAAGACCACATTGATGTTAACTGGTGCGCTGATGCTTTCTGCTGTGGGGGCCGCACAGACCACGCCTGCTCCCACCCAGACGATTGCCGAAATCGTTTCTACCAACCCTGATTTCAGCACGCTGCTGGCGGCAGTCAAGGCCGCCGGACTGGTGGAGACCCTGAGCGGCGCTGGCCCGTTCACCGTCTTTGCCCCCACCAACGCGGCCTTCGCCAAGATTCCCGCCGCTGACCTGAACGCGCTGATCAACGATCCAGAAAAGCTCAAGTCCATCCTGCTCTATCACGTCGTGGTGGGCAAGGCGATGGCCGCCGATGTCATTGAACTGACCACGGCCAAAACGGTGAACGGCGCGGCAGTGAACATTAAGGTGAATGGCGGCAAGGTGATGGTCAACGACGCCACCGTGATCCAGGCCGATGTGCAGGCCACCAACGGCGTGATCCATGTGATCGACACCGTGCTGATGCCGCCCGCCAACGCGATGGCGACGCCCGCAGCAACGGCGGCGGCAGCGGCTGCCCCAACGGCAGCGATGGCCGAGCCGACAGAGACCATCACCGGCATCATCTCGACGGATCCCGACCTCACCACCCTGCTGGCCGCCGTGAAGGCCGCTGATCTGGAGGCCACCCTGATCGGCAAGGGACCTTTCACGCTGTTTGCGCCCACCAACGCCGCCTTTGCCAAGATTCCGAAAGCGGATCTGGACGCCCTGCTTGCAGACCCGGCCAAGCTCAAGGCTGTGCTGCTGTATCACGTCGTTGCTGGTCAGGTCATGGCCGCCGATGTCGTGAAGCTCACCACTGCTGACACGGTGAACGGCGCGGCAGTGGACATTCAAGTCGATGGCAGCACGGTGGCCATCAACAATGCCACCATCACCAGGACCGACGTGCCAGCCATCAACGGCGTGGTTCACTTCATCGACACCGTGTTGATGCCGCCCGTCAAGTAAGACCGTGGTCTACTTCAAGTCTTGACCACGACCTGAAAAAAGCACCACGGGTGGGCATGAGATCCATGCCCACCCGTGGTGCTTTTTTCCCTGGAGAGACCCGGTAGCCGACTGCCTTCCCGAAAAATCCGCTGATGCTGAGCATCACAGTGGAGGCAAAGTCGGTTCTGGTGGGTCCGGTCTATGATCTGACCCCGCTTCTGACTGATAGAGCAGAGGCGGAGGTTAGGCAAATTCAGTACCCATTGAGCTTCAGCATCGGCAAATTCTGTACGGACGCGGTCTGAACAATGCCAGCAGAGGTGTTCTGCGCGGCCACATTGCCGCCGCCTGCGATAATCCGTCCCCCCGACAGCATGTAGGTCCGCAGCGCCACAGCGGTCATACCGGGATTGGCTTGCCGCGCCAGCGCCGCCGCGCCCGCCACCAGTGGGGCCGCGAAGGACGTGCCGCTGTAGAGCTGGATGTGGCCCAGATCCAGCGAGTCGCCGGGCGCGCTGATGTTCAGGTAGCTGCCGCGCGTGCTGAAGCCCGACAGCGGCCACAGCGCCGAAACGTTCAGGCTGCGTGCATTCCAGGTCGGCGGCGTGACCGAGGCCACCGCCAGAATCGGCAGCGCCGCCTGACTGGGCGCGTGCGAGCGGGCAAAGGCGGCGGGGTATTCCTCCGGGTCTGGGGCATTCGGGGTGGTGGGATGATTCAGGTGCTGGTTGCCCCCAGCCGCCACCACCACCGCACCGTTGAGTTGCGCCCAGTTCAGGACGGCGTGTATGCCCCCCGTGGGCGTCGCGCCGCCCAGGCTGAGGTTCAGCACGAGCTGCTGCGCCGGAACCTTACTCAGTGCCACGCACAACCCGCGCAACACGTCCTTGGTGCTGCAACTGGCCCGCCCGCCTGCGCCCGGCGCGCAGACCTTGATCGGCAGCACGCTGGCCCCAGGAGCGACGCCGCTCTGCGTGCCCGCCGCCAGCATCGCCACCTGTGTGCCGTGGCCTTCCCAGAAGTCCTGCGCCCCGGTCAGCGACGGCGCAGGGTTGGCCGGGTCATAGGGAACGAGGGCATTGATCGGCGGCGACACGCGCGGCAGCCGCATGCCCTGTGGGGTGTTCAGCTCGCGGGTGGGGTCAAGCGTGGTGCTAAAGCCGGTATCCAGCACGGCGATGGTCACGCCTGCGCCCGTGCGGCCACCCGTCGGACTGCCCAGCACCACCCTGGGCACCACGGGTGCGGGGGCATAGTTGAAGGACTGCGGGTTGAGCTGTGGCTGAGCGCTTTGGGTTTGATTGGGCAAGGACTGAGCCAGTGCATGACCATTCCAGTTAGAGATCGGATCGGGATACCACACATCCTCGCCGCCCTCCTGAGCAAGCAGATTGAGGGCCGCTTCCAGCGTGATGCCCGCACCCAGTTGAATCTCGGCCAGAGTGCCACCGCAAGGCGAGGTTCCTGCCGCTCTGGTGTTGGGACGGGGAGCCGCCGGAGCGGGCAGCGTTTCGCGCGAGTTGAGCGTGCCGACGCCAGGCAGCAGGCGGGCCAGCAGGGCGTCTACCTGCGGCGGCGTGAGTCTGGGATTGATCAGCAGTTGCACGCGCCGCGCCTGTGGATCGCCCGGTAATTCGGGGGCCAGCACTTCGATATCGCGGGTGGTGATGGTCTTGTCGGTGCCGTCGTTGACAAATTGCACCCGCAAACGCCCCGGCGGGGTGCGAATCGGAATGGTCACGGTGACCAGCTTGCCCGCGCTAGGGGCGATGGCCCCGGAGATCGTCACTGGTCTGCCCTCAACTTCTTGCACGCTGAGGGTGACCTTACTGCCTGCTCTACCCCAGGCGTCAGGTAAAGCGCTACCCGGAACCGGGGCTATCCCTGCGCCAAATGCTGTACCGCACAACAAGCCTCCGCACAGCAAACCTATAGTCATTCGCCCCAGCACCTGTTTTATTTTGTTCATGGTGTTCCTCCTGTGGATGAGCTTGTCAGTTCCCCCCTGAACGAGCCATGAACGCCAGGCGCTGCTCTTCAAAATAGGCAATCAAATGTTCCTGTCCGGTACCACGAAGCAGCTCAAGGGCTTCCTCAATCAGGGGCAGATTTTCCTTCAATTCGCCCAGATTGCCCAGAACCATCGCCAGAGTGTGGGTTTCTCCGGTGTGCCGTGCATAGGTTATGGCGGTCTGGTAAGCCTGTTCGGCAGCATCTAGTCTGCCCAATTGCTGCTCGACTGTTCCCACGTTGTTCCAGGCCAGCGCTGCCGATGTAGCCTGCTGCCTAGTTTGTGCCAATTGTGCCGCCTGCCTGTAGAAATCCAGCGCCTGTTGCGGTTCATTTTGCCGCTCCAGAAGCCATCCAATATTGCTCAACGTCTGGGCCTGCGGATTCTGCGCTGAGAGCGGTCTAATTTCCTGCATTGTATCGGTAAGATCATCGCCAAGTTCAGTCATGGCGACGGCCTGCTGACAGAGCGCTCTGAGGTAGCCCAAGTTATCGCCCAGCAGCCGGAACAGCCCACAGGCGCGCAAAAACGACGCTTTGGCTAGCTTAAAGTCCTGAGCTGACAGCGCCAAATTGCCCAGCACCATATGCCCCCGTGCGCGGGTGGGCAAATCGCCAGTCAGCGCGGCCTCTGCGGCCTGACGGGCTTCTTCCATCCGCCCAATACTCCACAAAATCAGGCCCCGCACCGCCTGAACGTCCGGCGTCAGCGGCAAACCCTCCAGCCGTTTCAGGGCTTCGGGGCCGCGCCCCAGCGTGTCCAGGGCGCGGGCGTGCAGCAGCCAGGTTTCGGGCGTGCGGGCGTGCGCAGCCAGCAGCGTCTCAGCCTCGCTTTCCTGTTCGGCGTCCAGCAGGGCCAGGGCGCTCACCGCCAACGCGGGCTGAAAGCCTGGCAATGTGCTGGAGCCGGTCAGCGCCTGCGCCCGCAGATACAGCGGCAGGGCCTGGGCGGGCGGCACCTGCGGCGCGAGCAGGATCAGCACCTCGGCTTCCAGGCTGGGCTGGGCGGCCAGCCACACCAGCACGGTGGAGCGGGCGGCGACAATGCCAGCTTGACCCGCGCCGCCCTGAACTATGTTTCCCTGACCTGTGCCGCTCTGCCACAGTCCGGCCAGCCCCAGGGTTTCCTGTGCCCCGGCCAGTGCTTCGGGGTCAAGCTCCAGGGCGCGGCGGGTGACCTGCGGCGCGGGCTGATCCTGAAGCGCCAGACAGGCCAGCACCTGCCGCACCTGCGGACTCAGCGGAGACAGCAGCGTGGCAAGCGTGTCGCTCAGCGATTCCTGCGCGTGCAGGGCAGCAACCAGGGCCGGAAGGCCGCCGGTCTGGGCGTACTCCCCGGCGCTCAGGGCCTCCGGGGGCAGAGGCCGCAGCGGCAGCTCGCTCAGGCCGCTGCCACTGCCCAGCGGCGAACGCTCCCGGCTGCTGAAGACCAGTGGCCCGCCCGCGCGCGACTGGGCCAGACGCAGCAGCACCCGCCGCGATTCGGGATCGGCGGCCTCCCAGTCGTCCAGCAGCAGCGCGTCTTTCGAGGCGATCAGGAACCTGAGCCAGCCCTCGTCGGTGGTGGGGGCTGAATCTGGGGCCAGCGGCAACAGCGTCTGGTACGGCTGCCCCGACTGGCCCACCAGCAGCGTGCCGCCGCCCAGGGCTGCCGCCCGCAGCAGGGCCGACTTGCCCAGCCCGCGCAGGGCACGCAGCCACAGCACCTCCCCGGCAGCCAGCCCGCGCAGACGCTCCAGCTCGTGGCGGCGGCCCAGCAGCGGGG
>NZ_MSTI01000005.1 GCF_001949125.1 Deinococcus marmoris
CCGAGCGCACGGAATGGGTCGTGACCAACGACCCAGCTTTACAGACTGCGGACGACGTGCGCCAGACGCTCGTCGTCCGCTGGGCTGCCCTGGTCTTTCACCGCGAACTGAAGCAGATCACAGGGATTGAAGGCTGTCAGTGCCGTCTAGGACGATCTCAGCGCAATCATGTTGGCATAGCGATGCTGGTCTGGATTCGATTGGCCCAAGCTGCGCGAGAGGCAAAGAAGACGATATACGCACTGAAATTTGGCCTCCTCGACGAGTACATGCGTCAGCAACTTGCTAACCCATTTGTAAGTTTCGCGTAAGCCCTAATCCTAAAAACCGAGCGCCTAGATGGGCAGGCCATTGGCGTAGCGCCGCCCGAACAATTGCGTCACCCGGTTGAGCCGCGCCACCACCGGATCGTCACTTTCTGAATGGTCTGCTGGGGATGCTCGCCGTCCTCATCCTCCTCTTCGTAACACAATTCCAGGCCAATAAAGGGCCGTTGCGGGGTCAGAATCAGCGCGGCGTGGGCCACCTGCCGCGTCCCTTCGTCCAGCTCTGTTTCCAGAATGTGGTACAGGCAGATTCCGGCCTGCTCGATCAGCCGGTCCAGTTGCACGTCGCTCAGATTGGCGAGCAGCGGTTTCATGCGGCTCACGAATCCGGGCAGACTGGACCGCAGTATGGGACTTAGTTTGTCAGGCTGTTTTAGCAACTCGGCCAGCCTGTAGTCGGTTTCCTCATCCAGTTGCAAATCATCAAACGTCGCTCCACGCATGGCCCGCCGCGTCAGGGTCAGGATGGCCGCCTCTGCCTGTTCCTGCGTCTCATACAGGCCAGCGGGATTGACGCCCTCCAGATCGGTGGTGTAATCCTGATACCACTCGTCTGTGAACTGGGCCAGCTTGTGAACCACAAGATAAGCGGGGCGAGCGGTCACGGCTCCGCTCGGCCCATTGCCCGTTCCTTCGGTGGCAGCAGCAATTTTCCTTCCAGCGGCGTACTCAGCACGATGCTGGTGTCGCAGGTAAAGCCCATGCCGATCAGGTCGCCCAGCATGGTTTCCAGCGCCCCCACGTCCGGCACGGCCACCTTCAGGATGCAGGAGTTGTCGCCGGTGACGCTGTGGCATTCCAGCACACCGTCGTGGGCGGTGGCCCAGCGCACCAGGGTGGGATCGTTGCGCCCACTGTCCTGCACGCCGATAAACGCGGTGATGGTGCGCCCCAGCGGTTTGCTGGCAACGCGCACGCCGTAGCCCAGGATCACGCCCGCGTCCTCCAGCCGCCGAACGCGCTCGGTCACGGCGGGGGCCGAGAGTCCCACCCGGCGGCCCAGTTCGCGCATCGAGAGCCGCGAATCGGTCTGGAGTTCTTGCAAGATCCGGTGATCCAGCGAATCGAGAGAGCCGCCCATCTGTCGCATAACCAGAGTTTAGCACCGCAGTTGGCATATGCAAGGTCAGGCGTGGCATTTGCCAGAGAAACGGCCACCTGACCCCACCAATCTGCTGGCCTGCGCGCCTTCCAATGGTGGGGGCAAAACGTGAAGAATAAAGGTCAAGCAATTCACGTTTCTCTCTCCCAGGAGGCTTCAATGTCCCACGCCCCCCTACACCCGCAGGCCACGGTCCGCAGCCAGCAGATGCTGCCCCGTGGTCACCGTGCCCCCAAATGGGCCGATGTTCCCGACGAAAAGTGGTTTGACTGGAAATGGCAGCTCAAGAACCGCATCAACTCCGTTTCCGAACTGGAAGAGGTCATCCGCCTGACCGAGAGCGAACACGCCGGGGCCAGTGCTGAGGGCATCTTCCGGCTGGACATCACGCCGTATTTCGCCTCCCTCATGGACGCCGACGATCCCACCTGCCCGGTGCGCCGTCAGGTGATTCCCACGCACCACGAGTTAGAGCCGTTCATGTCCATGATGGAAGACTCGCTGGCCGAGGACAAGCACAGCCCCGTCCCTGGTCTGGTCCACCGCTACCCGGACCGCGTGCTGATGCTGGTGACGACGCAGTGCGCCAGCTATTGCCGCTACTGCACCCGCAGCCGCATCGTGGGCGATCCCACCGAAACGTTCAATCCCGCCGAGTACGAGGCGCAACTGAACTACCTGCGGAACACGCCCCAGGTACGCGACGTATTGCTGTCGGGCGGCGATCCGCTGACCCTCGCGCCCAAGGTGCTGGGCCGCCTGCTGGCCGAACTCCGCAAGATCGAGCATATCGAGATCATCCGCATCGGCACGCGCGTTCCGGTGTTCATGCCCATGCGCGTGACCGAGGAACTGTGCGACGTGCTGGCCGAGAATCACCCGCTGTGGATGAACATTCATGTCAACCACCCCAAGGAAATCACCCCCGAGGTGGCCGACGCCTGTGATCGCCTGACTCGTGCGGGCATCCCGCTGGGCAACCAGAGCGTGCTGCTGCGCGGCATCAATGACCATCCGGTCATCATGCAGAAGCTGCTGCGCGAGCTGGTCAAGATTCGCGTGCGCCCGTACTACATCTACCAGTGCGATCTCGTTCACGGCGCGGGCCATCTGCGGACCACCGTCAGCAAGGGGCTGGAGATCATGGAAAGCCTGCGCGGGCATACCTCCGGCTACAGCATTCCTACCTATGTGGTGGACGCGCCTGGCGGCGGCGGCAAGATTCCAGTTGCGCCCAATTACGTGCTGAGCCACAGCCCCGATAAGCTGATTCTGCGGAACTTCGAGGGCTATATCGCCGCGTACACCGAACCTACCGATTATGTGGGGCCGGACATGATGGTTCCTGATGACTGGGAGCGCAAGGAACCCGGTCAGAGCGGCATCTACGGGTTGATGCAGGGAGAGCGCATCTCCATTGAGCCTGCCGGATTCAGCGACACGCACCACCGCCCCGGCGGGGTCAGCCACCGCCTGAACAGCCGCGAGGACAAGTGGACAGCGTATGGCGTGGGCGCACCGAACCCCGCCAGCGTCAGCGACACCTCGCCAGACGGCAAAGTGAATGTGCCGATTCCGGTGCATAGCGGGGATTAGGGCGGCTTTGCCGCTGTCTAAGGGTCAAGGGTCTAAGGGCTAGAGGCCAGAGATTAGGAGCTGGGGACTGGGCCGAGGCGTTTGATCAGGGTCATAAGTTTGGCGGAGAGGGTTCTGGCTTGCTGGCGCAGAATGTTGAGACTTTCAGCGTCAAGGTAGTTGAGGCGATGGGCGATCTGAGAGGCGCTGACGACTTCAAACAGGGAGCCGCGCGAGATCATCAGAAATCGGATGAATTCGCGGTCTGTGCCTCGCCCTCTTCCCTCAGCGATATTCAGCGAAACCGATACAGCCGCACGCCGCATCTGGTTGGTCAGGCCGAAGCGCTCATGATCTGGAAACCTCTCGGACAGGCGATAAACCTCGGCAGCAAAATCAAGCGCTAGCGAATACACCCCCAGCCCCTCAAACGGAAAATATGTCTCGTCCATCTCCGAACCTTACCCTTCTGGCAAGCCCCCAGTCTTTCCCTTAGAACCTCAGACTCTTAGACCCTTAGATGTCCAAAGGAGCCACCATGACCACTGCCACCAAAGCCCGCCAACCCATCCTTAAAACCTCCCTCCCTGGCCCCAAGACCAAGGCCATCATGGAGCGCGACGCCCACCACCTCTCCACGTCCTACGTGCGCCCGTACCCCTTCGTGCCGGATCACGGCGAGGGCGTGTGGCTCAGTGACCCGGACGGCAACACCATGCTTGATTTCTTCGCGGGCATCGCCGTGTCCACCACCGGCCACGCCCACCCGCATGTGGTCAAGGCCGTGCAGGAGCAGGTCACCAAATTCACGCATGTCTGCCTGAGCGACTACCCGCAGGAAATTACCACCAGTCTGGCCGAGCGGCTGGTCAAGCATGTGGAGCGGCCCCTGCCCGATGGAAGTACAGAGAAGTGGCGCGTCTTCTTCGGCAACTCCGGTGCGGAGGCCGTGGAGGCTGCCGTCAAGCTGGCGCGCAACCACACCGGACGGGCGCACATCATCTCCACGATGGGTAGCTTTCACGGGCGCACCTACGGCGCGATCACGCTGACTGGCAGCAAGACCAAGTACAAGCGCGGCTTTGGCCCGCTGCTGCCCGGCGTGTCACATGTGCCGTATCCCAACCCCTTCCGCCCGCCGCTGGGGTCCACCCCCGAAGCCTGCGGTCAGGCCGTGCTGAACCACATCCGCGAGCTGTTCGTGGGCGTCATTCCCGCCGATGAAGTGGCCGCGATCATCGTGGAACCCATGCAGGGCGAGGGCGGCTACATCGTGCCGCCCGCCGATTTCCTGCCCGGCTTACGGGCGCTGTGCGACGAACACGGCATCATGCTCATTTACGATGAGGTTCAGGCCGGAATGGGCCGCACCGGGAAGATGTTCTCGTACCAGCACTTTGGCATTTACGGCGAGGTTCAGCCCGACATGATCACGGTGGCGAAGGGGATTGCTTCGGGCATGCCCATTTCCGCGCTGCTGGCGAAGGAGTCGGTCATGACCTGGCCCATCGGCTCTCATGGCAGCACCTACGGCGGCAACCCGGTGGCAGCGGCGGCGGCCCACGCCACCCTGGACCTGATTGAAGGTGTGGTCAAGCACCCCGGCTGCGGCGAGAGCCTGATGAAGAACGCCGCCGACGTGGGCGCTTACCTGCTGTCCGAATTGAAGGCCATGCAAGCCGAATTTCCCTTCATGGGCGATGTGCGCGGCGAGGGTTTGTTCATCGGAATAGAGTTTGTTAAGCCCGATGGCAGCCCGGACGGAAAGCTGCGGGACCGCGCCAGCACTGCCATTTTTGAGCGCGGCTTGCTGAATCTGGACTGTGGCGAGGCCGTGATCCGCGTCAGCCCGCCCCTGATCCTGACCCGTGAGGACGCGGAGACCGGACTGGAAATTATGCGGGAGGCTTTGCGGGGTCTGGCCCAGACATAAACCACTGGTTCAGGCCGAACTGACCTGAGCCACCAGCAGATTCCACCCATCTTGCGAGCGACGGGTGGAATCTGCTGTTTTACCTGTCCGCTGCTGGGGCCAGCACGCAAATCCCGTCCTCGTCGGCATGAATCATGTCGCCGGGCCGCACCGTTACGCCCGCGAAGTTCAGCACTACATCCCGCTCGCCCACGTCTGCCTTGCCGCTGCGGCGGGGATGGGCGGCCAGCGCCCGGATGCCGATGGGCATGGTGCAGAGCTGCGCCGTGTCGCGCACACAGCCGTGGACGATGATGCCTGCCCAGCCGTTTTCCACGCCCAGCCCGGCCAGTTGATCGCCCACCAGCGCGCAGTTCAGACTGCCGCCGCCGTCCACCACCAGCACGCGGCCCTCGCCCGGCGTTTCCAGCGTGGCGCGCACGGGCGTGTTGTTCTCGTAGACACGTAGGGTGAAGGCGGGACCGCTGAACTGCGCCTGCCCTCCAAAGTTCTGGAATAGAGGTGCAAAGACCTGTGCTTCCGGGTGGGCGTCGCACAGGTCAGAGGTGGGGGTCAAGGGGGTCATGCTGTATTGAACCCGTTGAGAGGGCCGGAAGGCGGTTACTGCTCCGGGGACGCCCCCAGCGCCGGACTCGCCGCGTGCGTGTGGGCGTAGTGAATGCGCCCGTCGTGGCCGCTCAGGAAGCCGCCGTCATAGCCGCGCCGCCACGCCATCAGTTCGGCCAGGATGCTCAGGGCCACTTCCTCCGGGGCTTCTGCACCCAGGCGCAGACCCACGGGCGCACGCAGGCGGGAGAGCTGAGTGTCGCCGAACGTCACGCCTTCGGCCTCCAACTCATCCAGCAGACCCTGGGCGCGGCTCAGCGGTCCCAGGACACCCACGTAAGGTGCGCCAGAGTTCAGTGCGTGCTGAAAGCAGATGCGGTCCCGGTCCAGATGGTGGTTCATGATCAGCAGGCTGGCGCGAGCGGGCGGCGTGAACTGCTCCAATTCCTCCGGTGCGAGGTCATGCAGGATCGCTCCCGGAAATCGCCCTGGCGTCAGGTAAGCGCCGCGTGGGTCAATGACATGCACTTCGTAGCCCAGACCGTGCGCCCCACGCGCCAGCGGCATGGCATCATGGCCCGCGCCGTACAGCACCAGCACCGGCGGTGGCGTGCTGATGTCAATGAAGAGAGGTGTACCGTCTGGCGCGGCCAGCGTGACGGCGCGAGGTTCTAACTGGCTCAGGCGTTCCTGCGCGGCCTGAACGGCAAAATCCCGTAGCTGGGCGGGGGAGAGGTGGCCCTGGGTTTCCCCGTCCGCCGTGATCAGCAGGCGGCCCTCGCCCCTGAGCGGCACGGCCAGCGCCGCCAGTTCCCCCTTTTCCAGCGCCGCAAGCCACGCGCCCATCACGGGGTCATCCCCATCCACCCGCTCCACGCGCACGTCCACGCTG
Source organism: Deinococcus marmoris (assembly GCF_001949125.1). Lineage (GTDB taxonomy): Bacteria > Deinococcota > Deinococci > Deinococcales > Deinococcaceae > Deinococcus > Deinococcus marmoris_A. The sequence continues at coordinate 6,375 of NZ_MSTI01000005.1, forward strand.
CCGCCGCAGCCGATGCCCAGGCCCCAGGTGGCGTCCTCGGACAGATCGTAATGGGTGATGGCAGGCGTACCGCTGCGGATCACTTCCAGCGCCACCTCCACCACTTCCGCCTCCAGGCAGCCACCGGAGAGCATGCAGATCTGTGCGCCGTCGTCCAGCACCAGCATCCGTGTTCCCTCGCGGCGGTAGGCGCTGCCCTGCACTCCCACGACGGTGGCGAGGGCGGCGCGTTGGCCTCTGGCGGTAGCAGCGTTCAGGGCGTCCAGCAGGGCGCGGGTTTCGGCGGCGTTCATGCAGGTTTACCAGAAGGCGCAGCCGATTTTCCGGCCCGCCACGCGCTGAACAGCGGCAGCAGGGCCAGCACGGCGCAGGTGTAGGCCAGCGTCGGGAAGCCTGAGCGGGCGATCAGGAAACCGCCCAGCAGTGTCCCCGCCCCTGCCGTGATGTACCCCAGGCCATCGGTGACGCCCTGCACGGCGGGAAAGTGGGTCAGTGCCTTGCTGCCCGACACGAAGGCCAGGTTCCAGCCCAGCCCCAGCAGGAACATGCTCAGGCCCAGCGCCCCGGTCCCCGGCTGCGCTGCGGTCAGGGCCGCCGCACACAGCAGCACCGCGCCGCCCACGTAGCCCACGCGCACGCCCAGGCGGTCAATCAGTGGCCCAGTCAGCCAGCCGAAGCCGAACATGCCCAGAATGTGTCCGCTGATCAGCGCGGCAATACTGGTGTGGTCCATGCCCATGTTGTGCGCCCGCAGCGGCGTGAGACTCATCAGCGTGACCATCAGGCCCTGTGCGGTGGCCAGCGCCAGCGCGGTGCTGCGAACGCCGGGAACGCGGAACGCCTCCGAAAAGGAGGGGGTCTTGCGGGTGGCCCCGGCGACTGTTGCCGCGACTGGCTCGCGCACTGGTGTCCAGAACAGCATCAGCAGCGCGGCCACGCCCAGCAGACTGCCGCCCACCAGCCAGCCGACGATCTCCGGGGTGGTTCCAAAGGTAACGGCCAGCCGCTCGATGGGGTGAGAGAAGCCGGTCATCAGGAACGATCCCAGCACGCTCATCAGCATCAACGCGCCCAGGGCCGTGCCGCGCCGGTTGTCCGGCACGCTCTCGGCGGCGGCGTAGCGGGCCTGCTGGTAGCCGCCCTGCGCCGCGCCCATCATGGACGCGCCCACCAGAAACAGAGGCGTGAGGCCCAGTTTGCCCCCAAAAAAGCCCAGCACCGCGCCCAGCGTGCCCAGCGCGAAGGCCAGCCCCAGCCCCAGCCTGCGCCCCGAACGCAGCATCAGCGCCCCGAAGAACCCCGCCGACAGCGCCGCCGACACGCTGATCAGCGTGCTGGGCAGACCCGACAGACTGCCGAAGCCCAGCGTCCCCATGATGATGCTTGCCAGGATGGTGCTGACGGTGGTGGCCCCGGTGGCCAGCGCCTGCGCGGCGTACAGCGGCACCAGACGGCCCAGTTCAATGCGGGATATTTGCTGGGGTGCGGGGGCAGCTTTACTCATGGCGAGGGCTACACAGAGACGAAGGGAAGATGCTCATCCCTCCCCTTGCGCCCGCCAGCGCTCGGTGACTGCTTCCTGAAGGTAGGTGGCGGCGTCCCCGGTATTCGCCCCCGGTGTAAAGACCTGACCCACGCCCAGTTCCTTCAGCTTGGGCAGGTCCTGATCAGGGATGATGCCGCCGCCGAACACGATGATGTCGGTGGCATCTTTTTCCTTCAGCAGCGCCATCACGTCGCGGAAGTAGTGCATGTGCGCCCCCGAAAGCACGCTGAGGCCAATCGCATCCACATCCTCCTGCACGGCGGCGTTGACAATCATCTCGGCGGTCTGGCGCAGCCCCGTGTAAATCACTTCCATCCCGGCGTCGCGCAGGGCGCGGGCCACCACTTTCGCGCCCCGGTCATGGCCATCCATGCCCGGCTTGGCGATCAGCACCCGTATCCGGCGGTCTGACATTTCACTCTTGTTGTGGTCCATACGGGCCTCCTAACGGGCGTTTGTTTTGATTCTAGGGCATTGGCTGGTGGGCGGCGGTGTGGTGGACGCGTGGAGTGTGCCGTGTGAGGTGCCGCTGTCCCGCTCTGAAAGACCTTTTTGCGGCCAGTTGTCCTGAAGTCCTGCCCCCGGCATCAGTCCGCACCCTGTACACTGCCCAGTTGATGATCGTGACCATTGACGGCGTGGCGGCCAGCGGCAAATCCAGCGTGTCGGGGGGCGTGGCGCGGGCGCTGGGCGTGCCGTATGTCAGCAGCGGCCTGCTGTACCGCGCCGCGACATTGCTGGGCTTAGAGGCCGGGCTGGACCTGCACGACGCTCCCGCGCTGCTGGCCCATTTGCAAACCCATCCGTTGCGTCTGGAACCGCTGGCAGAGGGCAACCGCGTGTGGCAGGACGGGCGCGAGTTGACGGACGAACTGCACTCCACCCGCGTGGACCGGGGCGTCAGCGTGGTGGCCGTGCTGCCCGAGGTGCGGGCGTGGGTGGACGCCCAGCTCCGCGCCCTGCCGTCCCCCTTCGTGGCCGAGGGCCGGGATATGGGAACGAACGTGTTTCCCCGTGCCGGGGCCAAGTTCTACCTGACCGCCAGCCCCCACATCCGTGCCCAGCGCCGCGCCCAGGAGCGCCCGGAGGATGTCCCTGCCATTGAGGCCGCCCTGATCCGCCGTGACGAGCTGGACCGCGTGCAGAGCGCGCCTGCCCTCGACGCGGTGGTCATCGACACCGGCCCGCTGACCCTGGACGGCGTAATCCAGACCATTCTGGCGCAGTTGCCCGAGCAAGTGACTTCCGCATAATCCATGCCCGTACCTACACAGCCCGAACCCATCCCCACGCCGCATCCCCGGCTCTATCCAATCATCCACTGGTGCGTGGGGCGTGTCGTGGCTTACGGCGGCGGCGTGCATGTCAGCGGGCTGGAACATCTGCCGCGCGGCGGGCCAGAGGGCGGGGTCATTGTGGCCGGAACGCACGCGATGGCGCTGGACCCCTTCACCATCGGTTACGCCATTCCGCCAAAACTGCACCGCCTGCAATTCATGACCAAGCGGGATGCCTTCGAGTGGAAGGTCATCGGCCCCCACGCCATCGGGCCGATATTGCGCGCCACCGGGGCCTTTCCGGTAGACCGTAGCGGGCGAGACACCCGCGCGCTGCGGCAGTCGCTGCGGGTGCTGGGGCGCGGCGGTATGGTGGGCATCTTTCCGCAGGGCACCCGCAACGGCCAGGGCCTGCACGGCGGCGCGGCGCTGCTGGCCCTCAAGGCGAAGGTGCCCATCGTCCCCGTGCGCGTGTGGCACGAGCGCCCGGCGTGGCTGCCGCGCGGCCTGCCCGGCGGGCGCTGGTACGTGCGCTTTGGGCCGCCGCTGTATCCCCAGGACGAAAGCCTGCGCGGCCTGACCCTGCGCTGGGAAAATGCAGTCAGCGTGCTGTAGAACGGGGCCAGAAGTGGCCTCTGCCTACTCCCGCACCACCGTGAATTTCTGACTCAGGTAAGTTTCGGTGTCGGTGGGAGCGGCGGGATTTCCCAGCGCCTTCAGCACCCTTAGTCGCAGTTGGTACGTTCCGGCGGGGGCCATTTGCCCGCCCGCCAGTGTGCCGTCCCAGCCCACGAAACTGAAGGCGTCGCTGTTCGGGTCCGTGTAAATGTTGGTGGCGCTGCGCCCGATGTATTCCTGAGTGAACACGCTGCCCAGGCTCGCGCCGCCCCCGTCCAGCACCTCCAGCGTCAGGCGGCGGGCCTGATGACCGAAGTGAACCAGCACTTGTGGGGCGTCCAGCACCGTAATTTTCTGGCCGTTGTCGTCGAAGACCTGCACGTCTTTCAGGGTGTAGGCGGGCGGATCGGCGAGGTTCAGCCCTTCCGGGTAGAACTCGAAGGTCCTGGGATCGTACAGCGCCGGAAAGTTTTTGAAGGTCCGGCCCCCGTCGAAACTCACGTCGCCCAGCACCGTCAGGGCCTGATAATTGCCCACAAACCCGCTGTAGGGAATGACCATGCGGCGTCCGCTGGCGCTGCTCAGGGCGATGGCACCGCCGTATTGCCCCAGCACGGGACGGGACGGAGGCGTGATCAGCACATTCAATTCTGTTTCTCCGCCTGCCGGGACAGTGATGCGGACGCCGCCGCCGTCCACGGTCTGGCCGTTGATGGTCATGCCGGTGGGCTGAGGGGGCATGACGTTGCCCAGACGGTCCAGGCTCTGCGCCGCAACATTCGTTGCCGTGAACGTTTCCGTCTGTGTGCCACTGTTCCGCAGCACGATTACCTTGCTGCGGGGGCCGAAGGTCTGGCTGGCCCCCAGGCTCAATTTGGCGGGGGTGGCCGTGACCGGATTGCTGGAGGCTGCCAGCACGTTGACCAGCCCCGCGCCCTGCTGCTGCACGGGGGCCGGGGGACCGTCCAGGGTGGTTAGGAGGGCCGAGTTGTTCATCAGCAGCGCCGCCATGTCCTTCGATTGGATGCCGGGCCGCCCCTGAAGCAGCAGCGCGGCAATGCCCGACACCTGCGGCGCAGCCAGTCCTGTGCCGCTGAGAACCGCGTATCCACCGGAACCCGACTTCAGGGGTGTGGTGGTGCGGACCCAGCCCCCCGGCGCGGCCAGATCGGGTTTCAGCTCCAGATCCGGCGAAACGCCAAAAGCCGAGAATGCGCTGAGGGTATTGCCGCTGGGATTGTCGAAGGTCTGTGGGTCTGCATTGAAGGTCAGCCGCGCCCCACCCGCGATTGCGGCGTCGATCCGCGTGCCATCGGCAGCCAGCACCGAGACGACGGGGATGTCGATGGATCTGCTGTCATCGGGAGTGGCCGGGGCAGCAGTCATGGAGGCAAAGCCGGGCTGGTTGTTGTAAAACACGATGGCCTGCGCCCCGGCGTTCTGGGCGTTGATGATCTTCTCGCGGGCCGCGCAGTTGCCCAGGCGGACCAGCGCGGCCTGCCCGTTCAGACTGCCTGCCTTGTACGGATTCAGGCCGTCGATGGAGCAGCCGTCGTTGTCAGTGATGGGCGTGCTGGACGGCAGTTTGCCCACGGGCAGATTCAGCCCCACGGGCGCGGTGGGCGAGCCGCTGACAGGACGGTAGCCGATGACAGCACCACCTGTAGTCAGCGTGAAATTGCCCAGTTGCACGCGCGTGTTCTCCACCGATGCCACTGCCAGCACGTTCTCGCCCAGTGCGGGTGCGCCGACGCTGTAAGGACCGCCTTTGCCGCTGTCCCCGGCGGCGGCGCTGACCACCACGCCGCGCTTGACCAGTCTGCTGGCGGCCCGCGCGGTGGGATACTGCGGCCACTGGAATGGCACGCCCAGACTGATGTTCAGCATCCCCATCCCGTCGGCCTTGGCGCGTTCCATCGCTGTCAGCAGGGTGGCGCTGTCGGTGGTGCCCTGGCAGCCGAAGACCTTGTAGATGCCCAGACTGACGCCGGGGGCCACGCCCACGAAACCGCCCGCCGGATCGTTGCCGCCCAGAATGCCCGCCACGTTGGTGCCATTGCCCTGGCAGTCGTCGGGGCTGGCGTCTGGAACAGGCTTCGAGCCGGGTTGCGAGGCGTCGTAATCGTCGCCCACGAAGTCATACCCGGCAACGACGCGCCCCTGAAAGGCTGGATGGCCCAGGTCCAGCCCGGTGTCGATGATGCCCACCCGCACGCCCTTGCCACTCAGCCCCAGTTGCGACTGGGCGAGGTCCGCGCCCGTCATCGCCAGAGCGCTCTGCACATCGGGACTGAGGGCCTGGGCATTCAACCCCGCTTTGGAGGTCCTGGGCGGGCTGATCTGCTGCACCGGATACACGCCGATCACCCCTGGCAGGCGTGACAGACGGCCCAGTTCCGCCGGGCTGGCCTGCACCGCAAAACCGTTGAACAGCGTGCGGTAGCTGGCAGTTTCCCGGTACTGGACCCCGCTGGCGCTGGCCTGCGCCCGGAAGCTGGTCTGCTGCGCGCCGAGGTTCTGCGCGGTAAGGCCAGTCGGGTCGCCAGCGAGTTCTATAAACCATCCTGTTCTGGCGCTGGCTGCCGTGGAGGAGAGTTTGAAACCTGGCCCGGTGGCCGGACCCGGCGGCGTGCCCTGACCTGGGCCGCAGGCCGCCAGCACGGCGCTCAGGGCCAGCAGCAGGGGAGGGGTGGTCTTGAGGGACATGGCGCTGATTGTAGAGGCGCGGCGTGAACCGCCGGGGTGAGCGAACACCGGAAGCGCACGGCACGCCTCTGCCGGTAGGCAAACGAAAGGGGGAAGCCACCCGGCCTCCCCCCTCTTCTCTCCGACGTGTCAACTCAGGTTCAGCGTAGGACCTTGAATTTCTGGCTGGTGTAGACCTCGGTGTGGGCGGGATTGCTCGGGTCTCCCAGGGGCTTGAGTGCGCTCAGGCGCAGGCTGTAGACGCCAGCCGGAGCGTCCTTGCCGCCTGTGAGCTTGCCGTCCCATTTGAAGAGGCTCAGGGCGTCACAGGAGTCGCTTTGCTTGGAGAGATCGTTGGTGCAGTTGCGGGCCAGATACTCTTCCTTCGCGAGGGTATCGACGACCGCGCCGTTCCCATCGAGTAGATCGAAGGTCAGGGTGCGGACCTGGTGTGCGAAGTTGGCAGCCAGATAGGGGGCGTCCATGACCGTGTCCTTGGTGCCGTCACTGTAGGTCACTTCTACCGGCTTGAAGGTGTAGTCCGGCATCGTGGTGGTGGCGGCACCTTCAGGGTAAAGGGCGTCGTCACCGTCGTCGGCCAGCAGGGGCGCATTGTATTTCGTGCCGCCGATGATCAGATCGCCCAGTGACTGCAAGCTCTGGTAATCGCCCTTGAAGCCAGCGTAGGGAACAACCAGACTCGGGCTGGTGGTGCTGACCAGATTGACGTAGCCGCCGTACTGGGCCTTGTCGGGCGCAGCGGCAGGCGGGCTGACCACCACGTTCAGTTCGACCTCGCTGAAGGGCGGGACAACAACTTCCACGCCAGCATCGGCGTCCGCGTTCTTGCCATTGATGGTCATGGTGGCGTAACTCTGATTGGGTGTGGGGGCCAGGGTGGTTCCTGCCACGGTCAGGGCCGGATAGTTGAAAGCGGTGTAGACCTCGCGGCGCGCGCCGGTGTTCTTCAGCACGATCACCTTGTTGCGTGTGGCGAAGGCGGCACTCTCGCCCAGGCTGAGCTTGCTGGGGGTGGCGCTGACCGTGTTGCTGTATGCGCCAACGATGTTCACCATGCCCGCACCCTGACGCTGCACGTAGTCAGGCAGACCAGTCAGAAGTGTGCCGTTGTTCAGGTACCAGCGCAGCGAGGCCGTGTTCATCAGCAGGCCGCGCATATCCTTGGGCTGGGTCTTGGGGTAAGCCTGGAGAATCAGGGCCACCGCGCCAGCAACGTGCGGCGACGCCATGCTTGTGCCGCTGAGAACCGCGTATCCGCTGCCATCGCCCGCATTCAGGGGGTAGGTGCTGTAGATGTTCCCACCGGGCGCGCCGATATCAGGCTTGAGTTCCAGCTCGGCAGACATCCCGTAGGAGCTGAAGCTGCTGCTGGCGTTGGCCGTGGGGTTGGCGATGGTCAATTGGCCACCGTCGAACGTCATGCTGACCCCTCCAGCGATCAATCCATCGATCTTGGCCCCATCGACATCGCTGACGGAGACCACTGGGATGGTGATGGGCGGGTCGCCCTCAACCGTGGGACTGATGTACCCGGCGGCGTTGTTGTACAGGACCATGGCGCTGGCTCCGGCCTTCTGGGCGTTGGTGGCCTTGATGTAAAAGCTGCAAGTTCCCCGGCGGATCAGCACGGCCTTGCCGGTCAGGCTGTTGGCCGCATAGGGATCGCAGCCGTCGTTGGCAACGGTAGGGCTGCCCTTTGGCCCCTTGGTGATGGGCAGCGTCGTGCCTTTCTTCGGCGCGGGCGCGCCTGTGGCAGGGTAATAACCGATCTTGCTGCCATCCGAGAGGGTGAAGGCGGCCAGGTCGACCTTGACATTATCCACCGAGGCCACCGAGATCACGCTGTCGCCCATGGTGGGGCCGCCCATGCTGTACTGGCCGTCCCCGCCGCTGTTCCCGGCAGAAGCGACCAGAATGACACCCTTCTTGATCATGCGGTTGCCCGCCTTGGCCAGGGGCGTCTCGGCCCAGTCGTCGAAAGCCGAACCCAGGCTCATGTTCACGACCTGCATGCCGTCCTTGACGGAACGCTCCATGGCCTCCAGGATCACGTCGTCATAGGAACTGCCCTCGCAGCCGAAGACGCGGTATGCACCAAAGCTGACTTCGGGAGCCACGCCCTTGAAGCCGTTGGAGGCGACATTGCCGCCGACGATCCCGGCCACATGCGTGCCGTGGCCCGCACAGTCGTCGGGATTGTTGTCGGGGACTGGGACGTATTTGCCGTCCTTGCCGTAGTCGTCGCCCACGAAGTCGTAACCAGCCACGATCCGGCCCTTGAACGCGGGGTGATCCACGTCGATCCCGGTGTCGATCACGCCGACCTTGACACCCTTGCCGGTCAGGCCCAGCTCATTCTGTGCGATGTCCGCGCCGGTCATGCCCTTGGCGTAGTACATCTCGGGGGCTGCCAGACTGTTCGGGCTGATCGTCGTCCGGGGAGCATCGACACGGCGAACCGGATAGACGCCGATCACACCGGGCATGCGGGAAATGCGGTTGATCTCCGCCCCGGTGGCCTCCACGCTGAAGCCGTTGAACAGCGTGTCGTAGCTTTGCACCTCGGTGTACTTGATGCCCTGTGCCACGGCCTGCGCCCGGAAGCCAGTTTGCTGACCGCTCACGCTCTGGGCGGTCAGGCCAGTCGGGTCGCCAGCGAGTTCGACGAACCATTTTCCTGGAGTCTGGCTGGTGTTCCGCAGGCTGGACGGCATCTTGATGCCCTGCTGGCCGCTGCCCATGCTGGGCGTCGTGGTGGCGCTCTGTCCGCAGGCCCCGAGAACCAGCGACAGGCTGAGGAAGGCAAGGGTCTTGATGGTCCTGTTGGTCGTGTTGACTTTACTCACAGTGGTACTCCTTGGCATCCGCAGGCACTCAGCGGCGCGTCAGCGCGATCTGATAGGTGTTGGTGGGCTTGTCGTCCTTGGCCTTGGGATCGTCGTGGATGTCGAAGCTGGTCAGGGCCACGTAATAGGTGCCTGTGGTGGGCACGTTGAAACGGATCTCGGATTCCAGGTCTGCGCCCCCGTCATCGTCCTTTTCCAGCACCGTCTTGCCGTCGGCCAGCAGAATTTCCACGTAGGGGTCCAGCGTACTCTTGGCGTCGACGCTTGTGCTCTTGACCGTCAGCTTGAGCATGTCGCCCGCCGTGGCCGTGAACTTGAAGTAGTCCATGTCGCGGTCCTGGCCGCCGATGAAGCCGCTGATCGGCGTGCCGATGTTCAGGAGGGTGGACGCCGCCACGCTGTCGTTGGGTTCATTGGGGTCGATATCAACTTTCACAGTCGCGGTGGCTTCTGCGCTGTTGCCCGCCGCGTCACTGGCCACCGCACGGTAGGTCAATGTGCCGGAGGCCGTGCCGGGCACCGTGTCGGTGACCGTGTAGGGGGCCGTTGTGTCCTCATTGACCAGAGTGGTGCCCCGGTAGAAGCTGACTTTGAAGACGCCCACATTGTCGCTTGCGGTGGCCGTCAGGGTCACGGTGTCGCCGGGCTGCACGTTGCTGGGAGACGCCGTCAGGGTGACGGTGGGTTTGGTGGTGTCGCCGGACTGAGGCGTCTCCGAGCCTCCACAGGCCGTGAGCAGTAACCCGGTGAGGGCCAGAAGTGCGAGGGGTGAGGTCCTCTTCATGTGATCTCCTTGAAGCTGGACTCCAATGCGTGGGGTCCGTCAGGTGAAAGGCTGATAAGCGTCAGGTTAAGGCGGCAGCCGGGCAGGACCCCACGGGGCTTTCTCCTGGGTCTGAGGGCTTGAACCGAGATCAAGCTGTTTGTAGGACGGGGGCAAGATAGCGCGTGGTTTCCAGGTGAGCAACCCCTGCTCAGGTTCTCATCATTCGGGTCTCACGGAAAAGTCTGCCAGGAGCATGCTCACGGTGCCGATCATCCTGCCCGGAATTACGCAAACGCGCCCGAACCTGAATGACACAGGGGTTCGGGCGCGCTGTCAGAAGGAAGAAGCCTTCAGGAGAGGGGCTTTATGAAAAGCTCAGTTGGTTTTGGCGAGTTTCAACTGGTACTTGTTGAAGGGGCCGCCGTCATCGCCCGTGGCGGTGGCAATGTTGTAGCTGGTCACGGCCAGATAGTAGGTGCCTGCCGCCTTGATCGTGAAGGTCACCTCGGAGTCCGAGTCGATCCGGGGGTCGCCCCGGTCATCGTTGTCGGCCAGCGTCTTGCCGTCCGGGCCGAGCAGGAAGAGGTAGGAGTCGAGCGATCCACCCAGTTGACCGGCAGCCAGGACGTCGGCCTTGATCTGGTCGCCGGCGGCAGCGGTGAACTTGAAGACGTCGAAGTCGTCGGGCGTGCCGTAGATATAGGCGGTCTGGGTGGTCTGACCGTAGGCGATGGCCTTGGCGGTGTCCAGCGAGTCGTTAGGCTCGTAGGGGTCCACCGGATTGAAGTTCGGCGAAGCGGCCGTCAGGGTCACGTCCTTCATATCTGGATTGACCCGCGTGGAGCCGGAGGTCGCGGTCAGGCTCCCGACATAGGTTCCCCGGTCGTCTTGCAAGCCGCCGGTAATGTTCAGGTCTGCTCCGGCCACGTACAGGTCGTATTCACCCGGCGCGATCTCGGCGAAGGTGGCGTTCCCCTGGGCGTCGGTGGTGGACAGGTACAGCGGAGTGGGGTCATCGGTGGCCCCGGCGCGCATGCCCTTGCCGCGCAGGATCACGTCACCCAGCACACCGGGCTTCTGACCGCCGCTGTCGGCGTAGGTCACGTTGATCTTGACGTTGGCTCCCTTGGCGGGCAGCTTGTCGCAGGACGTCAGGGTCTTGGCGATGTTTCCGGCGTTCAGTGCGCCCCAGCCGGTGTCGCGGTCAAAGCCGGTGGGGTTGGAGCCGATGGTGTTGTTGGCGGTGGTTTCCAGCACGCGGCGCACCTGGAAGGGCGTGGCTGCCGGGCATTTCTGGTAGACCAGCGCGGCCACCCCGGCGGTGTACGGGCTGGAGAACGAGGTGCCGGAGATCAGTTCGTGCCCGCCGCCCAGCCAGGTGGGGTTGGCCAGCATGGTGTCCTGCCCGGGGGCCGAGGACGAGATGTGACGGCCCATGGTCGAGAAGGTGGTCCTGCGGTTGCTGCCGTCCAGCGCGCCCGAGGCGATCACGCCGGGCAGGGCGGCGGGGTACTGGAACTCGTCGTAGTAGCTGTTGCCCATCGAGGCCACCACGGACGTGCCGTTGCTCATGGCATAGTCGAAGGCGTCCTTGACCGCTCCGAAGCTGGTGCCGCCGCCCCAGGAGTTGTTCAGCACCCGCGCGCCGTTGTTGGTGGCCCACACGGCCCCAAGCGCGATGTAGAACGAGGAGTAGAACTCGTTTTCGGTGGTGGCCGCTGGGTTGATCACCACGGGCATCCACTTGGCCCCTGGCGCGACGCCCACGATGCCCTTGCCGTCTTTGACCGCCACGATGCTGGACGCCACGAAGGTGCCGTGCGAGGCGAAGTTGCTGGCGGAGTCCTTGACCCATTCGGCGGCGTTCGTGTACACCTTGTTCAGGAAGGGATTGTACGCCTTGCCCGCCCAGTTGGCGGCCAGATCGGGGTGAGACACGTCGCCGGGATCGTCCAGCACGGCCACCACCACGCCGGTCCCGTCCAGGCCAGCGTCCCAGGCGGCCTTGGCGTTCAGGTGGCGTGGGTCCAGGGCGTACTGCGGCAGTTCATCGAAGATCTGATCCTTGGAGGCGGCCTGGGCGTTCAGGCTGGCTGCGCCCTGGACGGCAGGCAGTGCTTCGCCCGTCACGATCTGGTTGGGCTGGGCGTAACGCAGACCGGGCAGGCGGAAGGCCTGCGAGCTGACCTTCAGGCTGTCGCCGCTGACGCGCAGCAGGGCCACCCGGATCTCGGGGATCGTCGCCACCACGGTGGCGTTCAGGGTGGTGGCGGCCCGGCTCAGGCTGGCGTCGTCGGTGTAGCCCACCATCAGCTCGTTCTGGACATACTTGAGCTTGCCGCTCTGGGCCACCGTGGCGTGTTCGCTGAGATCGGCCTTGGGCGTGGTGGCCACCGAGGTGGTTCCAGGAGTCTGCTGTCCGCAGGCAGCCAGGAGGGCGGTGAGGGCCACCACTCCGAGGGTGCAGTTGAGGTTGTGCCGGGAGGGTTTGTGCATGAATGCTCCTTGGAAGCGCGGGAAAGCGCCGGAAGTAGGAATGCGCTGAAAGACGGGGCGCACCTTGACTCTGTTCTGAGGGCGGTTCTGGTGGTCAACTCCGGTGCGGTGAACCTGCGGTGGGCACGGCCCTGGTTCACCCGGCGCTGGCCACCCTGGCGCTTATTTCTGGCCCGTGACGAAGTCGAAGTTCTGGTTCAGGGGACGTGTGGCTGGAATGGGCTGGGTGGTGCTGCTGGGCCAGGCGTACACCGAGTAGGCGCTGACGCGGTTTCCCTCTGCGGGCAGGTACTTGTAGGCGTAGCCCGCGTACATCTGCCACTTGTAGGGGCGCAGCGATTGCAGGGCGGGAATCCCCAGTTCGGTAAGGGGAATGCTGACGCTGTGGGCAGCGCTGTCCACCGGGAGCCGCTTGGGCTTGCTCTTGTCGAGGACCCCAGCCGTATCGGTGTAGACGGTGTTCTTGGTCAGGCCCGAGGTGTAGACCAGCGTCTGGCCCACGGCAACGCCGTTGCCTGCATCTCCGGTGCCCTCTTCCACCCGGAACAGGCCCAGGGTATTGGCCACTGCCGGATTGCCGGGCATGTTGTAGCCGTTCAGGTTGTACAGGTCGCGCAGTTGCAGGTTGTAGCCCGCGCCGTCCGCGCCAATCGCCAGTTGTGGGCTGCCGATCACGAAGGTGGGGGTCAGCGACACGCCCGTCGTCTCGTCGCCGGGGGCCAGCAGTTTGGGCGTGAACGCGGCCAGCGGGGTGGTCTGGGTGGTGTTGCTGGCGGCGGTGTTCGCGCCGCGCGCCACGACCCGGTAGGTAAAGGTCTTGCCCACGCTCAGATCGGCGCTGTTGTCGCGGTAGAAGAAGGGACGGGAGAGCTGGTTGGCCGGGCATGACGCGCTCGTGCCGCCTGCCACGGTGCCCACCTTGTTGAAGGTGGTGCCGTCTGCCGAACGCTCGATGTCGAAGGCGAAGGGTGCGGCGTCGGCATTGCACCAGCGCAGTTCCACGAAGACGCCCGATCCGTTAGGGGCTGCGTCGCCTATGGGCGTAGTCGCGTCCGCGCCGGGCAGGCTGTACGGCTGGGTCCAGGAACCTTCCTGTTTGAGGGTATAGGCAATGGCGGCGGCGTTCTTGGGGGCCGTCACGGTTGCGGCAGCCTCCTTGGCCGTGTTTTTCAGGGTGATCGGCACGAGGTACAGCGAGTAGTTGTAATTGTAATCGACGACCAGAACTTCCAGATTGAGCTTCTCGCCAGCGGCGCTGCCGAAGCCCTTGATGAAGTTGGGGGTTTCGGCGCTGGGCAGGGTCACGGCCCCGGACGTGGGCGGCGTCAACAGGTCCTGCTGCGGAGTGAAGAACCATTTGCCGTCCAGCGACGATCCGGCCACGCTGCCGGAGCCGGGCGTGCGGCCCAACTGGGCGTACATCACGCGTACCGGTCCCACATGGTTGGAGTCGGCGGCCCCGGTAATTTTAAAGTCCACCGTGTCGGTGAAGGTGGTGTCTGCCAGCGGCGTTTTGCCGTCGGCGCGCGTCAGCACCAGTTTGGCTCCGTCGGTTGTGGCGCTGGTCTCGAAGGCTGGCGGCTGGATCATGCGGACCTTGACGGTCCCGTCCGTGACCACCAGACCATGCAGATCGAATCCCGCCAGACCTGCCTTGCGTGCCTGGAGATCATAGGTTCCGGCGGGCAACTGCGGCGCATTGAACGTGCCGTCGGCCCCGCTGGTCACCGTGCTGTACGTCTTGCCGCCAGACATCACGGTGATGGTGCTGCCCGCCACCGGCGCGCCGATGTTCTGATCGACGACGATGCCCTGGATCACGCCCTTGCCCAAGGGCACACTGGTCACGCTGACCGTGGCGCTGGCTTCCGCGCTGTTGCCCGCCGCGTCGCTGGCCACCGCGCGGTAGCTCAGGGTGCCGCTCGCTGCGCCGTCCACCGTGTCGGTGACCGTGTAGGGGGCCGTGGTGTCCTCGTTGATCAGGGTGGTGCCCCGGTAGAAGCTGACCTTGAAGATCCCCACATTGTCGCTTGCGGTGGCCGTCAGGGTGACGGTGCCGCCCGGCTGCACACTGCTGGGCGAGGCCGTCAGGGTGACGGTGGGCTTGGTGGTGTCGCCGGGCTGAGGCGTCTCCGAGCCTCCGCAGGCCGTGAGCAGTAACCCGGTGAGGGCCAGAAGTGCGAGGGGTGAGGATCGCTTCATGTGATCTCCTTTAGACCAGTCTCTGGATGGCTTGAGTGGTCAGGTGGGTGCCTGTGGGCAGCGCAGAATGAACACAGGCCAATGAACGCGGCGGGGCGTTCGGATGAGACTGTGACGCTTGATGATCGGTATCAAGCTGTTTATGGGACGGAGGCACGATAGCGCGTGACGTTCAGGTGAGCAAGCGCTTTCAATGGTCTCATCTTTGGTCCCCCGAGAGACCCTGGCAAATGCAAAATTGATTTTACGCAAACTGTACGCATGCCAGCTTCAGCGAACCCTCGTGCGAAATGATGGATTCATGAATGGCAGGGCTGCTTCTCACCCGGACGCCGCTTATCCTGGGACCATGCGTAAGCTTCTGCCTGGTCTCCTTCTTCTTCCCCTGACGCTGGCTGCCTGCGGGCAACAGGAGGTTAAGGCCCCCGCCGACTACGCCCTGAGCGGCAGCATCGGCGGCGATTGGGGCGTGTCTCCCCGGCTGCGGCTGGCGCTGGTGGGAACTGGCGTGCCGGTGGCCGTGACCAACGACAGCGCCATTGCCCAGAATGTGGTCGGCACAGGGACAAACTCCTGGCAGTACGGCTTCGATCTGCCGAACATTCCCGGTGTGGCGGGCGTGTATCAGGTGGTGGCCTATAACGACGCCAACAACGACGCGCGCCTGAGCCTGGGCGAGACGGTGGCGCGCAACCGCCTGTGGCTGGTCTTCAGCCCGGCGGGTGGTACGTTCGGCCCCTTCGAGCTGCCCGACAACTGGCCCGGCGGCGGGACCGAACTGCTGCCCCAGATGACCGTCTCGCGCGGCTGGAACCTGTTTGACCGTTCTCAAGTACTGGGAGACGGCAACCCGCGCGCCGTCGGCAAGATCGTCGGCTACGACATCAGCCGCTGATCCGCCTGACAGATGCTGAAGACGATTTCGGGGCCGTAACGTCGGTCCTGACGCTTTTCTTGTGGCCGTCTGCGTCTAGCCTGGAGGCATGAAAACACCCGCTCTCCTGTTTCCACTTCTGCTCGGCGCGGCTGTTCTGAACGCGCAGGCCGGGGCACAGTCCGCCGCCGCCCTGGCAAAGGTGGACGTGGCCGATATGGGCATCCAGACGGCCCGCGAGAAAAAATATCCCGGCAGCGCCCTGAAAGTGCTGACCAATCTGCGTGCGGGGGGCAACTACTCGCGGCAGGTGGTGTCGTATCAATCTGGTGGCCTGAGCATCCGCGCCCTGCTGACTGTTCCCACGGGCACACCGCCAAAAGGGGGCTGGCCCGCCATCGTGTTCAACCACGGCTATGTTCCGCCGAACGTCTACCGCACCACCGAGCGCTACGTGGCGTATCAGGACGCCTTTGCCCGCGCGGGCTTCGTGACCCTCAAGAGCGACTACCGGGGCCACGGCAGCAGCCAGGGCGAGGCGCTGGGCGGTTACTACTCCCCCGGCTACACCGACGACGTGATGAACGCGCTGGGCAGCCTCAAGCGCGACGGGCGGGTGAACGCGGCGCGCATCGGCATGTGGGGGCACAGCATGGGCGGCTTCCTGACCCTGCGGGCGATGGTGATCGCTCCCGGCGATATCAAGGCCGGGGTGATCTGGGCCGGGGTGGTGGGCGATTACAACGCCATGATGACCCAGTGGAGCAGTCCGGTGCCCGCCAGCATCCCGCAGGGCGTGCTGAACCTCCGCAAGACGGCGGTGGCGAAGTACGGCACGCCCGCCAGCAATCCCAAATTCTGGAATTCCCTGAGCGCCAACAGCTACCTTAAGGACCTGAAAGGCCCCATCCAGCTTCACATCGGTACGGCGGACGAGGACGTGCCGGTGGTCTTCCACACGGCGCTGAGCAGGGACCTCAAGGCCATCGGCAAGCCGGTGCAGAGTTACGTCTATCCGGGCGACAACCACAACCTGTCCCGCAACCTGCGGACGGCCCTGAACCGCAGCGTGCAGTTCTTCAAAGAGCATCTCTGAACCCATGCGACGACTGATCAATTTTGCCGTCCTGCTGCTGGTGCTGGGCGCGGGTTACATCGCCGTGACGCAGCCGGAGAACCTGCCATTCAGGGTGCCGTGGCAGGTGCAGACGGCCCCGGCTCTGCCACAGGCGTCCCCTCCGCCTCCCGATACCACCGTGCAGGCTGGCCCGCTGGGAAGGGTCACCGACACGGCCATCGAGAGCCTCGTGGCCCGCCAGTCCATCAGCATTCCGGCACTGCGGGCGCGCGAGTATCCGGGCAGCAAACTCAGCGTGGTGCGGAATCTCAATCCGGGGGGCAACTACAGCCGTCAGGTAATTTCGTATCAATCGGACGGTCTCAGGATCTTTGCCCTGCTGACCGTTCCACGCGGCACGCCGCCGCAGGGGGGCTGGCCCGCCATCGTGTTCAACCACGGCTATATCCCGCCGGACGAGTACCGCACCACCGAGCGCTACGTGGCCTATCAGGACGCCTTCGCGCGGGCCGGGTATGTCACCCTCAAAAGCGATTACCGGGGCCACGGCGACTCCGAGGGCACGGCCCGTGGCGGCTATAACGATCCCGGCTACACCGTGGACGTGCTGAACGCCGCCGCCAGCCTCAAGGCGGACCCCCGCGTGAACCGGGCGCGCATGGGCGTGTGGGGGCACAGCATGGGCGGCCAACTGAGCCTGCGCGCCATGCTGGTGGACCCGGACCTGAAGGCCGCCTCGCTGTGGGCAGGGGTGATGGCCAGCTACGACATCCTGGCCACCGACTGGAATCCCCCCAGCGGCGAGCAGAAGCCAACGCTGGACACCCTCAACCGCCGCTACCTGCGCGCCCTGAGTCCCAACGCCTACCTGCAAGAGCTGGACGGGCGGCCCCTCCAGCTTCATCAGGGCACCGCTGACAAGGACGTGCCGTACAGCTTCCAGAAGGACTTTGCCGATGATCTGCGGGCCGCTAGGCAGCAGTTTACGGCCTACAAGTACCCTGGCGACAACCACAACCTGAGCGGCAATCTGCGGCTGGCCCTGGACCGCAGCGTGGCCTTCTTTAAGGAAAATCTGTGACGCGGTGGCCTCTGCGCGCCGTCGTGGAGGCCTAAAATGCATCTGTCACAGCGTCTGTGAACCAGCAGGCCAGCTCTCCCTATTTCGGACATACCCTGCCTCTTTTGGCCGAAGCGCACCCGCACAACCTCTGCCCATTGACGTGGCCCCCGTGCTGGGCTATGATTCTCGCCGTGCTGAAAAGCACCCCTTGAAAGGGCGGCGGACACACTAGAAAAAAGTGAATGCTGAAGGTGTGGCCCCATCGTCTAACGGTTAGGACACTACCCTTTCAAGGTAGCGATACGGGTTCGAATCCCGTTGGGGTCACCAACTTGAGCCTCCGCCTCGGCGGGGGTTTTTGCTTTGTATATGCGCTGTCTATCGCGGTTTTGCGGGCGCACGTTGACACCCCGCCGCGCCCTTGCTAGATTAACTGCCGCCTGTTCGGTTACGGACACGCGGAAATGAGTGGTGTGCGGGTGTAGCTCAGTTGGTTAGAGCGCACGCCTGATAAGCGTGAGGTCCCCAGTTCAAGTCTGGGCATCCGCACCAAACACAAGAGAACCCCGTTCAGTACGGGGTTTTTTCGTTTTCAGAAATCCAGCCCGGACACCGGAAACGCCTGCATAATGCCCGTAAGCGTGGGGTCATCCACGCCGAAGCGTGAGGTCAAAAGGGCCGAAGCGTGGGGTCATATGCACGGCGGGAAGGGGTGATTATGCACTTCACGCTGGCACAACACATTCAGGATTTTCTCATGGGCTGTCGTCAACGTGGCCACAGCAAGGCCACGCTCTCGGCCTACCGGACCTCGCTGGACAAGTTCACGGCCTACGCGCAGGCCGCCGGGGTCACACGTGCCGAGGCCGTCACGCGCACCTTGTTACGCAACTACGCCAGCTCGCTGACCGAGCAGATGAGTCCTGGCGGCGCACACGCACGGCTGCGCCCACTCAAGACCTTCTTCCTGTGGCTGGAGGCCGACGAGGTCATCGAGAAGTCCCCGATGCGCCGGGTGTCGATGCCCAAGCTGCCGCGCCAGATTCTGCCTGCCGTTGAGCCGGAGGTTGTCGAGCGCCTGATGGAGACGGCGCTGGGGAACCGCCACCCCCAGCGGGACCGCGCCATCATCGCCGTGCTGTACGACACCGGCCTGCGGGTCTCGGAGCTGTGCGGCCTGCATCTGGACGACATCGAGCCGGGGGGCCGCCTGAACGTCCGGCAGGCCAAGGGCAGCAAGGACCGCATCGTGCCGATTTCGCGGGTGGGCCTTAAGCACTTGGCGCGCTATGTCCAGACGGAGCGCCCAGCCAGCCTGCTTCCCAACGTATTCCTAACCCTGCCTGACGCTGCCGTGTGCCGCGACACGGTCAAGCAACTGCTGGCCCGGCTGTGCGTGACTGCTGGAACGGCCACCTACAGCCCTCACACCTTCCGCCGTGGCTTCGCCGTGAACTACTTGCGGAACTCCGGGGACGTGTTCACGCTTCAGCGCATCCTCGGCCACGCCTCGCTGGAGATGACTAACCGCTACGCCGTGCTGAATACCGAGGACCTCAAAGACGTTCATCGCCGCGCCAGTCCCATGAGCGCGTTGAAGTAAACAGCGCAGGCTACGCCACCTCGCCCCAACATCGCCGCACTGAACTGAATAGCTGCGCGGCGATGGGCGAACCTCGATGAAGGAGAGGAGAACTCCATGAACGACAAACAGCGCACCGAAGACACGCGGCGTCTCACCCTGGGACTGCGCCACAACTTCACGCAGATTCAGTATTCCTGGGAGTACCCGAAGCGGGCCTATGAGCATGTGTCCGTCCCCGCCCAACTCGTGATGACGCTTCTGACCTTTGTGGCGCTCACGCCGCTCGAAGAGATACTGGACTTCCTGGCCGAGGATTCGTTGATGCCACGCATAAAGCAGGAACTTGATATCCCAGACCTGAAGCTGGACCACCCCGATGGTCTAGCGGCCAACCTGGCGCAGTGGCGTGCGGCCATCGGCTCCGGGTGCGTCGAGATGGTCATGACCCCCGATTCCCGCCGCCTACTGGCCGGGCTGCGGGCCTGGATACCAGCCACAGCAGACGGGACTGCCTGGGAGATGACACTGGACATCGAGCGTCTGGCGGGCATCGTGCGCGGGCTGGTGGGTGCGGCCTTCTACTGGGGCTTACCGTTGTCCCCATCAGACGGCCTTTGACTGGGTGGGCAGCCAGCCGAGCCAGTTCTGGAACGGCCTGAACGGACAGAAGGAAGAGTCGGGATGAACAGTGATGGTGGGCTTCCAGTAGGCGCTGGGTAGCAGGTAGAGGTGGCTTAGCGCCTCTCCCGACAGCACCGCCAGTGCAAGGATGTCGGCGTCTCGTCGGTAATCCTTGCTGTATTGATATTGGTTGTGGTTGGAGCCTCGCAGGGCAGGCAGCTTGACTTGTGCTGAGCCGCCAGCCCTGGGCGTCATCACCTTGACTTCCACCCGCACGTCACCAACATGGAGGTCAGCGGGTGCGCCAGGCTTAGCGAAGGCCACTGTCACCCCCTGCCCAGTGAAATAGTCGGCCACCAGCTGTTCCCCGAGCTTGCCCCGGTTGTTGCGTTCGCAGTTGCTGCCGAGTCCTAGTGCCTTCTTATGACGCTTGACTGTGGCAACGCTGATTCTGAACTGCGTGGCAAGCTCAGCGTTGTTCGCGCCACCCGCGTGGGCTGCGTAGAACTGTGGGATGTCGATGTGCCTTATATACATAGTGTGACCTCCAGAAAATGGATATCCGCCCGGCGTGTGCTGGGCGGAAGAGAGAGGACTGGGTTGTGGAATGGACAGAAGGAGAATGGGAACCCCCAATAGAAATCTGTTCACTTGTCAGTTTCAACATCAAGGGAAGCTACGCTGCAAGCCCTAACAGCGTCTAACATCTTCGGGGTTCGCTCAAGAACGTGAGTAGGGTTACATAGACTGCAAGGACGTGGTGAAGGCAGAACAGACCCTGAAAGCCGCGAGTAGCCCGGCACATCGCCCCAAGGCAACGTCAGGCTGTGAAACCACGAGAGTTTCGCTGGAAATCGCGGCGCAGCCGCCCCGGCTTTGCCGGGCAACCCACTGCTAAAGCTGAAGCAGCAGTGATGTTGGCTGAGGAAGCCTTGTGGGCAGGCGGTCTTCGAGGTAAGTGCGGGGGCGGGGGGGGGCCTTACAATCCCTCTGCCTGCGGTGTTGGGGGGCTGCGCGTGAAGAGGAGGGGGATGTAGCCCTCCTCATACCATTTACAGCCTTGCAGCGGCTTTTTACGGACAGCAGAGCTCCGATGTCCGCCAAGTCCAAGCAACCCTGCGGCGATGGTGTCAGAACAGCAACTCAGCGGGAGCTACGGGAGCATTTTCTCCCGTTTCGGCTTCTGAGGTAAAGTCTGGCTGGTCTACCGGCTCCATTTCTTCTCCCGTATCTCCCGTTGTTCCCGTTCCTCCCGGAGAGCTTGAGAGACTAGAAATTGACTGAAGTTGAAGGGTATAACGGTGGTTTGCAGAGTCATAAGGACGCAGGACCTCGAAACCGTGTGCGCTTCGCCCCTTCCAGTATTTAACCTTCCGGCCAACGGCAGCAGGCTGGTGGTTTTGAAGTCCATCAGGATAGAGGTCATGTTCCTCCATGAGTTTGCACACCTCAGTAGCAGTGACCCGTTTGGTACCGTAAGCCTTGGCCCAAATGGCAATCAGGGTGTTGAAATCTTCATCCTCACGATTGGCTTGGTTATGAAGCTGAGCCATGTTCATCAGGACGCCCCCGTAACCGGCGTATTCAAGGACGCCGCCCACGCTCTGGCTGTAATTCCTCATACCGGCCTCGTGGACGGTGCCTTTAGTCATGCCTGCTTTCACCCATGCCTGAATCAAGGTGAAGATGGCCCACAAGAGTTTGGAGCGGTGCTGGTTAAACCAGTCGAACAGGTCGGCCCGCCGATAGGTGCGGTTCTGCGCGACTCCAGACTGCACATCGAGGTGTACCAGACTGGTCCGCCGCCGCAACTCGCCGGAAATTTCAGGACGATTGGCCGTCAGAATCCACTGCATCTGGTTAAGATGCGTCTCGGTTTCGTTGCCGCCCAGCACGCGGTCTGAGAAGGAAGGGGCGGTGATGAGATTGGCGAAGACACCAGAATCCAGTCGATGGTTAATGTTGTCGATGACGAGGACGCGGGGGCTGTCCCGGAGAAATGACAGGATGCGCTTACGGAACTCGTCCTCCTGCTTCACTTCGGGGAGTGTAGTGAATGGGCCGTCCTGAGCAAGCTGGAAGATGATGCGGGCCAGGGGGCTTTTGCCAGCCCCTGGTGACTCAGCAGCGATGAGCTGCATGGGTATCGCTTCAGACACCATGTCGCGCATATGGGGTGTGAGGATGGCGGCCAGTGCGTTGCTGCGTGAAGCCTCATCGGCGAACAGGCAGTCCTGGAGCAGGTCTTCGAGCAGCGCTTTGGCCTGGGCCATTTCCGTGGTTGATGGAGTGACGGAAACGTGGGGAAGATTCAGTTTGCCGGTATCCAGCCAGACCCGTTCATCAACGTGATACCCGTTCTCCTGAACAAATTGCCCGTCCTGGTTGAAGAACGGCATATTCCGTATCCCTTTGATGACCGGCACTCTCCAGAATTCCATATCGGCGTTCAGTAGGAAGTTCACGACTCCGCTTGGCGGCCCGGCCAGCTCCTTTCGTGTGGTTCTGAATTTGAACAGTCGGCTGAGTTCCGTTTCCAGTACCTGCTGCCTCGTGACTGGCTCCAGGGTCATTCGGCCAGTCTCCGGGTCCCTGACTCGGCGGACAACGCGGTTGCCCTGCCGGAAGAAGCGTTCTATCCGTACATTAACAGCGGATAGTTCTCGGCTAACGAGCATCGCCTGCTCAAAGATGTCGTCGGGCAGAGTCAGCGTGGGTCTGATGGGGACTGGACTGGAAGAGACGGAGGATAACACTGAACCTGAGAGCAAGAATCTTGGTGGTACGCCGCTGGCCCCGAAGAAGGTGTTGATGTCGTTCATGCGCCCTGCCAGCCCAGAGCAATGTGCAGCGCACCGGGGTGCAGAGCAATCTGAAAACGGATGCGGATAAAGAGTTGCTGGATAAACCAGCAGGTCAACATAAGGATGTGAGGGAGTTGCGAGAGAACGAAAATAGCGGCTTGAATATCTAACATGGGTGCCTCCTGATGGCGACAGCACAAAGCTAGAACGGAGCCTCGTTGGCTCCGTCCGTCTTCTGGTGTGCTGTTTGTGCGGGCCTCTGATACTCAGATAGGCCGTTGACGCTTGCAGCTTAAATAGGCTGTCAAGCCTTTCGGACGCCTGACCCACACTTCGGCTTAAACTGAAATATTGGGCGAAATTCCAAGAAGTGCGTTGTGAACAGCAAAAAAAGCTGAGACGTCCCAAAACCGGAGGTCATTGCCATCTGAAGTCAATCACTGCTCTGTCTAGACATCATGGTCTGAGGGATGGGTTGGTCTTAAGTCGGTACCTTTTCTCTGGTGCGAATCTCTTCTGCTCATCTCTTGACCGCTCCCCACCTAGAATTGGCGGGTGCTGCTGCTCTCCGAACTTGTTCCTGGTGCCTACGTTCGCGGTCTAATTGCTGAGCAGGTGGTGCAGGTGCTAAGCGTTATTCCCATCACCACCGGTATCGCCACGCTGGTCATTAAGGACGTGCAGGGCCAGCTTTCCGAACGGCTGGTGTACGCGAAAGACCTAGAAGGGTGTGAACTGGTCACTCCGCAGTCGTCATACCGTTTCGACGGCGATGCAGACAGCCTGCGTCTCGTATCTGAGGCCCTGCGGATTCAGCTCGCGCACCTCTTTGACCCCTACCTCGCGGTCCACACTTCGCAGGTTATGCCGCTGCCGCATCAGATTACGGCGGTGTACGGGGAGATGCTGACCCGCCAGCCGCTGCGCTTCCTGCTGGCCGATGACCCAGGGGCTGGGAAAACCATCATGGCGGGCCTCCTTATTAAGGAGTTGCTGGTGCGTGGCGAGTTGGAACGTTGCCTCATCGTCGCACCAGGTGGGCTGGTCGAGCAGTGGCAGGACGAACTGGCGAACAAATTTGACCTGCACTTCGACTTGCTGTCGCGTGACCGTATTGCGGCCAACCGCATCGCGGACCCCTTCGGGGAGTCGCCCTTCTGGATTGCCCGCATGGACATGCTCAGTCGGAACCCCGAATTGCAGGAGCGACTGGCAAATCATGAGTGGGATTTGATAGTGGTGGATGAGGCACACCGCATGAGCGCACAGGCGCTGGGCCGGGAAGTGAAGTACACCAAGCGCTTCCTGCTGGGCCGGGAACTCTCGCACCAGACGCGGCACTTCCTTTTGATGACCGCCACACCCCACAACGGCAAGGACGACGATTTCGCCGTATTCATGAGCCTGCTCGACGCTGACCGCTTCGAGGGGCATCACTCCGGTGGGGTGGACACCAGCGACCTGATGCGCCGCATGGTCAAGGAAGACCTTCGGCGCTTCGATGGGCGCAAGCTCTTCCCACAACGGGTGTCCGAAACAGTGGCTTATGCGCTCTCGCCGGGAGAGCAGGCCCTCTATGACGCTGTAACGGACTATGTCCGCCACCAGATGAACAGCGCTGACCGGCTCGACGAGTCCCGGAGGGTCAACGTGGGCTTCGCCTTGCAGACCTTGCAGCGCCGCCTGGCGAGTAGCCCCGAGGCAATTTACCAGTCCCTGCGCCGCCGCCGGGAGCGACTGGAGACCCGCCTGCGAGATGAGACGGCGGCTCCGATGCCCACTGCCGACGACTGGGATGACTTTGATGACCTCGACGACGCGGAGGCCAATGAGCTGGAGCAAACGGTGGTGGACTACGCCACCAGTGCCCAGACGGTCCATGAGCTGCGCATCGAAATCGGGGCTTTGACCGAACTGGAAGCCCAGGCGCTCAGGCTGCGCAACAGCAGAGAGGACACCAAATGGCGGCAACTGGCCGACGTGTTGCAGTCGCCGCAGATGCTGCGTGCGGACGGCACCCGGCGCAAGATGATTATTTTCAGTGAGGCGCGGGACACGCTGAACTACCTGACCACCCGCATCCGCACGCTGCTGGGACAGGCTGAAGCTGTGGATGTCATTCATGGTGGCGTCAGCCGGGATGCGCGGCGGGCCATCGTGGAACGCTTCAATTACGGTTCGGACCTGAAAGTCCTGATTGCCAACGACGCGGCGGGCGAGGGACTGAACCTCCAGACCGCCAACCTGATGGTCAACTATGACCTGCCCTGGAACCCCAACCGGCTGGAACAGCGCTTTGGGCGTATTCACCGAATTGGGCAGGAGGAGGTCTGTTTCCTGTGGAACCTGCTGGCGCAGGGGACCAGGGAGGGAGACGTGTACGCCGCCCTGCTGCATAAGCTGGAAAACCAGTCGCGCACGCTGGGCGGGCAGGTATTCGATGTGCTGGGTCAACTCTTCGAGGGTCAGCCCCTCCGTGACCTGCTGATGAAGGCAGTGCTGTACGGTGACCGCCCTGAAGTCAGGGCCGAACTACATCAGGCAGTGGAGGGTGCCGTGGATGCGGAGTCGCTGCGAAAGCTGCTGGAGGCCAGGGCGCTGGGACACACTCGTATGGAT
This sequence comes from Deinococcus marmoris, assembly GCF_001949125.1. Taxonomy (GTDB): domain Bacteria; phylum Deinococcota; class Deinococci; order Deinococcales; family Deinococcaceae; genus Deinococcus; species Deinococcus marmoris_A. The sequence continues at coordinate 31,476 of NZ_MSTI01000005.1, forward strand.
ACTAGCGAGGTGGGCCGTATTCGCGACGACATGGAACGCGCCGAAGCCCGCAAGCTCCAGCCGCACTTCATCCAGGCGTTCTTCATCAGCGCTTTTCAGGAACTGGGCGGCAGTCTGACCCCCAGAGAGGCAGGGCGCTTCGAGCTGCGCAATGTTCCAGCACGCATTCGCGAAAAAGCCAGGGAGCTTCATCCAGGGCAATCAGTGAACCGGCAGTACTCGCGCGTCACCTTTGACAAGCACTTGGTCCGCAGCACCCAGCCCGAAGCGGCCTTCATCTGCCCTGGACATCCTCTGCTGGATGCGGTCATCGCCCTGACCCTGCATCAGAACCGGGCCGTGTTGAAGCGAGGCAGCGTGTTGATTGACCCATTGAACCGCACGGCCACTCCACGCCTGCTCGCCTACGTGCAGCATGAAGTGCGCGACAGTCGGCCCAGCCGGGGACAGAACCACACCGTCATCAGCCGCAGGTTGCAGTTCGTCGAATTGGGGGCGGACGGACAGGCTCAGGACGCTGGACTGGCCCCACACCTGGAATACCGCTCACCCCGGCCAGAGGAACTGCCCTTGCTCCCACCGCTGATGCGTCAGCCCTGGCTGGAGGGCGATGTGGAGGCCCTGGTGCGCGCTTACGCCGCAACACGACTTGCTCCGCAGCATGTTCAGGAGATAAAAGAAACGCGCCTGGAATACATCGGCAAGGTGGAGCGGGAGGTGCGCTCACGCCTGACCCGCGAGATGAATTACTGGGATGGGCGGGCCAGTGAACTGAGGGCGCAGGAGCGTGACGGCAAGACGCCGCGCGTGAACAGCCAGAAGGCCAGCGAGCGGGCCACTGACCTGGCCGAACGCTTGGACCGCCGAATTAACGAGCTGAACCGCGAACGCACCATCAGCGCGGGGGTTCCCGAAGTCCTGGGCGTGGCCCTGGTCATTCCGCAAGCCCTACTTATCTCAGACACGCGCACAGCACACAGTCCTGACCCAGTGGCACGCGCCGCCGTGGAGAGGGCTGCGATGGAGGCCGTCACGCAGGCTGAAGTGCGGCTGGGACGGGTTCCCCGAGATGTCAGTGCCCAGCGCGGCCTGGGGTATGACATCGAGAGTAAAGACCCGGCCACCGGCAGGCTGTACTTCATCGAAGTTAAAGGGCGCTGGCAGGGGGCGGACACGGTGACGCTCACCCGCAACGAGATTCTAGCGAGCCGCAACGCACCGGAGCAGTTCCGGCTGGCTCTGGTGGAGGTCACGCCGAGTGGCCCCAGCGAACCGCGCTACCTCAGCCAGTGCCAGTTCAAGGAACCCAGCTTCGCTGAGGTGGCGGCCACGTTCCATCTCGGAGAACTGCTCGGAGTAGCGCACAGAGCGCACTGAATAACTGGCCTGGATATTCGTATCAAGCGGCTTATTCTGGCTTCAGAATATGGGGTAAAAGACGAATAAGCTGTTCAGAGAGTGCGCCGGGTCTCTGCTACCACCTGTTTGGACGCCGCAGTGGCCGTAATGTCAGCGTCAATGATAGGGACGCTCAGCAGTTCTGTCAGGGTTTTGACGAGCGTGGCTGCCATGAAAAAATTGTTTTCTCTAACTGCGCCACCTAATTCGGCTTCATCTGCCTCGCACTGGGCTAGTGCACTGCGCACTCGCACCACCATCTGCTTGATGAGGTCACCGACTTCCTGCATGCGACTCTCGATACCGGTCAAGCCCACTTGCGCCACATGCACCTTGACGCAGTATTCCTGGACATCTGCTGAGTATTTGGTTGCGGCAGTGAGGGCCTCTTGACCCTTCTTGGCAGCAATGAATGTTCCTGCCAGAGCCGCTGGTGCCGCGAAGAGACCAGTGGCGACAATGGCTCCCAGCGCCATGCCTCCACCACCAGCCGCCAGTGTTCCACCGCCTAGCCACGCCAGAGCAGCGCTGTTGGCCGCAGCGCCGCTAAGCCCAGTGATGGCTGCTCCGGTACTGGCTGCTCCGAACGCAGTCACAGCAGATGAGACTCCCATGCCAGTTGCCATTCCAGCCACGGCAACCTGAGTTACGCCTTTTACGACATCCTGCCCCTGAATCCCAAGGCTGAACTTAAGTTCTTCCAGCTTTTCCGGGGTGATATTGAGCTTCAGTGCAAAATCTTTATCGGAAATGTTAACGTTCTTCTTCTGTCGCTTCCAGAGTTCCACGAACCGCTTAACGGTGCCGTCCATTACAGCATGCTTCTGTTCTTCCAACTCCAGGCTTGCCTGGCGCACACGCTCCATGTGCTCAGCAAACCTGTTTTGTGCTGCGGTACGAGCAACTTCTGCCTTCTCGTGGGTGGACTTGGCATCACTGAAAGCCATTCCGGCATCCGCACCTTTCTTGATTGCTCCAACCGCCATAACGCCAACGACCCAAATTAGTGGAAAAGGCATATATCTCCTTTAAAGCTCAAGTACGAAATCGGGATTATCGAGGTTCGCCTTAAAAGTGGCCAGGTCTTTAAAAGGGCTTGACTTGGCGAGGTCAAGGATGCCGCCCAGAAGGAGCTGCATCTCTGCCAAATTGGCCTGAGCCTGTGCTGTATCCAAGCGCGCGAACATTTCTCGAAAATTAGACCGGCGTTCGTCGAAGGTCTTTTCCAGGTAAAGCTCTAGCGTGGCGCGTACAGTCTCGATTTCAGCGATGCGGGCGTCTTTTCGGGCTGTGATGTCGTGTCTGGCGGTGGTTTCACGCTGCACAGTTTCCACGTAGTCCATGGCAAAATCGCCAACCGTCTTTGTAGCTTGTAGACCTGCCTGCACATACATCGTGCCCGGCGCAAGTCCACCTGCTAAACGCGAGCCGATAGCTGAAATTGCAGGGCCACTCACGGCGGCAAAGGAAACTCCATGAGATGGCATAGGCCCAACGTACTGGGACGGCCCACCCGTTGGCATATCCGCACTGGGTGCAGAAGCATTTTGCTTTGGCCCTGTGGTGGTTCCCGTGGCTGTTGAGCCTTTCTGAAACTGATTCATGACGGCCTCGGCGGCCATCTTCTTGCCCTGCGCCACTGCCCCGTCCAGCGTGCCTGATTCCATCAGACGGTCAGCCAAGGGGCGGACGAAAGTGATAAGAGCGCCGAGCTGTTGATAGAGCTGTTCAGCGTCCATCCTGCCTGATGGAGTTGCACTGGTCATGGGTTTCTCCTCCGAGAACGGGTCAATTCTTAAGAACCGTTGACGAAGTAAACCGAAGAAGCTATAGCAGGTTTGTCACAGTGGGACACACGAAAGACCTTGATGCTCCAATAGGATAGTGAGTGGGATACGGAAGATTCTCATTGACTACTAATTTATTCTGACCCACACTATGACTTCACGCAGGAACCCACAACCCCGATGACCGCAGCCTCTGCTCCACGCCGGAAACTCATTGAGGTGGCCCTGCCACTGGAGGCCATCAACGCTGCCTCGGCCCGTGAGAAGAGCATTCGCCACGGCCACCCCAGTACCTTGCATCTCTGGTGGGCGCGCCGCCCGCTGGCAACAGCACGCGCCATTCTGTTCGCGCAACTGGTGGATGACCCGAACCATGAGGCCGCACCACCTGAGTTTGTGGAGGCATGCCAGAACCTTGTGGTCCTGACTGGGCGGCAGGAGGTCAAGGACAAGAGCGGGAAAATCACCACCAAGGCGCGTATTCCAGGCGTCAAAGGCACCTTCGCCACCGCCGAGGACACCCCGCGTAATCGGCTGTTCGATTTTATTGCCGAGCTGGTGGAGTGGGAGAACACCACCAACGAGATGGTGATGAAGCAGGCCCACGCCCTGATTCTGCTGAGTACCGACGGCAACCCACCCCCCGTTCTAGACCCCTTTTCCGGTGGCTGCACCATCCCGCTGGAAGCGCAGCGGCTGGGGCTGGAAGCGCACGGCAGTGACCTGAACCCGGTGGCGGTCATGATTGGCAAGGCCAGCATCGAGATTCCGCCGCGTTTCGCGGGCCGTCCACCTGTCCATCCGCAGACAAAAGCCATCAGTGGCGGCACGTACAAGGGCGCGCAGGGGCTGGCCGAGGATGTCCGCTATTACGGCCAGTGGATGAAGGAGCAGGCCGAGGCCCGCATAGGTCACCTGTACCCCAAGGCCAAGCTGCCGGGTGGGGGTGAGGCCACCGTCATCGCATGGTTGTGGGCCAGAACAGTGAAATGTCCCAACCCGGTTTGCGGCGCGAACATGCCGCTTGCCAGCAGCTTTGAACTCAGCACCAAAGTGGGCAAACGTGCCTGGGTAGAGCCGCAGGTAGACCGCAGCGTTTCGCCGCCAAAAGTCAGTTTCCAGATTGGCGGCCCGACTGGAACGCCACCAGAGTCGCCCAAAACTGGACGCGGCGCAAACTTCCGTTGTGTTGCGTGTGGAACTGCCGTGGACGATAAGCACATCAAGGCCGAGGGCAAGGCGGGACGTATGGGAGCACAATTGATGGCGACAGTGGCCGAGGGTGAAAGAAAACGGATTTACCTAGCCCCGACAGAAGAGATGGAGGAGGTTGCCAGAGTGTCTGAGCCAGCCTGGAAGCCTGACCAGCCCATGCCTGAGAATCCCCGCTGGTTCTCACCGCCCGATTATGGAATGCCGCTTTACTCGGACATTTTCACCAACCGCCAGCTCACCGCCCTGACCACCTTCTCTGATTTGGTGGCCGAGGCCCGCGAACGCGTGAAGGCCGATGCCCTGACCGCAGCTATGGAAGAAGGCCAGTTTCTGCGTGACGGTGGAACTGGAGCGCAGGCTTATGCGGAAGCGGTTGGGGTATATCTTGGGTTTGCAGTAGATAAAGGTGCCGACAATTGGTCCGAAATTACGAGCTGGCGCAATTCCGTAGGCTCAACTCGGACAACTTTCTCTCGTCAAGCTCTACCAATGGTCTGGGATTCTGCTGAAGCCAATCCCTTTGGCACGGCTGGCGGCAGTTGGATAGATACATGCGTTGATTTTATTCAAAAGGGTTTGGAGGCTATGCCCTACAGGGGAGTACCAGGCTCAGAGCGTCAGTTAGATGCTGCTTCCTTCCTCGTCCCGGAGGGGGCAATAATTTCCACTGACCCGCCGTATTACGACAACATTGGGTATGCTGACCTCTCCGACTTTTTTTATGTTTGGATGCGGCGCTCCCTGAAATCCACGTACCCAGATTTATTCGGCGGCATTTTGGTCCCCAAAGCGGAGGAGTTAGTGGCGACGCCCTACCGTCACGGCGGTAAGAATAACGCGGAGAAGTTCTTCCTTGAGGGCATGACCCAAGCTATATCTAATATGGCGGCACGCGGAAATCAAAAATATCCAGCGGCGATTTATTATGCCTTCAAGCAGTCGGAGACAGATGGAGGCGGTGTTAGCAGCACTGGATGGGCGACTTTCCTTGAAGCAGTTATTGAGGCAGGTTATTCAATCAACGGCACTTGGCCTGTACGAAGTGAGAAAGAAGGCCGCATGGTTAGCAATGGAACCAACGCCCTCGCCTCCTCCATCGTTATGGTGTGTCGTCCTCGTCTGGCCGACGCACCTATGACCACCCGTGCCGACTTCCTGCGTGAACTGCGCCGCTCCCTCCCCGATGCCCTGCAAGCCCTGACTGCCAGCAACATAGCCCCGGTGGACATGGCGCAGGCTAGCATTGGCCCCGGTATGGCGGTGTTCAGCAAGTACGCGCAGGTGCTGGAATCGGACGGCTCGCGAATGCCGGTGCGAGTGGCGCTGCAACTGATTAACGCAGCGCTGGACGAGTTCTTTTCTGAACAGGAAGGCCATCTGGACGAGGACACCCGCTTTGCCGTGACCTGGTTTGAAAGCCACGGCACCGAGGAAGCCGCGTATGGCGACGCCGAAACACTGGCAACGGCGCGTGGCGTGAGCGTGGCCGGGGTGCAGGAAGCGGGCCTGATTGTGGCGAGGGCCGGAAAAGTGCGGCTGCGGACGCGCGATGAGTTACCCCAGGACTGGACCCCCCAGACCGACAAGCGCCCGACAGCCTGGGAAGCGGTGCAACATCTGGCGCGGATTAACGCCAAGGACGGTGCAGACGCGGCGGGCGTGCTGATGGCCCAGTTGGGTGAGCTGGCCGATAGCGCGCGTCAACTAGCCTACCGTCTGTACGGCATCTGTGAACGGAAGGGCTGGAGTGCCGAGGGCCAGGTCTACAACGCTCTGGTGGCAAGCTGGACGGAAGCAGCAGAGGCGGCGGCGCGGGTGGACAAGCAACCCACAAACACGCAGCCAGGGCTGTTTGACTGATGGACGTGGACCCTCTGCGGCTTCATCTGCGGGTTCTACAACTGCTGGACGAATTGCACCGCATCGGTTTTGAGCAGTTTCGGTTCGCGCGAAGTTATGAGGGTCAGCGTGTCCGTCTTCAGCTTTATCCGGCCAGCCTGAGCCGCAGTGGTGAGGGCATTCAGTGGGATATTGCTCAGCAATTCACGTTCTCCCACACTGAACTTTACCTGTGGGGCATGTCCTGTGCTGAGCGGGGTCTTGAAGAGAAATGGGCGGGTCTGCTTGAGGGCGAACTTGCTTCCAAGCATCTGGTAGGGCTGTGGGTTCTGGACTTCGCTGATTTTTCACGGCTCGCGTATGGCCCTGACCACACGTACCGGGAGTGGTTTCGGACCCTGCGTCCTCTCTTGCAGCAAGGCTACCTACCAATGACCTGGGAAGAAGACTCTTACGGCACCACCCCGAACTATGACCGCCATATGGTCATGCAGAATGCCAGCGGCAGAACAGAGCTGTTCCCTCGCTCCCCAGTCAATCCATTTATTGCTGAGATTTGACCGATGCAGCTCAGGCTGGGTTGGGTCCGCCCAGTGCTGGAGTAGCGGTCAGGTGCTGGTGACGAGAGGCATCATCGGGGGACGGACAAAGACCAGCAGCCCTCTACAGGTTAGAGCTGGGGCGCACCAGTGCGGACCCCGATGGGAGGAAGCGTGACTGGAATCTGGGGGGCTGCTGAGCAGACGTGTCGCTTGTCTGTGACTACCTTGTCACTGCGGAACCGTTAGCCTGTGCGCATATGGCTCTTTCCAATCGACAGCGCGTGCAGGGCGCTCAGGACGCTTTGCTGGATGAACTGGTGGTGTACGTGGAACGCGCGCTTCGCGGGGCATATGGCGAAGACTGGGTCAACCGCGTCACCGCGCGCTTTGCTGGCACCCCGATTGATGGCGTGGGCAAGCCGCAGTGGGACATGCAACTGGCGGTCAAAGTGATGGCTGAGTTCTGGCATGACGCCTTCGGGGACAAGCTCAAACAGACGGACCGCAATAACATCTTTGAGCTGCGCGACTGGCGCAATGCCCTGGCCCATGACCAGCCCTTCACCTACGACGACACGCACCGTGCGCTGGACACCATGCACCGGGTAGCATCCCGCATCGGGCTGGGTGTGGCCGCGCAGTTGATGAAGGAGCGCGACGAGACCATGCGCATCAAGCTGCGTGAACAGGAGCGCTCGGTGTCGCGCAGCGTGACACATGTGGACGGCAAGATTCCAGAGGGCTTGAAAGCCTGGCGTGACGTGATTATCCCCCACGCTGACGTGCGCGAAGGTAAATTCCTGGCGGCGGAGTTCGCGGCAGATTTGGCGCAAGTCTACAAGGGAGATGCCAGCGCCGAGTACGGCGAACCGCGAGCCTTCTTCAACAGGACCTTCGTTACGGCGGGCCTGCGGGACCTGCTGACCAACGCGCTGACCCGGCTGGGCAAGGGCGAGGGTGACCCGGTGGTGGAGTTGCAGACGAACTTTGGGGGCGGCAAGACGCACTCCATGCTGGCGCTGTATCACCTCTTCGGGGATGTGCCTTCGCAGGAGCTGCCAGGGCTGGAGGCGGTGCATGCCAAATCTGGCGTGCCGACTGCGCCCGCCAATGTCAACCGCGCCGTCCTAGTGGGCAACAGCCTAGGAACCGGGCAGCGCAAACAGCGCGACGGCACCGTGACCAACACCATCTGGGGCGAACTGGCCTACCAGTTGGCCGGGCCGCAGGGCTATGCGCTTGTGTCGCAGGCCGACGAGCAACGTGCCAATCCCGGCACCGAGAAGCTTATTCGTCTGCTGAAACTCGCCAGCCCCTGCCTGATTCTGATTGACGAGTGGGTGTCCCAACTGCGCGAACTGTACAACCGTCATGACCTGCCCGCCGGGTCCTTTGAGTCGAATGTCAGCTTTGCCCAGTCGCTGACGGAGGCGGCCAAGAGTGTGCCGCAGGCGCTGGTGGTGGCAAGCCTGCCAGCGAGTCAGACGGAAGTGGCCGGGGAGGGGGGCAGCGCAGCCCTGGACGCCCTGAAGCAGACCTTCAAGCGCGTGCAGAGTACCTGGCTACCCGCCAACCCAGAGGAGTCCTTTGAAATTGTCCGCCGCCGCCTGTTCGAGCCGCTTCAGGGAGACGCCTACCGTCAGGTGGACGCGGTGGTCAAGGCGTTCACGGACCACTATGCAGCCAACAGAACCGACTTCCCGGTAGGCGCAGCAGAGCCGGATTTCGGGCGCAGGCTGAAGAACAGCTACCCCATTCACCCCTCTCTGTTTGATGCCCTGTTCGGAACGTGGAGCGCTATGGAGCGTTTTCAACGAACGCGTGGGGTGCTGCGCCTGATGGCCCTGGTCATTCATCGACTTTGGCAGGACGGTGAAAAGAGCCTGATGATTCTGCCCGGCACCCTTCCACTCGATGATGTGCGCGTACAGGCCGAGTTGCGGAATTACCTCAGCGAATCCTGGGAAGCCATCATGAATCAAGAGGTGGACGGCCCCAGCAGCCTGCCGGTTCAGGTGGAGGCGGAGGACAAGAGCGGCATGCTGGGGCAGGTGGCGGCGGCGCGCCGGGTCACCCGGAGCGTGTTCATGTGTACGGCCCCCAAAGCGAACACGGCCCACCAGGGCATCGACACCCGTAGCGTCTTCCTGAGCAGCATTCAGCCAGGGGAGCAGGCCGGGCCGTTCAGCGACGCCCTGCGCCGCGTCTCACAACAGGCGGTGTATCTGTATGCGGACGCGTCCCATTACTGGTTCAGCACGCAGCCCAGCCTTAACCGGCGTGCGGCTGATTTGGCGGCCCATCTCCCCGAGGACGAGGTGTTGCACGACATCGAGCGCCGCTTGCAGGTTCATACCTCGGCCAGGTCCCGTGGCGATTTTGCAGGAGTGCATGTCACGGCAGACAGCGGCAGCGTACCGGACGAATCGAAAGAGCCTGCCGTGCGCCTGGTCATCCTGCCGCCAGAGTTTCCCCACCTGAAGGGCAGTGCTACCAGTCCGGCCACGACGCGCGCCCATGAAATCGTGACCCGCCGGGGCAATGCAGACCGTCTAGGCCGCAACAACGTGGTGGTCCTAGCAGTGGATAAGGCCCGTCTGGACGAACTGTTTGGCCGGATTAAACAGTACCTGGCCTGGAGCAAGATTCATCAGGATGCCGACGCTAGCAACCTCACGCCCAGCAACAAGCGGCAGGCCGAGAGCCGGATGAAGGAGCATGACAAGGGCAGCGACGCCCAAATTGGCGCGGCCTACACCTTTTTGCTCACGCCTTATCAGACCCAAGATGCAGGTCAGGGACCGCCTGCCATCCTCATGGACGAGGAACGTCTGGCAGGCGACGGGGAATTGATTGAGCGGGTCACCAAGAAACTGGTAAACAGCGGCAAGCTGACCCGAAACTTCGGTGCGCTGCTGCTGAACATGAAGTTGCAACACCTCTGGGCCAATGAGCCACATTTGAGTGTGAAACAGCTTCTGGCGTACTTCGCGCAGTATCTGTATCTGGACCGCCTCACCAGCTCAGAGGTGTTGCTGGCAGCGCTACGGGAGGGCGTGGCGGCCAGTGAGCCGTACTTTGGCTATGCCGATGGGTTCGTGGACGGCAAGTACTCCAACCTGAAATTCGGACAGGACGCCACCGTGCGTGCCGATGACCTGTCCGTGGTGGTCAGTCGGGCCGCCGCGCAGGCTCAGCGTACTGCTGAAGCGGAGGAAGCCAGAAGGTCCTCTAAACCCCATGACAGCGATAAAACACCAGACGAGACAGGCACGGAGGACGGTTTCAGAACTGACCCAATCAGACCTGAGCCAAAGCCAGTGGTGCCGCCGCCCTTACCCCAGCAAGTTTTTGCAGAAGGCAAGCTTGATGATGCCCGCATGGTCCGTAAGTTCCAGACCATCTACGAGGAAATCATTCAGCAGGTCATTGATGCGGGCGGTGACGTGAGCGTTGAACTGGTCATTCGCGGCGACGTGCGGGGCGGGCTGAACACGACACAGCAACGTAACCTCAGTGAGAATGCACGCAACCTGGGCCTGAAACTGCAACTGGAGTGATACTCGCGGCCAAAGAGCTGACCACACCTAACCCCATTTCCGAGTTGGATTCCGAGTTGGAAGCTGTGTCCTTGATGGAACTTCTGTCTGGCACAGGTTTTCTGCGTCAAGTGGGTTCCAGGACTTTCCAAGTGGGTTCCGAGTTGGATTCCGAGTTGGCGGGTCAGCCTGATGACGATAAGAGTACTTATGGGCGACAGTGAATAGTGGGTGTATATCCAAAAAACTCGTGCCAGTCGCTGTTGAGCGCGGCATGTTTTCAAGATATGGGCAACTTATGGGCGATTGCCGGTCTTGGCACTGCTCATATCATTGGGGAAGCGCCGAATGATGCCTGGCCTTGGTGCATCAACTTGGTATCTGCGGTACCCCCCCCCGTTGGCGACGTGGTGAATTTTGTTGACAGGGACAGCGTTTATAAGTATGTTTTAGGGGAACGGCCTACAGGCCACAGAACGCCCAGGAAGGGCATAGGTAGTACATCGAACATCGAAATTGAGTCGCACCGCTGTCTGTCCTTATGAAGAGGAAGATGACGTAACCAAGTGGTCTGACGCCCTGTCCGCATGCCGGTTGACTTGAGTAAAGCCCAGGAATGGGCTTACCTCCCGGTATATCGACTCTTCGCTTTGAAGCGCAAGATTTGGACTTCACCCTTGTGCTTCACCTACGCCTAGGAGGCAAAGACTTATGACCGAGAACAAGTACGCTGTAAAAACTGACCTGACCAAATTGCTCAATCTGCTCGACGAACTTCTACAAGACGAAGAGGTGCGGGCGAAGAGGGAACTCGTCGCTATGTCTGAACCAGCATTCCCTCATTTACTGGTTTTTGCTGAAGGTGCGCGCAAAAGTTTAGAGACCGTGATAGAGCAACGTCTCGAAGTAGCCTTGCTGAAGTGGATGGTTGAGCGTGAGGCCGAAGCTGAGGAGGAGTCCGCGAACACATCGGGGAGCAGTAAAAACCCTTCATGGCAAGTTATTTCCGTCACGCACGACACCAAAAGGAAGCCGCTATGGTGATGGCTCTCGTGAAATCGCAAACGTCATTAGCGTCCCAAGCACGCTGGCAAGGTCACCAAGCTATGCTGGCTGAAATGCTGGTAGACCTGGAAGCAGAGTTGGCTCGCAGGAATGACCGACATGACCAACTCACGCGGCGTTATGAGCGGCTGGAGCGCCAGACTGATGACCTGACCAACCCAGAGACGGTTCGTGGTAGGAAGCTGCTCGCCGACTACGAGCGCCTATCGGAGTTGCATGCCCGTAGCGATGAGGAGATTGATGAACTGGAAAACCAGGTGCTGGAGCCACTTCGGGACATTCAAGAAGTGCTGAGGAAACTGGTGGCCTGAACCGCGCAGGACACCCGTGAATGGGGGCAGGCGATGTTCTGCCCCCGCTGTCATGGTTACGCCCTATTTCCGTCCTTGCCGAACAGCTCTCGCTCTAGTCGGTCACCGATGGGTCTGGCACGCTCGCCTGCAATATCGAAGACTGCCCTCAAGTCGTCAGCACCTGTTTTGTACCCACGGACCTTGAACTCCTTGAAAACAGACCTGCCCATGGCCATCACATCTTCCCTGAAGGTGCGGTCACCCAACAGCACCTTGATACCGCCCATCAGGGCCTTCTGTTCTGACCTGCCGGGCGCACTGCCGCGCTCGTAGAACAGTGCCGTCGCTGCCCCCAGCAGCACCGTGAAGCCGAAAACGGTGAAGGGATCCAGACCAAAGGTCAGGCCAGGGATGAGCTTGTACAGGGCCACTGTGGCGTGCTGGGCGGCAAAGCCGAAGCCCACGGTTCCCAGCAGTTTCAGGGCGGCGTCCTGGGTGATGCTCTGGCCGTAGAACTGCCCGATACGGACCACCAGCCAGATTTGCATGGGCGTCAGGATGACGTTGTCGGCGAAGGGGATGGGCTGCATGGAAATGATGCCCCCCGCCGCCCCCACAATGGCGCTCAGCTTGAGGGCCTCAGCCCGTTTCTGGCGGCGTTCCTCCTCGGTTAAGTAGACAGCCTGCTTGAACTTCAGCTCGTCCTCCTGCACTTTCCGGCTGATTCTGGCCTCGTCAGCGGCACGCTGAGCTTCCGCTTCAGACATCGCCGCGTGACCCTGGGCCTGCCGGGCACTCTGGGCCGAATCCCTGGCACTGCTCTCAGCCTTGCCTGCACGCTCCCCAGCCACGTTGGCCATTTGCTTCGCGCCGGTGGCGTCGTCGAGAGCACGCCGAGCCCTCTGGTCTGCGCGTGTGGCCGTCTGACCCACCTTGTCCAACCGGGTTTCAAGCGCACCCACACGTGTCGCCAGTGCATCAAGTTCAGCCTGCAAGGGACTTAAGGCATCTCGCCGCACCACATCGGGGTCCAGGTAGGTTACGGCGTCTACCTGCCGCCGCTGCCGCTCCAGCTCCTCGACTTTCGCTATCAGGCCGTTGATGGTCTGGTGCATCACCTCGTTGTCGTGTGTGCTGGGAAGGCCCATCAGTGCCCCGATGGTCTGCCGGGTCTGCGCCAGCTCGCCTTCGAGGTTCGCCAAACGCTGCTCAGCACCCTGCGCCAGCTCCAGCACGGCCTCCACGTCACTGCGCACACGGTCCATCTCGGCGCTGAGCAACTCCTGAATACGCTCCTCACTGACCTGCGGACGCACCAGAAAGACGTGCATGACCAGCAGTTCGGTGGTGGCCTTGAAGGTGGCACCGGGCAGCACGCGCAGTTCGGGGAGGCTGGGAACCGTGACCTCGAACGCTTCCAGGGGCATCCCTTGCAGCTCAAAGGCCCCGTTCCCATCCGTCGTGGTCTCGAAAACCTGTCTGGTGCTGAGGGTGGTCAGGCACAGCGCCGTGTTTTGCAGCCGCTCGCGGTTATCCAGAAGCAGTGCAACTCCCTGGGTGGTGAGCTGGCCCAGCGGCTTGGCCCCGAAATGACGGCGGAAGTGTTCGGCATCCATGTCGGTGATGCACTCGGTCATCTTCTCTTCCCGGCGGCGCAGCAGCGCCTCCAGATAATCCAGCCCGTGGATGACCTTGGCCCACCCGGCGTCGTGCCAGTCCTGAGTGGGCATGGGATGGGCCTCATTGCCTACCCGGTTAGCGGGGTTGAGTGTTTCCAGCACCACCCAGGGGAGAGTGAGGTCACGCAACTGGGCGAACTTACCAGTCAGAACCTCCTGAAAAGCTTTGGTGCTGTTACACACCTGTTCTGAGGGGGATTCGCCGCCCCGCACCCCGTTGCGGTCCTCACGTCCTCCGCTCAGCCAGCGGCTGTCGGACACGACAGTCACAGGTGCCTTGCGCTGTTTGAATTCCAGCACATGAATGGCCCGCTGCGTGATGACCACGGCGTCCAGTTCACGCGCGGTCTTGCCGTTCAGTGGGCGCAGATTCAGGACGATGTCCCAGGCTTTCGGGAGTCGCCGCAGCGCGTCCAGCGTGCTGGGCTTAAGGTCCATAACGCCATTGTTGGCGTAATACAGTCTTGCCATCCTTGTTCCTCCGTTACCAGCCCAGCCTGTGGTGGGACAGGCTGGGCTGTTTATTTAGGGACTTAAAGCTCATGGCTGTTGCTCTATCCCAGTTTCTAGGGCAGGCCGTCTGGGGTCCAGCAGCCGCTTGAACACCAGCACAGCCCGGTCAGCGCGGATGTTTGGCTGAAGCCCGGTGACGTACTGCGAGTTGCTAAAGTTGGTGTGGGTGGTTTCCAGCTCGGTGATGGTGGACACCAGTTCCCAGCCCTGGAGGCTCAGAGCCGCGAGCTGTGCATCATTCAATTCGATGTCCTGGTCACTGGCTGACGTGACCCTTCCCTGGCCGGAGATGGGAAGGCTCATGTACTCCCACTGGGCTGGGACAGCGGGTGGTTGTGGTTGGACCGCCTCGGCCACCGTCATGCCCACGAAGACCAGGACGGACAGAGTCAGGAAGGTCAAAAGGGTTAGCTTCAACTTTTCCATGGTTGACCCCTAGCGGTTGTTGTCATGGCGCGAACAGCGTCGGTGCCGGGTGCGCGTCGCTTCATCGGAGACCGGGCATCAAGCGACAACCTCCTGAGTCCGTCCACCGAGGCCGGTAGGACGCATGCAGAGCGAGATGTTAGGCCAAAGGGCGTTGAAGCTGGGCGGCCTATTTCAGTAGCCAGGGTGAAGCTGAAGGTCAATGGGCGTTTGGGTTCAGTCACAAACCCACCTCGTCAATGTCATGTCAAAAGTCTGGGAAACCGTGTAGGACGCAATTCTCACATTCTCCAATATTGGGTTAGTTACCGGTCCAGTCGTCGGGCCGGGACAGCACTACCAACTCGGGGTACTGGACCTCGAAGAGCGTGCGCCGAGCGAGGTGGTCACGGAACATCTTCTCCAGACGTTCGGTCTCGCCGTCCTCCAGCTCATCGGCGTTGAGGGGCGCGAGGAGGAGGCTTAGAGCGTTGAGGTTGCTCAGGACTTGCAGGTACGCCATGCCGTCCTTGGCCGGAATGGCACTGTCAACTAGGCGGGCGCGGGTGCGTTCAACATCGGTGAAATACATCATGGGGATTCCTCCAAAAGGAAAGCCCCCAGCGCACCGTGAGGGTGGCTGGGGGCGGGAAGGGACTGAGCCGATGCCAGGGGAGCGTTGGGTCATCTCATGAGACCTTACTTGCGTCTGGCACGGCAAAACTGTATATTCTGGGTGTTCGGGTTCTGAAGTTGGGAGCGTGGTGTCAGACCAGCGCGGGGATTGGATAAAGTGCGTCCTGGACAGTGTTCAGGTGGTTTGAGCGCAGCCACGTGCCTGATAAGCGTGAGGTCCCCAGTTCAAGTCTGGGCATCCGCACCAAACACAAGAGAACCCCGTCCAGTACGGGGTTTTTTCGTTTTCAGAAATCCAGCCCGGACACCGGAAACGCCTGCATACTGGCAGGGGGTGTGGGGCCATATGCACGGAGAGGAGGAGAAGCCGTCCCTCACTTCTCCTCCCCCATAGCTCTAGCTATTGCTGCTACCTCGGCAGGACGCTCGTCCCCATCAAATACTGATCCATCGCCCGCGCCGCCTGCCGTCCCTCGCGGATGGCCCAGACCACCAGACTCTGCCCGCGCCGCATGTCGCCCGCAGCAAACACGCCGGGGAGGTTGGTGACGTAGCCGCCTTCCTCCTCCGTCCCAGCCAGAGCGTTGCCGCGCGTGTCCTTGTGGATGCCGAAGGCGTCGATCACGCTGCCCACCGGGCTGACGAAGCCCATCGCCAGCAGCACCAGTTCCGCCGGATGGATTTCCTCGCTGCCCTCGATTTCCTTGAGGTGGCCGTCCACCAGTTCAATCCGCACGGTCTTGACACCCGTGAGCTTGCCCCCCTTGCCCACAAATTCCTTGGTGGCAATCGCAAATTCGCGGGTGACGCCTTCCTCGTGGCTGGAGCTGGTGCGGAGCTTGAGGGGCCAGTAGGGCCAGACCAGCGGCTTGTTCTCGTGTTCGGGCGGTTGAGGCATCACCTCGAACTGGGTCACCCCTGCCGCGCCGTGGCGGTTGCTGGTGCCGACGCAATCGCTGCCCGTATCGCCGCCGCCGATCACCACAACGTGTTTGCCCCCCGCGCGCAGTTGCTTCTTGAGTTTGTCGCCCGCATTCACGCGGTTCTGGCCTGGCAGGAATTCCATCGCAAAATGCACGCCGTCCAGCTCGCGGCCCGGCACCGGCAGATCGCGGGGCTGTTCCGCGCCGCCCGACAGCAGCACGGCATCGAATTCGGCGCGCAGTTCTTCGGGGGTCACCGTCTGCTTGGCGAGGTTGGTCACCGTGCTTTTCTTATCCCACGCGCCCACCAGCACCCCGGTTCGGAAGGTGACGCCCTCGGCCTCCATCTGCTCGACGCGGCGGTCAATGTGGTGCTTTTCCATCTTGAAATCGGGGATGCCGTAGCGCAGCAGGCCGCCCACGCGGTCATTCTTCTCGAACACGGTCACGGCGTGTCCAGCGCGGGCGAGTTGCTGCGCCGCCGCCAGTCCCGCCGGGCCGCTGCCGATCACGGCCACCGTCTTGCCGGTCTTCACCTGCGGCGGCTGTGGCCTGACCCAGCCCTCCTGCCACGCGCGCTCGATGATCGCCAGCTCGATGGACTTGATGCCCACCGGATCGTCGTTGATGTTCAGCGTGCAGGCGGCCTCGCACGGCGCAGGGCAGATGCGGCCCGTGAACTCCGGGAAATTGTTGGTGCTGTGCAGCGTTTCGATGGCCGAGAGCCAGTCGTTCTCGTACACCAGATTGTTGAAATCGGGAATGATGTTGTTGACCGGGCAGCCGTTGTTGCAAAACGGAATGCCGCAGTCCATGCAGCGCACCGCCTGTTTCTGGGCAGAGTCGCCCGCCAGCGGCAGAACGAATTCAGCGTAATTCTTGAGACGGGCATCGACGGGTTGATACTTCTCTTTGACGCGGGGCTGTTCGAGAAAGCCGGTGATTTTGCTCATTGGGATGCCCTCCAGGGGGTGTGGATGGGTGGATATCAAAGAAGACGGGAGCGTGGTGGGCGGCTAGAAGCTGGCAAGATTGCCGTGAATCTGAACGCTCAGTCCACGGGCGTGGGGAAGTCGACGAAACCGATGACGCGCCCCAGCAGACCTCCGCGCAACTCAATGATGTCTGTGCCGCCGGACACGCTGGCCCCGCCGACTGGCCCCATCAACCAGGAGAAACGCAGATACCCGTGATGCGCCTCTACGGGCCGTTCAGCCAGACTGAACCGTAGGCCGGGCAGATGGGTCTGCACCACGCCGATCATGTCTGAAATGCCCTGCTGGCCCTGGGCAGTCATCCGGGGATCAGCGTAGGTGGCGTCCCCGGTCAGCACTGCCTTCACCAGCGCGAGATGGCACTCGGCATCGGTCTCATTCCAGACGGCGATGTACTGCTGCACAAGTTCGTGGTGATCCATACGGCCCTCCACTACTTCGTCAGCGTCCCCTGCCCACCCTTGCGGCTCGGCCCCGTTTGCATACTCGTGGTGTCGGCGGCCTGAACCGTTCCGGCCTCTTTCTGCGCGGCGGCCCGCTCCTTCAGCGCCCGCTGATATTCCAGTGGGAAGACCTTCACGAAGCGTTTGCGGGCGTTGTCCCAGTCGTCGAGGATGTCGCTGGCGATCACCGAACCCGTCCAGCGGTGGTGGCTCTCGATCAGGGTGCGGAGCTGGGTTTCGTCAGCCTCGCCGCTGTGCAGGCTGGCGAGATCAGCGCTCTGCATCTGCTCGTCGGCGGGCTGAACCTTATGCAGACTGACCATGCTGTGGTTGCACTTCTTCTCGAAGCTGCCGTCCTCGTCATAGACGTAGGCCACGCCGCCGCTCATGCCCGCCGCGAAGTTGCGTCCGGTCTGGCCCAGCACCACCACTGTTCCGCCAGTCATGTACTCGCAGCCGTGATCGCCGGTGCCTTCCACCACGGCCCGCGCACCGCTCAGGCGCACGGCGAAGCGTTCTCCGGCCACGCCGCGCAGGAACGCCTCGCCAGCGGTTGCACCGTACAGGGCGGTGTTGCCGGTGATGATGTTCTGGCGCGCGTCGCCCCGGAATTCGATGCTGGGCCGCACCACCATGCGCCCGCCGCTGAGGCCCTTGCCCGCGTAGTCGTTGGCGTCGCCGATCAGGTAGAGGGTCAGGCCCGGAGCCAGGAACGCGCCGAAGCTCTGGCCCCCGGTGCCTTCCATCTGGATAAACACGGTCTGATCGGGGAGTCCTTCCGGGCGCACGCGGATCAGCTCGCCGGAGAGCATCGCGCCCACCGAGCGGTTCACGTTTCGCACGTCCTGAAGGAAATGCACGCGCTCGCCCTTCTCGATGGCGGGGCGGCATTTCTCGATCAGCACGCGGTCCAGGGCACCCTCTAAACCGTGATCCTGCGTTCCCGTGTGGCGGTGGCCCACGTCGGGCAGGTCGGCGCGGAAGAACAGGCGGCTGAAATCCAGGCCCTGCGCCTTCCAGTGATCGATTCCGGCGCGGGTGTCCAGCAGGTCAGAGCGCCCGATCAGCTCATCGAAGCTGCGGATGCCCAGCGAGGCCATGATGGCGCGCACTTCCTCGGCCACGAAGAAGAAATAGTTGATGACGTGTTCGGGCTTGCCGGTGAAGCGGGCGCGCAGCACGGGGTCCTGCGTCGCCACGCCAACGGGGCAGGTGTTCAGGTGGCACTTGCGCATCATGATGCAGCCCTGCACCACCAGCGGCGCGGTGGCGAAGCCGAACTCGTCCGCGCCCAGCAGGGCGGCCACCACCACGTCGCGCCCGGTCTTGAGCTGCCCGTCGGTCTGCACCCGCACGCGGTCTCGAAGACGGTTCAGCACTAGCGTTTGCTGAGTTTCTGCCAGCCCCATCTCCCAGGGCGTCCCGGCGTGCTTGATGCTGCTCCAGGGGGAAGCTCCGGTGCCGCCGTCATGCCCGGCGATGA
The DNA here is from genome assembly GCF_001949125.1 of Deinococcus marmoris. GTDB lineage: Bacteria > Deinococcota > Deinococci > Deinococcales > Deinococcaceae > Deinococcus > Deinococcus marmoris_A. The sequence continues at coordinate 50,231 of NZ_MSTI01000005.1, forward strand.
CGATGTGATCGGCCTTGCACTTGGCGACGCCCGCCGCAATCGTGCCGACGCCCACCTCCGACACCAGCTTGACCGAGATGTCGGCGCGCGGATTGACATTCTTGAGATCGTGGATGAGTTGCTTGAGGTCTTCGATGGAATAGATGTCGTGGTGCGGCGGCGGGCTGATCAGGCCCACACCGGGAACGCTGTGGCGCAGGTAGCCGATGTAATCCGTGACCTTACCGCCGGGAAGCTGGCCGCCCTCGCCGGGTTTCGCGCCCTGCGCCATCTTGATCTGGATTTGATCGGCGCTGCCCAGATAGCCGGTGGTGACGCCGAAGCGCCCGGAGGCCACCTGTTTGATCTTGGAACGCAGCGAATCGCCGGGTTCCAGCGGATAATCGACTTCCACCCGACTGGCTCCCAGAATGCCGGCCAGGGTTTCGCCCTCGCCGATGACCTCGCCGCGCAACTCGCGCTCGTAGCGGGCCGGGTCCTCGCCGCCCTCCCCGGTGTTGGATTTGCCGCCAATCCGGTTCATGGCGACGGCCAGCGTGGTGTGCGCCTCGGTGGAAATGCTGCCCAGGCTCATCGCCCCGGTGGCAAAGCGCTTGACGATCTCGGCGGCGCTTTCCACCTCCTCGATCGGCACAGGCGTCGCCTCTGCGGTCTTGAACTCGAACAGGCCACGCAACGTCATGTGGCGCTTGCTCTGTTCGTTGATGATGCGGGCGTATTCCTCGTAGGTGGACGCGGAATTGCTGCGGGTGGCGTGTTGCAGCTTGGCGATGGCGTCCGGGGTCCACATGTGTTCCTCGCCGCGACTGCGCCAGGCGTACTCGCCGCCCGCGTCCAGCCCGCGCGCCAGCACCGGGTCCGCGCCAAAGGCCGCCGTGTGCGTTCGCAGGGCTTCCTCGGCCACCTCGAAAATGCCGATGCCGCCGATCTGCGTGGCGGTTCCCCGGAAATACTTCTCCACGAAGTCGGTTTGCAGGCCCATCGCCTCGAACAACTGCGCGCCGCAGTACGACATATAGGTGCTGACGCCCATCTTGGACATGATCTTGCTCAGGCCCTTGCCGATGGCCTTGATGTAGTTCCGCATGGCCTTGGCCGGGGGAATGTCGCTCAGGTTGGGCATCCCCGGAATCTCGGTGTGCAGGTCGATCAGTGTTTCCAGGGCCAGATACGGGTGAATGGCCTCTGCGCCGTACCCGGCCAGCGCGGCGAAGTGATGCACCTCGCGGGCGTCCCCGGTTTCCACCACCAGCCCGACTTTCATCCGTAATCCGGCTTTAACCAGATGGTGATGCACGCTGGAGAGTGCGAGCAGCGACGGAATCGCCACGCGCTCTCTATCCACCCGGCGGTCACTGATGATGATGATGTTGTGGCCGCCCTCGATGGCGTCTACCGCCCAGGCATTGATGGTGGCGATCTTGGCCTCAATGCCGCGTGCGCCCCAGTCGGACGGGTAGGTGATGTCCAGCTCGTAGGCGCTGAACTTGCCGCGCGTGTGTTCGCTGATGGAGCGGACTCGCGCCATATCGTCGAAGTCCAGGATGGGCTGTGCGACTTCCAGACGCATCTGCGGATTCACCGCGTTGATGTCCAGCAGGTTGGGGCGCGGCCCGACGAAGGACCGCAGGCTCATGACCACCGATTCGCGGATCGGGTCAATCGGGGGGTTGGTCACCTGTGCGAACAGTTGCCGGAAGTACGAGTACAGCGGCTTACTGCGCGCCGACAGCACGGCCAGCGGCGAGTCGTTGCCCATCGAACCCAGGCCCTCCTCGCCGGACTTCGCCATCGGCCCCATTAAAAACTTGAGGTCTTCCTGGCTGTAGCCGAACGCCTGCTGACGGTCCAGCAGCGACTCGCTGAACTGCCCCACGGTGCCGGTGTCCTCGGCGTCGGCCAGCGGGACGCGGGTGTTGTCCACCCACTGGCGGTACGGCTTGGCCGAGGCGTACTGGTTTTTCAGCTCCTCGTCCTCCACGATGCGCCCGGCTTCCAGATCCACCATGAACATCTTGCCGGGCTGCAAGCGCCACTTCTTGACGATCCGGCTCTCTGGAATCGGCAGCACCCCCGATTCGGAGGCCAGGATCACCAGATCGTCGCGGGTCTGGATGTAACGCGCGGGGCGCAGGCCGTTGCGGTCCAGCATCGCGCCCACCTGCCGCCCGTCGGTGAAGACCATCGCGGCGGGGCCGTCCCAGGGTTCCATTAAAGCCGCGTGGTACTCGTAGAAGGCGCGGCGGCGGTCATCGATCAGGGGGTTGTCCTCCCACGCCTCGGGAATCATCATCATGGCGGCGTGGGCCATCGGGTAGCCCGCCAGCGTCAGCAGTTCCAGCGCGTTGTCGAAGGTGGCGGTGTCGGACTCGCCCTCGAAGGACACCGGGTAAATCTTCTTCAGATCGTCGCCCAGCACCGGAGAGGACATCACGCCCTCGCGCGCGCGCATCCAGTTGAAGTTGCCCTTGACGGTGTTGATCTCGCCGTTGTGGGCCACCATGCGGTACGGGTGCGCCAGCGGCCACTCGGGGAAGGTATTGGTGGAAAAGCGCTGGTGGACGAGGGCCAGGGCCGAGACCACCGCCGTGTCTTGTAAGTCGAGGTAATACTCGCCCACCTGGGTGGCTAGCAGCAGCCCCTTATAAATGACCGTGCGGCACGACATGCTGGGCACGTAGTACTCGGCCCCGTGCGTGAAGTTCAGCGCGCGGATGGCGTTGCTGGCGCGGCGGCGGATCACGTACAGCTTGCGCTCCAGCGCGTCGGGCACCAGGGTGTCCGGCCCGGCCCCGATGAAGATCTGACGGATCACCGGCTCTTTCTCGCGCACGGTGGGACTCATGGGCATCTCGCGGTTGACCGGCACGTCGCGCCAGCCCAGCACCAGTTGGCCCTCGGCCTGCACCGCCCGCTCCAGTTCCTGCTCGCAGGCCCGGCGCGAGGCGATTTCCTTGGGTAGGAAGATCATGCCCACGCCGTAATCCCCGGCGGGGGGCAGGGTCACGTCCTGCAACGCCATCTGCGCGCGGTAGAACTCGTCGGGAATCTGGATCAGCAGGCCCGCGCCGTCGCCCATCAGCGCGTCCGCGCCCACCGCGCCCCGGTGATCGAGGTTCTCCAGAATCTTGAGGCCCTGCTCGATGATCGAGTGCTGCTTGTGGCCCTTGATATGGGCGACAAAACCTACCCCGCAGGCGTCATGTTCGCGGCCCACGTACAGGCCGTGCTGCCGCGCCCCCTCGATCTCTTCACGGGAGGGCGGCGCTGGAGGAGGCACGCCCTGGGAAGAGGTTTGAGGCTGAGGCTGACCCGGAAGGTTCCGGTCGGTGTTGTTCGGCATAGGGGCACGCTCCTGTGGCTGGGAATGACAGCCCCGCCTGACGCAGCGAGGTCTTCATGGATTCACCATACAGTGGGGTGCATTTTCATGCAGAACCTTGTTTATAACGCGCCCAGCACACATTCGGCCTGTCGGATGCCAGGTGGCGGCCAGCCTGGGCCTCCTGCCCACGAAGAGCGGCAACTCCGGGCGAAACGGGCTTACGCCTGGGTCAACGACAAACCCTGGGCTACCTGCAGAAGAAAAGTGCTTCCCGCCGTTAATCGAAGACGACAGTCGAAAGCCCCCCAGCACAAGAACTGGAGGGCCTGGAATCAGGATGAGCCGGATGGTCGGCTCCCCCCTCACCCGGAGGGTTACTTCGCGGCAGCGGGCGGCACCAGCCAGATCACCGCGCGGGCATCGTTCAGGTCCGTCAGCAGCACGCGGGGAGTGAAGTTGCCCGATTGCAGGCCCAGCGCCGTGTTGTAGCGGGTCAGGGTGCTGGCGGTCAGGGTGTACAGATTGCCGTCGGGGGCCAGGGTGATGTCGCGCAGGTCGGCCACGGACGTCACGGTGGAGGCCGCCCGACTGGTGTTGCCGTCCCAGACCAGCAGCGGCTGGGTATTCTGGTTGCTCAGGACATTGCTGCGCCACGCCGCCAGCAGATTCTGGCTTCCGGCGGTGCCGCTCCACAGGCGGTCATACCGCCTTGCCGCGAAGGCGGCCAGCGCCACGCCGTCTGGAATGCCCGTGGCCGACAACCTCTGTACCCCGCTGTCCGTGGCAGCCAGCAGATCGGCGTTATAGGCCACCAGATCGCGGATGGCGGGGGTGGGGAGCGGATCGCTGACCACGGCCACCGTGTCGCCCACGTTCTGGAGCGCGGCGCGCAGGACCTCGCTGCCGCCGCCCAGGCGCGGGCGGGCCACCACGCCCACGTCTCCGCTCACGGCCAGCCGCACGGGCGGCACATCGGTTCCCGGTGCGGGCGGTAGAAAGGTAGGCAGCGGGGCGGTCCAGATCAGGGTGCCAGCCGCGCTGTACAGCGCCAGTTGCTGCGGGCCGTTGGGGCACTGGCTCAGGGTCAGCAGGCGGTCCCGCGCGGCGCTGCTGGCCGTCTGGATCAGACAGACGGGTGTGAACGGCGGCGCGGCGAAGGACTGGGGATCGGCCAGGGCGCTGCTCCGGCTCTCGATCCCGGTTTTCAGCGTCAGGGCCAGCCGTTGACCGCTGGGCAGCGAGGTGAGAGTCACGCCGTCGGTCACGGGCACGGGCTGGTCGGCGTTGACGGGTGCGGAGCTGCTGTCGGCGTTGGGCGTCACCGTCCGCAACGTCGCGCCGCCGTCTGTGAGCAGGGCCACGCGCAGGGCCACCTGCGGCTCCTCGGTGCCGGTGCAGGCCACCAGCAGGGCCGGGGTCAGGCACAGGGCAGACAGACGGGTCAGTGGTCTGGGCAGTGGCGATCTGGGCAGTGATGGTCTGAGGGGTTTCATGGGCCTCCTTCGGGAGTAGTGGGTAAGAGTGTCGTGGGAAAGGGTTTGGCCCGCGTCGGTGACGGCCTGCACGGTAGTTCCCCCATCCCAGCGGCCAGTTTCCAGAAAGAGGAAACTTCTCTCCGGCGCTCAGGGCGTGCTGGGGTTCAGCAGCGGGACCTTGGCTCCGTCCGGCGTCAGGTCGAACAGGGGGTACTGGGTCTGGCCGGGCAGGCCCACCGACAGGCGGTAACGCCGCAGGCCCAGATCGGCCTCGGCCTGGATCGCCCAGCAGCAGCGGTCGATGGTCAGCCCGATCACCGGAGACAGCGGCGTGGGATTCTGGGGTACGCCGTCGAGCCAGATAAAGGTCTGGCGCAGGCTGGCGGTGACATATGCGCCGGGCGCTTCGCCCTTGCGGCCAATCCCCAGGCTGACCCGCAGGGGACTGAGGCTCAGGTAATCGGTGGCGATGTCGTCGGGGTACAGGCCGCTACGGTTGCGGTAATACTGCACATTGCCCGACAGCGCCGCGCGGCTGCCGAACTGGATGTTGGCGTCCAGTTGCGCCTGGGCCAGCTCGGTGCGGAACTGGTCCAGGCCGGGGGTGTTGACGGTGGCCGAGAGTGCCAGCCGCTGCCCGGGCCGGGTCACGCTCAGGCTGCCCGTGGCGGCGGGACGGGTGAAGCCACCGCGCACCAGATCGTAGGGGCCGCCGTAGGTCAGTTGCCAGTCGTTGGCGCTGCCGTTCACCGTGCCGACGCTGAAGCTCACGTTGCCGCTGTTCGGCGAGCTGCCGGGGGCCGGGTTGGGGTCCACCGGGCGGTTGAGCAGCAGGTCATGCGCGGTGGATAGCCTGTAACGCGCCCGCCACGTCAGGCTGGCGTTGCCCACGACGCGCCCGGTGGGGGGGTACAGCGTCTCGCTGGCCGAGAAAGTGATGGGATTGAGGACCGCGTCACGTCCTACCGAGGCGTTGATGGTGGCTCCCACCTCGTCGATCTGGGGCAACTGAATGTCGTGGGTGGCGTAAGCGCTGATTGAGTCCGCGCGGGTGGCCCCGGTTACGGTGGCCCGCAATGTAAAGGGCGAGTACCCGTTGATGCGCGAGTAGCTGCCCGAGGCGCTCAGGGTCAGGTCTGGCGCAGGCCACGCGCTGCTGCGCCGCAGGTAAGCGGGCCGGGCGGGAACGGCGGGGCCGTACTCGGTGGCCTCGCGGGCGGGCTGGGCGTCCACCGGGGTCAGCGTGCCGGAGCCGGAATCGCCCACCGTCGCGTTGTATGAGAAGGTCTCCAGCTCCTTGGTAAACGGCTGATAGCCCAGTTGCGCGCTCAGACTCAGCGGCAGGCGGTTCACGTTGACGCTGAAGAGGGCGGGGGCCTGCAAGTCCGGGGCCAGGAACAGGTCGCGCTGGAGCAGCACGCCGAAACTCACGTCCTTGACGGGCACGGTACTCAGGTTCAGGGTCAGCGGGGCGCTCAGCAGGCGTCCGTTCACCGCGTCGAAGGAAAAGGGGCTGGTGCCCTCGCGCCGCAGGTAGCCCACGCCGAAGGTCACGGTGTTGGTGGTGTTGAAGCGCTGGGTGAGCTGGGCGCTGACGTTCAGGTCCACGGTCCTGGCCCCGGTGCCGTAATAGCGCCCGGTAAAGGTGTTGCCCAGCGCCAGATCCGCGTTCGTCCACGGCTGGGCGGTGTAGGCCAGGGCGTGCTGTTCTTCCAGCCGCGTGGTGGCGATGTTCTTGCCCTGCGCCGTGGCACTGGGCGACAGCGGGTTGCTCTGGGCGCTGTAGCTGCCCGCCGTCAGGCGCGTGTCGGCGCTGAACGTTCCGTTGGTGTAGGGCTTGGGGTCCAGCACCACCTCGGCCTTGCGGTACGGCGAATAGATGCCGTCTGTCGGCTCCGGCCCGAAGCGGTTCAGGTAAGAGAACTCCGACGAGAACAGTGGGTATTCCACCTTCGCGCCAAAATCCACCCGCGTCACGCCCTTGTTGGGATCGGTTTCGCTCAGGCCGATGTCCTGGCGGGTCACGTTCAGGCGGTAGTCCAGATCGCGCACCGCCAGAGACAGCGGCACCCGGCCCGTCACGCCGAAGTTGATGTCGATGTCGTAGCCGGACTTTCCATCTGCGTTCAGGGGTTTGGGGTCCGCCAGCGTGTACAGGTTGAGGCGGTCCACGAAGGGCAGTGGCGCGTATGAACGCAGGGCCACGCCCGCGCCCACGCTGGGGCTGCGTTTCTGGTAGTAGCGCAGCAGGGTGGTGCCCAGCGTGCTGCCGCCAATCGAGAACGGCAGATCGGCCTCGACGGTGTAGCCGTCCACCGAATCCTGCCCGATCAGCAGCCGGGGCTGGCGTTCGGGATCGTTCAGCGGAATCACGATCACGGGCAGGAAGAGTACCGGCACGTCGGCCAGCAGCAGTTGCGCGCGGTAGGCCACCAGCCGGTCACCGGGATACACGATCAGGCGTTCGGCGCGGAAGGCGTAGTCGTTGGGCGTGCGCCCGCACCTGGCGCAGGTGGTGAAATAGCCCCCAGTGGCGCGCAGTTGCCCCGGAATGCGCTCGACTTCCTGTCCCCGGATTTCCAGATCGGCGTCGCTGATCAGCACGTCCTGCCCGGTGACCTGCTCGTCGCCCAGTTCCACCACCAGATTCTCGCCACTGAGGTCCTGGCCGTCTTTCGCGCTGCGGTAACTGGCCGCGCCCACCAGGGTCAGCGTGCGGCGGGTGCGGTTGTACTCCACCCGCTTGGCCTTCACCACGTCGTCGTCCACGCGCAGTTCCACGTTCGCGCCGCTGATGACCACCAGTTCCTGTCCGTCCACCTGCCGCAGTTCCAGCGTGTCCGCCGAGATGATCTTGACCGTGCGGGCCTCTGCACCGCCCAGCACGGCGGTTCCCAGCAGACCCAGGGTGAGGACGGCGTTGCGGGCCAGCTTCTGAAGGCTGCTCTTTCCAGCAGGCCGACTCTTCTTAGAAGGCGGACGCGCCTTGCCCGGTCCCATCCGGCTCCCGAAGCTCACTGGGCGGCCCCACTGGACCGGGGGGCCAGGGTCTGTGCCACCAGGGGTAGCGCCGAGGGCAGGCGGAAGCTGCTTGCCAGCACTGCCCCTCCCGTTCCCGGCCTGTCGGCCAGGATGCTCAGGCTGGTGCCGGGGTAATAGAAGCCCAGGATATGCAGGTGGTTCTGCCCGGCCCGCGCCAGCCCCAGCGCGCCGTACTGCGACAGGCCCACGCCATGCCCCGCGCCGCTGCCAGAGATGACCATTGGCCCCTGTCCACCGCTGAGGCCGCTCAGTTTAACCCGCGTGCCCGGCGCGCCCAGCGAGCGCACGAAGCCGCCCGCATTCGCGCCCGTGATCCGGGCTGTGCCGCCGTCCCCGCTGACGGTGATCTCCTCGGGCCTGCCCGACTTGCTCAGGCGGGTGATGGTCACGGCTTTCAGGCTGCCAACGCGTGCGCCGTAGCGAGTGGCCACGGTTCCCACCTGCGCCGCCGTGGCCTCGATTCGCCACCCGCCGCGCGGTCCTCCCGCCGAATACGGGTCAGCCTGTGCCCGCAGGTACGGCAGTGCCGTGCCCCAGACCTCCGCGCTGGAGGCGGTAAATCCCCCGGAGTCGCTGCTGAAGTAGGTGCTGGCGGGCTTGCCAGAAAAGGCGATCACCTGCGCGCGAGTGACGGCAATGGCCGTGTCCGTCGCAGCCTTCTCGGCCCTGAGTCCGGGGTAGACCTGACAGCTCTCGGTGGCGCAGGTGTCGTAGGGGGCCGCCGGGTTGATGCGGGCGGCCACATAGGTCCGCGCGATCACGGCCTGGGCGGCCAGCGCGGCAGCGGGCCACGAGGCGGGCATCTCGGCAGGAACCACCGCGCGCAAGTAATCCTCGATGCCCACCACATTCACTCCCTGCACGCCGCCGTCCTGCACGCGCAGCAGCACGCCGCCCCGGTAGGGCTTGCCCGCAATCTCCACCACGCTGCCGGGGCTGGGCGGCAGATACAGTACTGGGTTGCCCGCCCCCCGCCCGTTCAGCGTGAGCTGCCCGCCGGACACCCCCACCGTCCAGGTGGTGACCGGCGACGGGGCCACTGGCGACAGAGGTGCTGGACGCCCCAGCGGTGCGCCAGCGTCCGGCCCAGTACCGTCCTGGGTCACGCGCACCGTCAACTGCGGGGCGGCGGCCACCAGCACCCGCACATTCAGCGCAGTGGCCGGGGCAGCGGCAGTGGGGGCGGAAGCCAGAGGAGCAGGAGCCGTGAAAACAGGGGCAATCGGAGCGGCGGCGGTGGGCGCGGCTGGGGTGGGTGCAGTGACCGCAGGAGCGGGGATGGGCGCAGGGGGAGAAGGCGCAGGGACCGTGGGCACAGGGGCAGAGGGCGCAGGGACCCTGGGAGCAGGAGGTTTGATGGGTGCAGGCGCACGGGGTGCAACCGCGATGGGTGCAGCCGGAGCAGGCGCAGGAAGAGGGAGTGCGGGAGTGCGGGGTGCCGTCACGAGGGGTGCGGGTATGGCGGGCGCTGGAGCAACAGGCGCGGGAGTGACCGGCGCTGAGTTGATCGGCACAGGCACGGGCGCAGTGGGAACCGCAGGCGCAGTAACTCTAGGCGCGGGCACAGGCGCAGCCGCTGTAGGTGCAGCGCGGTACACCGGGGCACAGGAGTTCAGGATGCAAAAGGACAGCGTCGCGCCCACGCCCAGCAGCACGGGCCGCAGCCGCAGCCCATGCTGGGCCGTCTGACGCTGGGCCAGCCGGGAGGTCAGGAGAGGAAGGGAGGACTTGGGCATCGTTGAGGCCGAGTATAAACACCCTGTATGTGCGCCCCTGCCAGGACGGTGTGAGAAGCCTCCAGTTCAGGGGCGCGCAGCGCGCGGCATCATGGCGGGTATGAACACCGTTTCACCCTCTTCCGCCCCGGCCTCTGCCCCAGGTCAGGCTGCTCCGGGTCAGACCACCTCCGGTCAGGTCTGGGCGCACGTCGGTCAGCCCTTCGCGCCCCGCTCCTACGACGTGGTGGTGCTGGGCGCGGGCCGCATGGGATCGGCCTTCGCCTTTTACCTGCGGGGGCTGGCTCCCCACCTCTCCCTGTTGCTGCTGGAGGAAGGTGGTCTGCCCAACGAGGACGGCGCAACCCTGCTGGCCCCCGGCGTGTGGACCGCGCGGGGCGTGCCGGAGAACCGCAAAGCCGAGGCCGACTGGACCCGTGAGCAACTGGAAACGGCGTTTGGCGACATCAGTTTTCAGGCCCGCCCGCTGATCGAACTGTTCGCAGAGGATGGGCCAGAGCGGACGCCCGCTGCCGAAGCGCTGGCCCCCCACCCGGACGCGCTGGCGATGGTGGATGTGACCGCCCTGCCCTTCGCGCACACCGACGCCGGAGCCGCCACCTACCGCCCCGGCGCGCTGGCCCTGGCCGCCGCGCAGATGGCAGTGAAGTCGGGCGCGGACCTGATGCTCAATGCCCGCGCCCACGCCGTATCCGCAGGTGAGGTTGTGATCGAACGGCTGAGCGTGACCAACACCCACCAGATCGTCGTCCACGAAACCCACCGCCTGCGCGCTGGAACGCTGGTGCTGGCGCTGGGCGCGGACGGCCCGCACGCGGCGGAACATGATCTGGGCGTCCACACCACCCACGCCCGCGCCTACCGCCAGACGCCACGCCTGAATGTCCCCAGCACCGACGACACACCCACCCTGCGCGCCGCTGGCCTGACCCTGCGCCCGCAGAACGGCGGCTTCACCCTGATTCCGGCGGTCCACCACCGCGATCCGCACGGTTACGTGCCCACGGGCGGTCACCTGACTGGCGTGCCCACCGGCCTGCGCCGCGAGACGCTGGAGGATCTGGTGGCCCTGATGGACGCCCTGCCGCCCCTGGGAACGGAGGCGCTGGGGCTGGGCCGCAGCATCAGCGACATTCCCGGCGCGTGGCTGGCCTTGCCGGGTGGACGGGCGGACGGGCTGCCCCTGCACCAGACGCTGACGGACGGCGTTCACCTGCTGCTGGGCGGCCCGCACGCCGACACGCTGGGGCTGGCGGTGACCTACGATCTGGCAGCGGCGGTGGCCGGGGTGGAGGAGAGGCCGTGGGAGAATGCGCCGGTTTGACATCTCTTCATCCTGGCCAGACTGTGCCTGTGGGTCTAACTCCCCGTTAACATACGGGGCTAAACTGCGTGCTAAGACGCTGCTCCGCACCCACGCGCCCCACAAGGAGACTTCCCATGCCCAACATCGGCCCCGCAGAACTGATCGTGATTTTACTGGTTGCCCTGGTGGTCTTTGGCCCCCGCAAACTCCCCGAGCTGGGCAAGAGCCTGGGCGCGGGCCTGCGCGAGTTCCGCAAGAGTACCCAGAGCCTCAAGGACGAGCTGGATGTCGGCCTGAACGACAAGGGCGCGCAGGCCGCCCCGATTCAGACCATCCATGCTTCGGTTCCGGCTCAGGCCGTATCGGCCCAGCCCGTGAGCGCCGCCGCCGTGACGCCGCAAGCCCAGGCTGCCGCCCCCGCCGCCGATGTTCTGGCCGAACCCGTGACCGCTGCACCTGTGACGGAAGCGGTCAATCTGGACAAAGAGAAGGAAACCGTTCAGGGCTGAGCCTGCCCCCCTCCAGAATTCGCCGTCCCCAGGGGCGGCTTTTTTTGCTGGGCCTCCGGTCATTTCTGCTACGCTGACCGCCGTGTCGTTTTCCTCCTTTTCTGGCGGTCAGCCCTGATGCTGGCCCGCGCCCGTAGCGTGGCCCTGATCGGTGTGGACGCCGTCGCCGTGGAAGTCGAGGTGGACGTCTCGCCGGGTCTGCCCGCCTTCACCGTCGTGGGGTTGCCCGATCAGGCGGTCAGTGAGGCGCGAGAGCGGGTGCGGGCGGCGATTCGGAACGCGGGACTGCCTTTTCCGGCGGCGCGCATCACGGTCAACCTGGCCCCGGCGGACCTGCGGAAAGAGGGACCGCTGTATGACCTCCCTATCGCGCTGGGCGTGCTGGCGGCCCAGGACCTGCTGCCCGCGCGGGCGCTGGACGGCCTGCTCTGTGCGGGAGAACTGGCGCTGGACGGCAGCCTGCGGCCCATTGCCGGGGCCGTCAATCTGGCCCTGCTGGCCTCCTCGCTGAAGCTGCCCGCCCTGCTGCCGGAAGGCAACGCGCGTGAGGCGGCTCTCATCGAGGGCCTGACCGTCTACGGCGCAAGGACATTGCTGGAGGCGGTGGCCCACCTGAGCGGACGTGCCGAACTCCCAGTCACGCCTGCCCCGGAGGCCGAAGACGACTCCGGCCTGCACCTCGATCTGGCCGACCTGAAGGGACAGGCGGCGGCGCGGCGGGCGCTGGAAGTCTCGCTGGCGGGGGGGCATAACCTCCTGCTCGTCGGCTCTCCGGGCAGTGGCAAGACCATGCTGGCCCGCCGCGCGCCGGGGCTGCTGCCGCCGCTGACGCGCGCCGAGGCGCTGGAGGTCACGCGCATCCACTCGGCGGCGGGCGTCCTGAACCTGCGCGGCGGCCTGAGCCTGGGTGCGCCGTATCGAGCGCCTCACCACACGGTTTCGGATGCGGGATTGATCGGCGGCGGCAGCATTCCGCGCCCTGGCGAGGTCAGTCTGGCCCACCGGGGAATCTTATTTTTAGACGAGTTTCCCGAATTCAGCCGCAAGGCCCTGGAAACCCTGCGCCAGCCGCTGGAAGACGGCACGGTCACGATCAGCCGGGCGCGGGCTACGGTGGAGTATCCGGCACGCTTTCAACTGATCGCGGCCATGAATCCATGCCCCTGCGGACACCTCGGGGACCCCGAAAAGGGCTGCACCTGCACGTCTTCCGAACGGACGCGCTATGCCGCCAGAATCAGTGGGCCACTGCTGGACCGATTGGATATCGTCTGTCGCGTCCCTCGTCTGACGGTAGATGAGCTGACGCGTGCGCCGGAGCCGGAGGCGTCGGCCCCAGTTCGGGCACGAATCGCGGCGGCGCGCACAAGGATGGTGGAACGCCAGGGCATCCGTAACGCCGATCTGGCCGGACAGGCGCTGCGAAAGTTTGCCCCGCTGGCCCCCGGCCCGGAAAACTTCATCCGTGCGGCGGCGCGGCAACTGGGCCTGACCGGGCGCGGCTTTGACCGCGTGCTGCGCGTGGCCCGCACGGTGGCGGACCTGGGCGGCGAAGCGGACGTGCGCGAGACCCATCTGGCCGAGGCAGTCACCTACAGGCCACGCGAGCTGACCTGATGGACCTTCGGCCTAACCCGGAGCGCTGTAACTCCCGGAGCGCTTCAACACAGAGCGCTCAGCTCTCGCTGGTGCCCCGGTCCCGGTCCGGCATGGGCGCGTTCACGTCATCCTCGTCGGCCAGTCCGAAGCCGCCGCGCCCAGCGTCGCCTGCGCGGGTTTCGTCGGTGGGGTCCACCGGACCACTGCCCTCCTCGATCAGGGCTTCAGGATTGATCACGGCGGGAAAGCCAGCCGAGCCGCCTGTTCCGCCGCTCACGATGACGGGGATAAAGTCGGCCTCGTCTGCCAGATCACGTCTGGCCTCGCCCGGCACCGGGGAGTTGACACGGTTGCCTTCCTCGCTCTCGACTTCCTCGACGCTCTTGCCCAGCGGTTTGTCGCCGTATCGGTTATCCGTCATGCCCGCAGTCTGGTTGAGCGCAGGAACATCCGGGTGAAGCGGGCCTGCACCTTTCCTTATGCTGGTTTTTCTGCCGCCCGTTTTCCTGCCGCTTGGCAGTCCCGCTCAGCTCTCGCTGTTTTCGCTGCTCTGCCCGGCGTCGGGGCCGGCCTGCGCCCGGTCACGGCGTTCCTCCACCATCACGCTGTCGGTCAGCAGGGTGTCCGGGCTGACCACACCGGGATTGGTGCTGGTGTTGCTGTTGGAGACAGCGGGAATCACGGCCACCGTTTCCTCGTCCTGGCGAATCTGTTCGCCCGGCACCGGGGAGTTGACGCGGTTGCCCTCCTCGCCCTCGATGGCCTCGACGCTTTTGCCCAGGGGTTTGCTGCCGTAGCGGTCCGGGGAATCGGTCATGCGGCCAGTCTGTGGGCCGGGCCAGCGCCGTGGGTGAGGTGGGAGGTGGCCTGTTCTTCATCTGCCTGTTCCTCATCTGCCCCACTTCCGCAGACGTTCCTGATTTCGCAGAAGTCCCGCCGCCCTGCTGGCCGGGGTGTCGGGAGTGCACGGCCCACGGCAGGCACGCCGAGTCGGTATGCTGAGCGCCAAGTACATAGCCGAGAACCTGCAAAACAGGGCGGTTCAGCCCGGACCCACCGCCCCACCCCCGAGGAGAGAACATGACCCAGAGTGCCCAGAGTGAACGTGCCCAGACGGCCCTGAAAACCAGTGGAATCACCGACGTGCCCCTGATGTCGCTGGAGCGTGAGGACGCGCTGTTCGTCCTGACGGGCGACCTGCTGATCTACCAGGACGGCGGCGGCACGCGGCGCGTGACCCTGCGCGACCTGACCCGCATCCACAGCGATCAGGCCGGGCTGCTGCGGGTGGAAACCCCTGCCGGAACCGCCCTGACCGCCAGCCTGCTGGGCTTCGACGTGGCCCAGGTCCAGACTTTCTTCAAGGGCGTGCGCAGCGCCACCGCCCGTGCTAAGGACCTGCCGGATTCGCCCACGCCCACCCCAGGCGGGGCCAAGACTTTCGGGTCTGCGCCCGCAGTGGCAGGCGGGGCAGTGGCAGATGGTGAGGCCAAGGCCCAGAACTCCCAGGCGCACACTGATTCCGCAGCCACCATTCCAGACGCCACGGTTCCAGAACTGGCCGGGATGCCCGCAATTTCCGGCATTCCAGATACAGGCCCCCAGACCGGGGAGTCCGCGAGGGCCAGCGCCCCGGCCAGTTCTTCCCCCGACATGCAGGGTGCAGCGCCCGAGCAGGGCAAGGCTCCAGAGGACGGCAAGACCCAGACTCCAGCGGCTGCCGGGTCTGCTGTGAACGCCAGCCCCGTGATGGCTGACGCGGCCACGCCGAAGCTTTCTCCAACTGCGTCCTCCGAATCCACGAAGACTGGCGGCAGCGCCGAGAATCCAGTGGTCATCTCGTCGTCGAGCTTCTCGCCGAATGTCAGCAAGCCGGGGCTGGGTGCAGTGGTTGCAGCGAAAGCCGAAGCTGTCAGGTCTGACGCTACCAAGTCCGATACGGTCAAATCCGATACATCCAAAGTCGATGTATCCAAAGCTGCCGCACCTCAAGCCGAGCTGTCCAAACCAGAACTCCGCAAGGGCCAGACCGCAGCGCCTCTCTCTGACATTCCAGCAGACCAGGCCGCCTCCAGAATCGAGCTGCCCAACCGTCCCATTCCGCGCAGCGCCGTGGCGGTTCCCGGCAACACTGCCCCCGACAGCCCGAAGCCTGAACTCCAGGCCGTTCCTGATCCCATGCCCACCGCTGCGCCGCCCGTGACCGCCCTGTCGAAGGTGGCGGCAGCCACGGCGCTGGCGCGGCAGGCGGGCACCGTGGAAGGTCTGGCCGGGCGGCTGAAACTGCTGGGCGCGGTGCTGTTCGTGGGCGCGCTGGCGCTGGCCTTCTTCCAGTTCACGGGCGATCAGGCGCTGGCCGGAATCTGGACCCTGCTGTCGGGCGGCGTGGGCGCTATCGCGCTGCTGGCGCTGGGCGAACTGTCGGCCCTGCTGGCGCTGATGGCCCGCGTGCCTGGCCCGGCGCGGACCACTGCCCATGACGGCGGGCATGACGGCTGAGACCCACAGCACCGGACCCCATACCGACGCCCAGCGCGACGCCCGCGAACTGCTGATCGGGGCCGTCTCCACCCCGTCCCTGTCCGGGCAGGAAGCACAGGTGGCCGGATTTCTGCGCGACTGGATGGAAGCGCGCGGCTTCGCGGCCCAGGTGGACGGGGCGGGCAATGCCGTGGGAGCGCGCGGCAACGGTCCCTTTACCGTGGCCTTGCTGGGCCACATGGACACCGTGCCGGGTGACATTCCGGTGCGGGTGGACGGTGACGGCGTGCTGCATGGACGCGGCAGCGTGGACGCCAAGGGTTCGCTGTGTACCTTCATGGCGGCGGTGGCGGCGCTGCCTCCGCAGGCCCTGGACCACGTCCGTTTTGTGGTGATCGGCGCAACCGAGGAAGAGGCCCCCAGCAGCCGGGGCGCGCGGCATATCCGGGAGGTGCTGCACCCCGACGCCGTGCTGATCGGCGAACCCAGCGGCTGGGAAGGTCTGACGCTGGGCTACAAGGGTCGGCTGGTGGCGCAGGTCCGCGCCGAAAAGGACAACTTCCACACGGCGGGAGAGGGCAGCAGCGCCGCCGACGATCTGACCGAGGCGTGGTTTCGTGTGCGTGCCTGGGCCGCAGCCAGCGCCAGTGATCAGGGTGCCGGGGGCGTGGGCATCTTCGACTCCGTGCAGGCCACCATCCAGGGCATCGGCTCAGCGGGCGACGGTCTGACCCAGCGGGCCGAGGCGACGTTCGGCCTGCGTCTGCCGCCGCGCCTCCCGCCGCAGGACGCGCAGGGGCAGATTCTGGAGCTGCTGGGCGATCTTGCCAGCGTATCCGTGACCTTTGTCGGCCATGAAACCGCCGTGCGCTACCCGAAGGACAATGCCCTGACCCGTGCCATGCGTGTGGCTATCCGTGCCCACGGCGGCACCCCGGTCTTCAAGGTCAAGACGGGCACCAGCGACATGAACGTGGTGGCCGCCCACTGGCCGGTGCCCACGCTGGCCTACGGCCCCGGCGACAGCGCGCTGGACCACACCCCCGACGAACGGCTGGATCTGGCCGAATATGACCGCGCCGTGCTGATCCTGACCGACGCGCTCACGCGGCTGGCGGCCTCGGTTTCGCAGAAGAGTCAGTTACAGCAATAAGGACGGGCAAGCGCGAAATGCGCCGCAATGGCCCTCCGGGGCGTGCGCTACGCTTGCCCCTATGATCCGCGTCCTGCCCCCCGAAGTCGCCCGGCTGATCGCGGCGGGCGAGGTGGTGTCGCGCCCGCTGGACGTGGTGCGCGAACTGGTGGACAACGCGCTGGACGCCGGGGCCAGCCGCATTGAGATCGAGCTGGAGGGCGGCGGCCTCTCGCTCGTGCGCGTGCGTGACAACGGGGGCGGCATCGGCGCGGACAGCGTGGAACTGGCGGCGGTGCGCCACGCCACCAGCAAACTGGAACCCGTGGCCGGGGCGGTGGAACGCGTGACCACCCTGGGCTTCCGGGGCGAGGCGCTGTGGGCGGCGGCACAGGCCGGAGAGCTGCACCTGATCACCCGCCCGGCGGGTCAGGTGGGGGCCTCGGAGGTCTGGGCGCAGGGCGAGGACGTGCGGGTGGGCCGTGCCGCTGCCCCGGCAGGCACCACGGTCATGGTGCGCGGCCTCTTTTCCCGCCTGCCTGCCCGCCTGCGGACCCAGGCCACCCCAGCCGCCGAAGTGCGCGAGATTACCGCGCTGGTGGGCCGTTACGTGCTGCATCATCCGGGCCTGCACTGGCGCTTGAGCGTGGACGGCGATCCCAAACTCACCCACGCCCCTGCCGATCACCGGGGCGCGGTGGCGAGCGTGTACGGCCCGCTGAATGCCAACCGGGTCCTGAAGGTGGAATCGGCTGGAGACGGGGTGGGTGTGCTGGGCGTCGTCTCGCGCCCGGAATTAACCCGCGTTCGGCGGGACCGGATGCACTTCAGCGTCAACGGGCGGCCCATCCTCGCGCCGCCGGAGCTGGAAAAGGCGGTGATCGACGGGTATGCCGAGTTGCTGCCCGCCGGAGCTGCGCCGCTTTGCGTGCTGGACATCACCGTTGCGCCGGGGGACCACAATCCCAATGTCCACCCCGCCAAGCAGGTGGTGGCCCTGGCCGATCTGGGCGGCGTGGCCGCGCGGGTGCGGGAAGCGGTGGCGGCAGCCCTGGCACAGCACCCGCTGGCCCGCGCCGCGCCTGCCCTGATCGCCCCACCCGAACCTTCCGAATCGCCGCGAAACGGCTCTTTCCCCGAACTGACGCTGGTGGGCATCTATCAGGAGCTGTACTTGCTGGCCCAGGGTGAGGGTGACCTGTGGGTGGTGGACGCCCACGCCGCCCACGAACGCGCGCTGTACGAGCGGCTCACGCGTGAACTCCTGACCGCCCCGCCCGTGGAACTGCCCGAGCCGGAGCTGCTGCACCTGAGCGCCCAGCAACGGGCCGTCCTGAATGAGCGCCACGAGGAATTGCGCGGCTGGGGTCTGGAAATCGAGGACTTCGGCGCGGGTCTGGCGCGGTTACGGACCCTGCCCGCCGTGCTGGCCGCCCTGCACATTCCCAGATTGCACGAGCAGATCGTGGAGGGCGCGCTGGGGGGTGGCCCCGATCCGCGCCGCGACGTGCTGGCAAATCTGGCGTGTGCGCCTGCCCTCAAGGCCGGAATGCTGGATCACGGGCGAGGCGAACTGGTGCTGGCTGCCCTGGCCGACTGCGAACACCCCTGGGCCTGCCCCCACGGACGCCCCACCACGTTGCGTCTCTCGGAGCGCGATCTGGCGCACGCCTTCGGGCGGCGGGGAGTGCGGGACGTGGCACGGGGACGGGACGCCGATAGAAAGGTGGTCCCAAAAGAAACCCAGCGCAGTTGAGCAAACGAGCCAGAAGAGAAGGGGCGCAGTGAAAATTCACGCGCCCCTTCTCCCTCTCCCCTGACCTTAAAGCGGCTGCGTCAGCCGCCGGGCCGCGCCGATATACATCCGCGTGCCGTGGTCCAGCGCGCGTTCGTCGATGTCGAATCTGGGGTGGTGGTGCGGGGCATAATCCGGGCCGCCCGCGCCGATCAGCACGAAGGTTCCGGGGGCCACCGTCATGTAGGCGCTGAAATCCTCGCTGCCCATCAGGGGCTGGCCCTCGGTGACCGTCACCGTGTCGCCGAACGTTTCCTGGGCCACCTCGCGCAGAATCGCGGTGGTGGCCGCGTCGTTGATGGTGGCGCGGTAGCCGTTCTGGTAGCTGAAGGTGTAGGTGGCCCCGAACGCCTCGGTGATGCCCTGCACGATCTTTTCCATGCGCTGTGGCATCAGCTTGCGCAGTTCGGGGTCAAAGGTCCGCACCGTGCCGTTCAGGGTGGCCGTGTCGGGAATGATGTTGTGGGCGGTGCCGGAGTGAATCTGCGTGACGCTCAGGACGGCGGGCACAATCGGATCGAGCTGGCGTGAGATCACGCTCTGAAAGGCCAGCACGATCTGCGCGGCGATCACCACCGGGTCCACCGTCTGGTGCGGCTGCGCGCCGTGCCCGCCCTTGCCCTGAATCACGATATCGAAGCCGTCCGGCGACGCCATCAGCGGCCCCTCGCGCAGCATGATCACCCCGGCAGGAATAGGACTCATGACGTGTTCGCCCATCACCACGTCCACCCCGGCCAGTGCGCCGCTGTCCACGATCTGCTGCGCGCCGCCAGGAAAATGCTCCTCGGCGTGCTGGAAGATGAAGCGGACCTCGCCGCAGAGCTTCTCCGGCTGCCCCGACAGCACTTTGGCCGCGCCCAGCAGCATGGCCGTGTGCGCGTCATGACCGCAGGCGTGCATCACGCCCTCGCGCTTGCTGGCAAAGGGCAGCCCGGTTTCCTCGGTGATGGGCAATGCGTCCATATCGGCGCGCAGCAGGACCGTGCGCCCCGGCCCGGCCTCGCCCTTCAGGGTCGCCAGCACGCTGGTGGGCGTGGGCCGCGTGACCGTCAGGTTGGGCAGTTTACTGAGCTGGCCTTCCACGAAATCGGCAGTCTCGTTCTCGTGAAACGACAGTTCCGGGTTCTCGTGCAGGTAGCGACGCCACTGGATTACCTGCTGCTGCAATGCATAGTCCTCGATGCTGGCCTGTGTGGGCTGACGGATGCTCTGGGTCATGGGAATACCTCTGTGGGATTTGAAAAGGCGGGAGGGTGACCCGAATCGCTTTGCCCGGTCACCTCCGTCACGCTGGCTACGAAAACTTATACGGATTCCGTCTGTTTCGTGCAGGAATCGGGACGGCGCCGATTCCTGCACTCCACGCCCGGAACCCGTTTTTCTCCTGCTCACTCCGTTCGGATTTCCAGATGTCTTCGACACCTTTCAATCGGAGGCCGTATTACTTCTTGCCGTCAATCGTGATGTCCTCGAAGGGCAGCAGACTCGAAGGCCCCGGCTGCCAGCCCTTGACATAGGTGCGGATGGCCGCCAGCGGGCGTGAATGCACGATGGGCAGGCGCACGTTGGCGTCGTAGGTGATCTGGTGGATCTGGGCGTACGCTTTGGCCTGCGCCGCGCGGGAGCTGGCGGCGGCGGCCACGCGCAACTGGTCAAAGATCTTCTGGCTGCCGTAATTGTTGTCGGCGGTGGCTTCCTCGCCGTAATACGTGTTGTAAAAGTTGTACGGGCTGGCGTACGGCCCGGTCCAGCCGATCATGTACATGTCGAAGCCGGGGGACTTGTTGCGGTCATCCAGGTACTTGGCCCAGTCCTCGGTCTTGAGGGTCACCTTGATGCCAATCGCCCCCAGATCGGCGGCCATCGCCTCGGCAATGGGCTTGGGCGTGGGGAAGTATGGGCGGGAGACGGGCATGTACCACAGGTCAACGGCAAAGCCGTTGGGGTAGCCCGCGTCGGCCAGCATCTTCTTGGCGGCGGCTGGGTCAAATTTGTAGTCGGCAGGCACAGTCGGGCTGTTGGCCCACTTCAGCGCTGGCGGCAGGAAGCTGGCGTCGCTCACGCCCAGGTCTCCCCAGAAGGCGTCCACGATGGCCTTCTTGTTGATCGCCATAGAAATGGCCTGCCGCACCTTGTCGTTCTTGAGGTACTTGTTGCCCAGATTCAGGCTGAGCATCCCCACGTTGAAGGACGGCACCAGCACCGCCGTCAGGTTCTTGTCGGCCTTGACCGCGCCCAACTGTTCGGGGTTCAGGTCGGTGGTGAAGTCGATGGTCCCGGCTTTCAGCTCGTTCAGGCGGGCGCTGGTGTCTTTCAGGAAGCGCAGCACCAGCGCGTCATATTTGGCCTTGGTGCCCCAGTACGCCTTGTTGGGAATCAGGTTAATACGGTCCCCGGTCTTCCAGTCCTGCATGATGAACGGCCCCGTTCCCACGGGCAGCCCGGCGGGCGTGCCGTACTTCGCGCCCGCTTTCTTGATGGCCGCCGGGCTGGCGATGCCAAAGAAACTGGTGGCCAGCGTTTCGGGCAGTTGCGCGTAGCCGCGCGTCATGGTGAAGATGACCTTGCTGGGTCCGTCTGCCCGCACGCTTTTCAGGATGGTCCCGGCGTCGCCCTTGAAGCCGCCGAAGATGAACTGCCAGGAGGTAAAGGACTTGCTCTGCTCCTTCGCGCCGCCGGGGGCAGCGGGGTCCCACCAGCGGTTGACGTTGTACACCACGGCGTCTGCGTTGAACGGCGTGCCGTCGGTGAACTTGACGCCAGGCCGCAGGTAAAAGGTCCACTCGGTGGAATCGGCGTTGGAGGTCCACTTGAGGGCCAGACTGGGCGAGATGTCGCTGGTTCCGTTCTTGAAACGCACCAGCCCGTCGTAGACCATCATCTGCGGGGTCGCCGAGTTGCCGTCGGTGATGGTGCCGGAATCCAGTGAGACGGGTTCGCCGCCCGCGCCGTAGACCAGGGTGGCCGCGCCTGCCGAAGTGCCGAGAGACGCCGCGCCGAGCAGGGCCAGGGAAAGAAAGAGGGTACGCCGCATATGAGCCTCCTGAAACTGGAAAAAGGGGAAAGGCGTGATCGGGCTGGATTGTCGAAGCTGCTGTGAGGCTAGGGACTGCGGCGGATAAAGTCAAACCCGTTGCCCAGACCGCGTGTCTGCCACGGCCTTGCTGGAGTGCTGTCAGGCTCTTCTTGCTACCCTGTGGGCCGGAGAACCCTGCATGCCCATCAAATTCGGAACGGACGGCTGGCGCGACATCATCGCCGATGAATTTACCTACGACAACGTGCAGCGTGTGGCGTGTGCCCACGCCCAGGTGCTGCGTCAATCACAGGGCCAATCGGTGGTGGTGGGCTTCGACACCCGCTTCCAGGGCGCTGGTTTTGCCCGCGTGGTGGCCGAGACAATGGCCGGGCAGGGGCTGGACGTGTGGCTGGCTGCCGAGTACCTGCCCACCCCGGCCCTGTCCTTCGCCGCCGTTCACCACGGCGCGGCAGGTGGCGTGATGGTCACGGCCAGCCACAACCCGCCTGCCTATAGCGGCTACAAACTCAAGGGCAGCTACGGCGGCAGCGCCACCCCGGCCATCGTGGCCCAGGTGGAAGCTGCCCTGAACGCGCCTGAAGCCTACAGCGGCACGCGCGGCACAATTCGGCCCCTGGACATCCGGCAGGCGTACTACGAGCAACTGGACCGGCAACTCGATCTGGACCTGCTGCGCGCCTACCGGGGCCGCGTCATTCACGATCCGATGGGCGGCGCGGCCTGCGGCTGGCTGACCGGGTACGCCGAACATGCGGGTCTGAATCTGGATTTGACTGAGCTGCACGGACGTCCCGATCCGCTGTTCCACGGCGTCAACCCCGAACCCGTGCCGCAGAGTCTGGGTGAGTTGATGGCGCTGCTGGCAGGGGAATCCGGGCAGACGCTGGGCGTGGTGACCGATGGCGATGCAGACCGGGTAGGTGCGGTCACGGCGGGTGGGCACTTCTTCAACAGCCATCAAATCTTCGCCGTGCTGACCGCTCACCTGTACCGCGTGCGTGGCCTGCGCGGGCGCGTGGTCAAAACGGTGTCGGGCAGCCGCGTGATCGAGTTGCTGGCGCAGAAGCTGGGGCTGGAAGTGCTGGAAACCCCGGTGGGCTTCAAATACATCACCGACGCCTTTCTGGAGGGGCAGGACGACGAGAGCCGGGCCGTGCTGATCGGCGGCGAGGAATCCGGCGGCCTGTCCTCGCGCGGACACATCCCGGAGCGCGACGGCCTGCTGAACAGCCTGCTGATGATCGAGGCGATGGCGGCCAGCGGCATGAGTCTGCCCGAACTGTTCGCCGATATCGAGAAGGAAGTGGGCTTCCGGCATCACTATGACCGCGCCGATCTGCACCTGAGCGATCAGTTCGACAAGGCCGCGCTGCTGGCCGCTGCCCAGAACTTTGAAGAAGTGGCGGGCCATGCCGTGGAGGGCGTCAATACCCGCGACGGCGTGAAGCTGACGCTGGTGGGCGGAGCCTCGGCCATGTTCCGCGCTTCCGGCACCGAGCCGGTGGTGCGCGTGTACGTGGAAGCCCAAAGCGACGAGGACCTGCGCGCCATTCTGGACGAGGCCACCCGGCGCGTGTACAGGTACGATCCGGGCCATCAACCCGGCTGAGTCCCTCCCATAACCTGACCATCCGACGGACCTTGAGTCTTCCGGTTGCTTTCTCATGGTCATGGAAGTAGAAAAGGGGGTACAGCCGCCGTCACTGGACGGCCCACCCTCCCACTCCGCGCCATGCCAGGAGGACAATCCATGCTATTTCTGAATCGCCGGACCACCTGCCCGCTGCTGCTTGCGGCGCTGCTGTTGCCTGCTACAGCGCAGGCCGTCACGCCCCGGTATGCGGGCGTGACCTGGACAGACCCTGCCGGAATGAAACTGTCGGACAGTGACCACGACTGCCCCAGCCGCTGCGTGGTGTACGAGGGCAAAGACGATCAATACCCGCTGCTGCGCGTGCATGAGGCTGTGATCGGCAGCGCCCCACAGACCCTCAAAACATTGCTGGCCTGGATGAAAAGTAGTCAGGGCGAAACCGTCAAGGTTATCGAGAATGCCTTTACAGAAGCCGTGGTCAAGGACGGTGCCGTCACGGCGTATTTTTACCTGCTGGACCGGGGAGACAGTCCCGATGACGGCAGCCCGGACTCTTCCCTGTTCCTGCTGCTGGAGCAGGGCGGCGTGACCGTTCCAATCGAACAGTATGGCCTGAGCCGGGGACAACTGGGAGACAACACCAAGACCGTGCTGGGTCTGGTCAATTCGGTCAAGCTGAATCCGGCGGCCATCAAGAAGGATCTGACGGCCCGCACCGCTGCGTTTACCCAGGCGGCCCAGGCCCTCAAGAACGGGTACGCGCGCGGCGAGAAGGTCAAGCTGTACACCTGGTCCGAATCTGGCGTCAGGAACGTCTACACGCCCAGCGGCATGCAGCTTCAGGCGTTTAACAACACCGGCAGTCTGGCCTTCTTGCCCGGCGGTCTCTTTCTGGAAGACGCGCGGGATGATCTCCGTGGCCCAGATTGGCGGGCCGTTGGCGACGGCGAATTGCCCGCCCGTTGGAAAAGCGTGGGCGGCGGCTATCAGGTCACTTTGCCGAACGGTAAGACCACGCTGTACAAGATCGAAAAAGTTGCCCAGGCCCGCATCCGACAGGGCAACCGGACTTACACGGAAATCCCCGCACTGAGCGCCAAGGACGTGATCGGCACCTTTAGCACCAAGTACGCCAGCACCTCCGGGATGGGCGATACGGCGGTGAATTCCAGTGGCAATTTGGACGTGAAGTTGTTGCCCAATGGACGGTACGAGGACCGCAGCGACAGCTATACCTCCGTGATCAGTTCCAATGTCACGGCGGGTTCGGGAGGCAAGAAGGCGACGGGCGGCAAATGGGCCTACGATCCGGCCTCCTACACCCTGACTCTTTCGCCCGACGGCGGCGGCAAACAGAGCGGCCTGACCTACACCGAGGTGTTTACTCCGGCAGCGCGGCAGATCAAGGGGGAGGGGAGCGTGGACTGGCTGTTCATGGGCCGGACCGGCTGGTGGAAGAGCAAATAGGGCGCATGGCCTCTGCGCGCTAGCCCAGCACCACCACAGATTTCCCCCTGGCATGCCGGGTCTCGGTCTTCTTCAAGGCCTCCAGCGCGGCGGCAAATGGGTATTCGTTCTCGATCACCAGTTGGACGCTGCCGCTCGCTATTTCTTCCACCAGTTCGGCAACCCTGCGCTGGGTGGATGGGCTGTGGCTGATCTGCTGCACCGTGATCTGCCGCTCGGCAATCACCTGGGTGCTGTCTCCCGAGACCGTGATCAGCCTGCCGCCGTCGCGGATCACCGGCTGAATGGCGATCCCGGTGCCGGGCTGGATCGCCAGCGCGGCGTCCACCCCGGCCCAGGCCCGCACCGCAGAGGGCCAGGCGGCATCGTGGTAATCGACGGCGTATTCCAGGCCCAGCGCTCGCATGTGAGCGTGGTTTCCCTTAGAACTTCGGGTGCTAGGGGTTAGAGGCCACCGAAAAACAGTGCCAAATTATGAGCCGCAATCTTCCGGCAGACGTGGGCGCGGACCGACCTGAATGAATTGAGCTGGGGAAGCATCAGGTGAAAAGATCGGTCTAGCCGAGAAAAAACGGTTTCGACAATCTTTCTGACGCCCACCATCGCACCCCACCAGGGCCGAGGATGTTTCGTATTCGATTTGGGCTGCGCGTACACGCCGCAGCCCTGATACCCACGGTCTCCCAGCACCAAAGCTCCCTCGCCTTCGTCGAGGAGCGCACGGGCGAG
>NZ_MSTI01000050.1 GCF_001949125.1 Deinococcus marmoris
ACTTTGCCATCGCCTGCCAGCAAGACCAGACGTTCTGCATCGAGATCTGGATGACATGCCTTGACCCAGGTGAGCAGGGCAGTCTGAAGTTCTCCAGGATGGAGATCGAGATTCCAGAAAAAGCGGTAGAGCGTGGCTTGCCGGGGTACCCCCGGCAAGCTGAGCCGCTGAATAAGCGTCGTTCGGTGGGCATGGAGCCAGTCGGAAAGAGCCAGGATATTCTCAGGCCCACTGATCAAACCCGTGAGGATGAGCGCCCAGAGGGCTTCCCACGGATACGTGATTCGTTGTAGGTCGCGCCAGTCTGGAATTTGGGTGAGAAAAGGCAGCGGGCTGACAGGAATTTGCACACTCCCTTATCGCCCATTTTTTTGCTTGTACTCAGTCAAGATAAAAGCCTGCGTGTGGAGGATAATTATTGGAGGGCGACAGGTCCGGGACAGCAGGTCTCTGGCCTGAGCTGACTGCGCCTTCGCCTATCACGCAGGCCCCCTGACTACCGGCGACGGGACTGACCTGGGAAAGCCGTATTACATGGACTCTGATTGAAAGGTGTTGAAAACGCCTGGAAATCCGAGCAGAGCGAGGGAGAGAAAAACGGGTTCCGGGCGTGGAGTGGAGGGATCGGCGCTATCCCGATTCCTGCACGAAACAAACGGAATCCGTATCACAGGTAGGGCTGCATTTTCCGGGTGATGTCAGCATGTTTCGCCGTTACCCTAACCGCGTTTCTGCCAGCGGCCTTTGCGGCGTACAGCGCCTGATCGGCGTTCATCAGGACGCTGGTGATGTCCTGTCCACCGTCCAGCACGGCCACCCCGAAACTGCCCGTGGTCATCAGGCCAGGAGCCAGCGTTTCCCAGGACGCGCTTTGCAGCGAGTCGCGCAGCCGCAGGCAGACCGTCTCCGCCTGCTGGGCCGTCACGTCTGGCAGGATCACGATGAACTCCTCGCCGCCCAGACGGGCCAGCAGGTCCTGGTCGCGCAACTCGGCGCTGAGCAGGCGGGTCACCCCTGTCAGCACCGCGTCCCCGACCAGGTGTCCGAAGGTGTCGTTCACGCGCTTGAACAGGTCGAGGTCGAGCAGGGCCACCGCACTCGGGCGGTCCTGCCGGGCGCGGGTATGCAGGTCGGCCAGCACCTGCATGGCCCGCGTGCGGTTGGGTGCGCCGGTCAGCGGATCGCGCAGCGCCGCCTCGGCCAGGGCCTCGGCGCGCACCTCCGCCTCGCGCGCCTGCTGCGCGATCTGCCGGACCAGGGCGCGCTGCTGGTGGTAATCCCGGTACAGGTTCTCCACCCCCTGGGTCACCTCCTGCTGGGTCTCGTAAGCCTCGCGGTAGCGTCCTGCGCGGGCGTAGATGGCGGCCAGTTGTTCCCTGGAGCGGGCCTCCCACAATTCCGAGGCGGCCTCATGGAAATAGCCGACGGCCTGCCCGGCGTCCAGAATCGCGTTTTCCAGATCCCCGATCCGGGCGGACACGCGGCTGCGGTCCAGCAGCGCCCGGCCATACAGCAGCGGAAAGTCTGCGTTGCTCGTAAGCTGGACGTGTTCGTCGGCCAGCGTGCGGGCGACGGTCAGTTCGCCAGTCCACAGCGTGTGGCGGACCAGGGCGTCGAGCAGCGCCGCCGTTTCAAGCAGACTCAGGGCGTGCCGGTCCTCCAGTCTGACGGCCAGCAGCGCGGCAGAAACGGCCAGTTGGCGTTCTATCTCGGGTCGATTGACTGCGCCGCTGGCGGAGGCAGTGCCGGCCAGCAGTGTTTCCGAGGCGGAGACCACGAAATTGATATGGAAGATCTCCCAGAGCTGCCGTGTGTCCTGTGTACCGGTTTCTAGTAGCGCCCAGATGGCTGGGGCGTGCAGGAGTTTCAGGAGCTGTTGTGCGGCCTGGGGGTAGTTGCGCCGTTCCAGCTCAAAATGCGAGGTGTTGATCGCCACCAGCGCCACCCCACGGGCGTCGGCAATCGCCTCTGCCAGCGTGAGCGCCGCCCCGAATTCACGCTGCGCGCCCGCATCGTCGTAGGTTTGCATCATGGCCAGCGCCAGCGTCACATGGGCCTTGACCTGCAAGCGTCCGTCTCCGCTGGCCCGCGCCCAGAGCAGGCAGTTCAGGGCATGCTCCATCGCTGCCTTGAGATCCCTGAGATCCAGAGCGAGGTAAGCCGCGTCGCGGTACGCCAGGAATTTCATGGCCGCCGTGCTGTCAGGATCAGCTCCCCGGACCTGCAAGGCGTGTAGCTCGTCCCGGAGCGCCGAGGTTCCCGCGCTGCTGGAATCTGGGCTGCTGACTTCTGGGCCGCGTGGCTGCCCCGCCAGTGGCTGATCTGCCGTGTCGTTATCCGTCATGCTCGTCTCTATCGTGGCCGAACAACGTCTCGAAGCAGGCCAGCGCATGGGGATCGAACTGACTGCCGGCCCCCCGCCGCAACTCGTCCAGGGCCTGCGCGTGGGTCCAGGCGGGCTTGTACGGGCGTTTGCTGATCAGGGCGTCGTAAACGTCCACAACACTGAAAATACGCGCCAGCAGGGGAATCGTCTCGCCGCTCAGGCCGTCGGGGTAGCCCGCGCCGTCCCAGCGTTCATGGTGGGAGCGCACGATGGCCCGCACCTCACGCGGCACGAAGATCTCCTCGCGCAGCATATGATCGCCGAGGACCACATGTTTTTGCATCAGCGCACGCTCCTGCGGGGTCAGCGGCCCCGGTTTCCGCAGGATGTCGTCGCCCAGCGTCACCTTGCCGATGTCGTGCAGGTACGCGCCCCAGCGCAGGTGCTGTAACTGCGCGTCGTCCAGCCCCAGGATCCGGCCCAGGCGCAGGGACAGGGCCGTCACGCGGTCGGTGTGTCCGAAGGTCTCGCCGTCCCGGCCTTCCAGGACGCGGCCCACAGCGCGCAGGGCAGCCTCTCTCATCTGCCGCATCTGGTCGAAGGTGCTGATCCGCTCCTGTGCCCGGTCCACCCGCGCCGCCACCATGTCCAGCAGCGCCGCCAGCTCCGCCGGGATCAGGTGCGGCGTGTCCAGCTTCAGGAGGCCGATGACCCCCACGATGCGCGTGCCGCTGCGAAGCGGCGCGGCCAGGATGGAGCGCACACGCTTCAGTTCCGGCGGTGAATCCGGGTGCGCATGGTAATCCGAGATCGCGGCGCTGCGGTTGCCAGCGATGACCTGCGCGACCAGTCCGCGCGGCTCGTTCATGTTCGCCAGGGCTGCGGCGAGGGTGCTGGACGCGTCCTCGTCGCCCTGAATCATGCTCAGATGGGCCAGACCGTCTTCATCCACCGTCATCATGGCCCCGATGTCGAATTCGCTCAGGGCCAGGAGCATCTTCAGCGCCTCACGCGCAATGTCGTCAGGACGCGCCAGGGTTTCAAGCCGGGCCGACAGGTACGCGAGTTGCTGATACTGCCTGGCGCTGCGCTGCGCGTCCTCAAGGGCCTTCCAGCGGCTGTACGCCACCCCCGCCGCCTGCCCCAGCAACAGCAGCAGCCGCGCATCTGCCGTGCCCAGCACCTCGTCGCTGTCGGTGGTGTCGGCAGACAGCACGCCCAGCACCTGACCCTCTGGATCCAGCAGCGGCACCCCCAGGTACATGCCCGAGCGGGGCCGCCCCGCCACAAAGTGCGCCTCCGTGTGACTGAAGGCTTCCTCTACCAGATACGGGGCCGAGGTCGCCAGCACATGCCAGCCCAGGCCCTGGCCTCTGGGCAGGCGGCGTCCGGTGGCGGCAGCCGCACGCTGTCCTGCGGCGGCCACCACCCTCAGCTCGTCGAACTCGGCACAGTGCAGCACGATCACCACAGTGGTCGCCCTCGTCTTTTGCAGCGCCAGGGTCACGCACCGTTCAAAGACGTCATCTGCCGACTGGGCCAGCAGCACCACGGTCTGGAGGTCCAGCTCAGGCTTCTGGCCCAACTGGGCAGACAGGTCGATCTCGACGGTCATCTTCTGAGAAACCCATGACCAGGGTAGACAACATGGGATCTCATGTGGCTCAGATTACTGAATTCAGGGTTGACCGCCTGTTTAAAACATCACACGGCTGCCCCTGGGGGGTGACAAGATCCTTCCCGGCAACCACAGCTCAGGATTCGGCCAGTGTCTGCTGCCCGCGAAGCAGCGGCATCACCTGCGTTCCCAGCCGCTCGATGCCGCGCAGCATCTCGGCGTGTGGCATCAGCACGTTGGTCATCTGGAAGGTCAGGCGTGACAGGCCGCCCAGCATCCGGTCCATGTCCAGCGCCTTCTGGGCCACGGTCTGCACGTCGCCGATCAGGTAGGCCCCCATCGGCCCACAGGTCGCGTCGAACTGTTCGCGTGTGGGTGGCCGCCAGCCGCGCTCCTGCCCGATGGCCGAGAACAGCCGCTGATGCCCTGGCCAGAAGGCGTCCCTGGCCGCTTCCGGGGTTTCCCCCACAAAACCGAAGGCGTGGACGCCCACCTGAAGCTGCTCGGGCGTGAATCCAGCCTGCTGCCCGGCGCGGCGGTACAGATCGATCAGGGGCCGGAATTGCCGGAATTCGCCGCCGATGATGGCCACCATCAGTGGCAGCCCCAGCGTGCCCGCGCGAACGAAGGAGGCTGGAGTGCCGCCCACGCCCAGCCAGATGGGTAATTTCTCCTGCAAGGGCCGGGGGTAGATGCCCTGCCCGGTCAGCGCGGCGCGGTGCTGGCCGGACCAGTGAACGTGGCTCTCATCCCTGATCCTGAGCAGCAATTCCAGTTTCTCGGCAAACAGCGAATCGTAGTCCTCCAGGGCCAGCCCGAACAGTGGGTAAGCCTCCACGAACGACCCCCGGCCCACCACCAGTTCTGCCCGGCCCCGTGACAGCAGATCCAGCGTGGCAAACTCCTGAAAGATCCGCACTGGATCGTTGGCGCTCAGGACTGTCACAGCGCTGGTCAGGCGAATGCGCTGCGTTCTGGCCGCCGCCGCCGCCAGAATCAGGGCGGGTGCGGAATCCAGATATTCCGGGCGGTGGTGTTCCCCGATGCCGAAAACGTCGATCCCGGCGTGGTCTGCGGTCTCGATCTCTTCCAGCAGGTTATTCAGCCGGTCTGCTGCGCCCAGCGTCTCACCCGTCTGCGGGTCCGAGACCACGGCGGCAAAACTGTCAATTCCAATCTGCATGTGGTGCGCTCCTGTGGGTCAAAGTATGTGTGTCAAAGATGGGAGTGGACAGCGGGAGTCCGCTTGACCTGACTGCTACATCATACTCTGTTTTTCAAAGGGGTTTGCATAGTTGAAGTTGTGGTGGGCTGCCGCTGCCTGGCCACCGTTTGTCCTGTTCCCCTCTTCGCGACGTACAGGTTCACTGCGGGCCGTGTTGACCGCAGTAGAGACCCTGCCGGGATTCGCACCGCAGAACGGATGTGCCAGGAACCGTGGGCGTGGCTGCCCTGGCGCTGGCCAAACTCTCCTTTTCCCTGTGTGCGTTTGGTGGCCCAAGGTGGAAGCGGAGGTTCAGCCGTGCTGTTCCACCCACGCCATCGCCCGGTCCGTCAGCTTATCCAGCGCCTCCACGCTTTGCAGGATGTGTTCTTCCTCCGTGTCCTCGATCTTGTTGTGGCTGATGCCGCGCAGGCTCTGGACAAACAGCATGACGGTGGGAACGCCCGCGCGGGCCACCTCTGCCGCGTCGTGGAGGGGGCCGCTGGGCAGGCGGTGGCTGTGCGGCACGGTGTCCAGGATCGAGGCGTCCGCCGCTTCGATCAGCTCCGGGTGAAACAGGATCGGCTCGATGTTCCACAGGTCGCCGAACGTGACGGTGCAGCCGCCTTCCTCCGCAAATTTCTTCGCCGCGTCCTGAGCGTCCTGCCACATGGCTGCGAGCCTGCCAGCTTCTAAATTGCGCTGATCCAGCGTGATCTCGCAGGTTTCCACCACGCTGGTCACGATGCCGGGCAGCGTCTTGCAACTGCCCACCGTGCAGACGCCGCTGTGCCGCTCGGCTATGGCGTAAATCTCCTGCGAGAACTGCCCGGCGGCGCGGAAGGCGTCGCGGCGCACGTTCATGGGCGTGCTGCCCGAATGCGCGGCCTGCCCGTGAAAGGTGATGGTGTGCCGTTCCACGCCGAAGGTGCCCAGGACTGCGCCCAGCGGCAATTTCATTCCCTCCAGCACTGGCCCCTGCTCGATGTGCAGTTCCAGGTAAGCGGCGGCGTTCTTCAGTTCCTCGCGGGCATTGGGGGCGTCGGCCAGCGTGATGCCCACCCGCTCCAACGCTTCCTCCAGCCCGATGCCGTCACGGTCTTTGAGCTTCCGCATCTCGGCAAGGTCGATGTTGCCGCCCGCCGCGCTGGACCCGTACAGGCTGCGGCCAAAGCGTGCGCCTTCCTCGTCGGCCCAGTCCACCAGCCGGACCGTCACAGGAGGTTTGCCCCCCGCCGACAGGCGGCGCAGCACTTCCAGACCCGCCAGCGTATTCAGGCAGCCGTCCAGCCAGCCACCGTTCGGCACGCTGTCGAGGTGGCCGCCGATCAGCAACTCTTTGTCAGACTCGCCCTTCAGTGTGGCCCACAGGTTGCCCGCCGCGTCGGTGTGGACCTCCACCGGCAAATCGGCGAGTTTATCGGTCAGGAATTTGCGGGCCGCCACCCACACGTCTGTAAAGGCCACCCGCTGCGCCCCATCCGCGTCGCCGGTCAGTTCGCGCAGGGCCTTGAGTTCGTCCAGGGTTCGCCTTGGATTGAGGGTCATGGTCTACCTTAGCGAAAAAGCCGGGGCAGGGCGACTCTTCGGCCAGTGTGCTTTTTGGCCAGTGCGCTATTCGGCCAGTGCGCCGCGCACCGCCGCCTTTAAAAAGGCCAGTTCTTCCGTCAGTCCGGCGGGGCTGCCTGCCCGGTGGCCCCACACCGACGCGATGGGCCGCAACTCGCCGCGCTTCAGCCATTCCAGTTCGGCGGCGTTGTCGGCCACCCGGAAATACAGATCGGTCTCGCTGGGCAGCAGCAGCACCCGCGCCTGAATGGCCCCCAGCGCTGCCGCGAGGTCACCGCCGTAGAGGTCATTGGCGCTGATGTCTCCGTGAGACCACGTCAGCGCCTGGGCATACAGGTTGGCGGCGTCGCGGGCACCAAAACTCGCCTCCCAGTCGGTTTGCAGGTAGGTTTCCAGATCGGGCGCACCCAGCACGGTGCGAAACAGGTCCTGGCGGTAGAAATCCTGGCTCAGACCCCAGCCTGCGTAGATGTGTCCGAAGGCCCGCAGCGAGGCGTGTGGCACGGCGCTGAACTGGCCGCCGCCCACGTACTCCGGCGCGGCCTCCAGCGTTCGCAGCAGGCCCGACAGGAACACCTTGTTATGGGGGGCAGTCCGGGCGCTGCCACACACCACAAAGGCACGTTCCACCCGCGAAGGGAACAGTGCGGCCCAGTGATACGCCTGCATGGCCCCCATCGAGAAGCCGTAGGCAGCGGCCAGATGCGTGACCCCGAAGACCTCGCGCAGCAGCCGCTCCTGCGCCAGCACGTTGTCGCGCACGGTCACGACTGCCGGGTAGTCCGGCGTATTGGCCGCGCCCGACGACAGGCCGTTGGAGAACATGTCGGGAATGACGATGAACCACTGTTCCGGGTCCAGAATGCCGTCTGGCCCGATCAGCCAGTTCTGTCCGTCATGCGTGGCTGTGTAGCTGCACGGGTACACGATCACGTTGTCGCGCGCCGCGTTGAGCGTGCCGTGGGTCTGCCACGCCAGTCGGGCGTCCCGGATGACGCCGCCGCGCTCGGCGTTCCAGTCGCCCAACTCGAACACGCCTTCCTGCACGGGCCAGGATGTCATGCGGCCCCGCCGATCTGAAAGAGAGCGTGTGGCAGGTATTCGGGACAGATCGTGGGCATGCCGCCTAGCCTACGCCCACGGATGGGAAAGGGCCACAGGGCTGGAGGTGCGTCCCTGTGGCCCTGCCCTGGAACTTACTTCGCTTTCTTGCCCGTCGCCATCTCCCACACCTTGTAATTCACGGCCCCGGCGCTGGGGGCAGATTTCAGGATGCCCAGATCCATCAATTGCTTCACGTTGGCGTCGTAAGTGGCCCTGTCCAACAGCCCAGCGTTGCCCTTGAGGGTCTGTCCGGCCCGGTACAGCTTGGCCACCTCGGTCATCTGCCAGGTCTGGTGCCCGGCAGCGCTGGCGCGTGTGCCCGAACCCTTGCAGGTGTTGCCGCAGTTGATCAGCACGGTCTGGACGGCCTCCTTCTGGTTGGCCACCGCGTAATTCCAGCCCTTGATGGTGGCGCGAACAAGTCTGGCGGCCACCTCCTCCCCGCTCATGCCGCTGTTCTTGAAGTTTTTATTGTCCAGCGTTTTCTGCGTGGTGAACATCAGGTCTTCCAGCAGGTTGACGCCGTAATCGCTGGTGTTGAAGATCTTGAGCTTGTCCAGCGAGTAGCCCAAGCCCACGATCTGGTCAATCTCGTTGTAGGTCATGGCGGATACCAGATCCACCTTGTCGGGGAAAACGAGGCTGGGGTCAAAGGGATAGGTGACGGCCTGCACGCTGGGATTGGACACGGTGCTGTCCAGGCTGGTGGTCAGGCCGTACTTCTTGAGCAGCGCCACCGCCGGATATTCGTTGCCACTGGGCCACACGCCGACGCGCTTGCCTGAGAACTGCTTGGGATCGGTCAGGTTGCTGCTTTTCAGCGCCACAAGGGTGTAGCCACTCTTCTGGAACAGTTGCGCGATATGCACCACGGGCAGGCCCTGCTGCCGGGCGGTCAACAGGTCCGTGATCCAGGTGGTCCCGAAGTCGGCGGCTCCCGTCGCCACCGTCTGAATGGGAGACTGGTCCCCGATGGGCAGCAAGGTCACGTCCAGGCCCTCGGCCTTGTAAAAACCCTTGGCCTGCGCCACGAAAAATCCTGCGAACTGCGCCTGTGGAAACCACTTGAGCTGCATTTTCACCGGAACATTGGCCGCGCCCGCCGAACCCAGGGCTGAGGCGACGAGGGCGGCGGTCAGGGCGGTCAGGACGTTTTTCTTCATGGTGTTCCTCCGGGCGCGCGGGGCGCAGTAGATGGGAAAAAGTTGGAGAGATACAGTCTTCAGCGGCCTACCTAGGTTGTCGTCGGCTCGCGTGCCAGCCTGTGAACCGGGCTTCCAGCCACGAGATGACTCCGTAAAAAGCGATGCCCAGCACCGAGGCGATCACGATGGCGGCCCACACGATATCCAGATTGAATCGGCCCGCCTCGATCTGGATACGGAAGCCCAGCCCCTGCCCGGTGGTGCCGAAGAATTCACCGACAATCGCGCCGATCAGCGCCAGCGTGGAACCGATTTTCAGGGCATTGAACAGGAACGGCAGCGCACCCGGCACCCGCACGAGGCGGAAAGAGGCGGCGGGCGTAACCGCGTAGGTCTGCATCAGGTCCAGCAGCAGCGGATTGGCACTCTGAAGGCCCCGCACCACGTTGACCACCACCGGAAAGAAAACCGTGATGCCCACGATGATCGCCTTGCTGGGCCATTCCAGCCCGAACGCCTTGACGATCACCGGGGCCAGCGCCACGATGGGAATGCTGGCAAACAGTCCGGCGTAAGGCAGCGCCCCACGTTCCAGAAACGGGAAACGCACGGCGGCCAGAGCAACCAGAATGCCCGCCCCCACCCCCGCCAGATAGCCCAGCAGCGCCTCCTGCACGAAGGTCACGCGGGCGTCGCCCAGCAGCACGGTGCGTGAGTTGTACAGCGCGGTGACGACGCGCGTGGGTGTGGGGATCAGGCCGGGCGGCACGCCGTAAGCGCGCAGCAGCCCCTCCACCGTGATCAGTGTCAGCAGCGCGGCCAGCAGGGCGGGAATCACCCCAGTCATGCGGCGGGCCAGCGTCGCCAGACCGTAAATGCCCGTTCCCAGCCCCAGCACGATCAGGCCCAGGCTCAGCGCCTTGCGGGCGGGCGGCACGCCGTCCAGTGGGAAGTTCCAGACATTCCAGACAGCGGCCAGCAGCAGCCCCACACCCAGCGCGAAGGCCAGCCACCCCAGCCCTGGCAGCCTGCCCGATTTCCCCCCGCTTAGCGCGACTGTCCGGCTCGCCACGGGGTCACCAGCCTCTCAATCAAGCCCAGCACGGCCACCAGCGCAATGCCCAGGCCCGCGCCGTACAGCATGATGACCCATAGCGCCAGCGTGTCACTGGCCCGCGAATTCTCGGCCAGCATCTTGCCCAGGCCAGAAAAACTGATGGTGCTGATCTCCGCCACGATGCTGCCGATCAGCGCGGCGGTGGCCGCCACCTTCAGCGAGGTGAACAGAAAGGGCAGGCTGGCGGGCAGCCGCAATGTCCAGAACGTCTGCCAGCCCGATGCGCGGTAGGTGATCAGCAGATCTTCCTGCATGGGATCGGGGCTGCGTAACCCTGCTGCCACACCCACCGCCACTGGAAAGAAGGCGATGTAGGCGGCGATCAGCGCTTTGGGCAGCCAGCCCTGCACGCCGTATTGCCCCAGCACCACCGCCAGCATAGGGGCGAGAGCAATGACGGGAACGGTCTGCGAGGCGATCAGCCACGGCAGTGTGACCCGCTCAAAGGCCCGGCTGCCCACCAGCCCCACCGCCAAGAGAATGCCCAGCACCGAGGCGATCAGCAGGCCCACGATGGTCTCCCCTGCCGTGATCAGGGTGTTGTACGGCACGCTGGTGGGGGCCAGCGGTGGCAGGCTCATGGTTCGCAGGCTGCTACCCAGTTGGGCGGGGGCGGGCAACACCGGATTGCGAAGCTGGGTGGCACAGGCAATGGCCGTGGCGCAGCCCAGTTCCGCGCCGTTGTCCAGACTGCGCTGCGCCGCGCCCGCATTGACCCACAGCATCAGCGGCCAGTACAGCGCCAGCGCGATGACGGCCACGATGATCATGGGGCCGATGCTTCCGGCCATCACGGGACGCCGTGCCTTAATCATCCGCGTCAAACCCGTGCCCCCGGCGCAGCAGTTCGCGCACCTTTGTCGCCAGCTCAAAGAAACGCGGACTCTCGCGGGTTTCCACGTTGCGCGGGTACGGCAGGTCGATGTCCACCACGCCCTCGATCTTGCCGGGCCGCGAGGTCATGACCACGACGCGCGTACTCAGAAACACCGCTTCGGAAATGCCGTGGGTCACGAACCCCCCCGTTTTTCCCGTTTCCTGCCACAGCCGCAGCAATTCGCCGTTCAGGTGTTCACGCGTGATCTCGTCCAGCGCGCCGAACGGCTCGTCCATCAGCAGCAGATTGGGGTCAAAAGCCAGGGCGCGGGCAATGCTGACGCGCTGCTGCATTCCGCCCGAAAGCTGCCACGGATAACGCCCCGCGAAGCCCTCCAGGCCAACAAGTTTCAGCATTTCGTGGGCGCGGGCCTGCCGGGTGGCCTTGGGGGTGTTCATCACATCCAGCGGCAGTAAGACGTTGTTGAGGACCGTACGCCATTCCAGCAGCGCCGGGGCCTGAAACACGTAGCCGTAGGCGCGTTCCTGCCGGGCCTGGGCGGGTGATTTACCGCCTACCAGCAACTCCCCGCCCGTCGGTTTGATCAGGTCCGCCATCAGCCGCAGCAGTGTGGTCTTGCCGCAACCGCTGGGGCCGATCAGGCTGATGAACTCGCCCTGCGCGATGTCCAGATTCGCGTCCTTGAGGGCCACGGTATCGCCCTGCGCGCCACGAAAAACCATGTTGAGGTCTTTGAGGTGAACGGCAGGCTGGCCCATGTCGCGCACGGTAGGCGCTGGGGCGGTGGCGGTCAACCCCGATCCCCGGCAGAAGTTAGATTCTTGCTAGGTTCTAGAGTCTGCCTGGGCTGACGCCGCAGCAACTGTCCGCGCCCCGCCTCGCCCACGAACTGGCCGTCCCGCACCGCCACCTGCCCGCGCACTGTGACCACGCTGGGCCGCCCGTCAATCTCAAAGCCCTCAAAGCCGCTGTAATCGTTGTTGACGTGCGATGTGGCCGCGCTGATCTTGCCCCGGTACGCTGGATCGTAGATCACCAGATCGGCGTCCGAACCCACCTCAACCGCGCCTTTCTTCGGGTACAGCCCAAAAATCTGCGCCGCGCGGGTGCTGGCGGCATCCACAAAACGGCTCAGGCTCAGATTGCCCCGGCTGACGCCGTAGGTGTACAGCAGGTTCACGCGGTCCTCGATGGCCGGGATGCCGTTGGGAATACGGGTGAAATTGTCGTCCCCCATATGCTTTTGCTCCACGTCAAAGGGGCAGTGATCGGTGGCAACCGTGTCTATGTCGCCGTCTTTCAGCGCCTGCCACAGCGCCCCTTGATTGGATTTGTCGCGCAGGGGCGGACTCATCACGTATTTTGCGCCCTCCACGCCGGGGCGTTCGGCATACGTTTTGTCCAGCAGAAAATGGGGAATCACGGACTCAATGTGAATGTTTACGCCGCGTCTGCGGGCGTCCAGCGTGGCTTTCAAGGACTTCGCGTTGGACAGGTGAACCACGTAGCCCTCGGCCCCCGTCATCTCCAGAAAGGTGGCGAAATGCGCGGTTCCGTCGGCTTCCACCTGTTCGGGGCGGCTGGGTTCATGCCACTCGGAGCCGGTCTTGCCCTCTGCCAGCAATTTGCTTTGGAGCTGCGAGACCAGCTCGGCATTCTCGCAGTGGGCCGTGACCACCACGCCCAGTTCCTTTGCCAGTGTCAAGGTGTTGAAAAGGGCTGCGTCCTCAATGCCGAATGCGCCCTTATAGGCCAGAAAGACCTTGAAGGAGGTCATGCCGTCTGCCACCAGTTCCCGTAACGTCTGCTCGGTTCCAGCGTCCCAGCGCGTCACGCCGATGTGAAAGGTGTAATCGCAGGCGCTGTTTCCGGCAGCCATCTCGGACCAGGTCTTCCAGCCGTCCCGCAACTCATCGCTTCCGGCGGGGGCCAGCATTTCAATAAAGGTGGTGGTGCCGCCAATCAACGCGGCCTGACTGCCCGTGGTGTGCGTGTCTTTGGCAAAAGTGCCCATGAACGGCAGGTGGATATGCACATGCGGATCGATAAAGCCGGGGAAGATATATTTTCCCTCTGCATCTATGATTTCTGCATCATCCGGCGCGATCAGATTCTCGCCGATCAGCGAAATCGTTTCGCCTTCCACCAGAATGTCCGCCCTGTACTGCCGTTCTGCCGTGACGATCTCGCCGTTCTTGATGAGCAGGGTCATAGGGTGGAGCCTCCTTCGGGAAGATCGGCGGGATTAATCACTTGAATGCCGAAGCGTTTAAAATCAGCGACGTTTCTGGTCAGGATTGCATCCAGACCATGAACTTGCAAAGCAGCAGCGAGGCGGGCGTCATGTGTGGGCTTGCCTGAAACCTGATGTTGGGTCACCAGGGTCAGCCAGTAGGGGAAAATTTCGGGGGAATCGGCGAGCAGAGGAACACGTGCCAGGAAGCGGTCCATTCCCAGCGCCACATCTGCGGGCGAAAGGCCGAATCCGTTGGCTGCTCCAGCGGGCCGAGTCATCACTGCCCACATTTCGTAGATGCACTGCGGCACCACGAAAAGTTCATGCCTACTGCCATAAAGCTGACGCACTGCTGCGGTCATCACGGCATGGTCTGAATCGCTGGTATTGACCAGTCTCAATGCAATGTTCGTATCCAATAAAACGCGCATCAGTCGTAGATATCGTCTCTGACATCATAATCGGCAGGCCAGCTTACGCCAGTTGTCCTGGCGATACTGGCAACGAAGTGGTCAAACGCCGCCATCCGCTCGCCCACATCCTCAATCTCATGCAAGCGCCGGGGCCGGGGCGTCAGTGGGACGATGTGACCGTTGGCCTGCAACTCAAACTCTCGGTTCTTCAGGATTTCCAGCGTTTCGGCGTCCGTTTGCACGCGCCCTTCACTGTCAATCCGAATTTTCGCTGCGGTCATCATTTCACCCCTTTATGGCTGAATTGGAACTGACCCCATTCTAGTGAATCTCTATGCCCTGCTCCTTGCGGTAGGCCATCATGGCGTCCCAACTGGTGGCGATCTCGGGGCGCTGGGCGGTCAGGGCGTCCCAACTGATATTTTCCTGGGTGCTGGGCACCCCCACCATCGTGATGCAGCCGTCCACCGGGCAGACGTTGGCGCACAGCGCGCAGCCCACGCAATCGGGTTCGCGGACCACTGGCATCGGGCGGGTGTCAGCCACCGCCCTGCCGTTGACGCGCACGTCGTAGCCGGGGTCCACCCGCACGCCGTTCCCGGCCACCAGATCGATGCACTGGTGCGCGGTGTCGTTGCAGGCCACGTAACACAGGTCGCACTGAATGCACTTGTCGGGGTCAATCCGCGCCACCGCCTGATACCCCAGGTCCAGTTGCCCAAAGCTGCTCATCTGCGGCAGCGCCCGGCCCGACACGTCGGCAATCGTGGCAAAACCCTTGTCGTCCATCCAGTTGGACAGGCCGTCGATCATGTCCTCCACGATGCGGTAGCCGTAGTGCATGGCGGCGGTGCAGACCTGTACGGCCCCCGCGCCCAGCAGCAGGAATTCAGCGGCGTCCTTCCACGTCACGATGCCGCCCATACCGCAGATCGGCACACCACTTCTCAGCACGCCCTCGTCGGTCAGCAGCTCGGTCAGCATATTCAGGGCAATCGGCTTGACGGCTGGCCCCGCGTAGCCGCCGTGGGTGCCGCGCCCGCCGATGTTGGGCGTGATTTGCAGGGTGTCCAGATCAACGCTCATGACTGAGTTGATGGTGTTGATCAGGCTCAGCGCGTGCGCCCCACCCGCAATCGCCGCGTGTGCGGGTTCGGTGATGTGTGTGACGTTCGGGGTCAGCTTAACGATGACTGGAAGTTTGGTAATGGATGTGACCCAGTGCGTGTTCAGCTCGCACATCTCCGGCACCTGACCGACGGCTGCGCCCATGCCGCGTTCGCTCATGCCCTGGGGGCAGCCGTAATTGAGTTCTATGCCGTCTGCCCCAGTGTCCTCGATCATCATGACGATCTCGTGCCACGCTTCGGGCGAGGCGTCCACCATCGCGCTCACGATCACGGCGCGGTCCGGCCACAGCCGCTTGATCTCGGCAATTTCGCGCAGATTCACGTCCAGCGGGCGGTCACTGATCAGTTCCACATTGTTGATCGCCAGCAGCCGTTGCCCGCCGATGGTCAGGCCGCCGTAGCGGTTGCTGATGTTCAGCACGGGAGCGCCGATGGTCTTCCACACAGCCCCGCCCCAGCCGTGTTCAAAGGCGCGGTGAATCTGCGCCCCGCTGTTGGTGGGCGGCGCGGAGGCCAGCCAGAACGGATTGGGCGCGCGGATGCCCGCAAAATTGACGGAGAGGTCAGCCATGTGGAGCCTCCTGGGTTTGAGAAAGTTGCTGGTGAATAGCGACGGCGGCGTATTTGCCGTCCTGTACGGCCATCACGGTGCTGGCGGTGCCGCGCAGGCGCACGCAATCGCCCCCGGCATACACGCGCGGCAGACTGGTCTGCATGTCGTGGTTGACGACGATATAACCTCCCGCAACGTCCAAGCCCAGTTCGGTTGCCAGCACAGGCTTTTCCTGCCCAATGGCCTTGATGACGGCGTCGCAGGGAACGATGAATTCGCTGCCTGGAAGAGGACGCGGGCTGGGCCGTCCGCCTGTGTCCGGCACGCCCAGCACCATTTTCACGCACTCCACGCCCGTGACCTTGCCTCCATCCGAGATCACCCGCACCGGCTGGGTCAGAAAGCGGTACTGGATGCCCTCTGACAGTGCGAATTCGTACTCGTGGCGGTAAGCAGTCATCTCGGAATCGGTGCGGCGGTACAGCATGGTCACGTCCGCGCCGCGCCGCCGGGCAATGGTGGCTGCGTCGATGGCGGTGTTGCCTGCGCCGATCACCACGACGGTTTCGGCATCTGGCAAGCTGTCGGGAGAAATCTTGCTGTCCTCGATGTACTGAAGGCCGTCGATCAGGTGTTGCTCGCCGGGAATGCCCATTGCTGGGACCGCGCCCAGACCCAGACCCAGAAACACGGCGTCGTATTCGCTCAGGAGGGCGTCCAGTCCGGCTTGATCCGTCAGCTCGCGCCCAGTTTCCACCGTCACGCCCAGCGCCCGTACAGCCTCTACCTCCTGCAAGGAAACGTCCACGGGTTCGCGTAGAACGATGATTCCGTAGGTGCTGAGGCCGCCGCCCAGTTCACGCTTTTCTAGCAGCGTGACCGCGTGGCCCAGCTTGGCAAGCTCGGCGCTGACACTCAGGCCAGCGGGACCACTGCCGACGACGGCCACCTTGCGGCCCGTTGCTGGACCCGCTGTAAACATCTGCAAGCCGCGCCCCTGCACATGGTCTACCGCATGCCGTTGCAGACGCCCAATCGCAATCGGCTTTTCCTCGGCGTTCAGCACGCATGCGCCCTCGCACAGTTCCTCGACGGGGCATACACGGGCGCAGGTGCCACCCAGAAAATTGGATTCCAGAATGACGCGCGCACTGCCACGCAGGTTGTCGGTGGCAATTTTACGAATGAACGTGGGGATGTCGATGTGGGTGGGACAGGCCTGAATGCACGGTGCGTCGTAACAGTACAGGCAGCGGTTGGCCTCCACCGCCGCTTCATGGGCGCTCAGGGGCGGGTGCGTGGGCGCAAAGCGGGGATCAAAAGGAAAGCTGTCGTGAGGAGTCAGGGCGTCGTCTACCAGCGCGTGGTCCGTCAAGGCGTCCTCCGGTTGTGCATGCATCCTGAGTCGAAGACATGGGAAACTGCCACCGCCCAAAGCACACCGAAGGCCACTGGGCAGCGGTCCAGACCCTCACCGGAGACGATTAACCGCGTGGGCGCATGCTAGGGCGAAAATGAAGGAAAAGTCAATTTTGAGAGCCAGGGCTACCGCAAAGTTAGCCACACGCTGGGGCGTGTCTGAGACGGATTCCGTCTATAACGCGGCAGAAATCGGGACAGCGCCGCTTCCCGCACTCCATGCTCGGAACACGTTTTTCCCCTGCTCACTTCATTCGGATTTCCAGGTGTTTTCAATACTGTTCAATCGGAGTTGGTATGAGCCATATGAAATCGCAGTACACCTGCCTTCCTTCAATTTCGTTCTTGTCTTCGGTCAAAAATGCAAAAGACTGCGCTCTGCGCCGTAGCATTTGCGCCGTACAATGGCTCAGGAGCTGCCAGCGGGGTGTTGGAGCCGGACGGAATTCCGAGAACTGGCTGGTCCTATTTTCATCGACGTAATCGGAGTCCG
The DNA here is from genome assembly GCF_001949125.1 of Deinococcus marmoris. GTDB lineage: Bacteria > Deinococcota > Deinococci > Deinococcales > Deinococcaceae > Deinococcus > Deinococcus marmoris_A. The sequence goes on from NZ_MSTI01000050.1 coordinate 17,166, forward strand.
TGCTGATCCGTGACGCGCTGACCCGGGTGCTTTTAAAACATGCGCTCAGAGTGGCGTGCGCGCCCGGCGGTACAGTTTCAGTGGCCTGCCGGTGGGCTGATACTGCACGTCGACAGCGGCGAAGTAGAGGACCACGAGGTACTCCAGATACCGCCACGCCGTGATGCGGCTCACGCCCAGATGCTGACCTGCCGCCTCGGCGCTCCAGGACGCGGGGCTGCTGTCCAGAAGGTGCTGCACCCTGGCGAGGGTCGCGGCGTCGATGCCCTTGGGCAGATGGGTGACCGGGTCATGGCGCAGCAACCGGTCCACGCCAGACTGGGTCAGATGGGCCGGACTGGACACGGCGCGGCGCTGACCATGTCGGAGAAAGGCGGCCTGAAGCCTGTGTCGGTCAAATGGCTTGATCAGAAAATCAAGAACCCCACTGCGGACCGCAGCCTGCACAGTCGGCAGATCATTGGCCGCCGTGACCATGATGACGTCTGGGCTGGTGGGCGTGCGTGGCAGCCCACTGGCCCAGGTCAGGCCATTGCCGTCTGGCAAATAGATGTCCACCATCAGGAGGTCAACGGTCAGGTGCCGCAGGTCCTGCTCGGCCTGGGCCAGCGTGCCTACCGCGCTGACCACCTGGAATCCGGGCGTGTCCTCGACCAGCGTTCGGTGAATGGTGCGCACCAGTTCGTCATCCTCGACGATCATGACGCGGCTCATTGGAGCAGTCACGGTTCACCCTCCGTCGCCGGGATGCTGACGATGAAGACGCTCTCGCCCGAGCTTCTGAGGTAGTCCAGATGGCCCTCCAGACCCAGCAGATGCTGACGGATCAGGTCCAGGCCCTGGCCACGGCCCGGACCCTTGGTGGAAAAACCGGGCCGTTGCCAGTGCTGTGCGTCCACACCCGGTCCGCAGTCACGGACCTCGAGTTGCAGACCCTCGGCATCCTCACCGATCATGACCGTGATGCGGCGCTCGGACTGCTCCTGTACGGCGTCGAAGGCATTCTCGATCAGGTTCCCGGTGATCAGGAGCAAGGCGTCGATGACCGGTTCCGGCCAGTGGTCGGCCAGCGCCGACGCCGGGTCGACCTGCAAGTGAACGCCCAGTTCGCGGGCGCGGGCAATTTTGCCGGCCAGCAGGGCCGCCAGTCGCGGTGGGGCGACGCCGCCCACACTGTCACTGACCTGCTGCGCCTGACTGGCCTCGCGCTGAATCACCTGGAGGGCGAGTTCAGGACGGCCAATCTGCATCAGGCCCGCGATGGTGTGCAGGCGGTTGGTGAACTCGTGGGTCTGCGAGCGCAGTAGCTCGACGTACTGCCGGGTCTGCGTCAGCTCCTCGGCCAGCCGCACGGCCTCGGCACGTCCACGGAACAGGACCAGCCGCTGGCCACCAGGGAGCGGGTAACAGGTGAGCAACACCGGTTGTTTTTGCCACTCGCTGGGCCGTTCCTGAAAAGAAGTCCCATCCGCACCACTGAGCAGCCCGTGGAGTTCAGGCCACAGCTCGGGCAGGGCGGGCAAGGCCGAGACCTCGGAGACGCGCAGGTAGGCCAGCGCCCGCGCGTTGGCGAGAATGATGCGCCCGCCGTCCAGCACCAGCACGCCGTCTTGCAGGGCGGTCAGGACCGCGTGATGCTGTGAGATCAGGCCAGAGATCTGATCGGGTTCCAGGTCAAACAGGTCGCGGCGCAGCCGTCCACTCAGATATAGGCTGCTGAGCAGCGCAAACAGCAGACCGAGGCCGTACCACGGCAGCAGGCCCCACATCACCCGCGCGATCCCAGCCTGGACGGTGGGCAGCAGAAAGCCGGTGGACACCAGACCAATCACGTCGCCGGCTGCGCCGCGCACCTCCGCCTTGCCCCAGATAAAGTCCCTGAACTGCTGCACCCCCACTTCCACGGGGTCTCCATCGGTCAGCACGTCGTCCAGTCCTCCTCCAGTGCTGATGCGCTGCGCCAGGGCGGGCGGAAAGGGATGGGCGTAACGCATGCCCAGGGGTCCGCCTACCACCAGAAAGTCTGCTCCGATGTCTGCCTGCATGCGCCGGAGCAGGGGATCGATGGGCAGCGGCACGTCCGGGCGCTCGAAATACGTTCTCACTGTGGGCGTGTTGGCGACGGTGCGCGAGAGCATCAGCGCACGGTTTCCGCATTCCTGACGCGTCCGCGCCGTCAGGGAGGTGTACTGCACGGTGGCCAGCATCAAGGTCAGCGCAGTGAACACCGTGACCTGACTGAGAAAGAAGCGCTGCCACATCCGCAGCCTGCGCCAGCGTGCCGGGGGGACCGAGACCCGCGCCAGCCCCGCCGCGCCAGACGGGGCGCGCTGGCGCAGCGACCTGGGGCTAGAAACGCGCATTGTAGGCATGGATGATCTCGTCGGCCCGGGTCTGCGCCGCCTTCAGCGAGGCGGCCACATCCGCGCCAGCCAGCACGCGTTCGATGGCAGCATGCAGCACGGCGCGGACCTCGTAAAAGCTCCCGAACAACGCTCCTGCCGTGGCGGGTGAGGCGCGCGTACTGCGGAACTGATCGACGGCCACGGTATGCGCCTGACCCGGCTGGAGCCAGCCCTGTTGCCGCAGCAGGTCCACACTGCTCTGCCGCAGAGGATCGTAGCCGCTGAGATGGTGCCAGGATGCCAGGTTGGCCGTGCTGGTCAGGTAGAGAGCGAAATCCTGGGCAGCGGCAGCGCTCTGCGGCGTGATCTCGCGCGGGATCCACAGGCTGCTGCCGCCGACCACCAGCCCCTGGCGCGGGCTTCCCTGGGGCACAGGCATCCGGCCCACCTGCACGGTAAATCCCCGCTGGCGGCTGCCGGACAGCACCTGACCGATCCGTGACGAGGAGGTCATCAGAAAGGGAATCTGACCTTTGAGAAAGAGCTGGGTGACGCCTGCATTGTCCTCGATCTTGCCGGTGTTGACATAGTATCCGGCCCGCTGCATCGCGCTGAGCCAGCGCAGAGGCCGCGCGACCGCTTCTCCCATCAGGAATGTCTTCGTGGTCCGGCTCTGCCTGCCGTTGCTGCCATCGACCCACAGCGCCCCCTGCTGAGCGCTCCACTGTTCGAAATACCACGCGTCCACCGGAAAGGTCAGGCAGGGGCCAGCGCTGCCTGCACGTTTCAATGCGCCGCAGGTCTGCGTCAGCCGTTCAAGCGTATCGGGAAGCCGCGTCCCGGCCAGACCAGCCTTTTTCAGCAGCGAGGTGTTGACGTACAGCACCGGAGACGACGTGTTGAAGGGCAGGCCGTAAAGCTGGCCCCCCACGCGGTAATAGTTCAGGACGGCGGGCAGATAATCGCCGAGCTGCCCAGCGGCGGCGCGGGAAAGTGGCCGGAAGAGCATGCTGTCTACCGCCAGTTGGGTGCCCGCCTCGGAGATCTGCACCAGGGCGGGCGCTTTGCCCGTGCGTGCGGCGGTGGCCAGGGCCTGAAACGCCTGTGGATAGTTGGCATACGCCACCGGCCTGACCTGAATGTCGGGGTGCAGGCGATGAAATTCGGCGGCGCGCTCGCGGATCCACTGCTGGCGGGGAGCATCGGGAAAGATGTGCCAGAACTCAATCAGGGTGGGGGCGGGCAGGGCTGCGGTCTGAGCCGACGCTGTCCGGCCAGCCCCAGCCATGAACACGCAGGCCGCCCCCAGCCAGGTCAGCCAGCGACTGAACAGCCGACGGGAACATCCATTCATCTGCCCCGCATTGTAGAAGCCGCGCCGCAGCGGTTCCTCTGTCGTCCTGAGAATGTGGTCCTGAGAACACGTGAACTCAATGCACCAAAGCTTGAGTTTGCCGCTGGCGCTTTGCAGACTCGGCCCGAACCACATTGTTTTTTTTCGTCCAGGCCGCCGGTGCCCAGCGCGGCGCACTCCCAGATCGCCACATTTCTCTCAGGAGGCTCCATGAAACGACTACTGACCCTTACCCTTTTTGCCACGGCGGCCACCGCCGGCGCGCAGGGAAACCTGACGTTCGTCTGCGGCGCACAGGCCGATTGGTGCCAGGTGGTGGCCAACGCTTACAAGAAGGAAACGGGCGGCGAGGCCAAGTTCCTGCGCCTGTCGGCGGGCGAGTCGTTGGCCCGGTTGCGTGCCGAGAAGGCCAACCCCAGCTTCGACGTGCTGTTCGGCGGCACGGGGGACGTCCACGAGGCAGGCACTAAGGAAAAGCTGCTGACTTTTTACAAGCCCAAGGCGTGGAACGAGTTGTACCCGTCGCTGCGCAAGCAGGTCAATGACGCCTATATTCCGCTGTACACCGGGGCACTGGGCTTCGCGGTCAACGACACGGTCCTCAAGAAGCGCAACCTGCCCGCCCCCACCGACTGGCCGGATCTGGGCGATCCCAAGTACAAGGGCCTCGTTGCCATGCCCAACCCCAACACCTCCGGCACGGCCTACACCATGATCACCACCCTGATCCAGATCTACGGTGAGGACCAGGCTTTTGACCTCCTGAAGAAGATCCACAACAATGTGCCGCGCAACGGCTACACCCGCCCCGGCTCCGGCGCGGCGTTCCTGGCGGCGCGCGGCGAGGTGGCCGTGGGCGTGACCTTCCTGCACGACGCGGTGGCGCAGAACGTGCGCGGCTTCCCGGTGCGGGCCGTGGCCCCCAAGGCCGGAACGGGCACCGAGATCGGCGGCGTCAGTCTGGTCACGGACGGCCCCAACGCCGCCGCAGGCAAGCAGTTTATCGACTTCGTGCTGAAGCCTGAAACGCAGAAACTGGCGGCGACGGTGGAATCCTTCCAGATCCAGTCCAACGCCAAAACCCCGGTGGCCGCCGCCTCGCCCAAGCTGGACAAGATCAAGCTGATCGACTACGACTTCGGCAAATGGGGCGACAGCGCCACCCGCGCCCGCATCATCTCGCGCTGGACCAAGGAGGTCTTTCCATTACCACGGCGGTAACTCCTCCTGTTTCGGAAAGGAACCGGGCTGGAGTGCAGATTGCGCTGCTGCTGTGGCCGCTGCTGGGGCTGCTGGCCTTCTGCGCGCTGCCCTGGGTGCGTGAGGGCCGGGCCTTTCTGGCAGGCGGGCCAAGTGGCCTGGGGCTGCTGGGAACCCTGCCTGTGCTGTGGGTGCCTCTGGCCGCTCTGGTCGCCACCCTGGCCCTGAGCTTCCTGGGCCGCGCCACCCGCGCCCCACCCACGCTGGCCGCCGCGCTGACCGGGTTTCTGGTCACGGCGTTTTTCATCGTGTTCAGGAACGAACCTGCCGATCTGGGCGCCCTGATCACCGCGCTGGCGCTGCTGTCGGTCACCGGCATGGCGCTGTCGGATACCGGGATCATCAAGGCAGACCGCTTCATCGCCAGTTCCACTTTGTGGGTGGGCCTGTTTCTGATCCTGTTCGTGATGTTTCCGCTGTACAAGGTGCTGCGAAACGCTTTCGGTGAGACGGGATTTTCACTGGAAGCCTTCCGCAGCGTATTGAGTTCCCCGGCCTTCTTCGTGCTGGAGAACGAAACCACGGCGCGGAGTGAGGCGACGCTGGCGCTGATCGCCACTGTCATCGGCGCAGTGGCTGGGCTGGGGCTGTCGCTGTGGCGAAAGCGTCCGGTCTGGGCCACTGTGCGGAATACCGTGCTGGCGGCGCTGGGCGTGGGTATTTTCGCCGCGCTGTACTTCGGCTTCGGGGCGCTGCGGAACAGCGTGTTGCTGGCAGTCAGTGTGGCGACGGCGGCCACCGCGCTGGCGCTGGCCTTCGCGCTGCTGGGAACGCGCAGCCGGGTCCCGTTCGGGCCGTATCTGTTTGTTCCGCTGGCGCTGGCGGGGTACGCGATTGGCTCACTGGCGTCCAGCACACCGCAGACTGCCGGGCTGGGCATCGTGTTCAAGGCAGTGGGCGTGCTGGCCGGAGTCGGGCTGGCGTGGTGGCTGACCCGGCGGCGCATCACGGCGGGCAAGCTGCTGGGCGTCTTCTCGCTGCTGCCGATCATCACGCCGCCTTTCGTGATCGGCTTCGCCCTGATTTTCCTGCTGGGCCGCCAGGGCCTGATCACCAGCGGCATCCTGGGCTTGGACACCGACGCGCTGCTGGGACCGCTGGGCGTGGGCATCGCGCAGACGCTGGCCTACACTCCGATTGCTTATCTGGTTCTGGTAGGCGTCGTGCAGAGCCTGAACGGTACGCTGGAGGAAGCTGCCGTCACCCTGGGCGCGGGCCGCTGGCATGTCCTGAAAACGGTGATCTGGCCCCTGGTGCGCCCCGGCCTCGCCAATGCCTTCCTGCTGACCATCATTGAAAGTCTGGCCGATTTCGGCAATCCCTTTGTGATGGGCGGCTCCTTCCTGGCGACGCAGGTGTACTTCTCGGTGGAGTTCAATCCCGCCGAGGCGTCGGTGTACGGCACGGTGCTGCTGGCCCTGAGCGTCTCGGCATTTCTGGCGCAGCAGGCGTGGCTGGGCCGCACCAGTTTCACCACGATCACGGGCAAACCCGCGCTGGGCATGGTCACGCCGTTGCCAGCCGTGCTGGAGCGTGTCCTGCTGTTCGTGTTCATGATCTGGGTGCTGTTCGTGGGCGCGGTGTACGGCAGCATGTTCTTCGGGGCGCTGGTCAAGCTGTGGGGCTTTGACAACACGTTTACCACCGAACACATCCGCAATCTGTCGGTGGGATCGCTGGGCGTGTTCTTCAATACCCTCAAGATCGCGGCCATCAGCAGTCTGCCCGTGCTGATCCTGAGCGTGGTGATCGCCTACCTGATCACGCGGCAGAAGTTCTTCGGGCGCGGCTTCATCGAACTCGGCTCGCTGCTGTCCTTCGCCGTGCCCGGCACCGTGATCGGCATCGGGTACATCCTGGCCCTGAACAGCGGCTTCGCGTACATGACCGGCACCATGCTGATCCTGGTCGTCGCCTTTATCTTCCGCAACATGCCGGTGGGCATCCGTTCCTCTGTGGCCAACCTGCGCCAGATTGACCCGGCGCTGGAGGAAGCCAGCACGACGCTGCGTGCGGGCAGCCTGACCACGCTGTGGCGGGTGGTGATGCCCCTGATTCGCCCCGCGCTGATCTCGGCGCTGATCTTCGCCTTCGTGCGCGCCATGACCGCCATCTCGCAGATCATCTTCCTGATCTCCCCCGATCACAAGGTGGTCACCAGCGAGGTGCTGAGCATGGTGGAGCGCGGGCAACTCGGCGACGCGGCGGCGCTGTCGGCGCTACTGGTCTTCACGCTGGCCGTCGTCATTGCCCTGATGACCTGGGGCGTGGGACGCATGGGCGGATCAAAGGCAGGGGTAAACGTATGAACTGCATTGCCAAGAGGAATCCATGACCGCGACCCAATCCCGCCCCCAAACTTCCGTTTCCAACCCCCAGGCCGCCCCGGTCAAGCTGGAAGGCGTCACCAAACGCTTCGGCAAGACCACCGCTGTCCAGAGTGCCAATCTGGAGGTGCAACCCGGGACGCTGGTCACGCTGCTAGGTCCTTCGGGCTGCGGCAAGACCACCATCCTGCGGATGATCGCCGGACTGGAAACCATCACCGAGGGCAAGCTGTCCATTGACCACGAGGACGTGACCCAGCTCTCGGCGGCGCAGCGCGACGTGACGATGGTGTTTCAGAGCTACGCGCTGTTTCCGCACCTGAGTGTGCTGGAAAACGTTGCTTACGGCCTGCGCGTCGCACGCCGCCCCGACGCTGCCGAGGCTGCCGAGGAAGCCCTGAAACTGGTGGGGCTGGGCGGCTACGGCAGCCGCGCGCCGTCGCAACTGTCGGGCGGGCAGCAGCAGCGCGTCGCATTGGCCCGCGCGCTGGTCATGAAACCCAAAGTCCTCCTCTTTGACGAGCCGCTGTCCAACCTGGACGCCAAGCTGCGCCGCCAGATGCGCAACGAGATCCGTGCCATCCAGCAGCAACTGGGGATTACCGCCGTCTACGTGACCCACGATCAGGCCGAGGCGCTGGCAATTTCAGACGTGGTGGTGGTCATGAGCGCGGGCAAGATTGAGCAGATCGGCACCCCTGAAGACCTGTACCGCCGCCCCGCCAACGCCTTCGTCGCGGATTTCGTCGGCGAGGCCAACCTGCTGCAAGGCACCTATGACGGGCAGAAACTCGGCTTCGGCAATGTCTTCTTGCCCTACACGCAACCCGGCGCACCCACAGGTGACGTGCGCGTGCTGGTGCGGCCCGAATCCATCTCGTTCAGCGAGCGCGGGCTGGCGGGGCGCATCACCTCCGGCGCGTATCTGGGGGCCATGACCGAGTACACCATCGAAACTTCTGCCGGAGACGTGCTGATCGCCCCACCCTCCGAGGCCACCATCCTGCCCAACGGCAGCGACATCCACCTGGATTTCCGCAGCAACGGCCTGTACATCCTGCCTGCCTGAACCCTGCCCCCTGATCCGCCCCCTCTTCAAAAGGAGTTCCCCATGCGCCACCTGATCCTGACCGCCGCCCTGCTGCTGCCCGCCGCCTCTGCCCAGATGTCCGTTTCAGATATTCCTGCCCTGCCACCAGGGGCCACGGCACAGGCTCCGGCTGCCACGCCTGCCGCTCCCGCCGCCCCCGCTGTTCAGGCTGGCCCCGTTGCCAAGGTGGAGATTCAGGATGTGGAGATCACGTCCCCGGTCAGCGCGGGCACCACTCCCACTGTCGCCAGCGACGACGTGGGCGAGGTCATGATTCCGGTCCTGGCCACCGACAAGGACGGCAACTCGGTGGCAGGTGTGGCCGTGACCTGGGAAGTCAAGAACACCGGCAAGAACCCGGTGTACGTGATTTCCGTGGCCGTGGACGGCAAGGCGACAGACATCGCCGCGACCATTGCCCCGGATGAGACGGTCAAATACGAAACCATGACAGGTTCGGACGGAACCGTGACGCTGCTGCTGAATGCCACCGCCAGCACCGCCGCCGCGCTGACATTGACCACCTCTGCCGGAGAGGTGAAAAACCTGCGAGACGCCAAGCAGACGATTGACTGGATTGGTCAGTAACCCCGTTGGTGGAATAGCTTTCCTTGGTGGTCGCCTGTCTGAGGCGGCCACCTTTTTTGCAGATCATACGGATTCCGTCTGTTTCGTGCAGGAATCGGGACAGCGCCAATTCCTGCACTCCACGCCCGGAACCCGTTTTTCTCCTTCTCGCTCCGCTCGGATTTCCAGGTGTTTTCAACACCTTTCAATCGGAGTCCGTATCACCAACCTTTGGGCTGAGGTCGGGTGATGCGGGCTGTTGCACCTCCCAATCTGCTGGTCAAAAAAAGCCATGCCGCTCCCTGCCCTGAGCGTGATTTGCCACAGTCAAGAAATCCGACTCTTCATGGGCGGATCAAGTCTGCCCGTCCTTCCTGAAAAATCCTGAACATCTTTTGCCCGATTTTTAACGTGGTGGCCGCGCCGCCCGTCTGTCTTGCCACTGCTGGCCGCAGTTTGATCGTGACAGGGCCAAAGCTTCAGATTTCGTTGCGACTCGCCCCGCGTGCTGGGCAGACCACCCATACTGCCCGGACCATGCCAGATCCCTCTGAATTCTCCGGCTTCGTGCAGGTGCGCGGGGCGCGGGAACACAACCTCAAAGACCTCTCGCTGCGGGTGCCGCGTGACGCCCTGGTGGTGTTCACCGGGGTCTCCGGCTCGGGCAAGTCCTCGCTGGCCTTCGGGACGCTGTACGCCGAGGCGCAGCGGCGGTATCTGGAATCGGTCTCGCCGTATGCCCGCCGCCTGTTCCATCAGGTGGGTGCGCCTGATGTGGACGCTATCGAGGGTCTGCCCCCGGCAGTGGCGCTGCAACAGCAGCGAGGTGCGCCCACCGCCCGTTCCTCTGTAGGCAGCGTCACCACCCTGTCCAATCTGGTGCGGATGCTGTACTCGCGCGCTGGGACGTATCCGCCGGGGCAGGGCATCGTCTATGCCGAGGGCTTCTCGCCCAACACCCCCGAGGGGGCCTGTCCGAACTGCCACGGTCAGGGCCGGGTCTACGAGGTCACCGAGGCTTCGATGGTTCCCGACCCGTCACTGACCATCCGTGAGCGGGCGGTGGCCGCCTGGCCGCTGGCGTGGGGCGGGCAGAACCAGCGCGACATTCTGGTGTCCCTGGGCATAGATGTGGACGTGCCGTGGCGTGAACTGCCGCCCACGACACGCGAGTGGATTCTGTTCACGGATGAGCAGCCCGTGGTGCCAGTGTATCCGGGGATGAGTCCAGAGGAGACCCGAAAAGCAGTCAAACGCAAGCTCGAACCCGGGTACATGGGCACCTTCAGCAGCGCCCGGCGACATGTCCTGCACACCTTCGCCAGCACCGAGAGCGCGTACATGAAGCGGCGGGTGCAGACCTACATGATCGCCACCGAGTGCCCGGTGTGCCACGGCAAGAGGCTGCGCCCGGAAGCCCTGGCTGTGACCTTCGCGGATTACGACATCACCGATTTCTCGCGCCTGCCGCTCAAGGAAGTGGCCGCGCTCCTGCGTCCCTATGCCGCCGGGGATAGAAACAGCGCACCTGATCAGAACCAGCCCGCGCAGGCCGTGGCCCGCCAGCGCCTGACAGAAGACCTCGTCGCCCGGCTGAACGTGCTGCTGGATCTGGGGCTGGGCTACCTGCAACTGGAGCGCTCGACGCCCACCCTCTCGCCCGGCGAGTTGCAGAGGCTGCGGCTGGCCACCCAGCTCTATTCCAACCTGTTTGGCGTGGTATACGTCCTCGATGAACCTTCCGCCGGGCTGCACCCCGCCGACACCGAGGCGCTCCTCTCGGCCCTGGGCGGTCTGAAAGCAGCGGGCAATTCGCTGTTCGTGGTGGAACACGATCTGGACGTGGTGCGCCGCGCCGACTGGATCGTGGATGTCGGGCCAGGGGCCGGGGAGGGGGGCGGAGAGATCCTTTACAGCGGGCCGCTGGAGGGACTGCGGAACGTGGAGAACTCGCGCACCGCCGAGTACCTGTTCAGGACCGCCGCCCAGAACACACGCCCGCCGCGCACGCCCTCCGGGTGGCTGGAACTGGGCGGCGTGACGCGCCACAACCTGCGTGACCTCAGTGTCCGTTTCCCGCTGGGCGTGCTGACCTGCTTGACGGGCGTTTCAGGTTCGGGCAAGTCCACCCTGGTCAGCGGGGTGCTGGCGGAGACGCTGGCGGCCCACCTGGGTCAGGGCAGCGGGGATCAGGTCAATCTTTCACAGGATGAGGAAGACCTCGGAGACAGCCAGGCACCCGTCACCACCGCGCACCTGGGAGGGGACGTGGCCTCGATCTCACGACTGGTGCAGGTGGACCAGAAGCCGATTGGGCGCACGCCCAGAAGCAATATGGCCACCTACACCGGGCTGTTCGATCACGTCCGAAAGCTGTTTGCTGCCACACCGCTGGCCCGTGGGCGTGGCTACGGTGCAGGCCGCTTTTCCTTCAATGTCAAGGGTGGGCGCTGCGAACACTGTCAGGGCGAGGGCTGGGTGATGGTGGAGCTGCTCTTCCTGCCCAGCGTCTACGCGCCGTGTCCGGTATGCCACGGGGCGCGCTACAACGCCGAGACCCTGGAAGTTCAGTACCAGGGGCGCAACGTCGCCGAAGTGCTGGGCATGACGGTGGATCTGGCCTGGGATTTCTTCAAGGGTGACGCAGCGGTGTTCCGCAGCTTAGACACCCTGCGGGAAGTGGGGCTGGGTTACCTGCGGCTGGGGCAACCCGCCACCGAACTCTCGGGCGGCGAGGCGCAGCGCATCAAGCTGGCCACCGAGTTGCAGCGCGCTGGACGCGGACAGACGCTCTATATCCTGGACGAACCCACCACTGGCCTGCACCCCGCCGACGTGGAGAGACTCGCCCTCCAGCTTGATCGTCTGGTCGCTGCCGGGCACACCGTGATCACGGTAGAACACGACATGCAACTGGTGGTGGGCAGCGACTGGGTGATCGACATCGGACCCGGCGCAGGGGATGAGGGCGGCCTGATTGTCGCGCAGGGTCCGCCTCTTAAGGTGGCGCGGGCGAAGAACAGCCGAACTGCTCCTTACCTGGCGCAGGCCCTCGGCAAAGTGGAGCTTGCAGGGAGCTGAGGCAACGCATCCCATAGGCTGGGCGACACCTGCCCGCTCCGAAGGCCCGATCGGGGTCCTTGAATGGCCTCTGGTTGAGCTGTACCTGGGGAATGCCGCTCCGCAACAGTTCGGGCACGCTGTCGTGCATCAGGTGCAGGGGAGATGTCTTCCCCTTCGCGCGATTCGGGCAGCGTGGCCCGAATTGACGGTCTGGCGCGCTTCTTCACCCCTTTCGGTTGCTGGAGGAGTATCTTCCCAGGGTGCATCCCGCCACATTCCTGGATCTGGCCCCACCACGACGTTTTCTGTGCCCATCCGTCCTGTCAGTTTGCCCGTCCCTTGCCCAGTCCTGCGCGCCCGTCTACAGCGGGCGAACTTCCCACGGCACCCGCTTATACGGACTCCGATTAGAGGGTGTTGAAAACACCTGGAATCCGAGCGGAGCGAGCAGGAGAAAAACGGGTTCTGGGCGTGGAGTGGAGGATCGGCGCTGTTCCGATTCCTGCACGAAACAAACGGAATCCGTATTACTGGGGCAAACTTGACCGCACTGCCGACTGCCCCAGCAGCCCGCGCTTCAAAGCCGCGTTCAGTGGCCTGGAGACGCTTCTCCCGCGATAAGGCCGCCCTGCTGGGCCTGGTCCTGTGCAGTCTGATCATTCTGGCCGCCTTGCTGGCCCCCTGGATTGCGCCGCATGATCCCAATTTCCAGTTCCCGGACGGCATCTCGCTGGAAGGGGCACCCCAGCCGCCAGGAACGGCCTTTCTGCTCGGAACTGATCTGCTGGGCCGGGACCTGCTTTCGCGGCTGCTGTGGGGGGCGCGGGCCTCGCTCCTGGTGGGCATCGTCGCCAACGGCATTGCCGTCGTGATTGGCGTGTTCCTGGGGGCGCTGGGGGGAATGGGACGCGGATTGATCGGCACGCTGATCATGCGTTTTACCGACGTGATGATGGCCTTTCCGGTTTTGCTTCTTGCCATTGCCCTCACGGCGGTGCTGCGGCCCAGCCTGTGGATCGTGACGCTGGTGATCGCGCTGCTCAACTGGGTGGCGGTGGCGCGGGTGATCTACGCCCAGGTGATCTCGCTGCGTGAACGCGAGTTCGTGGAGGCGGCCCAGGCCGTTGGGGCCTCAGGTAGCCGCATCCTGTACAGGCATATCGTGCCCCACCTGCTGCCCACCGCGCTGGTCTGGGGTTCGCTGGGCATCGGCACCACCGTGCTGCTGGAGGCCACCCTGTCCTTTCTGGGCGTGGGCGTGCAACCGCCGACCCCCAGTTGGGGCGGCATCATCAACGAGTCGCAGAGTTACCTGACCACCGCGCCGTGGCTCGTGCTGTTTCCCGGCGCGGCCATTCTGGTCACCTCATTGGGTTTCAATCTGCTGGGCGAGGGCCTGCGTGACGCCCTCGATCCCAACGGGGCGAACTGATGCTGACTTTCACGGTGTCGCGCGTCTTGCAAAGTCTGGGCGTGCTACTTGTGGCTTCGGTCTTCACCTTCAGCCTGATTTTCCTGCTGCCCGCCGATCCTGCCCGACTGGTGGCCGGGCCGAGCGCCAGCGTACAGACGGTCAACAGCATCCGGCGGGAGCTGGGACTGGACCGGCCCTTCGTCGCGCAGTACGCGCTGTACCTGACCCATCTGCTGCGGGGCGATCTGGGGCGTTCCTACAAGCAGCAGACGGCGGTGCGCCCGCTGATCGCCTCGCGGGTCTGGCCCACCTTTCAGCTCATGCTGGGGGCCGTGGCGCTGGAACTGTTGCTGGGGCTGCCGCTGGGCATCTGGGCGGCGCTGAGGCGTGGGCGCTGGCCGGACCGGCTGGTGATGGGGTTCGCCTTCCTGGGGGCGTCCGCGCCGCAGTTCTGGCTGGGCCTGAGTCTGGTGTACCTGCTGGCTTACGGGCTGAATCTGTTTCCGCTGGGCGGCTACGGCGGCCTCTCGCACCTGTTTCTGCCCGCCCTGACGCTGGGCCTCGGTGGGGCCGGGTGGTACGCCCGCGTCATCCGCTCCAGTCTGCTGGAAGTGCTGGCGCGCGATTACGTGCGCACCGCCCGCGCCAAGGGGCTGTCGCAGAGCCGGGTGGTGGTACGCCACGCGCTGCGCAATGCCGCCTCGCCCATCATCAGCATGATCGGCCTGGACATCGGCGTCTTCATGGGCGGGGTGGTGGTGGTGGAGAGTGTTTTCGGCTGGCCGGGCCTGGGCCGACTGGTCTGGGACGCCATCCGCGTGGTGGACATTCCCGTCATTGTCGGCGTGGTGATCTTCAGCGCGGTGGTGATCACCCTGGCCAACCTGCTCGCCGATCTCGTGCAGCTCGCCCTCGATCCCCGGATTCGCTACTCGTGATGTTGTGCTGGAAATTCTGGTGCTGCACGTTCTTTCGCTGGAAAGGAGAGCCATGAAAAGATTCACCGGACAGTCGCTGATGGGTTCGTCGCTGCTTGGCCTGACACTGCTTCTCGGAACCGCCCACGCCGCGCCTCAGCAGGGCGGCAGCATCACGGTCTCATACAAGGATGACGTGACCACCCTGGACCCCGCCGTCGGTTACGACTACCAGAACTGGCCGATGGAGAAGATGGTCTTCGACGCCCTGCTGGACTACACCCCCGGCGGAACCACGCTGACACCGCGTCTGGCCGCCAAAATGCCCGACGTCTCCAAGGACGGCAAGACCTACACCTTCACCCTGCGAAAAGGCGTGAAGTTCCACAATGGCCGGGTCATGACTGCCGACGACGTGAAGTACAGCCTGGAACGGGTGCTTGATCCCAAGACCAAGAGTCCGGGCCAGAGTTTCTACACCGACATCGCTGGCGCGCAGGCGTTCGTGGACGGCAAGGCCAAGGCCGTTTCGGGCATCGCCGTGCTGGCCCCCGACAGGGTCAAGATCACGCTGAACGCCCCGAATGCCGCCTTCCTGAACATCATGGCGATGAATTTCGCGTTCATCGTGCCTAAAGAGGCCGTGGCGAAGGCCGGAGAGGATTTCGGACATCAACCCGTCGGCACTGGACCATTCAAGCTGAAATCCTGGGTGAGCGGCCAGCAGCTTCAATTCGAGCGCAACCCGAACTACTTCATGGCGGGTATGCCGTATCTGGATGGGGTCACGGTCAAGGTGGGGCTGGATCCTAGCGTCGCCTACCTCAGCCTCCAGCGCGGCGAGATCGACCTGCTCGGTGACGGCATTCCGCCCGCGCAGTTTCTCCAGGTGACGCGCGATCCCAAGCTCAAGGCCAACGTGTTTTCCAAGACGTCGGTCAACACGACCTATCTCAGCCTGAACACGGGCGTCGGCCCACTCAAGGACGTGCGGGTGCGTCAGGCCATCAACATGGCCATCGACAAGACCAAGATCCTGCGGATCATCAACGGACGCGGTGTGGTGGCGCGGGGCGTTCTGCCGCCGCTGATGCCCGGCTACGATAAGGCCGAGGCGGGCTACGCCTACGATCCAGCCAAGGCCAAGGCGCTGCTGGCGGCAGCCGGATTCAAAAACGGCTTCGAGACTATCCTCTACACCACTTCCACCGATCCCAACCCGCGCATCGCCCAGAGCATCCAGCAGGATCTGGCGCAGATCGGCGTGAAGGTGCAGCTCAAGAGCCTCGCCCAGAGCAGCGTGATCGACGCGGCCAGCACGCCCAAAACCGCTGCAATGGTCTGGTCAGGGGGACTGGCCTGGACGCAGGATTACCCGGACCCCAGCGACTTCTACTGGCCGATCCTGTCGTGCCGCAGCGCCGTGCAGGGCGGCTGGAACTGGCCCTTCGTGTGCGACAAGGCACTGGACGCCCGCGCCGGGAAGGCCGACCGGATGGTTGCGCCTGCCCAGCAGGCCGCCCGCCTGAAGGAGTACGCCAGCATCTTCGCGGCCCTGAACAAGCAGGCGGTGTGGGTGCCGGTGTTCCACGAGGTGCGCTACACCATGAAGTCCGACCGACTCGTGGGCGGCGTGGACGACCTGCTCGACCCGACGCATTTCATCAATTACGAGCGTCTCTCAGTCAAGAAGTAATACGGACTCCGATGAGAAGGTGTTGAAAACACCTGAAAATCCGAGCAGAGCGAGAAGGAGAAAAACGGGTTCCGGGCGTGGAGTGGAGGGATCGGCGCTGTTCCGATTCCTGCCGCGTTACAAACGGAATTCGTATAGGAGGAGGATTCCAGTGACAAATAGACCCAAATGCACCATCCACGACCACCATTACGGCTGGGACAACAGCCTGCCCCCCGCGCTGGAAGTCGAGAGCGGCGAGACCATCGAATTCGAGGTCATCGACTCTGGCGGCGGTCAGTTCACGCCCGCGTCCACCTCCTCAGATGTGACGGCGCTGGACTTCTCGAAGATCAATCCGGTGACTGGCCCGGTCTACGTGCATGGGGCGGAGCCGGGCGACGCGTTGCAGGTCGACATTCTGGAATTCCGGCCCTCGGGTTTCGGCTGGACGGCCATCATTCCCGGCTTCGGCCTGCTGGCAGATGAATTCGCTGATCCTTACCTCAAGCTGTGGCAGTACAGCGACTCCTCGGCGGAGTTCCTGCCGGGCATCCGGGTGCCGGTGCGGCCCTTCCCCGGTACCATCGGCAACGCGCCCGCCGAGGCTGGGCCACACTCGATTGTGCCGCCCCGGGCTGTGGGCGGCAACATGGACATTCGTGACCTGACGGCGGGGTCCACCCTGCATCTGCCGGTGGCCGTACCCGGCGCACTGTTCTCGGTGGGTGACACCCACGCGGCCCAGGGTGACGGCGAGGTCTGCGGCACCGCCATCGAATCGGCCATGCACGTGACGCTGCGCTTCACCCTGAAGAAAGCAGCACACCTGAAAACGCCGCGTTTCTCGACACCCGGCCCCGTCACAGGCCACATTGATCGGGCGGGCTATCAGGTCACCACTGGGATTGGCCCGGACCTGTACGCCGCCGCACAGGACGCCACCCGCTCGATGGTGGATTTCATGACTGGCGAGTATGGCCTGTCACCGCAGGAAGCTTATCTGCTGTGCAGTGTGGCAGCGGACCTGCGGATCAGCGAGATCGTGGACGCTCCCAACTGGCTGGTCAGCCTGTACCTGCCCAGGAGCATCTTCATCTAGAGCGGGTTTTAAAAGGCTCAGGCAGCGGGTTCCAGGCGGCGCAATATGGGCTGGATGTCCGCAAGGTAGAACCAGGTCTCTGTCGCTTGGGGCACTACGGATTCCGTCTGTAACGCGGCAGGGATCGGAACAGCGCCGATCCCTCCACTCCACGCCCGCAACCCGTTTTTCTCCTTCTCGCTCTCGTCATGAACAGACGCCCATGAGAACACTCTTCCTCTGCGTCGCAGCTCTGCGAGTCCCACTCGGATTTCTGGGTGTTTTCAACACCTTCTCATCGGAGTCCGTATTAATCGCGGCTGATTACATGCACGTCCACATTGCGCGTACCGCTCAGCACCCGCTTGATGATGTCGCCGCGCCACAGTTCGGCCCAGCGCGAGCGGCTGGTCTCGCCCATCACCACCTGGGTGGCCCGCGAGAGTTGGACGTAACCGATCAGAGCGGCGGCCACCCCCGCCTCGCCGCCCAGCACTTCAAACTGGCCGCCCAGCGCCACCGTCAGGGCGCGGTAGGTGTCCAGCAGGCGCGATTGCTCGGGCGTGATGCGTGGGCCACGGATCGTCACCACATGCAGCGCCGCGTGGAGCCGCGCGGCCAGTTGCCCGCCTCTGCGGATCAGGCGCGCGGCGCTTTCCTCGGCAGCGATGGCCACCACCACGACTTCCTGCACACCGGGGCTGCCGGGCGGCGCACCCTGCTCCACCACGCTCGCCACCTGCCGCAATGCAATTTCGCGCAGCGCGATCAGGTTGGGTGACGTAAAGAAGTTACCCAGCGCCTGATCAATCTTCTCAGGGCCGTAGACGTGGCCTGCCTTCAGCCGGGCGCGCAGGTCATGCGGCGTCAGGTCCACCAGCACCAGCTCGGTGGCCGCACGCAGCACGGCGTCGGGAATCCGCTCACGCACGCGCACGCCGGTCAGCCGGGCCACGGTGTCGTTCAGCGATTCCAGATGCTGCACGTTGACGGTGGACAGGACGGTGATGCCTGCCGCAAGCAAGACCTCCACATCTTGCCAGCGTTTCTGACGTTCGCTGCCGGGGGCATTGGTGTGGGCCAGCTCGTCCACCAGCACCACGGCTGGGCGGCGGACGAGCAGGCCGTCCACGTCCAGTTCGGTCAGTTCGGTGCCTCCGTAAGCAGTGACGCGGCGTGGGAAGATGGGCAGCCCCTCGGCGGCGCGGATGGTCTCGGCGCGTCCATGTGTTTCCAGCACGCCGATCAGGACGTCTTCACCCTTCTCCAGCCGCTCGCGCAGTTCGCCCAGGGCGCGGTAGGTCTTGCCGACGCCCGCCGCCATGCCGATGAACACCTTGTGGACGCCGCGCGCGGGGGCGGCGTTCTCGGCCTGTCCGGGAAGGATCAGCCGCTGGGGAGAGCGCTCGGCAGAAGATGGCTCGGCGTCCGGCATGGCGTCAGCGTCCGGTGCCGGGGGCTGCCGCATTCAGCGCCAGATTCAGCTTCAGGACGTTGACGCCCACGCCGCCCAGGCCCAGCGGGCCGCGCTCGGTGGCGGCGGTGATGAGTTCGCGCACCTTGTCTTCGCTCAGATTACGCGCCTGCGCCACCCGCGCCACCTGAACCCCGGCCCCGGCGGGGCTGATGTGCGGGTCAAGACCGCTGCCGCTGGCCGTCAGCAAGTCGGCGGGAATCTGGGAGGCCGGAATGCCTTCACGGGCAGCGATTTTAGCGGACAAGTCCCGAACCCGTTTCCGCAAATCTGGGTTGCTGGGGGCGAGGTTGCTGCCCGAGGCGTTGACTGGATCGTAGCCGCCCCCCGCCGCGCTGGGCCGCCCGATGAAGTCGCCCGCGCCGCTGAAGGTCTGGCCCACCAAGGCAGAGCCGACCACCTGACCATTGCGCGTAATAAGGGAGCCGTTCGCCTGCGCCGGGAACAGGCTTCCCGCCAGCAGCGTGGTCACGGCAGGGTACGCCAGCCCGCACAGCAGGAGCCACATCAGGGCGAAGCGCAGCCAGGTAGAAAAGCCGGGTTGAGGCGTGGTATCGGCAGGATTGGAAGGAATGGTCATGGGCAAACTCCTATGAATAGAAAAGCGGTCACTGGACACCCACCACGGACAGCAGCAGGTCAATCAGCTTGATGCCCACGAATGGCACCACCACGCCGCCCAGGCCGTAGATCAGCAGGTTGCGGGCCAGCAGGGAGTCGGCGCTGCCAGGGGTGTATCGCACGCCGCGCAGGGCCACCGGAATCAGCAGCGGAATCACCAGCGCATTGAAGATCACGGCGCTGAGGATCGCGCTGCGCGGGCTGCCCAGCCCCATCACGTTCAGCACGCCCAGCGCGGGAAGCTGCGCGGCGAACAGCGCGGGCAGGATGGCGAAGTATTTGGCGATGTCGTTGGCGATGGAGAAGGTGGTCAGTGCCCCGCGCGTCATCAGCAGGCCCTTGCCGATTTCCACCACTTCAATCAGTTTGGTGGGGTCTGAGTCCAGATCAATCATGTTGGCCGCTTCCTTGGCCGCCTGGGTGCCGCTCTGCATCGCCAGACCCACGTCGGCCTGCGCCAGTGCCGGGGCGTCGTTGGTGCCGTCGCCCATCATTGCCACGAGGCGGCCCGCCGCCTGCTCGTCCTTGATCATCTGGAGCTTGTCCTCGGGGGTGGCCTCGGCCAGAAAGCCGTCCACACCCGCCTCCCTGGCAATCGCCTCGGCGGTCAGGGGGTTGTCTCCGGTGATCATCACGGTTCTCAGGCCCATGCGGCGCAACTGGTCAAAGCGCTCGCTCATGCCGGGCTTCACGATGTCGGACAGGGCCACCACGCCCAGCACGCGGGCCACGCCACCGCGCACCTCGGCCACGGTCAGCGGGGTGCCGCCGGCGCGGGCAACTTCTTCTACCAGGGCGGTCAGATCAGCAGGTGCGGCTGCGCCAAACTCGGAGGCAAAACGCGCCATGCGGTCTGCCGCGCCCTTGCGGATTTTTACAGCTCCCCCCGCATCGGCAAAATCCACGCCGCTCATGCGGGTCTGGGCGCTGAACTCTATGAACTCGGCATCACTCGGCTGGGTGGGCAATTCGGTCAGGGTGCGGGCCAGGGTCACGATGCTCTTGCCCTCGGGCGTCGGATCGGCCAGTGAGGACAGCGCGGCGGCGCGGGCCAGCTCGGCCTCGCTCACGCCAGAAAGCGGAGCAAAGCGCGTCGCCTGACGGTTGCCGATGGTAATTGTGCCGGTCTTGTCCAGCAGCAGGATGTCCACGTCCCCGGCAACTTCCACCGCCTTGCCGCTTTTGGCGATCACGTTGGCCTGCAAGGCGCGGTCCATCCCCGCGATGCCGATGGCGGGCAGCAGCCCCCCTATGGTGGTGGGAATCAGGCAGACCAGCAGCGCGATCAGCGTCACCGTATCCACATTGATGCCCACGAAGCGCGACAGCAGCGGCAGCGTTGCCACCACGATCAGGAAGATCAGCGTCAGCGCGGCCAGCAGGATGCTCAGGGCCAGCTCGTTGGGCGTCTTCTGGCGGCTGGCCCCCTCCACCAGGGCGATCATGCGGTCTAGGAAGCTCTCACCCGGCTGAGAGGTCACGCGCACCACGATGCGGTCCGACAGCACCCGCGTTCCGCCGGTCACGCCGCTGAAATCGGTTCCAGCCTCGCGGATGACCGGGGCGCTCTCACCCGTGATGGCACTTTCGTCCACCGAGGCCAGTCCCTCCACAATCTCGCCGTCGCCGGGGATCATCTCGCCCGCCTCCACCACGATTATGTCGTCGCGGCGCAGTTCGGTGCTGGGAATGGTGGTTTCTACGCCGTTCAGGAGTCGGCGGGCGGGGGTGTCCTGGCGGGCGGCCCGCAGCCCCAGCGCCTGCGCCTTGCCGCGTGCCTCGGCCAGCCCCTCGGCGAAGTTGGCGAACAGCACCGTCAGGAACAGCAGCAGGGTGATGGTCAGCTCGTAGCCCCAGGTTTTCCCCGTGACGATATTGGCGAGTGTCAGGTAGGCGGTCAGCACCGCGCCCACCAGCACCACGAACATCACCGGGCTTTTCGCCATGCTGCGCGGATCGAGTTTGGTGAAGCTGGCCCTCAGTGCCCCACTAACGAGTTCGCCCGTGAAGATATTTTTACGGGGGGCTTTCGGCCCGGTTTCAGGCGTTTGTGGCAGGGCGGTCATTTCTGGACTCCAGTGGTGGGTGTGGTGGTTTGCAGCGTCAATTGCTCGGCCACTGGCCCCAGCACCAGCGTGGGCGCGAAGTTCAGCAGTTGCAGCAGCAGCATCACGCTCAGCAGCATTCCGGCGAAGATGGGGGTGTCCACCCTCAGCGTGCCGCTCGTTTCGGGCGCGGCCTTCTTACCAGCCAGCAGTCCAGCAATCGCCAGCGGCCCCAGGATCGGCAGGAAGCGGGCCAGGATCAGCACGATGGCGCAGGTCACGTTCCACCACGGCGTGTTGTCGCCCAGCCCTTCAAAGCCGCTGCCGTTGTTGGCGTAGGCGCTGTTGTACTCGTACAGCACCTGGGACAGGCCGTGAAAACCGGGGTTGGAGTTGGCTGTAACGCCGGGCAGCGACACCGCTGCCGCCGTGAAGCCCAGCACCAGCAGCGGCTGAAGCAGGATGATGAGGGAGGCCAGCTTGATCTCGCGCACCTCAATCTTTCTTCCGAATAGTTCCGGTGTGCGGCCCACCATCAGGCCCGCGATAAACACGGTCAGCACCACGAACACCAGCATGTTGATCATGCCCACGCCGATGCCGCCGTACACGTCGTTCAGGAACATCCCCAGTTGCGGCACCAGCCCGCCCAGCGGGTTGAAACTGTCGTGCATCCCGGCCACCGAGCCGTTGCTGGTCTGGGTGGTCAGACTGGCCCACAGCGCGGTGGCGTCGGTGCCCAGACGAATCTCCTTGCCCTCCATGTTGCCGCCAGGGGCCGCCAGGCCGAGCAGCGCGGCGTTGGGCTGCCGCTCGGCCATGACCGCGCCAAAGGTCAGCGCCGCCGAGGTCACGCTCATCACGGCCAGGATCGCCCCGCCAAAGCGGCGACGGTTCAGGAACAGGCCAGAGGCAAAGACCAGACTGATCGGAAAGACGATGATGCTGACCATTGAGAACAGGTTGCTCAGCGGCGTGGGGTTTTCCAGCGGCACCGAGGAGTTGGGGCCGTACCAGCCGCCGCCGTTGGTGCCGAGTTGCTTGATCGCCACCATTGCCGCGACGGGGCCGACAGGAATGGTCTGGGTGGTCACGGCTTTTCCTTCAACCGTCTGTGCCTCCACCAGCCGCGCCACCTTCGCGCCGCCGTAGGTGCTGGGAACGCCCTGAGAGGTCAGCAGCAGCGCCAGCACGAAGGCCGAGGGAACCAGTATTCCCACGGCGCGGGTCACGTCCAGATAGTAATTGCCGACGTTGGTCTGTCCTTTCAGCCCGCGCAGCACGGCGAACAGGGCGGCCATGCCCACGGCGGGAGTCACGAATTGCAGGGTCACGATGGCGACGAGCTGCGAGAAGTAGCTCAGTCCGCTCTGGCCGCTGTAGTGCTGCTGGTTGGTGTTGGTGATGAATGAGGCGGCGGTGTGCAGCGCGGTGTCCCAGCGCATATTGGCGATCCCGTCGGGGTTGAGGGGCAACGCGCCCTGAAGCACGTAGATCAGGTAGGCGGCCAGCCCCAGCAGCACGTTGGTGCCGATCAGCGCCGCACCGTACTGCCGCCAGCCCATGCCGCGCGAGGCGTCCACGCCGCAGACCCGCAGCAGTCCCGCCGTGAAGTGCGAAGCCGGGGCCGCATACAGCCGCGCGATCAGAAAGCCCAGCGGGACGGCCAACCCGAAGGCCAGCAGGTATGTCAGGAAGATATCCATCTCAGAGGTTTTCCGGCAGCTTCAAGGCCCAGGCCACCACGCCGAACAGGGCCAGTAAAATCAGCAATCCCAGGAGCGCACCCACCATCAGAACTTCTCCGCACGCACGAGGGCGTAGAGGAGGTAGGCGGTTAAAGCCAGCACCAGCAACAGCAAAAAGACATTCATACCCGCGTATGCTGCGCCGCCTCTTCTGGCCGTACCATTCGCCTTACGGCCAACTGAATTGGCCATGTGGCCAGTCGTCCACACATCGTTTGCGGGTAGCCTCAACTGGAAATGCGAGACACCCTGCGCCTGCTGCTTGCGCCGCCCAAATTGCCGCTGGGCGACAGTACGTTGTGGACGGTCTGTCTGATGGCACTGGCCGTGGTGCTGCTGATTGACCTGCTGACCCCGGCCTCTCTGGTGGTGGGGACATTGCTGACGGTGCCGATTGCGTTAGCCGCGCTGGGCACCTCACGCCGCCCGGTGGTGATCTTGACCCTGCTGGGCGTGCTGGCCTCGCTGGTGGCCGCACTGGAAAACGCGCTGGAAGACGGTTTTAGCAATGCCGATCTGTCCAACCGTGTCGTCAGCCTGCTGGCGATCTTGCTGGTGGGCGGCCTGACCTTGCGCTCGCGCGACGCCTCCGAGCGGGCCGTGCGGATCACCGAGGACGAGCGCCAGTTGCGGCGCGAACGCCTGCTGCGCCGGCTGGCCGAGGACGTGGGCGGCCCGCTGGGGCAGGCCGAGTTCGTGTCGCGCGCCGCGAGCGCCCTGCAACACCTGACCGGGGCGCTGAGCGTGGAGGTGGGCGCAGTGGACCGGGCCATGCTGCGCCGCCCCTATGCGCTGGCCCTGGCTTCAGGTCTGAAAGCCGAAGATCACCGCTCCCGGCTGGACACCCGCCTTCCGCTGGAATACCTGGCCCAGCCAGTGGGCGCGGGCGACGTGTGGGCGGTGGACGGCGGGGCCTTCGTGCTGGCGCGGCTGCGGCGCGGCGAAGACGGCGACCTGCTGCTGATCCTGCACCGTCCCGAGACCCCACTGGCCCTGACCGCCGAGGCGATTTCAGCCCTGCAACCCCTGCTGGAGCGTACCGCCCTGCTGGACGACCTGCGCGTGCAGCGCGCGCAACTCAGCGAGCGCGGCGAACTGCTGCGCGATCTGGTCTACGCTTTCTCGCATGACCTCCGTACCCCCCTGCTCGCCAACGCCATGAACATGGAAGCCGCCCGGCGCGGTGCCTACGGTCCGCTGCCGGGGGCGTACCGCGCCACCCTGGAAAACGGTCTGGAGTCCAACGCCACGCTGCTGGCCCTGGCCGAGAAGCTGCTGCTGGTCACCAAATACGAAAGCGGTGAGGCCGACGACGAGATGGAAGAGGTCAACCTGCGGGCGCTGGTGCAGGGCGTGCTGGAAGACCTGCGCCCCCGTATCGAGACCAGCCGCCTGACGGTGGAACGTGACCTGCGGGCCGTGCGGCTGTGGGGCCGTTCCCATGATCTGCGCCGCGCTGCCCAGAACCTGCTGGACAACGCGGTGAAATTCAGCCCGCCCGGCAGCACTTTGCATGTCGCTTTAAGCGAGGAGGACGGCGAGGCGGTTCTGAGTGTGCAGGATGAGGGGCCAGGCGTCTCGCAGGCCCGCATTCCGCACCTGTTCCAGCGCTTCCGGGGCGGTGGCGCGGGCAGCGGCACGGGGCTGGGGCTGTACCTGACCCGCCGCATCGCCGAGGCCCACGGCGGCACGGTTCGCTACATCCGCACGGGTCAGAACCGCAGCCTTTTCACGCTGACCTTGCCCGTGTCCGGGGAGACGCCTCATGGCTGAAGACCTGATCCGTATTCTACTGGTGGAAGACCACGCCTTCACCCGCGACGGCCTGCGCGCCACGTTGAATCTGGAGGCCGATCTGCGCGTGGTCTGCGAGGCCCGCAGCGGCGAGGAGGCCCTGGAGCGTCTGGCCGTAACGGCAGTGGACGTGGCCGTGGTGGACATCGGCCTGCCGGGCATCGACGGCATCCAGACTGCTGCCGAGATTCGGCGGGGCTGGCCGGACGTGCGCATCGTGATGCTGACTGCTCACGATCTGCGCCAGGAGGTCTTCGCGGCGCTGGCGTCGGGGGCAGCAGCGTACTGCCTCAAGAGCGCAAAGCCCGAGTTACTGCTTCTGGCGGTCAGGGCGGCGGCGGCGGGCAGTGCCTACCTGGACCCGCAGGTGGCCCACCACGTTCTGGGCGGTGTGCGCGCCCCTGGATCAGCCCCGCTGCTGACCCCCCGCGAACTGGAGGTGCTGCGCCTGATCGCCGATGGCCTGCCCAACAAGGAGATCGCTGCCGAGCTGGGCGTGAGCGTCAGCACCATCAAGCTGTACGTGCAGGAACTGCTGGTGAAATTGCAGGCGGCGGACCGCACGCAGGCGGCAGTCAAGGCGCTCCGGCAGGGGTGGCTGTGAGGTCCGGCGGCATGTCCATCGGTCCTGACCTCGGCCAGTCACGAAAACGCAATGCACAGCCGTAGATGTCTACAGCACATCCGGCAGACTGGCCGCCGCCAGCACCAACTGCCGCACCTCGACGCGCCTATCTCAGCACCTGACACTTTGATAGAAATGGCTTCCCGAGGAGAGGGATGCGCCTGGGTAGGACCGGGCCAAGGAAAAGCGGCGACGCCGCGTGCCCAGTTTGTTCGCCGCTGAAACCTGAACAAAGTCAGGGCTGTTCCTGGAGACCGCGCCCTCTCTATGCTCTGTGCCATGTCCCTCTCCATTCGCATGACACTTCTCTTCGTCTCGGCATTGACCGGCACGGCACGGGCCGTTCCCCTCCAGAACACGAAGGCCCCATTCACTGCCGATGTTCCTGTGGGCTGGGAACAGCGGCCCTACCCGAATGGTCTGCCCGGCATCACGGTGCTGGCTCCTGGCACCCCGCCGCCTGCCGTCCTGCAACTGTTCTTTGCGCCGTATCAGAGCAAGGGCAACGACGCCGCCGCGTTGAAAGAATTCATCGGGGGCGTCGAGGGATCGCTCACGGGCGGCGGTCTGGCCACCCTGAAGCGCGTGAGTGAGCGCCCACGAACGGTGGGCGGCGTCAAGGGGTCTGAACGGCTGTATGACCTGACCCTTAAGGCCAACGGGGCGGTGGTGCGCTTGCAGTACTGGTATGGGGTCAGCAAACACAACATGCTCAGCGTTCAGTTCACCACGGGACCCGCTGCCACGGCGGCCCAGCGGGGGGCGTTCGACAAGACCCTGGGGTCTCTCAAGCTCAAGTAGACTTGGAAAGAGTGGCCTGGAGACCGCATGAACCACTTATTGCCTCTGCGCGATCACCGCCCGCAGGCTATAAATCACTGTCTCAATTGGTGAGCGCTCGTCGTAGGTCTGCGCCAGTGTCAGTCTCGCTTCCAGTTGGGCCAGGTACGCCGTCTGCGCCGCTGCGCTGGGATACAGAGCAGCCAGTGCGCCGCGCTGGAGATCGGCAGGCGTTTCATGGTCGTCCAGCAGGGGGCGGAGATGGATTTCCAGGGTGTTGCGCTGCGTTGCAGAGCGGGTCAGTCGGCCCAGCAGGCGCAGGCCGGCGGCCCGGTCCGGGATGAAGACCTGCTGGGTCTGCGTAAGCGACAGCAGCGCCTGCCACAGCCGCTCAGACGACGCGCCCAGCTCAGTCAATGGCGCAAGTGCGCCCTCGTCCACCGACGAGAGAACGGCCATGAAGCGGAAGGAGTTGAAGAATCGGCCCGTCAGTTGGGGATTTTCAATGATCACACACAGCTGCCCTGTGAAGGCAGCAAAGCCTCCAAAAAACCGTTCCACGCTGGCCCGCGACAGCTCCAGCGCAGAACCGTACGTACCGTACCAGCCGCTCAGCATGGCCCAGGCCCGCTCCTGAATCTTTTCGGGAAAGTCACCGTCGATCAGGGACCAGAGCCAGCGGTGAAGGTCCTGATTCTGACTGACGGCGAGTTGCTGACCCGCGAAGGAAACCAGGCTCAACTGGGCGTCTGGTCCTACCTGTCTGAAGATGGCGGGCACAAAGCCGTCCGGTACTCGGCCACTGGTTGCCAGTGACATGAAGCCGCTGACCTCAGACGGGTCAAGGCCCTGATCCAGCAGTGCAGTCAATACGTCCTCCAGCTGCTGTGGCCTCAGGTCCAGGTTGTTCAGAACGTCGTTGGCATACCACGTGGAGTTGGCTGCTACCAAGCGCAGGGCGTCGGCAGGATCGCCCAGACGCGCCAGCAGGTCCAGTGCGCGTCGCTGGACCGCCTGGCGGCGCGGCGACTCAGTCAGGGTCACCAGCGCGGGCCGCAATTCTGGCAAGGGTTTCAAGATCAGCAGCAGATGATCAAGTTCGCCGTCATCCATCGTGGTCAGGACCGGGGCCAGAAGCTGTCCCGCGCCGCCCCGTGCCAACCCCAGCGCCGCCGCCAGCCGCTTATGGGGGTCGCGCAGGGCGGCCTGCAACACGTCCTGTCGGTCTAGCGCCAGCGCCGCGCCGAAAGCCAGATCAGGGTCCTCCGCGCCGAGGAGCGGGGCCAGCAGCTCTTCAGGAATGGCCTCACTGCTTACATTGGTGTATTGCCGCGCGAGCAGATTCAGGCCCAGTCCCGCCTCGGGTGAGCAGGTAGCGCGGTACAGCGTCCACAGCACGTCACGCAGTTCACTGGCCTGGAGGCTGTATGGGTGCAGGTAGGTGTAGGGCCAGCGGGCCAGCGCCAGCGCCACCGCCTCCTGAAGGGCCAGATCACCGCTCTGTACCGCTTCCCTGAGGTAAATGCTAAATGCTGTCGGCCTCGTTTCGTTCGGCGCCCAGCCGCAGCCGGGCCAGCGAGGCCAGCCAGGCGCTCAGGGGCAGCCGGGCCTGATCGCGCATCTCGGTCAGGCGCGCCTCGTCGCTGTCCGCCGTGCTGGGCGGCAGGCTCAGGGCCGTCAGCGTTTCCGGGGCTGCTGGCAACTGGGGGAGCCACTGATCTTCCAGGGCCGCGCTCCAACCACGGCGGCCAATGACACTTTCGGCAAAGGTCACGTCGTCAAGCAGGCGCTCCAGCATGGCCTGATGGGGGGCATATTGGCGGCTGAAGTGTTCCCGCTGGGCCGCTGGCATGGCCCGCAGGCGCTCCGGCATGCTGAACTGATCCACGCCCACGGACCGCAGCATTCGCGCCGCGCCGTACCATGCGCCTGGAAGCTGTTCGGACCCGCAGTGGCGGCAGAATGGTCCCGGTGGGATCAGTTGGGTACACCACGCGCGGCGGACATCTTCACGGCTGGCCCCACCACAGTGGCTGCACAGGTCACCAGCCTGCCAGTCGGGGGGCAAGGGTGCGCCGCAATGGGGACAGTGATCCGCTGGGTGGTCTGGTAAAGGGGCGGTCACTGCTTCTAACGGCGGGACCGACGAACGCGGCCCCACAGGACCTGTTTCTCGGCCTCACCCATCGCCCTGATCTTGGCTGGAATGTCGTCCTTGGCCACGCCCTCGCGCCTCAGCAGCAGGGCCAGCGGCAGTTCGGCGGTGATCACGAAGGCCGCGCCACAGGTGCGGCAAAATCGGCCCGGTCCGCTGGTGCCGCACCAGTAGCACGTTTCAATCGGCTCGGCCTGGAGGCCACAGTTGAGGCACAGGTCACCCACGCTGTAATCCTTGGGCTGCTTGGCCTGACAGTGGACGCAGTACGTCGAGTCGCTGGAATTGACTACCAGCCCCTGCAAGAACATGGCCGCGCCAGCCTGCGTCTCACCGCTGAGCGCAGATGGCACCGGCTCTCCCAGCGCGGCAGAGGGCAGTGCCCAGTTCAACACCCGCGCTGCGACTTCGGTGTTCAGGTCTGGCAGCAACTCCAGCAGTGTTTCACAGGAGCCGATACTCGCAAAATCGGCCCGCCCGCTGACGCCCAGGTCTGCGAGGGCGGCCAGATGCTGTTCGCTCAAGCCCTTGGCTTTCAGAATGTTGCGTTCGAGGGCCGTAAAAGGTGTGGTCATGCGCTTCCTTCGGGTGCCGGAAGGCAGCCTGGGTTCAGTGTAAAACACGGCTGACGACATGTGGCTGAATCAACGGGCGCTTGGTGGATGCCCCCCAACATCTGTCATTTTTAATCCCAGCTTTGCTTTCTGTGTCAGGTGGCGGCGGGTCGGTCAGACGTGCAGCACCCCATACAGAAATTCACGGGCATGTGGCGGGTGGACAGGACGTTTCTGACGCTCTATTTTCACCGCCCCTCCATTTTTGCGTTCGGCAGGTCTGTCAGAGAGGTTGATGGACTGCCCGGTGACGGTCTGACGCTGGCCCAGCTCACGCACGATCGACACTGCAAGCACCTGCTGCTTGTCAATTGAACATCTGAGGCTTAAACCGATCCCTCGGCTGACACCCGAAGCGCACGCCATCATCCTGCGCGACTGAATCTCATGATCTGTAGAGCCGATCTTAAGCGAGACTGGAATCTAACCCCCGCGTAACACCCTGGGCCTGGAATACGTCGTGTCCCAATGATTTTGGTGGATGCGTGCGGCGCGGCCACCGTGGGCTGTTGAGGCCCAACCTGTTTGACCTCGGCGGTTTGCCGCCCCACAAGGAGGGGTATGAAATATCTTCAGGACCATTGGATCG
Source organism: Deinococcus marmoris (assembly GCF_001949125.1). GTDB lineage: Bacteria > Deinococcota > Deinococci > Deinococcales > Deinococcaceae > Deinococcus > Deinococcus marmoris_A. The sequence continues at coordinate 46,704 of NZ_MSTI01000050.1, forward strand.
GCGTGCTACTGCTGGCCGGCATCGGCTTCATTCACTTCAGGGATATCCCCGACAAGCTGGGAGAAACCGCCTACCTGGGCTGGCTGTACATCTTGCTGGTGGCTGGATGCGCGGCGGCGGGAGCTTGGCTGCTGAGTTCGCACTGGAAAAACGGCTATGGCCTGGGTCTGCTGATCTCTGCCGGGTCCATCATTTTCTATGTGCTGACCCGGACCACCGGATTGCCCAATGCGAAGGACGACATCGGCAACTGGGCCGAACCGTCCGGGATCATCGCTCTGGTTATGGAAGTGGCGTTCGTGGTGCTGAGCGTTATTCAGTTGCGCCCAGCGCCCACCATCCAGGCGGTCAACTCCGCCGTCAACTGATCCAGCTCGCCAGTGGTCACCAGTGGTTAGCTTCATCCATGCTCAATGAAGTCTGTTGCACCCTTTTCGTATCTCTCCGCCCATTGTCCAGGCCGAACATCAGCGTCGAGGCCAATCGCCCGCGCCGTCTCTGGCAGACCGCAGACTGCGCATCCATCTCAAGGAGATTTCCATGACCCAGAACGACTCCAGAAAGACTGTCACCTCTTCCGCCCCCGACGCCCTGAAGACGCCCACAGACCTCAAGGCTGACGGCGTGCAGAAAATCGTTGAGGCCATCAACCCGATCATCGCCGACGCCTACGCCGTGTACCTCAAGACTAAGAACTTTCACTGGCATCTCTCCGGCAGCCATTTCCGCGACTACCACCTGCTCTTTGATGAGCAGGCCGAGCAACTGCTGGGCAGCACTGATCCACTGGCCGAGCGCGTCCGCAAACTGGGCGGCACCACGCTACGCTCGGTCTCGCACATCTCTGGCCTTCAGACGGTGCAGGACAACAACGCCGATTTCGTGGCTCCACTGGACATGCTGCGCGAGCTGATGGCCGACAACCAGAGCATTGCGGCCAGTATGCGCGCCGCCCATGAAACCTGCGACGACGCCCGCGACTACGCCACTTCCAGCCTGCTCGAAGTGCTGATCGACGAGACCGAGCGGCGCATCTGGTTCCTGTTTGAAGCCGCGCAGGGTGGCGAAAACACCAAGTAATCTCGGACGCTCGCCTCTTCCGCCCTTTCCCAGGCGTCGGCTGCCCCGGCAGCACCACGAGGAGTCTTCCCATGAGTGACGACAGTAAGGCCAGCAATAGTAAGGTCTATAAACCCAGTGAACCCACCGACATGCAGGCCCCCAAACAGAGCCAGACCCGACTGACCAACGCGGCGGGCAATCCGGTGGCCGACAACCAGAATTCCCTGACGGCAGGCAAGGACGGCCCAGTGCTGCTTCAGGACCATCACCTGCTGGAGCGCATGGCCCTGTTCAACCGCGAGCGCGTCCCTGAACGCGTGGTCCATGCCAAGGGGACCGGCGCGTTCGGCACCTTCCGCGTGACCCGCGCCATCCCCGAACTGACGGTGGCAAAACTGTTTCAGAAGGAGGGGACCGAGTGCCGCATGTTGGCCCGCTTCTCTCAGGTGGCTGGAGAGAGCGGTTTCGCCGACACCGTGCGCGATCCACGCGGTTTCTCGCTGAAGTTTTATACCGAGGACGGCAACTGGGACATGGTGGGCAACAACACGCCCGTGTTTTTCGTGCGGGATGGCCTCAAGTTCTCGGATTTCATCCACAGCCAGAAGCGCCACCCGGTCACGCACCGCCGCAGCGAGACCATGATGTTCGACTTCTGGAGCCTGCGCCCCGAATCCATGCATCAGGTGGTCTACATGTTCGGGGACCGGGGCATTCCACGCAGCCACCGCCACATGAACGGCTACTCCAGCCACACCTACAGCCTGTGGAACGATCAGGGCGAGCGCGTGTACGTCAAGTGGCACTTCCACACCCAGCAGGGCATCCAGAACCTCGCCGAACCAGAGGCGATGGAGATTGCCGGGAAGAATCCCGACTTCTATTTTCAGGACCTCTTTGAGGCCATCGAGCGCGGCGAGTATCCGAAGTGGAAGGTCAGCCTTCAGGTGATGCCGGAGGCCGACGCCGAGACGTATCATCTCGATCCCTTTGACCTGACCAAGACGTGGCCCCACGCGGATTACCCCCTGATGGAAGTGGGCGAGTTCGAGTTGAACGAGAACCCGGACAACTACTTCGCGCAGATTGAACAGGCGGCCTTTGAACCCAGCAACTCGCCGCGCGGGTTTGGGTTCAGTCCCGACAAGATGCTGCAAGCCCGCCTGATGAGCTACGCCGACGCGCACCGTTACCGCATCGGGGCCAATTACGCCGCGCTGCCGGTAAATCAGGCCGTCTCGCCCGTGCAGACCTACCACCGGGACGGGCAACTGCGCTCTGACGGCAACTTTGGCGGAATGCCAGTGTACGAACCCAATTCTTTCGGGGGACCAGTGCAGTACGGTGAGGAAGCTGCCGAGCCGCCCATGACCGTAGGCAGTCGCGCGGACCGGTATGGCTGGCCCGACACTGACGAGGATTACTTTGCCCAGCCCGGCGCGCTGTACCGCCTGTTGCGGGCGGAAGAGCAGAACAGGATGCACGACAATTTCGCCCGGCATCTGGGAGCCGCTCCTGACTTCATTCAGCAGCGCTACCTCATCCAACTGGACAAGGTGGACGCCCGACTGGGCGCAGGTGTGCGTGCCAGTCTGGAGAAGCCAGAGATGAAGGCAAAGCCAGAGATTGAGACGATCCTCAAAGAGGACCATACCCATGCAGCAGGCGGCCTGATGACGGCACAGACCCAGCAGGCCGTAGGCGCAGACGACTAAACGCTGACGACTGAACAACGTGCATCACCGAACCCCCTCTTCGTCATGCAGTACTCCGGAAGGTTTTTGACGAATGGGGTGGGGATCGTCCATGTTGATGTGTGGCAACAAAACGGACGACCCCCAGCCAGATTCTAGCGGCCCTGCTCCCTGGAACCAGCCTGCGTTCCACCCAGGCCGCCTATCTTCAGGTGCTGTTGGTGCTGTGGCTGGTCGTTCCTGGACGACTGAATTTCACCAATCTGGCCCGCTATGGCGGGCCATCTGAGCGAACCCATCGCGCCTGGTTCCAGAAACCAATGCCGTGGGTGGAGTTGAACACCAGTTTGATCTTGCAGATGCAAGATCAGCAGTGTCTGGGCAGGGAGAGCATCATTGGGATCGACGCAG
>NZ_MSTI01000044.1 GCF_001949125.1 Deinococcus marmoris
TATCTCTTGGCACTCAAGAAGAATCAGCCGACGCTGTTTGAGGATGTGCAAGAGATGTTTGACGACGCCTTGCGTCGTCCATTGAGTCAGACCGAACTCGAGACTCTGACCACAAGCGACACCAAACATGGGCGTGGAGAACGCCGAACCTGTTGGACACTCCCCGCGACGCCAGATTTGGATGATCACCGCTGGCCTGGACTCCAGAGCGTGGTCATGGTGCGTTCTGAACGCACCATCAAAGGCGTACAAAGCGTACAGGATCGCTATTACCTCAGCTCACTCGCTGGCGATGCACAGCGCACATTGGAAGGCATCAGGACGCATTGGCACGTTGAGAACAAGCTGCATTGGGTTCTGGACGTTGCCTTCGATGAGGACGCCCAGCGCACCGTGAAAGATCACGGTGCGGAGAATATGGCCGTCGTGCGGCGCTGGGCTTTGAATCTGATGCGAACCGAAGGCACATCTGGAGGAATGGCAAAAAATCGCAAGCGAGTTGGATGGGACGATGCCTATCGGGATCGGCTCATGGCTTTACTCCTCATCCCCCCAACGTAAGTTGGCCCTGGGCAGCAGGCTGAGGTGGTTAACTGAAGGTATGAAATATGCCTGGGAGGTTGCATTGAAAGCGGCAAAGAACTTGGATGCACAAGGGCAACAGAACTTCAGTCCAAAACAGGTTATGGAAGAGGCAGTGCGCCTGGGGTGGCCGAAGAATCCTGAAACTATCCGACACCACGTTATCGACCAGATGTGCGATACCCGCGACTCTTCCCCACATCAGTATTTTGAATGGCTTAAGTGGGGCGAGTACCGTCTGAATGAGGCGGGACACAGGGCAGGGGAAGGGATTTAAGCCCGCTTGATCTGACCATCTTGCGAAAGCTTTATGGAGCGGTTGGTCACGCGCTGGTCACGCGCCCCGACAATCGAGATAAGTCAAAAAAAGAAACACCGTACTAGACGGTGTTTTCTTTGGTGGAGGCTTGGGGATTCGAACCCCAGACCCTCCGCTTGCAAAGCGGATGCTCTCCCGCTGAGCTAAGCCCCCTCAGCGGGGCGCAGATTAGCAGATGGCGGGTGCGAATGGCAAGGGGTATGCGGGGGACGCCGTATGTGGTGAACGCGGCACCCCGAAGATGGCGGATTTCTGGGCGACAGCCTGCCCGGATCCTGAGCATGGGAGTTGGTCCGGGATGGCGCCTCTGACCTCCATCCTGCACGGGGTGGGGCGGGATGGCAGTCAAACGCCGCAATCCGGGCCTCTCAACCAAAGACGCGTGCAGGGTTTTTCACCGTCATCTGATCGATTTGCTCCTGTGAAATGCCGCGCCGCAGTAGTTCGGGCAGGATGTCGTCCATCAGATGGGTGGGGTGCCAGTCCTTGATGGCGGGCAGGATGGCCTCCGGCAGCGGGAGCGGGCGGCCCAGCCAGTGCCAGATGCTGTCGTGCGAGAGAAGGATGCGCCCGGCGTGCCCGTCGCCCAGCAGCGCTTCCAGCACCCGCAGGCGGTCCGTGTCCATCGGCGTGCCCACCAGACCCTGCAACCCGAGCCGGTCAAAGGCGATGTTGACGCCGTGTTTCAGGGTCTCCCGGTGGTAATCCGGGTCCGTGTTGCCGTCCATGTGGCCGATCATGACGCGCCCCGGATCAGCGCCCTCGCCCACCAGCAGTTCGGCCTGCTGCGGCCCCTGGCGGCCCTCCTGGGTGTGGGTGATGATCGGCACGCCCGTCTCGCGTTGCACGCGGGCCGCCGCCCGGAAAAAGACCCGCTCGTAGGGGCTGATCTCGTCGCGGCTGCTGGCGAGCTTGAGGACCCCCGCCCGGATGCCCGTCGTCCCGATGCCTTCCGTGACCTCACGCAGCATCATCTCGTAAACTTCAGAGAAGCCGTCGGTCAGCGAGAAACGGAACTTGAAGTAGGCGGTGGCCCCCTCGCCCTCGTAGTAAAAGCCGCTGGAACACAGGATATTCAGGCCGGAGCGCTCGCTGACCTCGCGCAGAAAGGCCGGGTTGCGCCCGCACTCGTTGGGGGTGGCGTCCACGACGGTCTGCACGCCCCGCGAGCGCAGGGTCCCGGCCACCCGCACACATTCGTCCAGCGCGGCGGCGTGGTCAAACGCCCCCAGGGTCACGTCCCCCTGATAGCCGGGATAGCCGAAGATGACGTGTTCGTGTGGCAGGGTAAAGCCCATCTGATCGGCGGGAACGGGGCCAGTGACGGTCTGTGCGGTCATGTGGAACTCCTTTGCGCGGCAGGGATTACGGGGCGAGAAGGAACCGCGCAGACAGACGCGTCCATCTGGCGGGAGGCTGGATTGGAGATGGCCCATCATGGCCGGGGACGCGCCCCCACGTCAAATCTCCGTGTCGGCATGGGATAGATTGAACACCGTCTTCACCGTCAAAAATTCGTGGCAGCGGCTCCCGTCCGCGCTGGCCGTTCAGGGGGAACAGCACATGACCCAGTCCTCATCCGCCCGTTCTACTCAGCTTCCCAGCCCCAGCCAGCCCCTCAGCCCCAGCACCCGCTACTGGCCGCCCGGGCAGCCGTTCAGTCTGGACGTGCCGCAGACCAGCCTGTACGACAACCTGCGGGTGTCGGCCCGGCGTTATCCCGACAAGGTGGCCCTGTGGTACTACGGACGCGAGGTGCTGTACCGCGAACTGCTGGCCGAGGCCGACGCGCTGAGCGGTCATCTGGCGGCAGCAGGTGTGGGGCAGGGAGACCGCGTGCTGATCGCCATGCAGAACAGCCCGCAGTGGGTGGCGGCGGCGCACGCGATCTGGCGGCTGGGCGCGGTGCTGGTGCCGCTGCCGCCCATGCTCGGCCCAGACGAGTACCGCTATTTCCTGGGGGACGCCGGGATCACCGTCGGCCTGGTGGGGGGCGAGCAGTACGCGGCGCTCAGGGCGGCAGGGCTGGAACATGCCGTCGTCGCGGACCTCTCGGAAGGCACCACTCTGCCGCTGCCTTCCGGGCTGGACAGCCGTCCCGAACTTCAGGCCGGGGACGTGGACTGGCAAACGGCCCTGCGCGCCGCGCCCGCACCCGAGGCCAGGGTGGGCGCGGGGGATCTGGCGGCGCTGCCGTATACCAGCGGCACCACCGGCAAGCCCAAGGGCGCGATGCACACGCACGGCAGCGTGCAGGCCAACGTGACCGGCAGCGCGGTCATGCGCGGCGCGAACCCCGCCGACGTGCTGTTGATGACCCTGCCGCTGTTTCACGTCTCGGCGTTCATCCACGACATGCTGATGGGCCTGTATCTGGGCAACCGGGTAGTAATGATGGCCCGCTGGGACAAGGCGCTGGCCCGCGAGCTGACCCGCATGCAGGGGGTGACCGTGTGGTTCGCCATCACGACGCTGGTGGTGGACCTGCTGAGCCTGCCTGACCTGTCGGCAGCCGACATGCCCACGCTGCGCATGATCGTGGGCGGCGGCGCGGCGATGCCCGAGGCCCTGGCGCGGCAACTGCGTGACCTGACCGGCCTGACCTTCGTGGAGGGCTACGGCCTGACCGAGACCATCTCGCAGAGCCATTTCAATCCCATGAACCGCCCCAAGTTGCAATGCCTGGGCCTGCCGGTCTTTGACGTGGATTCGCGCATCGTGGACCCGGAGTCGGGCCAGGAAGTGCCGCAGGGCGAGGTCGGGGAAATCGTGACGCGCGGGCCGCAGGTGTTCCAGGGCTACTGGAACCGCCCGGAAGCGACGGCGGAGGCGTTCTTGGAGCTGGGCGGCCAGCGCTATTTCCGCACCGGGGACCTGGGCTACGTGGATGACGAGGGCTATTTTTTCTTCGTGGACCGGCTCAAACGCATGGTCAACGTGGGCGGCATGAAGGTGTGGCCCGCCGAGGTAGAAGCGCTGCTGCACGCCCATCCCGCCGTGCAGGAAGGCTGCGTGATCGCCGTCCCGGACACGCGGACTGGCGAGCGGGTGCGCGCGGTCATCGTGCTGCGCCCTGGCCAGCGCCCGGATGAGGCCGGGGTGATCACCTGGGCACGCGAGCAGATGGCCCACTACAAGGCCCCGCGCGAGGTCCGGTTCGTAGACGCCCTGCCGCGTGGCCCGACAGGCAAGGTCGCTTGGCGCACCATGCAGGAAGAGGCCAGGGGGGAGTTGGAACCGCAGGGGGATTGATCTTTCCCGTATTTATGCTGGTATGACTGTCACGCTGGAGACAGGGTCAGTCGGCCACGGCCACCGGATGAACGCTCTACGGCAGCGGGCCTCTGCCGTGCCCGTCGGGCAGGCGGGAAATACGGAGAACGCCTGCAAGCTTCTATACGGACTCCGACTGGGAGGTGCTGGAAACACCAGCGAAATCCGATCAGGCTATATCTGCTCGGTCAGGCCAGGCGTCTGGGCGCGTTCCAGCGCCGCATATCTGCCGCCCCTGGAACGCAGCAGGGCGGGCGGACCGTCCTCCACGATCACGCTGCCTTCCAGCACCACCACCCGGTCCGCACTGCGGGCCAGCGACAGGCGGTGGGTCACGATCAGGGCGCTGCGCCCCTCCATCGCTTCCTCCAGCGCCCGCACGATCAGCGCCTCGGACTCGGCGTCCACGGCGCTCGTCGGCTCGTCCAGCAGCAGCACGGCGGGGTCTGCGAGCAGCACGCGCGCAATGGCCAGCCGCTGTCTCTGTCCGCCCGAGAGTTTGACGCCGCGCTCGCCCACAATGGTGTCCAGCCCCTGCGGCAGCCCCGCGACAAAAGAGGCCGCCCCGGCACGCTCAAGGGCCAGATCCACTTCCTGCGGCGTGGCGTCGGGACGGGCGTAGCGCACGTTCTCCAGCACGGTGTCGTAGAACAGGAAGGTGTCCTGCGGCATCACGGCGGCGGCGCGCCGCAGCGAGGGCAGCGTCAGGTCCCGCACGTCGTGGCCGTCCAGGGTCACGCGGCCCGACTGCGGATCGTACACGCGCGTCAGCAGCCCGATCAGGGTACTCTTGCCCGCCCCGGACGCGCCCAGCAGCGCCACCCGTTCCCCGGGCCGCACCCGCAGATTCAGGCCGCGCAGCACCGGCTGGGCCGGATCGTAGCCGAAGGTGACGTTCTCGAACACGATCTCGCCCATGGCCGGCTGTGGCAACGGCAGGGCGTCGGGGCGTTCCAGCACCGTGACCGGGGCGTCCAGCACCTCGAAGATGCGCCGCCCACTGGCCTCAGCACGTTGAAGCAGGTCGTTGAGACCCACCAGATCGTCGATGGGACCGTAGAAGTAGCGTCCGTAGCCCCGGTACGCCAGCAGGCCGCCCAACGTGAACTGGCCGCGCGCGATCAGCACCACCCCGCCGCCCAGCATCAGGATGTTGCCGAAGTTGGCGATGAAACGCACCAGCGGAAAGGCCCGGTTGCGGATCACCACGGCCTTCATCCCCTGGGCGTACAACTCCTGTCCGATGGCGGCGACCTTGCGCGCCTCGGCCCCTTCCCGCGCGAAGCCCTGCACCACCCGGATGCCCGAGAGCCGGTCCGCCACGGTGGCCGAGAGGTCTCCCAGACGGTTGCGGGCCGCGCGGTAGGCCGGGCGCACGGTCTGGTTGTAGCGGGTCAACAGCAGGGCCACGGCGATCATCGGCAGGACCACCACCACGCCCAGCAACGGCTGAAGCGCGATGAAGATACCGATCACGCCCGCCACCCGTAGCGCGTTGCCCAGCACCGTGTTGATGCCGCGCAGCAGCACGTCCTGAATGCCGTCCACATCCGCCGTCACCCGCGCCAGCAGGTCCCCGGTGCGCTGGCCCTCGAAGTACGCCGCCGATTGCCCGGCCAGCTTGTCGTACAGGCTCAGGCGCAGGTCCAGCGTAAGCTGTTGCCCGGTGCGCTCCAGCAGCAGCCCCTGAAAGGCGGAAAGCACCTGTTGCAGGGCATACACCCCCACCAGCACGGCCAGTTGCCACGCCACGAAATTCCAGTCGCGCCGCGCCAGACCCACGTCCACCACCCGGCCCCAGACCAACGGTGGGTACAGTTCGGCCCCGACGCTGCCCACCAGCAGCAGCATGCCCAGGCCGATGGTGGCGCGGTACGGCCACAGCAGTGCGTAGAGACGGCGGATTGTGGAGCTGGACGGCTGAGTGGGGGGCATGGGACACCTCTGCGGGTCAGCCCAGAGCTTCTGCGGAATCCGGCCACGCGGGGCCAGGATACGCGCCGGGGCCAGGGTCACCCGTAGGGGAGGGTACAGGTCCGGCTGCTGCGGATTCTGGTGATGGCCCGGCCCGGTTCCGGCGGCGCAGCCCGGCCCCAGCACCCCGGACACTGCCGTCTCCTCGATGATCTCCGCAGGTTTTCACGCAGGAATGATCTGGCTGGGCCAGCGGTGTGTAGGCGAGACTGGCGCGTTTTTCATATGGATTTCGCGCGTCATGCGCTCAGATCGGGAGAGCCTCTCCTGCGTCCACTGAGCGTCCCAACCCCATCGTTCTCCTGCCCGATCTCGTCTCGCTGACTCCCGCCCGGATTTACAGGTGGAGCGCAGAACGCCTCAGCCCTGACCCACTGGCTCACTCCATTCCCCGGTCAGGGCCACAGACAGGCTGAGGGGAAGGTCCACGCTGCTGGTGCCGATCAGGAGTTCAAACTGGCCCGCGTCGGCCACCCAGGCCCGGCGCTTGTCGTCGAAGTACGCCAGAGCGCGCATGTCCAGCGGCAGCGTCACGGCTCCTGATTCTCCCGGTTCCAGACTCATCTTGGCGAACGCCTTGAGTTCCTTGATGGGCCTTTCCACGCGGGCTTCCGCGTCGCGGACATAGAGCTGGACCACCTGCTGTCCGGCCCGTTCGCCAGTATTCCGCACCTGAAGCTGCACGCTGATCTGGCCGCCCGGCTCAATCTCAGCCGCGCTCAGACGGGCGTCACTCAGCTCGAAACTGGAATAGCTCAGCCCGAAGCCGAAGGGAAACAGCGGCTGCGTTCCGGCGTGGTCCACATGGCGGTAGCCGATGAACAGCCCCTCCTTGTACTCCACATGGCCGTCCACGCCGGGGTACTGGAGGTCCGGCGTTTCGGGGTGGGTGGGGTCATCTTCCAGGCGGGCGGGGAAGGTCTGGGGCAACCGTCCGCCGGGAGCGGCATGGCCCAGCAGCACGTCTGCAAAGGCATGTCCAGCCTCCTGACCGGGGAACCAGCCCTGAAGCAGCGCGGGCACGCCGTCCAGCCACGGCATCAGCACCGGGCCGCCCGTTTGCAGCAGGACGATGGTGCGTGGGTTGGCGGCCAGCACCGCCGCGACGAGTTCATCCTGCTGGCCGGGAAGGTCCAGCCCCGCACGGTCCACGCCCTCGGTTTCCCACTCCCCGGTGGTGCCGACGCAGACCACGGCGTAGTCGGCCTGCGCCGCAACCCTGGCGGCCTCATGGATCGCCCCTGCTGGCAAGGGGGCGCGGAAGCCCAGCCGCACGGCGCTGAACCCGGCGACGCTGCCCTCCACCGCCCTGGGCATGAACTCGATGACGGCGGAGTGTTCCCCGGCGCTGAGGAGCCGCTGTGAGCGCACCTCGTTGCTGCCAAAGGCGAAATAGGTGTCGCCGGGCTGCCAGTTGGTCCAGTTGTCGATGACTTCCTGGCCGTCCACCGTCAGGCGGCTGAGGCCCGCGCTGTAAAGGCTCAGGTCATACTCCGCGTCTGCGGGAACGCTCAGGGTCAGGCTGAGCCGGGCGCGGAACGATTCGGGCTGGACGCCTTCGGGAAAGGCGAACCACATCACCTCGCTGCCCTGTTTGTCCTCGGAGGTGATGACCGCACCGTCCATGCCGAGATAGTCGATCCTGATCGGAACGTCCAGCGCGGGCAGGTAGCGGTCATTGTCGCAGCCCAGTGCATAGGTCACGCGGTCCTCGCCCAGCGCGGCGCTTAGGCCCTCCAGCGGCGAGACCTTGCGGTGGGCGTTCATCTGGGCGCTGCCGCCGCCCATGACCTGCGCGTGGGCCGCGTTCGGGCCGATCACGGCCACTGTCGCGCCTGCGGGCAACGGCAGCAGGCCACCGTCGTTCTTGAGCAGCACCGTTCCCTCGGCCCCGGCGCGGCGAATCAGGGCGCGGGTTTCGGCAGACTCCACGCCCTGCTCGGCCCCATCGCTCACGTCGCGGGGCTGGGCCAGGGTGCCCGTGACCCCGATCAGGCGCAGCACCCGGCGGGCCGATTCACGCACGGCGGCGCGGGTGGCCGGGTCACGCTGCGCTTCTTCCAGCAGGCCCGTGCGGGCGCGGCTCGGCCCCGGCATTTCCAGATCAAGCCCGGCCCGCAGCGATTCGCCGGAGCTGTAGGTGCCGCCCCAGTCGGACATGACCAGACCGCCGAAGCCCCATTCCCCGCGCAGGATGTCGGTCAGCAGGCGTGGACTCTCGCTGACATAGGTGCCGTTCACCTTGTTGTAGCTGCTCATGATGGCCCACGGCTGCGCGTCCCGGACCACCATCTCGAAGGGCCGCAGGTACAGTTCCCGCAGGGCGCGTTCGGGGATATCGGAGCTGATGCTGTTGCGCTGGTACTCGGATTCGTTGCCCACGAAATGCTTGACGGTGGCCGCCACCCCCGCCGATTGCAGCCCCTGAACGTAGGCGGTGGCGAGTGCGCCCGTCAGGTACGGGTCCTCGGCGTAGCTCTCGAAGTTGCGGCCATTCACGGCGCTGCGGAACAGGTTGATGGTGGGGGCCAGCAGCGCGCCCGCGCCCTTGTCGTGCGCCTCACGGGCCAGGGCCACGCCCACCTCGCGCAGCAGTTCCACGTTCCAGCTCGCCCCCAGCGCGATCCCCACCGGAAAGGCCGCCGTGGGGGTGCCGCCCACCAGGGGGCCGCCGCCGCGCGCTCCAGCGGGGCCGTCGCTGACTTTCAGGGCGGGAATGTTCAGGCGCTCCACGGGCACGGTGCGCCAGAAATCGGCCCCGGCCAGCAGCAGGACCTGTTCCTCCAGGGTCAACTGATCGAGCAGGGCGTCGGTGGACAGGTCGTGCGCTTCGGTGGGTGTCATGTGCGAACCTCTCGGGGGAAGAGAATGTCGTGTCTGAATGTGTCGGCCTGGACGGTGCCGCACACCATTCCGGCGGTTTGGCGAAGGGCATGAACGCTGGTCTATGGGCTGAACTGGCATGCAGCTCCGAAAGCCTGCCGTCCTGACGCATGGGGTGTCAAGTCGCCCAGTTGAGTTTCGGGGGGCGGCGCTGCCCGGTCTCACTGCTGCTGATGTCCTCGAACGTGGCCTGCCGGGCAATGGGGCAGGTCTCAAAGATCAGTTCCAGTCGCCGCTCTGGTCTAGCCGTCACTGGAGCTGAACACTGTCGGGCTGCGCGCTGCCAAATCGCCGGAGAAACTCGTCCTGGGTCAGCCCGGGCGCGATCAGCCAACCCTGCATCACCGGGCAGCCCATTTCCCGGAGCAGCGCCGCCTGCTGCTCGGTCTCCACTCCCTCGGCCACCACACCCAGCCCGAAGGTCGCGGCCAGGGTCAGGGTCACCTCGACGATGGCGCGGCTGTCCCGCCCCGGTTTGCCGGGCTGTCCCAGATCCTGAATGAACGAGCGGTCGATCTTGAGTTCGTCGGCCTGAAACTGGCGCAGCGAGAGCAGCGTGGAATACCCCGTCCCGAAATCGTCCACCGCGATCCGCGCGCCCCAGGACCGGAGCTGTTCGAGGGTGGAATGCAAGCCCGCCACATCGCTGATCATGACCGTTTCGGTCAGTTCGATGACCAGCCGCTGTGGACCGAGGCCGTGGCGCAGGGCGGCGTCTTCCAGCGCGGCCAGAAAATGCGGATGCTGCAATTGCAGGACCGAGACGTTGATGCTGACGGTCAGTTCTGGATCGGTCCATCTGGCGGCGTCCCGACAGGCGCGTTCGATGACCCAGTTGCCCAGTCGGTCCATCAGCCCCAGACTCTCGGCCAGGGGAATGAATTCCGAGGGGGCAATGTTGCCGATTTGCGGGTGGCACCAGCGCAACAGGGCCTCTGCGCCGACGATCCGCCGTTCGGTGACCGACACCTGCGGCTGGTAGACCAGGGACAGTTGACCGTCCTGAATAGCGGTCTGGAGCGCGCTTTCCAGCTCGAAGCCGGAGATACACGGACGGGTGGTGGGCGCATACACCCCAAAGGGGCGGCCCGTGCGCTTGGCGACGTACATGGCGCTGTCGGCCTGCTGAAGCAGCGTGTCGAGGTCTGCCGCCATGTACGGATAGACACTCCAGCCGAGGGCCAGACCGATGTGGACCGAACGGCCATCCAGCGCAAACGGCTCGGCCAGCATCTGTGACAGCGTGGTGTCGACCTCGTCCATCTGGTTGGGGTCGCCCAGCACAAAGGCGAATTCGTCGCCGCCCAGCCGGGTCAGGAGGTGCAGGCTCAGCTTTTCTCCCACCGCCTGCAAGCGCCGCGCGAACGCCTGGAGCAGTCGGTCTCCGGCAGCGTGCCCCAGGCTGTCGTTGACCGTTTTAAACCGGTTGAGGTCAAGGACACCGAGGGCCAGTGGAGCGCCGGTCCGCGCCGCCCCGGTCAGCGCCAGCGAGACGTCCCGTGAAAAGCCGTCCCGGTTCAGCAGCCCGGTGAGCGAATCGTGGTAGGCCAGCTGCTGAAGCTGCTGCCGCTGATGGTGGCGTTCGATCACCAGCGCGATGTGGCCCGCACTGGCCCCCAGCGTTTCGGTGGCCTCGGTGGGAAGGACCGTCTGGCTGGGATGCAGGAGTGCCAGCACCCCCAGCAGCGTTTGCTGTGGGTCATACAGGGCCAGTTCGACAGAGGTCCGTGTCTGCGCCCCGGCGTCCTGCTGGTGGGGGCCGAAGGGATCTTGCAGGGTCAAGGCGCGGCCCAGGCGCTGTGGATCGCGCTGTGCCCACAGGTCTCGCAACTGGTCCGCCGAGCGGTTCTCCAGCCAGTCACGCAGGGGGGCAGGCAGCCGGTCACCGTAGACCTGAAGCGCCTCACCTTCAGGCAGGATCAGCACGGCAGTCCAGGACGGCAGGATCTGCTCCATGCCCCGCAGCATCTGGCTCACGACCACCCTCAGCGGGGCGTCCCGCAGCGCCAGCAGGGTGGCCGCCATGAATTCCTGGAGGAAGGCCCGCTCCCGCTTGCGCCTGGTCACGTCGCGCAGCACCACGGCCCAGTGCGTGAGCTGATCCGGCGTCAGGTAGACCGGCGTGAACGACACCTCGAACCAGATGTCGAGGTCCGGCAGATGAACCTCTTCCATCCGGGTGGCGGTGGTGTGATGACGGAGCTGCTCCAGCGCGGCCCTGATCGCCTGCCGGTCACGCGGTCCACTGACCCAGGCCAGTGGATCGGAATGAAATGGACGGGTGTGGGCGTCGGGTGGGGCGTCGTCGAGCTGGCGCAGGACCAGATTGGCGTGAATGACCTGCTGGTAGGTGGGTCCAGGCCGCACGTCCAGGATGGCCATCGGGTCTTCCGTCGCCTGGATCAGACTGTCGAGCAACTGAATCTGTTCGGCCTGCCAGGCCGTGAGGGTGATGTCCCGCGCAAAACACAACATCAGGCTCAGCGGCCCACCGTCCTCCTCGAAGATGGGCACCGCGACCCGGTGGGTCAGGCGGGGGATGTCGCCGCGCGGGCGGGTGGACTGCTCCTGCCACTCGACCCGCGTGCGCGTCTGAGCGGCCAGTCGGAACTGGGCCTCACGTTCCAGGGCGGTGCTTTCAGCCCGGCCCTCGGCGGCCATGACCTCGCGGACGGTCAGGCCGATGGCCCGCCCACGCAGTTCCGGGTCGGCCAGGGCATACGGGTTGATATAGACGTAACGGCCTTCTGCGTCCTGCACCGTCAGTGCCAGGGGCAGCTCTTCGAGGACCTGCTGGTAGAACGACACGCTGCCGAGCAACTCCTGCACCGGACGCAGGGTCATGAGGGCCACTGGCCGCCCACTCGGAAGGGTGAACCGCAGACCCCGGATGTCGCTGGGAAGGGGCATATTGTCTGCGCGGACGAACAGGTAACTGCGCCGGGGCGGCAGCACTCCGTCGGCAGTAAAGGCCAGCAGCAGGGCCGTGACGCCGGTCTGTTCGTGTGGGGCCAGCAGGCTGGAGAAGGCCAGGCCAGTCAGGGCCTGGGGCGGCTGCCCGAACATGTGCCCCAGCGCTGGGGTGGCAGCCAGAATCAGCAGCGTCTGGGCGTCAACGACAGCAAGTGGCTCGACACTCCTGCTGAGCAGGCGCAGAAAGGGGAGATCGTTCGGTGGAATCATGACACGCGGCTTAGGGTGTCCCGGCGAACAGCGCGGCAGATCGCGGAAGAGGGCGTTGTCCAACCGGATACGGAGTCATTGGCCTCTGACCCTACCTTCTCAAGCCGTACTCGGACGTGAAATTACAGGCATCTGGTGTCATCTCGGGGGCCAATGCAGTGAATGTTGTCTGTAGAAACGTCCTCGCATGCGGCTGCAATCGCCCCAAGCACTTCAGGGCGATCGTCAACAGAGGTAATAAGCGAGAGCATAAGTTCCTCGCGTCGATTTACGCGGCATGCACCCTTCTCTGGTTCTGAATTTTAGTCAGGCCAATCTCAGCCCTGAAGCTGCGCGCCGGTCTTTTCCTGCATTTCCTCCAACGTCACGCCCGGCGCGAGTTCCACCAGCTTCAGGCCGCCTTCAGTCACGTCCAGCACGCCCAGATCGGTGATGATGCGGTCTACCACGCCCACGCCGGTCAGCGGCAGGTTGCAAGCCTCCAGAATCTTGTGCGCGCCGCCCTTCGCGGTGTGTTCCATCAGCACCACCACGCGCTGCACCCCGGCCACCAGATCCATCGCGCCGCCCATTCCCTTGACCATCTTGCCGGGAATCATCCAGTTCGCCAAGTCACCAGTCTGGCTGACCTGCATGGCCCCCAGGATGGCGAGGTTGACGTGCCCGCCCCGGATCATGGCGAAGCTGTCGGCGCTGGAAAAAAAGCTCGCCCCTGGCAGCGCCGTCACCGTCTGCTTGCCCGCGTTGATCAGGTCAGCGTCCACCTGATCGTCCGTGGGAAAGGGGCCGATGCCCAGCAGGCCGTTCTCGGATTGCAGCATCACCGATACGCCATCTGGGATGTGGTTGGCCACCAGCGTGGGCAGACCGATGCCCAGGTTCACGTAAAAGCCGTCCTGCAATTCCGCTGCTGCGCGGGCCGCCATCTCGTCACGGTTCCAGGGCATCTCTAGACCTCCTCTCCAGCGGCGGACGAGGCCGGAGCTGCTGCCCGCACCGTCCGCTGCTCGATGCGTTTCTCGGGTGTGGCATTCAGAACGACGCGCTGCACGTAAATACCGGGCGTATCGATGCTGTCGGGATCGAGCTGGCCGACTTCCACGATTTCCTCCACCTCGGCCACCGTCACCCGCCCACAGGTCGCCACCACCGGATTGAAGTTCTGCGCCGTCTTGCGGTACACCAGATTGCCGCTGGTGTCAGCCTTCCACGCCTTGACCAGACTGACATCCGCCACGATGCCGCGTTCCAGGATGTAACGTTCGCCGTCAAACTCCTTTTCTTCCTTGCCCTCGGCCACCACCGTGCCCACGCCGGTCTTCGTGTAGAAGCCGGGAATACCCGCTCCGCCTGCGCGCATCCGCTCGGCCAGCGTGCCCTGCGGCGTGAATTCCAGTTCCAGTTCCCCGGCCAGATACTGGCGCTCGAACTCCTTGTTCTCACCCACATAGCTGCTGACCATCTTGCTGATCTGCCGCGTTTCCAGCAGCAGGCCCAGGCCGAAGCCGTCCACGCCCGCGTTGTTGCTCACGGCGGTCAGGTTTTTCGCGCCGCTGTCTCGCAGGGCCAGGATCAGCGCCTCGGGAATGCCGCACAGGCCGAAGCCGCCCACGGCCACGGTCTGCCCGTCGGCCACCACATCTGCAAGCGCCTCGGCAGCGCTGGGAAACACTTTATTCATGTGCCGCCCAGTCTAGCGGCCCGGCGTTACGGCGAGGTCACGCGCCCAATAAAAAAACTCCCCCGCCATGTTCAGCAGGGGAGAGGTGAGCGGAATTGCGGGTTTAGCTCTTGGCCCCCGAATCGCCCTGAACCTTGGCCTTCAGCGCCGCCATCGCGTCGTCGATATCGCGGTCCCGGCCCAGGTCTTTCAGTTGCGCGTCGATGTCGTTGTCGGTCCGCAGCTCGGTCATGGCCTTGTTGCGGTCTTCCATGCCCGACACCCGTTGCTCCATTTCCTCGAAGGCGTCCATCGCGCCCCCGGCCTTGTTGAAGCCCGTGGCGCGGTCCAGGGTTTCGCTGGCCTGCGCGGTCTTCTGGCGGGCCGCCAGCAGCGACTTCTTGGACTCCATCTCGTCGATCTTGGCTTCCAGCGCCCGCAGTTGGGTCTTGAGCTGATCGACGGTGCTGGTCTGGGTGGCGCGCTGCTCGTCGAAGCCCGTCGCCAGATCCTTAGAGTTCTGGGCGCGGCGCAGCGCCTCGCGGGCCAGGTCCTCGTTGCCGCCGCGCAGGGCTTCCTCGGCCTTCTTGCCGTATTCGTCGGCCAGGCGGCGGTTGGTGTCGGCCTCGCGCTCCAGCTTGGCGTTCTGGCTCATGGCGTCGGCCACTTCACTGCGGGCCTCGCCGTAGGCGGCGCGCATGTCGCGCAGGGCCTGCTCGATGATCTTGCCAGGGTCTTCGGCCTTGCTGATCATGTCGTTGACATTGGAGCGCAGCAGCCGGGACAGTCGGTCGAGAATGCTCATGGGTAAATCCTCCTTGAGAGTGCGGACAACGCCCCTCTGTGTGGCGGGCGATTGCAGCTATGATTACGCACTTCACGCCCGCCGGGTTGCCCCCACAGGCGTCATGAGCCGGACCCTAAGACCATCTGAAGGTTTTTTGGGGCCGTCTGGAAAATAGAAGAGGAGGCGGGAACCGTGTCTGACACGCCCGCCTCCTCTTTCCACTCAACCTAGAAAACGATGGGCCGCAACCCGACGCTGTCTGCCCCACAGGCCACGGTCAGGTTGGTCCCGGCGGGGGTGACGGTGCAGCCCAGCGAGCGCAGGCCGTCCAGCGGGAAGATCAGGTTGGTGCCGTCGGTGGCGGGCGCGAGGGGCAGTTCCACCGTGCCGCTACTGGTCTGCGCGGACTTGCGCCCCACCGTGACGGCCAGCACCGAGCCTTCCTCGGTGGTAAGGCGGTAGTTGCCGCCGCCCTGGCTGGTCACGTTCACCACTCCGGCCAGATCGCGGCCCAGCACGTAAGGCTGTCCCTTGGTCACGCCTGCCGGGGTGGCGGGTTTGGCGGCGGCCACTTTGGCCTGCGCGGCGTCCACCACCACCAGACTTTCCTTGTCGTTCAGGGCGCTGAGCAGCACGAAGGCCCCCAGCGGTCCGCCCGCCTTCTGGCTGACCAGCAGGGTACTGGCCTTGCCACTGGTCTTCCAGCCGCCCGCCGTGCGCCCGCTGAGCTTGCCCGCGATCAGCGGACGCAACGACGCCACGCTGCTGGGCACGTACAGGCACACCGCGCGCGGGCTGAGTTTGAGGCCAGTCGGGCAACTGACGATCTGCCCCTTCACGGCGGCGCTGACCTCGATGGCAATCGCGCTGGCCGCTTCGGTGGTGGCGGCGGACGACGCAGCGGGTTTGGGCGCAGGTGCAGCGGTCTGCGCGGAGGCAGTCCCCGGCAGCAGGACGCCGAGGCTCAGGGCCGCGCTGAGGAGCAGCGCCCGCGCGGGGGTTCGCCGGAAGGACAGGTGGGGCAGTCTGGAGTGCGGGGACATATGGCCGCATGCTATGCGCCGCGCATGAGCGTCTACTTTGAGGCGGCTGACTGCGCTGCCCGACTAGCCCGCCAGCCGTGCCAGCGCCCGCTGAAAGACATGCAGACTGCCCACGTCGTACAGCACCATGCGGACCTCCAGCTCTGGATGCCCACTCAGAAATTCCAGAATTGTCGCCAGGGCCACGGGCGCGGCTTTCTCGATGGGATACCCATACACCCCCGTGCTGAGCGAGGGAAAGGCCACGCACGCGCAGCCGTTCGCGGAAGCCAGTTCCAGGCTGCGGCGGTACGCTCCGGCCAGCAACTCGGCCTCTCCGCTCCTGCCGCCGCGCCAGATCGGGCCGACGGCGTGAATCACGTACTGCACGCCGCGTTCTTCCAATTCAAACGCCGGGGTAATCACTGCCGTCCCGGTAGGCGTCCCCCCAAGCTGGCGAATGGCCCGTAGCAACCCTGGCCCAGCGGCGCGGTGGATCACGCCGTCCACGCCCCCACCACCCATCAGTTCCTTATTCGCGGCTGTGACGACGGCGGCGCACTCCTGCGCGGCGATGTCGCCCTGAACAATCTCAAGCGGCATGCCTTCCCCTTTTAAGAATCCACGACGCGTTGCAGGTGTGCCGCGTTCAGCCCCTCACTTTTCACGGCCTGCGCCGCCGTCACCGCCGCCCGGTCCTCTTCGCTCCACTCTTCACGCGGCACCTGTGCGGCCCGCTCGGCACGCTGCACGGCCAGCAACTCGGCCACGGCGCGGTCCAGATCGTCGTTCACGATCACGTAGCGGAAGGCGTGGGCCTCCTGAATCTCCTCGCGGGCGCGGCGCAGGCGTTTCTCGACGCGCTCGGGGGTCTCGGTGGCGCGGCCCTCCAGACGGCGGCGCAACTCGGTCAGGCTGGGCGGCATGATGAAGACCAGCACGGCCTCAGCGCCCATGCGGGCCTTGACCTGCATGGCCCCCTCGACCTCGATTTCCAGCACCACGTCCTGCCCGCGTGCCAGCGCAGCCTCGATGGGTTCGATGGGCGTGCCGTAGCGGTTGCCCACGAAGGCGGCGTGTTCCAGAAAACCGCCCGCCCTGGCCTTGCTCTCAAAAACTTCCGGCGGCACGAAGACGTAATCCACGCCATGACGTTCCCCGGCCCTGGCCTCGCGGGTGGTCCACGACGTGCTGTAGAACACGTCCTGCCCGGCCAGCCAGCGTTCGCGCAGGGTGCCCTTGCCGACGCCGGACGCGCCCGTGATCACGATCAGCAGGCCCCGGCGGGCGGTGGAAGGTTCGGTGGAAAGTGTGGAAGGTTCGGCCTGATCGAGCGTCATTGCCCTCCAGAATACCCGCAACGCGCACTTCCGAGAAAGAGGGAGCGTCCGTCCGGGGGCCGTGGGAACGGTCTGCCCCCGCCGGGTGTGACCGCAAAGGGAAGCCGCGCCCGTATCCAGGCTGCCTGTTCGTGCCTAAACTGGAAGGTGTCCCTGCGCCTGCCCGTCCGTCTGCTGGCCCCGCTGCTGTGCGTGCTGGCGCTGGTGGGCTGCACACCGCTGTACGTGATCCACCCGGCCCGCACCCCGGCCCTGAATCTGAACGGCCCGCCGCCGGACGTGGTGATCTTTGCCATGTCGGGCCGTTGCGCGCCGCCCTGTCTGGCCCCGCGCGACAACTGGGATTACCTGGGATCGCGTGGCACGCTGGACCGTCTGGCCGACGTGTTCACAGCGGCGGGCTACCGCGTCGAGGTTTCGGGGTATGCCAGCAATGCCGCCGCCGCGTTTTCCTCCGAGTACATCGGCGGCCCGCAGCGTGGCTACGAGGCGCTGCGTTCAGATTTCGAGAGGGTCAAAAACACCTGGATGAAATCGGCCCACCCGCCCCGGCTGGTGCTGCTGGGCCACTCGCAGGGATCGGTGTGGCTGCATCACCTGAGCCGCGTCAATCCGGGGGTGCCGATTGCCCTGCAAGTCGATCTGGACGGCATCTGCGTGGCCTGGAAGGGCGATTTCGGAAACGGCATCCGGGCGCTGGGCGACGTGTACGGCAGCGAGCCTTCCCCGATGCACGCCTGCGACGCCTTCTCGGTGGCCGGGCGCACGGTGGGGGTCAAGGACATCGTCTGGCCCAATGTCGCCCGCGATCTGGAGGTGCAGAGCAAACGCCTGCCCGCCCGCCCCGGCGTCAGCGGCGGCTGGCCGGTCAACTACCTGTTCGAGCTGACACCCAATGTGCGCCTGGACGGCTCCCGCACGGGCATCGAGCGCTTCATCTCCTCGCGCGAGGACCACAGCGCCATCTCGTTTCCCAACAGCGACGCGCTGACCTGGGTCACGGGCAAGGCCGCCGAAATTGCCACAGAATGGAAGGAGGAAGACACCCGCAACGACGTCAAGCCGGGCCGCTGACCTCCGCCGCCCCCTGCTCCGTGACGCCGTAGCCCCGCGCCTGCAAGTTGTACAGCGCCGCGTATTGCCCGCCCCGCGCGATCAGTTCGGCGTGGCTGCCCGACTCCACGATCACGCCGCCGTCCAGCACCACGATCTGATCGGCCAGCCGCACGGTGGAAAAACGGTGCGAGATCAGCAGCGTGATGCGGTCCGTGGTCTGTGCCCGCAGCGCCTCGATGGTCTCCGATTCCGCGCGGGCGTCCAGCGCCGCCGTCGGCTCGTCGAAGACCAGCACCGAGGCGTCCCGGAAGTACAGCCGCGCCAGCGCCAGCCGTTGCCACTGCCCGCCCGACAGTTGCCGTCCGCCCTGAAACAGTCGGCCCAGCGGCGTGTCCAGCCCTTCCGGTAGATCGTCCACGAACTCTGCCCCGGCCCGCTCCACGGCACTTTCCACGACGCCTTCCTCCGAGAGCCGCGCCACCTCGGCCAGCGCGACGTTATCGCGGGCGCTCATCTGGTACTGGCCGAAATCCTGAAAGATGATGCTCATCTGCTTCTGCACGCTGCGCGGGCTGAAGCGCGCGGCGTCCATGCCGTTCAGAAAAATGGTGCCGCTGCTCGGCTCGAACAGCCGCGTCAGCAGCTTGACCAGGGTGGTCTTGCCTGCGCCGTTCTCGCCCACCAGCGCCAGCGCCTGCCCGCGCCGCACGGTGAAATTCACGCCGCGCAGCACGTCGCGGTCCGTCAGCGGATAGCGGAACCCCACCTCCTTGAATTCAATGGTGTCGATTGGCCCGGCCCAGACTTCCCCGGCGTCCAGATCGCGGCTGGGCAGTTCCAGAAAGCCGAAGAGGTTTCGCATGTACAGCAGGTTCTGGTAAATCCCGCTGACGCCATTCAGCAGGTTGCTCACCGTGGCCTGCACCTGCGCGATGCCCAGCACGAAGATGGAAAAGTCCCCCACGCTGATCTGTCCGTCCGCCGCCCGCCGCAGGATCAGCGCGCTGGCCAGCCCGATCAGCAGCGCGGAAGCCAGCGCTGCGCCGAAGCCCCACGCCGAGCGGCGGCGCACCAGATCCTCCAGCGTCTTGCGGAAGCCCAGGTAATAGCTGCGCCAGCGCTCCAGCAGATGGCCCTCGAAGCCGAAGAGGCGCACTTCCTTGACCAGCGTGTCGGAGGTCAGCAGGCTGCCCAGGTAGTTCTGCACGCGGGCGTCGTGGGTCTGGCGGCGCAACATCTGGTAGCCCTGGATGCCGAAGCGGTTGCTAACGATCACCCCCGGCACGCTTGCCAGCAGCACGAGGGGCAGCACCCACACCCCCAGCCGGGCCATCAGCGCGCCCACCGAGATCAGGGTGACGGCGGCCCCCGCCAGCCCCACCAGTTGCGTCGCCACGCCCAGTGGACGCGAACCCACCTCGCGGTACGCCTGTTGCAGCCGGTCATATGTCTCGGCGTTCTCGAAGGCTTCCACCGAGAGGCCCGAAGCCTTGTCCAGAATTCGGCGGCTGACGCTGTGTTGCAGGCTGTCACCCAGCAGTTGCTGCGAGGCTGTGCCCACCGTACTCAGCAGGCTGCCGAACACGCCCAGCGCCACCTGAATGGCCAGCAGGGTCAGCAGCGCCGCGTAGGTCACGCCGCCGCCCGCCGCCTGCGCCACCTCGTCCAGCAGCAGCTTGCCCACGTAGAGGTTGGCGGCAGGCAGGGCGCTTGCGATCAATGTGGTGGCCGCAAAAATGACGCTGTGCCGGGGGCTGGCCCGCCACACCAGCCCCAGCGTGTCGGCCAGATCACGCAGACGGTGCGAGAGGGGCAGATTTTCACTTTGAATTGGAGTTTTTAGAGCTGTATCGAATCTGGGTGGCCGGGTCATTCGCGCCGAGTCTGCCGCAATTCCGTGGTGGCGAAGGTAATTAAGGCCGTCCGCTCAGCGTGATCAGCGTCGTGTCGCCTTCCTGATTCGCCAGATACTGAATTTCCGGTACGCCCGCGCGGCCCAGGAACGCCGAGTAATTGCCCGGTCCAATGGGATCATCGGTGATCTGGAGGTAGCCCCCGGCTTTCATGGCCGCCAGCAGGGCGCGGGGCTGCCAGCCCTGAATGCGGTACTGCTCCACGCGCGTATCGCCCGAACGAACCTCGGCCCGGTAGCTCCCGCTCTGCGGGCATTCAGGCTGAAAACCGGTTGGAACGGGGGCAACGCCGTTCCAGAGTTTTCCCGTCTGCGAGATGCAGTACAGCGGCCCCCGCGCCTGAAGTTGCCGCGCCAGCCAGCCGCCCGCGAATGCACCCAGCAAGGCGAACGCAGCCAGAAATGCGCCCAGCCTGAGCCACTGGCCAGTTCTATTCCCTGGCATGTTCAAGCGCGCTGTCGATCAGCATGGTGACGTGGTGATCCAGCAGGCGGTAATAGGCCACCCGCCCCGCCTTGCGAAAGGCCACCACCCGCCCGGCCCGCAGCAGCCGGAGCTGATGGCTCACGGCGCTCTCGGACAGGCCCACCACCGCCGCCAGATCGCAGACACACAGCTCACGGGTGTTCAGGGCACTCAGCAGCCGCAAGCGCGTGGGATCGGCCACCAGTTTCAGAAACGCGGAGGCGGTTTCCACGTCGCGCCCGTCCGGCAAGGCGGCCCGCGCCTCCGCCACCGCTTCGGGATGGACGCAATTGACCTCGCAGATGCCCTCTGGACCTGTGCCTGCTTGCAGAACTGTGCCTTCTTGCGGAACTGTGCCTTCTTGAGAGGCGATTATCATTTGTTCAGTGTAGCGCAGGCCCGTCATTGTGCAGGTTCCAGCGCCGCCAGAATGCCGGGCCGCTGGTCACCAAAAAAGCCGTAGAAGACCTGATCACCAATGACTGTCACGGGCGCGATTCGCACGTTCGCCTTGTGCTGCATCTCCGCCAGCGCCGCCGGGTCTTCCTGCACGTTCTTCTCGGTGAAGGCGGCTCCCTTGCTCTTCAGCAGCCGCTTGACCGCCTCGCAATCGGCGCAGTTGGGCACGGTGTAAACAGTGATGTCGAGCATGGGTTAAACGCTCCCGGAAGCGGGCAGGCCGGACGGCGCTGAGGCTTTTTTGACCGGGCCGCCGTTCCAGCCCAGCAGCCGCAGCGCGTTCGCCGTGACAATCGCCGTCGCCCCGGTGTCGGCCAGAATCGCCATCCACAGGTTGGTGTAGCCCAGCAGCGTCGTGACCAGAAAGATGGCCTTGAGGCCCAGCGCAAAGGCGATATTCCACTTGATGTTGCTCATGGTGTCGCGCGACAGTTGCACCAGATCGGCCACGTCGCCCACCCGCTCGCGCAGCAGGGCCGCGTCCGCCGTTTCCAGCGCCACGTCGGTGCCGCCGCCCATCGCAATGCCCACATCGGCCTGCGCCAGCGCGGGGGCGTCGTTGATGCCGTCGCCCACCATTGCCACGCCGCCATGTTTCTTCAGCTCGGCAATCAGGCGCAGCTTGTCCTCGGGCAGCAGTTCCGCCTGCACGTCCAGCCCCAGCCCGGCGGCGATAGCCCGGCCCGTGCGCGCGTTATCTCCCGTCAGCATCACGGTATTCACGCCCATCGCTTTGAGGCGGGCAATAGCCTCGCGGGCGTCCGCGCGGGGTTCGTCGCGGATCGCCAGCACGCCCAGAATCTCGTCTGCGCTGTGTAAGACCACCGCCGTCTTGCCTGCCTCCTCCAGCGCGGTCAATTTGCCCTGAAGATCAGGGGCCACGCTCAGTGTGCTGGCCGCATGCTGGGGCGAGCTGATGAACAGGGCGCGCCCCTCCACCGTCGCGGTCACGCCTTTCCCTGCAATAGCTTTGGCGTCCTGCGCGGCGGGGGCGGTCACGTTCAGCCGTGCGGCCTCCTTCGCAATCGCCTGCGCCAGCGGATGAGAACTGCCCGCCTCCACAGCCGCAGCCAGCCGCAGGACTTCACTGTCGGAGACGCCCGCTCCCAGCACGTCCGTCACGCGCGGTTTGCCTGCCGTCAGCGTGCCCGTCTTGTCGAAGGCCACCGTCTTGACCGTGCCAATTGTTTCCAGCGCCGCGCCGCCCTTGATCAGCAACCCGCGCCGCGTGCCCGCGCTGATGCCGCTGGTAATGGCCGCAGGCACGCTCAGCACCAGCGCGCAGGGGCAGCCGATCAGCAGCAGCGTGATGCCCTTGTACAGCCACGGATACCACTCCGCGCCGAACAGCAGCGGTGGAACGACAGCCACCAGCGCCGAGACCAGCACCACCCCCGGCGTGTAGTAGCGGCTGAAGCGGTCAATAAAGCGTGCGGTGGCTGCCTTGCTGCCCTCGGCTTCTTCCACCAGCTCGATAATCCGAGCGATGGTGTTGTCGCTGGCTTCCTTGTCCACCTGGATACTCAGCACGCCGTCGGTGTTGATGCTGCCCGCAAAGACGCTGTCGCCCACGGTCTTGGTCACGGGCATGCTCTCGCCGGTCACCGGGCTGTCGTCCAGACTGGAGGTTCCTGCCGTGATGGTGCCGTCTGCCGGAACCCGTCCGCCGGGGCGCACCTGCACGGTCTGCCCGATCTGGAGCGAGTCGGCGGGAACCTCGCGCGTTCCGCTGCCCTCCACCAGCAAAGCCGTCTTGGGGGCCAGCGCCGCAAGCGCCTGAATCCCCGCCCGCGCCCGGCCCGCCGCCACGCCCTCCAGCAGTTCCCCGATAGCGAAGAAGAAGACCACCACCGCGCCCTCTGCCGCCTGCCCGATGGCCACTGCGCCGATGGCCGCCAGCGACACCAGCATGTTGATCGAGAACGGATCGCCCAGCCGCGCGCTGGCCCACGCCTGCTTCGCCAGCGGCCACACCCCCAGAATCGTGGCCGCGACATAGCCGTACACCGACAGCCCCGGCTCGATAAATCCGAAGCCCCAGGCCAGCGCCAGCAGCACCCCCGAAAAGATCACCAGTTTGCCCTGTTTGCCCGCGTACCACGGCGTTCCGGCGGACAGCAACTCATGGACGTGTCCAGCGTGGTCGTGTCCCTCGCCGCCATGATCCGCGTGTGAGGAGGCGGCTTTGCTCTGCGCCGACTGCTGCAACGTGGGCGTATAGCCCAGCGCCAGCAGGTTCTTCTCCAGCACAGTGCGCGGCGTCTTGGTCTCGTCCAGTTCTAGCCTCAGCGTCTGCTTGCTGAAACTGGTCTTTACGTCTGCCGTGCCGGGCAGGCGGTTGACCATGCCCTCTACCTTCTGCACGCAGGTGGCACAGTCCATGCCATCCACGAAATACACCAGAGGAGCGGCACCGGAGGTTGGGGAAGAGGAATCCATAGTCGCCAGTATATATGAATGACTGCTCAGATATCAGTCCCAATGCGGATGTCACAGAAAGCCTGGATGGCCGCAGACGTGGGCGGCGTAAAGTAACCTCCAGTCCATGCCTGCTGCCAGTTACCTCCGCTCGATCTGCGTGATTCCCGTGACGTCGGGCGCGGACATCCACGATCCGGCGCTGTGGGAGCGGGTGTTTGCGGGCTGGCGGCATCTGCCCGTCCGTGAAGTGGATGGTGCGCTGACCCCCCAGGCCGAGACCGTCACCGATCTGGTGATCTCGCAGGACCGCGCCGAGGTGCGTGCCGGGGCACTGGTGCTGACCTCCTGGCCGCAATCGGGCCACGATCTGCCCGCCCTGATCAGCACCCTGGACGGCGGCAGATTCGTGGTGCTGCGCGTCTTTGGCGTCTACCTGACCGAGGTGCAGGACAAGACGGCCCGCCTGATCGAGCGCCTGCTCAGGGAAGAGGCTTTCGCCTTCCAGTCCGGCTCACGCGTGAATCTGACCGTCAGCGTGGAGGGCGTGCGCGCCGATCTGACCAGCGGACGCATCCGCGCGGGGCATGGCAGCGCCTGGGGCGACTTTTACCAGAACAACAAGTACGCCGTGACCGCGATTCTGATTGTTTTCGTGATCGCGCTCTCGGCGGTGCTGCTGATCACGCCCATCCGCCCCTACACGCCCATCGACAAGCTGTATGACCTGTCCGGGCGCGTGCTGTCGGCGGTGCTGTTCAATATTATTCTGCTCGGCTCGCAGTTCCTGTTCTTCCTGCGCCACCGCGACGTGATCGAGTGGGAAAAGCCGTAGCCCAGCCTCCGCTTAGACCTTTATTCCCCCGTATCCCTGCCGCGCGCCATACTTCCCCATGCCCCGCGTCTGGAAATTTGGCGACAGTGTGAACACCGACGACATCCTGCCCGGCAAGTTCGCGCCGTTCATGGCCGGTGAGGACGTGTTCCAGACCTTCGCCTTCCACTACACCCGCCCCGAATTTGCCGCAGAGGTGCGGCCCGGTGACCTCCTGATCGGTGGGCGCAACTGGGGCCTGGGCAGCAGCCGCGAGTACGCTCCGCAGGCCCTCAAGAAGTTGCAAATCGGGGCCATCGTCGCCCCCAGCTTCGCGCGCATCCATTACCGCAACCTGCTGAATCTGGGCATCCCTGCCTTCGAGGCTGACCTGACCGGCGTGCTGGAAGACGGGGAAGAGGTCACGCTGAACATCGACACGGGCGTCCTGACCTACCCGCGCGGCACCGTGCAGCTTCCGCCCCCGCCCGAATTTCTGCGCGAGGCACTGGCCGAGGGCAGCATTCTGGCCTTCTTCAAGAAGCACGGACGCTTTCCGGGCGAGAAGCCCACTTCAGACCAGACCCCGTAACCAGACCCCGTAAACTGTGCCTTATGGCAACGCTGGAAATTGAATGCCCCGTCTGCGGCGAGGTGCTGGAACTGAGCGATCAGGACCGCGCCGAATTGCAGCCGGGCGACGTGATCGTGTGCGACTCGTGCAACGCCGAGATGGAAGTGACCCGCAGCGGCGGCGGCGAGGACTTCGAGCTGGAACTGCTGGGCATCCTGACCACCTGCCCCAACTGCGGCGAGGAGTTCGAGGTCACCGAGGACATGCTCGCCACCGCGCCCACCGTGCAGGCCGATGACGGCTCCGAGGTCAGCATCGTGAGCTGCCCGCACTGTCAGGCGGGGATCGAACTGGAGTTCGAGGACGGGCCGGACACCAATCCTCTGTCTAGCCAATAGCAACCGAAAAGACTGATACGCTTTAACCTATCAAACGAGAGGAGAAACTATGACTGCCATTCAATTTGAAAACCCGGATACGGGCGCACCCATCGAACTGAACAACCCCGAACTGGGCGAACTGGTGATCGACGACGAAACTGGCGTGGAATACGAAGTGGTTTCGGTGGACCCACCCCGCCTGGAAGCCGCCCCGCAGGAAGCGGAGGACTGGGGAGAGTAGAACCTTTTTCAGCAGAGGGCGGTCAGAGCAGTGTTGCGCTGACCGCCCTCTGCTGAGAGGCTCTCTCCCTGCTTTTGCTATGGCCGAACTCGCCGTTCTCTATGACCGCATCCGCCCCGACGAAAAAATGCTGTTTGAGGCGCTGGACGCCCTGGGCACGCCCTACGACAAGGTCTACGTTCCCCACCTGAAACTGACCTTCGATGACGCGGGCGCAGCCGCCGTGCCGTGGAAGGTGGCGATCGAGCGCTGCGTCAGCCAGACGCGCGGCCATGCGGTGACCCGCGCGCTGGAAGGCTTCGGCGTGCAGGTGATCAACCCCGGTCACGTCATCGAACTGTGCGGCGACAAGCTGGCGACGAATGCCCGCCTGTACGCCGCTGGCCTGCCCACCCCGCGCACCGGAGTCAGCTTCGACGGCGACGCCGCGCTGGAACAGATCGAATCTCTGGGTTATCCGCTGGTGCTCAAGCCCACCGTCGGCTCCTGGGGGCGCATGGTCAGCAAGCTCAATGACCGCGACGCCGCCGAGGCTGTGATTGAACACAAGGAAGTGCTGGGCGGCCCGCAGCACGGCATCTTCTACGTGCAGGAGCTGATCAACAAGCCCGAACGCGACATCCGCGCCTTCGTGATCGGTGGCGAGTGCATCGGCGCGATCTACCGCACCTCTGAACACTGGATCACCAACACGGCGCGCGGCGCGAAGGCCAGCAACTGTGCAGTTACGCCCGAAATATCAGACCTTGCTGTGCGGTCCGCCGCCGCCGTGGACGGCAGAATCGTCGCCATCGACCTGGTAGAAGACCCGCAGCGCCAGAACGAGTGGGGCGGCCTGCTGGTCATCGAGATCAACCACACCATGGAATTCAAGAACAGCGTGTCCACCACGGGCGTGGACATTCCCCGCAAGATGGGCGAATACGCGATTGGACTACTTGGATAATTGGTTGAACGTCTGATTCACGTTCCATGCCCGTCCCTGCTGACCTTTTCATCCTGGATGCTCTAGCCTCGGGAGCATGACAGCAACCCAGTCCAGCGGCCCACAGTCCAGTGGCCAGCCCCGCCCCCTTCCCGCCCGCGCCGACGTGCCGCGTGAACAGACCTGGGACATCGAGGCGCTGTTTGCCACGCCTGGGGCCTGGGAAGCCGAGGCGGGGGCGCTGCCGGGGTCCATCGACGCCCTGGCCGCCTACGCCGGGCAACTGAACACCCCCGAGTCCCTGCTGACCTACCTGAAGGTGGCCGACGACGTGGAATTGCGCCTGAGCCGCTTTTTCTCCTACGCCAGCATGACCGCCAGCGTGGACGGCCACGACGCAGAAGCTGCCGCCCGCCGGGACCGTGCCAGCAGTATTGCCGCCCGCTACGGCAGCGTGTCCGCTTTCTTCCGGCCCGAACTGCTGGCGCTGGACGAGGCCACGGTGTCCGGCTGGCTGTCTCAGCCCGACTTCGCCGATCAGCGGGTGCGGCTGGAGCGGATTCTGCGAAACCGCCCCCACGTCCGCAGCGGTGAAATCGAGGAACTGCTGGGCGCAGTGGCCGCCCCCTTCGCCTCCGAGCGCGGCATCCATCCGGCGCTGGCGAACATGGACCTGCGCTTCGGCACGGCGGGCGGCACTCCGGTCACGCAGGGCAATGTGGACAGTCTGGTCAGCGGCCCGGACCGTGAGGTCAGGCGCGAAGCCTGGGAAAACTATGCCGACGCCCATCTGGCCGCCCGCCACTCGCAGGCCGCCATGTACGCCACCAACGTGCGCCAGAGCGTTTTCCTGGCCCGCGCCCGCAACTACCCCGACGCCATCACCGCCTCGCTGGCCCCGGACCGCATTCCCACCGAAGTCGTGACCACGCTGCTGGACACCTACCGCGCCAACACCCCCATCTGGCACCGCTACTGGCGGGTGCGCCGCGACTGGCTGGGCCTGAAAGAGCTGCGCGAGTACGACGTGAAAGCCTCCCTGGTGCCGCCCCGCAAAGTCGAGTACGCGCAGGCCGTGGACTGGATTGCCGATGGCATGGCCCCGCTGGGCGAGGACTACGTCAAAGACTTACGTTTCGGCCTCACCGAAGATCGCTGGACCGACTACGCCGAGAACGACGGCAAACGTCAGGGCGCATACAGCAACGGCGGTGGACGGGTCAAGCCCTTCATCTTCATGACCTGGAACGGCACGCTGGGCAGCTACAGCACCCTGGCCCACGAGATCGGCCACTCGATGCACTCGCTGCTGTCCATGCGCGAACACGCGTATTCGGTGCCGCGCTACACGCTGTTTCATGCTGAGGTCGCCAGCAACTTCAATCAGGCGATGGTCCGCCAGCATCTGCTCAAGCAGGCCCGCGCCGCTGGGGACACCACGCTTGAAATTGCCATCATCGAGGAGGCGCTGGGCAACTTCCACCGCTACTTCTTCATCATGCCCACCCTGGCGGCCTTTGAGCTGGAGTGTTACCGCCGCATCGAGGCGGGCGGCACCCTCAGCGCCCCCGATCTGAACACCTTGACCGCCGATCTGCTCTCGCAGGGCTACGGTGACGGCGTGAAGATGGACCGTGAGCGCAGCGGCATCCTGTGGGCGCAGTTTTCCACCCACCTGTACGCCAATTTTTACGCCTACCAGTACGCCACCGGCATCAGCGCGGCGCATCAGCTCCTTGAACAGTTTGGCGAGGATGAGGACGCCGCCCGCGAGAATTACCTGCGTTTTCTGAAGTCCGGCGGCAGTCTCGATCCCATCGACGCGCTGAAGGAGGCCGGGGTGGACATGCTCAGCCCCGAACCCGTGGAGGCCACTTTCCGCACGCTGGCCGGGTACGTGGACCGGTTGGAAGAGTTGCTGGCAGAACGGCAGTAAAGAACTGAAGCTGGGGAATCGTGTATTCAGGACCACGATTCCCCAGCTTCAGTTCAAAAGGGACAAAAGATTCACGAACAGGAAATATCGTGAATCTTTTCACTTGATAGAGATGAAAGAGAGGCGGGGATCAACCCGCCTACTCCGTCAGCTCAGGCCTGAGGCTGCTGTAACTGCGGTCCGGGGACGAAGCCTTCCAGGGTGGCGTAATCGTCCTGGAAGTGCATCAGCACGCCGCCAAACAGCGTGTCGAAGGTTTCCTGGGGCATCTCGGCCAGGGTGGGGTAAAAGCCCACGTATTCCAGCCAGACATTGCCGTCGGCGTCGATGCTGCGGGCAAAAGCGCGCTCGCGGTTGCGGTCGTTGAGCATGTTGACCACTTCTTCGCGGCGTTCGGTGTAGGTCTTCTGGGTCACGCAGGTGACTTCCAGGCGCGAGGTGTTGTTGGGGCCGTCGTTGACGCTGACCAGCACGGCGGCGTCGCCCATCTCGAAGCGCCAGCCCATGCGCAGGAAGCGCTGGCCGTTGTTCTCTTCCATATCGAGCTGGACTTCCTTTTCCTTCAGGTACTTCGCCAGCGTGTCCAGGGTCAGCAGTGCAGTTTCCATCGTCATTTCATCATCTCCTTGAGGGTGAAGCTCAACTCTTGCCACGTCGGTTGCGCGGCGGCGCACATTCAAGCCCGAACGATTCTAACACCCCCCGCCATCACGAAACCTTGAACCGGGGTGCAAAGCGCGTGGGGTGTGCCTTCAGGGTCTGGACAGAATCCGCAGGGTCACGGGTGCGACGCCCTGGCCCAGCATGCCCAGCGAGGCGGCGGCGGCGCGCGACAGATCGATGATGCGCCGCGAATTGCCGAACGGCCCCCGGTCATTGACCATCACGTCCACGCTGCGGCCCGTGCCGGAATGTGTGACCCGGACCCAGGTGCCGAAGGGCAGACTGCGGTGCGCGGCGGTCATGACTGTTCCACGCGCCGCCCGCCCGCCGTAGTACACGGCTGAACCGCTCTGAAACACGCTGGACGAAGCGCTGGCCGTCCCCAGGTTCATGCTGCCAATAGGGGAGAGGATCAGCGCCAGGGCCAGAGCAAGCCGCTTCAAATTGCCTCTTTCGGCGAGTGGCTTAGCACGTCGTGGCCATCTTCGGTGACCAGCAGCAGGTCCTCGATTCGCACGCCGCCCACGTCCGGCAGGTACGCGCCCGGCTCGATGGTGATGACCATGCCTGCTGCCAGCACATCATCACTCGTTCCACGCAGCCCTGGCCCCTCGTGGACCTCCAAGCCGACGCCGTGGCCCAGCGAATGCACGAACGCCTCGCCCAGCCCGTGCCCGGTCAGGATGTCGCGCGCGATCTTGTCCAGATCGGCGGCCCGCACGCCCGGCTTGACGGCTTTGATGGCGGCTTCTTCCGCCTCCAGCACCGCGTTGTAGATCCGCTTCATCTCATCGGAAGGCTGGCCCACCGCCACCGTGCGGGTCATGTCGCTGTTGTAACCGTTCAGCTTTGCGCCCATGTCCACCGTGACCAGTTCGCCGTCCTCGATCACCCGCGCCGAGGCATGTCCATGCGGCATCGCCCCGCGTGGCCCGCTCGCCACGATCACGCCGAAGGCACTCCCGGCCCCGGCCTTTCGCAGTCGCGTCTCGATTTCCAGCGCAATGTCCAGTTCCCGCGCCCCAGCGACGATCAGGGGGCGGACTTCCGAAAACACCTGATCTGCCAGATCCTGCGCCGCCCGGATCGCCGCGATCTCGTCCGCCGTCTTGATCTGCCGCAGACCCTGAATCAGACCGCGCAGAGGCACCAGTTCGGCGTCCGGCCAGTGTTCCTTAAGGTCTTCCAGACCCGCCACGGTCAGGCTGTCGGCCTCGAACCCAACCCTCTGACCCCGGACCCCCTCCGCCGCGTGCTGGAAGGTTTCCGGTGGCCGGGCGATGAACTGGGGCACACCCGATTCCTCGCGCGCCTGCACGGTGTAACGGGCGTCGGTGTACAGCGTGGCCCCGTCCGCCGTGACCAGCACCTTGCCGTCTTCGGGCGACGTGAAGCCCGTCAGCGCCCGCACATTGGCCGGGTGGCTGACCCACAACCCCGTCACGCCCGCCTCTTTCATCGCGTCTCTCACCTGTTGCAATTGGCTCATCACCCAGGACGCTAACACTTTGCCCTTCCCCTGTTCGTGGCGTGCCCGCAACCTGTCCCCGTTCAGGAGACAACCCGCCGTTAAGGTTTCGCCCGTGAAAGTGCGCGTCAATCTGACAGGACGCTTATACTCCTCTATCGGGACAACACCAGATTTTTGATCACAGGCCAACCCAGGCCGCCCCAAGGAGGGAGAAACGTGAAACTTCACGAATATCAGGGCAAGGAAATCCTGCGCCAGTTCGGCGTCAACGTGCAGGAAGGACGGGTCGCCAAGACCCCTGACGAGGTTCGTCAGATCGCGCGCGATTACGGCGACGCCGTGGTCGTCAAGGCCCAGGTGCATGTCGGCGGACGCGGCAAGGCGGGCGGCGTCAAGTTCAGCCCCACCCCCGACAAGGCTTATGAGAACGGCGAGAAGATCCTGGGCATGGACATCAAGGGCCTGACCGTCAACAAGGTCCTGGTAACCCGCGCCGTCGATATCGATGCGGGCGTCGAGTACTACATCGGCATGATCGTGGACCGCAACGTCCAGAGCTTTACCCTGATGGCCTCTGCCGAGGGCGGCGTGGACATCGAGGAAGTGGCCGCCGAGACCCCCGAGAAGATCGTGCATTACCGCGTCGATCCGATCACCGGCCTGCGCCCCTATGAGGCGCGCGCCGTGGCCATTCAGGCCGGCTTCAAGGGCAACCTGAACAAGATCGCCGACATGATGGTCAAGCTCAGCCAGGCCGCACTGGCGCGTGACGCCGTGCTGGTGGAGATCAACCCGCTGTTCGTGGATGCCAGCGGCACGCCTCTGGCCCTGGACACCAAGTTCGAGATCGACGACAACGCCATGTACCGCCACAAGGATCTGGCCGACTGGCGCGAGATGGAAGCCGAACACCCCCTGGAGATCGAGGCCAGCAAGTACGGCTTCGCCTATGTCAAGCTCGACGACGGCAACGTGGGTGTGCTGGGCAACGGCGCGGGCATCGTGATGACCTCGCTGGACGTGGTCAACCGCGCCGGGGCCAAGCCTGCCAACTTCCTGGACATCGGCGGCGGCGCAAAGGCCGAGATCGTCTACAACGCGGTCAAGCTGGTCAGCAAGGACACGGATGTCAAGGCGATCTTCATCAACATCTTCGGCGGCATTACCCGCGCCGATGAAGTGGCCAAAGGCGTGATTCAGGCCCTCAAGGACGGCATCCTGACCAAGCCCGTCCGCATGCGGATCGCCGGAACGGCGGAGGAAGAAGCCAAGGCCCTGCTGGCCGAGGTCAACAGCCCGCTGATCCAGATGTACCCCAACATGTTCGACGCCGCCGCCGAGGCCGCGAAAGAAGCCAACGCCGCCTCAGCCGCTGCATCGACCAAAACTGTGGAGAACAAGTAATGGGCATTCTCGTCAATAAAGACAGCAAGGTCATCGTCCAGGGCATGACCGGACGCGAGGGCGCTTCGCACAGCCGCGCCATGAAGGAATTCGGCACCCAGGTGGTCGCGGGTGTGACCCCCGGCAAAGGCGGCATGGATTTCGAGGGCTGGCCGATCTACAACTCGGTGGCCGAGGCCAAAGAAGCGACGGGCGCGAACGTGTCCATCATCTTCGTGCCCCCCGCCGGAGCTGCCGACGCCGTGCTGGAAGCCGCCCATGCCGGAATACCCCTGGTCATCCTGATTACCGAGGGCGTGCCCACCGTGGACATGATGCGGGCCGTGCAGGAAGTCAAGATGCTGGACGCCCAGAGCCGCGAACACGGCGGTGAGGGCGTGCGCCTGATCGGCGGCAACTGCCCCGGTCTGGTGACCAACGGGGAAGCCAAGGTTGGCATCATGCCCAACAAGATCTACACCAAGCCCGGACGCATCGGCCTGATCAGCCGCAGCGGCACGCTGACTTATGAGGCGGCCAAGCTGCTGAACGACGCTGGAATGGGCACCTCCACCACCGTGGGCATCGGCGGCGATCCGGTCATCGGCACGACGTTTGCCGACGTGCTGCCCATGTTCGAGGCCGACGAAGGCACCGACGCCATCGTGGTCATCGGTGAAATCGGCGGCGCGGACGAGGAAGCCGCCGCCGAGTACATCAAGCACAACATGAAAAAGCCTGTGGTGGCCTTTATCAGCGGACGGAGCGCCCCGGCAGGCAAGCGCATGGGCCACGCCGGAGCCATCATCATGGGCAACGTCGGCACGCCTGAGAGCAAGCTGGCTGCCTTCAAGGACGCCAATGTGCCGGTGGCCGACACCATGCCGGAGATCATCGATCTGGTCAAGGCCGCACTGAACAAGTAATTCAAGTTGTTTGAGGGGAGACTGCCAGCGGATCGGCAGTCTCTTTTTCTATTTCCTGATGTGGTTTTCCTGGCATGTCGCCTTCGATCTGGTCAGCTTGATAAACGTGGGAGTCACGTCCAGATCAGCCGCACGGCATAGACTGAACCTATGAATACCCGTCTCCTGCTGTCCCTGGCGCTGGGCCTGACCATGCCCGCAGCGTCGGCCCTGACCGTCACGGGCATGGTGCAGGGCAGCGTTACCCCGGAGTCCCGGATCGGGGGCTTTGCGGTCACGCCGTTCGGGCAACCCGTGCAGGAACTGGTCAGTGCGCCCCTGGACGGCGGTGGTTTCCGGCTCGACATCCCTGCCGCCGCGCCGCCCGCCCGCGCGCAGGCCGTGTTGACCGCGCAGAACGTGTCCTGGCCCGGCGTGATCGATCCGGTGCTGATCAGCGCCGCTGCACAGGCAGGCGAGCTGAAATTCTTCGTATACCGTGATCAGAATGGCAACGCCCGCCACGACGACAACGAGGCTTTACGCGAAGTCAGCCCGATGGTGGGCAAGGCCTCGCTGTTCATTCCCTGGGTCAGCGCCGATGTTACCGTGAGCGCGAACAAGGGCTATCAGGTGGCACTCAAAAAGGGCTGGAACGCCTTTCTGGTGGATGTGGGGCGGGCAGTCAACGTGCAGATTTACCTGGATGGAACCGGGGTGACTCTTTCGCTTGGGCGCTAGAACACCTGACCGTAGAGAAGCGCCGGAGTCCTCCTCCGAGGCTGCTGACGCTGTTTTAAGTTGGTGGCAAAAATGATGAACCCATTGAAGTAAAAGACAACATTTCTTTCACTATCTAGATTTATCGTGAATAGTTTCACTTGATGATCTTC
This sequence comes from Deinococcus marmoris, assembly GCF_001949125.1. GTDB lineage: Bacteria > Deinococcota > Deinococci > Deinococcales > Deinococcaceae > Deinococcus > Deinococcus marmoris_A. The sequence continues at coordinate 33,520 of NZ_MSTI01000044.1, forward strand.
TTTATCTCCACTGCTACGCCGCAATCCGCCAGAAGCGGCGCGCTATCCTGCCCGGCGTGTCCAGCGGTATCTATGAGCGTTCAGGAGTGAAGATGCATTACCGCGTCTCGGGGGAGGGGTCGCCGATAGTGCTGGTGCATGGGCTGAGCGGCTCCGGGCGCTGGTGGCGCAGGAACCTTGAGGCCCTGTCCGGGCGCCACCGGGTCTATACCCTGGACCTGCTCGGCTACGGCTCGTCCCGCCGCCAGCGTGCCCTGTCCGTGCGCGAGAGTGCGGCCCTGATCTCCGACTGGCTGGACGCCGAGGACCTGTGGGGCATCACCCTCATCGGCCACTCGATGGGCGGCCACATCTGTATCCGGCTGGCAGCGGGGCACCCGCAGCGGATAGAGAATCTGGTGCTGGTGTGTGCCAGTGGTCTGCTCAAGGCCAGCGCCTACCGCACCGCCCTGAACCTGCCGCGTGCCCTGATCACTGGGCGCAAACGTTTTGTGCCGCGCATCCTGACCGACGCCCTGCTGGCCGGCCCGCTGAACCTGTGGCGCAACGCAAGCGATCTCCTCAAGGACAGCGTGCAGGACTGCCTGCCCATGATCACTTCCAGAACCCTGGTGGTCTGGGGCGAGCGTGACGCCCTGGTGCCGCTGCCGCTGGGGCAGATGCTGGCCCGCTCGATTGCGGGGGCGCGGCTGGAGATCATCCCGCACGCCGGGCATGTGGTCATGGTGGACGCGCCAGAAGCGTTCAACGCTGCCGTGCTTGATTTCGTGGATGGTCCGCAGGCTGCCGGATGAGTCAGGGACACGCGCTGTACCTGGAAGTGGATGGTCTGCGGACACACGCCTGGGTGCGTGGCAACGGTCCGCCACTGGTGATCGTCCCGGGCCTGGGCTGCGCGTCGTGGATGTACGTGCGCCTCTCGCGTGAGCTGGCGCGCAGCCGCACGGTTTACGTCTATGACCCGCCTGGCCACGGCTACAGCCAGGGCCTGCGCCACTTGCCGGACTGTATCGAGCAGCTTACCGATCATCTGGCCCACTGGCTGGACGCGGCAGGACTGAAAGGATCACCCATCTTCGGGCATTCGCTGGGGGGAGAGGTGGCCTTCGATCTGGCGGCCCGATATCCGAAGCACGCGGGCGCATTGATCGCCTGCGCGCCCACCGGTATTCCCGAAAACCCCAGCGTCCCTGCCCAACTTGTCCGGCTGCTGGTCGATCTGCCCCGCGAAAGGCTGGGGTTGCTGATTCCTGGCCTGCGTGCCTACGCCCACTGCGGCGTGCGGCGAATGCTGAAGCTGGCACAGGATCAGGATGGGCATGACACCGGCCCCCTGTTGGCGCACATCCATGTGCCGACGCTGCTTGTGGACGGCACGTCCGATCCTGTGATCCGCCTGTGGACCCTGGAGGCCATCCGCAAAGCTATTCCTGCCGCGTATGTCTGTGAAATCAGGGGCGGCACGCACGCTCTGACTGACGTCTTTCCGCGCACCGTGGCCCGCTACACACTGGACTTTCTGAAAGCCGTCAATCAATAGTCCATAAATTTTTCACGATCTGGATTTATCGTGAAACTATTCACTAATAGAAACTGCAAAAAGGGAGGTCAAACGCCTCCCCATTCTTTATCCTCGCGCCAGATCCAGTCCCACCTCGGCCAGTTGTGCCGCCGAAACGGGGGAGGGGGCCAGGGCCATCAGGTCCGCGCCCCGGTTGTTCTTGGGAAAGGCGATCACCTCGCGGATGCTGCCTGCCCCGGCCATAACCATCACCAGACGGTCAAAACCCCAGGCGATGCCGCCGTGCGGAGGCGTACCGGATTCCAGCGCGTCCAGAAAGAAGCCGAACTGCCGCCGCGCTTCCTCGGGGGTAAAGCCGATGGCCGCGAACATCTGTTCCTGCACCGCCGGATCGTGGATACGCACACTGCCACCGCCGATCTCGAAACCGTTGAGAACCAGATCGTAGGCCTGGGCGCGAATCTCGCCCTGACGCTCGGTGCCGAAGAGAGCCACATCCTCGGGGTGCGGGGCAGTGAAGGGGTGGTGCATGTAGGTCCAGCTCGCGCTGTCCTCGTCGTATTCCAGTTGGGGGAAATCGATGACCCAGGAGACGTGGAACTGCGGGCCAGCCGCCGCCAGGGCAAACAGATCGCGCAGGCTCAGGCGGACGGCCCCCAGCGCCGTGACTGCCCGCTTCCAGTCGCCTGCCGCGAAGAGCAGGGTGCCGCCGTCTTGCACGCCCGTTTTCTCCAGCAGCGCCGCCGTCTGATCGCCCAGGAACTTGCTGATGCCCCCGGTGAATCCTTCCCCGTTGCGCTTGGCCCAGGCCAGACCCTTCGCGCCGTTCTGCTTGGCCACCCGCTCCAGTTCGTCGATCTGCTTGCGGGACAGTTCCGATGTGGCCAGCACCTTGACCGTCTGGGCACTGGCGAAAGCAGCGAACTCGCCACCCGCAAACAACTCTGTCACGTCCGCAAACTCCATGCCAAAGCGAAGGTCAGGCTTATCGGAGCCGTAACGGTCCATCGCGTCCTGATAACTCAGGCGGGGAAAGGGGAGGGACAGGTCCACATTTAATACGGTCTTGAAGACGTGTGAGAGCAAACGCTCCTGCAATTCCAGCACGTCCTCCTGATCCACGAAGGACATCTCCATATCGAGCTGCGTGAAGTCTGGCTGGCGGTCCGCGCGCAGATCCTCGTCGCGGAAACAACGGGCGAGCTGGTAATAGCGGTCAAATCCGGCGATCATCAGCAGTTGCTTGAACAGTTGCGGACTCTGGGGCAGGGCGTAAAACTCGCCGGGGTTCAGACGGCTGGGGACCAGAAAATCCCGCGCACCCTCCGGGGTGGATTTGGTGAGCATGGGGGTTTCGACGGCCACGAAGCCCTCAGCGTCCAGAAAGGCCGTGACCGCCGCCGTCGCCCTGCTGCGGAGCATGAGAGAGCGCTGCATCTCCGGGCGGCGCAGGTCCAGATAGCGGTACTTGAGGCGGATATCCTCGGCCACGTCCGCGCCTTTTTCCAGCTCGAAGGGTGGAGTTTTGGCCGTATTCAGCACCTTCACGCGAGAGGCAATCACCTCGTAATCTGCCGCGCCACCCTTGCGCTGGCTTTCCGGGCGCAGTTGATAGGTGCCTTCAACCTCGGTCACGTACTCGGCGCGCAGGCGATCCGCCTCGGCAAAGGCGGGGGAATCTGGCTCCACCTGCACCTGAATCAGGCCGCTGCGGTCCCGCAATTCCAGAAAGATCAATCCGCCCAGATCGCGGCGGCGGTTGACCCAGCCCTGTACGGTGACGGTCTGCCCGGCGTAATTTTGCCCGGCGTGGGTGGGGGAGAGGTGGCCGATCATGGCGGTGCGTTTCATGGGGACTCCTGTGGAGTTGGGTTGTGGGGCGTGGGTTGTGGGTTGTGGGAAAAGTTCGAGGTTTGCTTCTCGGCTTCGAGAAAGGCCGCAAGCTCCGAAACCCCAATCACGCGCTGTTCGCCACTCTGCAAATTCTTGAGACTCAGGGTTCCGTTCTCGATTTCTTGCGAACCAAGTAAAGCGATCCAGCGCACGCCCCGGCGTTCGGCGTCCTTGAAAGCACTGCCCGGTTTCATGGCACGGTAGGCGAACTCGGTGCGGGCCACGGCGCGGGCATCTATCGCGATCTTCGCCGCGTGCGGCACGTTCGCCTCATCCAGTGCGACGACATAGAGGAGTGGTCCCTCGGTCTGAGGGAGTTCAACACCCTCGGCCTCCAGCGCCAGCAACAGCCGCTCGACACCAAAAGCCCAGCCGATCCCTGGTGTGGCCTGCCCGCCTAGAATCTCGGCCAGACCGTCGTAGCGTCCCCCCCCACCCAGCGCGGATTTTGCCCCCACGCCCTCGTGGTGCAGTTCCCAGGCCGTGCGGCGATAATAGTCCAGCCCGCGCACGATGCTGGGATCGAGGTCATACGGCACGCCCCAGTCCTTCAAATAGCCCTGAACGGCTTCAAAGTGTGCCCGCGCCTCGTCTCCCAGAAAATCGAGCATCGGCTTGACGCTCAACTCGGCAATCAAGTCCTGATCGCCCTCGCTCTTGGAATCCAGAATCCGCATCGGGTTGCGGGTCAGGCGGTCTTTAGAGTCGTCGGAAAGCCTGTCGAGATGCGCGGTGAACAACTCCCGCAGATAGGCGTTGTAAGCCTCTCTATCTGCTGGATCGCCGATACTCCCCAGCTTGACGCGCACTTCCTTCAGGCCCAACTCGCGCACCACGTCCACCATCAGAGCAATCGCCTCTGCATCCACGAGGGGATCGGCGCTGCCCAGCACCTCGTAATCCACCTGATGAAACTGGCGGTAGCGGCCCTTCTGCACGTTCTCGGCGCGGAAGATCGGCCCGGAAGTCCACAGTTTCAGCGGCGTGGGCAACTGCTTGAGGCCGTTCTGGAGGTAGGCCCGCACGATGGCCGCCGTGCCCTCCGGGCGCAGGATGAACCCGCCGTGGTCCCCGAAGTAGTACACAGTAAACATTTCCTTGCGGACGATGTCGGTGCTGTCGCCCACGCCGCGCTTGACCAGTTCGGCTTCCTCGAAGACGGGCGTATCGATGCGCTGCGCTCCGGCCCGCTCCAGCACGCGCCGCGCGGTTTCAGTCAGCCAGATATGCGCGGCGGCACTGGTGACGGGTGAGAGTTTGGGACTGCCCGGTGGCAGCAGATCGTTGGTCCCCTTGGGGCGGGTAATCGCCATAACAGAGGGGAGTCTACGGGTCTGAAGGTCAAAGGGTCAAAGACGGAGGCGCAAACAGGGGAGGGGCCGCCTCTCCCATTCAGGAAAGGCGGCCCCCGGAAAGAGGACTTACTGGCGGACGCTGTAGGGCAGGCCGGTGGACTGCTTACCCGCGACTTCCACAAACAGCCAGCTTCCGCCCACCGGGGCGTCGGCGGGAATGGTCAGAACGATCTCGCTGTCGGTCCAGGACTGAATGGCCGAGGCCGGGAAGACGTAGCCGCCTTTCCCGGTTTCATCGGCCCCCAGGCGAACCTGCCCGGTGCCAGGGCCACCCAGATAACGGCCCTGAACGGTGAGTGAACCGCCGCGCGTGGCGGCTTCCGAGACTTTGATCAGCACAGGCGTTACCGTCACGAAGCGGTCTGTGGATTGAGAGGGCGCGCAGGACGCCAGAGCGCCTACCATGAGTGAAGAAGCAACCAAGAAACGCAGCATAGCAACAGCCTCCGAATTCACAGTCTAATGAAAGGTCAGATGACAGGTCAAACCTCCCCCCCCGTCCCCCCCAACACTCCCAAGGCCGTGCGCGTGCTGGTCGTCTTTAATCCCAAGAGCGGCAACGGCGACAGCGATCTGCCGGAATTCGTGCGTCTGCTGCGGGCAGGCGGGGCCGAGGTGGTGCAGCGGGAAACCAAAAAGGACACGCCGCTGGCAGAACAGGTCAATGACCTGCACGCCTTTGACATCCTGGTCGCGGCTGGGGGAGACGGAACCGTGAGCAGCCTGGCCTACGCCATCCGCGACAGTGGCGTGCCGTTGCTGGCCTTTCCCGCCGGAACCGCCAACCTGATCGCGCAGAATCTGGATCTGCCCACCACCGCGCCAGAACTGGCTGATCTGGTGCTGGCTGGGCACTGCATCACCGTCGATCTGGGAGAAATCGAAGTGGGCGGCAAGAAGAACGGGTTTGCCATGCTGGCCGGGGCCGGGGCGGACGCTGCCATGATCCGCGACAGCGAGGATCTGAAGGAACACTTTGGCGTGATGGCCTACGTCCTGAGCGCCATGAAGCAGCTCAACCCGAAAAAGACGACGTTCACGCTGACCATCGACGGCAAGACGCGAGAATTCGAGGGCATCGGCGTGATGGCCGCCAACTTCGGGATGGCCAATTACCGCATGCCGATCACGACTGACATCGATCCGGGGGACGGACAGCTCACGGTGGTGTTGCTGAAAGCGGGCAATCTGCTGCGCCTGATTCCCAACCTGATCGACTCGCTGCGGGCCAAGCTGAACCTGGGAGACCCTCTGTTCAGCGGCAATCTGGAGACCCTGCACGCCTGCGAGATCACGGTAGAGGCCGCCGATCCCTTCCCGCTGCAATACGACGGCGAGCTGATGGAGGAGACGACGCCGTTCACGGCCCGCATTCTGCCCGGCGCGGCGCGGTTCATCACGGCGGCCAGGAAGGAAGAGGTGGAGACGTAAGCACAAGTCGTTATGTTTCAGGGGTGGCGAACTCCATTCTCGTGACCGAAGACGAGAGAAGCTGCCGGGTCTGCCACCAGACCAAGCTCCTGCAACTTTTTCCAAAGAACCGCCCTGATGGAAGTCGGTTTTTTCGCTGTCTGGACTGTCAGGCCACCGCATATAAGACGAGATACCACCAGGATGACCGAAGGCGCGCCCTTCAGGTTGCCTACAGCATGAACGGAAGTGTGGAACGGCGCTTTCCAGATCTGGAGCGTTTACCGCCCGAGCAACTTGTCGAGATCATGGTGACAACGAGAACCTGCCGCTACTGTGGTCTCCCCAATGGCAATTCGGGGCGCGGCTTTCAACTCGATCACGTCATTCCGTTGTCCAGGGGCGGCCCACATGAACTCAGCAACATCGCGCTGTGCTGTGACCGCTGCAACCGTGCCAAGTGGGATTCCACAGAGGCCGAATATCTGGACTGGCTGCGTGAGGCGGCGGCAAGATTGACCAGCGTCGCCAAAGAATAATCTTATGTCCTATAATTTCACTTATGAGAAGTAGAAGCCTGGAGATGGGCCAACAATGACCGAGGGTGCCCTGGTCCTGGCCTCACGCTGGTCAAACGCCGCCAACCGTAGGCGTGAAGGTTTACGAGCGGCGCACGAGCAGAATGCCGACGCCCTGACCGATCTGCTGGTGACCTATATGCGCCTGAAATCCAGCCGGGGCGCGCGGGTCAGTCAGATGACGCTGGACCACTACTGCGAATCGGTCCGGCGCTTTCTGGCCTTCACCGGACCGCCGGAAACGCCCGAACGGGCACTGAACCAGTTGGCCGCCGAGGACTTCGAGGTCTGGATGTTGACCATGCAGCAGGCGAGTCTGGCCGCGTCCAGCATCAAACGCCATCTTTACGGTGTGCGGAACCTGATGAAGGCGCTGGTCTGGGCCGGGGCGATTGCCAGCGATCCCAGTGCCGGGGTACGGCCTCCCAGTGACACGACACCCGCCCATGCCAAGAAACAGGCGCTGTCCGTGGCGCGGTATGCGGAACTGCTGACCCTGCCTGCCTCCATGCACCCTGCCGACACCCTGCGCGCCCACCGGGACATGCTGCTGCTGGAACTCGGCGGCAGCCTGGGCCTGCGCGCGGCAGAACTGGTGGGGCTGAATGCCACAGACATAGACCTCAACGAACGTCAGTTGCGGGTGCTGGGCAAGGGTGGCAAGGGGCGGACGGTGCCCCTGACCGCGCGGGTGGAACGCAGCCTGCGTCTGTGGCTGATGTCGCGCTCGTCATTGCAAGCCCTGAACAAGCTGGGTACGTCAGCCCTGCTGGTCTCGCTGAGTGGACGCAACTATGGAGGACGGCTGACCACCAAGGGCGCACGCACGATTGCTGCCACGTACTATCAGGAGCTGGGCCTGGCCCCCGAGTTGTGGGGCCTGCATACCCTGCGGCGCACGGCGGGCACCCATCTCTACCGCGCCACGCGTGATCTGCACGTTGTTGCCGACGTACTGGGCCACGCGTCGGTCAACACCTCGGCCATCTACGCCAAGATGGACACGGAAGTGCGGCGCGAGGCGATGGAAGCGATGGAACGCTTGCGTGAGCCACAGGACTGATCACCACTCCTCCCGCCGGTCCACCCGCACCCCATACCCGATCATCCCCAGCGCCAGCAGCAGCGCAGGCCAGTCCCCCAGGCGATTGAACAACGTTCGCCCACTCAGCAGTCTGGGCCGCACGCTCAGCGCCTGGGTCGTGTCGCCGCTGGAGATCACATCTACCGGCTGCCCCAGATCGTTGACCGCCCCTGCCACCCCTTTATTCACACTACGGACCAGCCAGCGGCGGTTCTCGATGGCGCGCACCCGGCCCATCATGAAGTGCTGCTGCACGCCCCAGCCGTCGTACCAGCCGTCGTTGCTGGGATTGACCAGAAGCTGGGCACCCTGCCGGGTCAGGCTGCGGGCCACCCAGGGAAACACGCTGTCGTAACAGATGTACGCGCCGTACTGCACGCCGTTCAGCGTCAAAGGGGCGATGGACTGGGCCGGTTCCACGGCGGGCAGCCTGAAGCCGATGACATTCTCGATCAGGCCATATGCGGGGCGCAGAATACTGTCGTACAGCACGAAATATTCGCCAAACGGCACCAGCTTGGCCTTGCGGTTGCGAGACGTGATCTGACCGCCAGCGTCGATGGAGACCACCGTGTTCTGTTCTTTCTCGGTCTGGGTGGGCGGAACCCCCAGCCCACTGATTCCCGGTCCTGGAAATTCCGACAGCACAGCTTCGGTGGCTGGGGCAGTCAGGGCCGTTTCACTCCAGACCAGGACCTCGCCGGGGCTGCGGCGGGCTGAGGCTTCCCGCTGAACCTGAAGCTGCTCGCCCGCCGTCAGGCTGCCCACCGCCCGCCCAAAAGAATCGAAGTCGGTCCTCAGCACCAGCATCGGCTGCACTGGTCCCTCGCCTGCTGTGCGCGTCAGGCCGTAGGCGAGGGCGGCCATCCAGCACACGGCAGCCAGCAAGACTGGGCGGCCTCTCCCCCATCCTTGCAGGGCGACTCCGGCCAGCGCCGCCGCCGTGCCCGCCACCAGGACACTGCCCAGTAGCACGCCGCCCAGGTCTGCGATCTGAATGGCAGGGGTGGGCAGCAACGTGTAGCCCAGCGTGGGCCAGGGAAAGGACAGCGGCCCCAGGAAGCGCGTCCACTCCAGCACCACCCAGCCGCCTGCCAGCGCCCAGACGCGGGCCACGGGCGAGCGGACCAGCCGGGACAGTGGATAGGCCATGACCGCCAGAAAGATCCCTTCCAGAATGAACAAGGCAAAGGCCAGCACGCCCGCTGGAGGAAAGCTGAACAGCTTGCCCAGGAAGGCGGTCAGCCACCACAGATGCACGGTGAAGTAGCCCACGCCGGACCAGAACAGCCGCCCCGGCACGCCTTCGGTGGTGCGGGCGCTGGCGGCGTAGGCCAGTACCCCCGTCAGGGGAAGAATGCTCAGGACACTCCACGGCAGCGGCAGGCCACACAGGCCGAGAAGCGCGCCCAGCAGCAGGGCCAGAACGGGTGGGGGAACAGATGGCACGCCCGCCATGATAGGGGGCAGGGGATGAAAAGGTCAGGGGGTGTGCCTGTCCCTCACGCGGGCTGTGGGTTAAGATGACGGCACTTTGAGATTGGCTTTCATCAGCGACATTCACGGAAATATCCATGCCCTGACGGCAGTCAAACGGTTTCTGACCGAGAACATCGTCAATCAGGTGATCGTGGTGGGCGATCTGGTCGGCTACGGCGCAAGCCCCGGCCCGGTGATCGATTTCGTCAAGCGCGAGGGCTGGCCCACCGGCCTGGGGTCCAGCGACATGCGCGTCGCCATCGATCTGGGAGACCGCGAGGGACGGCGCGGCGTGGCCGATCAGGTGCTGACCTGGACCAAGAAGATGCTGGCACCCGAGCAGACCGATTTCCTGCGCCGCCTGCCGCCGGGCGGACGGATCGTGACCCCAGTGGGCCGGGTGCGCTACTTCCACGGCAGCCCCCATGACCCCGAACAGCGGCTGGACCTGATGTCCTCCGAGCGGGAACTGGAGGAGCTGGCCGAGACGCTGGGCGCGCGGGTGATCGTGGTGGGCGGCTCGCATGTGCCGTTTAGCCGCGTCATCGGCGAGACCACCTTCGTCGATCCGGGCAGCGTGGGCCTGAGCCTCAACCATGAGCCGGGCGCAGATGTGGTGATCGTGGACTGCGTCGGGCGCAAGCCGAAGGTGTCGCTGCACAAGGTGACCTACGACTACGCCTCCAGCGCCTTCGACATCATGGCCTGGAACCTGCCGCCCGTTATTGCGGATGTGATCAAGACGGGGCGGATGGGGTAGCGGGGCGGAAACGAGAGGGGGCAAGTCGTTCTGACTTGCCCCCTCTCGTTTTGGAGATCAGACCAGCACGCCGTCCAGTGACTCGTCGAACCTGCCCACCAGCCCGCGTTCGCCGAGAATGTCTTCCAGGGCCGTCATCAGCGCGCGGTAGGGGCCGGGGCGGGCCGCCTCGCCCATCAGGCCCAGCCGCCAGATCACGCCCGCCGTGGGGCCAAGGCCGCCGGTCACGCTGATTTCGCGTTTTCGCAGCGCCTGACGCACGCCCGCGTCGTCAAAGCCCTCGGGCAGCCGCAGGGCCAGCACGGTGGGCAGGCGGTCCTCTGGGCGGCGCACGTAGGGCGAGAAGCCCAGCGGCTTCAGCGCGCTGACAATCGCCTCGCCCACCTGCTGTACGCGGCGCTGGCGGGCCTCCATGCCTTCCTCCAGCGCGGCCTGTAAAGCAGCGTGAAAGGCGAAATGCAGGTTGACCGGAACGGTGTGGTGATAGGTGTGGCGGGTCCAGTAGTCGCGCAGGCCCTCGAAATCGCAGTACCACAGCGGGGTGGGCGTGCGGCGGGCGGCATAGCGCGCCAGCGCCCGTTCGCTGATGGCCACCGGGGCCACGCCGGGGGGGGCGCTCAGGCACTTCTGCGCGCCGGTGTAGGCGTAATCCACGCCCCACTCGGCCATATGGAAGGGTTCCATTCCGGCGGTGGTCACGGCGTCCACGGTCAGTAAAGCTCCCGTGCCGCGCACCAGTTCGGCAATCTCGGGCACCGGGTTCAGCACGCCGGTACTCGTCTCGCCGTGAACCACCGCCACCATGCGGATATCGCCGCCGTGGGCCAGTTGTGCGGCCACATCCTCAGGGCGGATCGCCTCGCCCAGTGGGGCCGTGACCAGCCGCACCCGCGCGCCGTAGCGGGCCGCCATCTCGGCCATGCGGCGGCCAAAGCTGCCGTTGGCGCAGACCAGCACCTCGTCACCTTCCTCCACCAGATTGGCGAAGCCGGCCTCCATGCCCAGGCTTCCCGTTCCTGCCAGCAGCGCCGTAAAGCCCTCGGGTTCCGCGCCGTACATCACGCGCAGATCGTCCTGAATCTCGCGGTTCAGGGCGAACACCTCCGGGTCCATGTGGCCCAGCATCGGGCGGGTCATGGCGTGCATGGCGCGCGGATGGATCGGGGTGGGGCCGGGGGTCAGCAGGATGTGTTCGGGATAGGCGTCCAGGGGCATGGCAGGAGAATAGAGTTTTGAAGCCAGTTTAGCAACTTTATTGCGCTAGATTAGATTTCTAACTCAGATAAAACAATTTTATTGCGTCAGAATTGCCATAACTGAGCAATACGGTTGCCCGCCTCCAAATTCAGGCTCGATTCAGTCCGCCGTCACCTCCCCGGCGTGCAAAGTCATTAGGATTGACGTTATGACCGCCACGCCGCCGACTGAATCCACTCCCCTGAAAGCCGTTCTGTTTGACCGGGACGACACCATCGCCTACACGGACCGCGAGGTCTACGCCGAGGCCGCGCGCTGGGCTGCCGGGAAGTACGGCCTGGACGCCCGCGCAGTGGGCACGGCGATGCTGGGGCAGTGGCAGGAGCGGGCGCTGACGTGGTGGGACCTGCGAACCGAGGACGACGAGACGGCCTTCTGGGACAGCTATGGCCTGGAGCTGATGGAACGGCTGGGCCTGCCCGCCTCCGACGCTGCCGCCTTCATGGCCGCCTATCCCTACGAGCGGTTCATGAAGCCCGTGCCGCACGCCCGCGAGGTCTTGCAGGAGTTGCGCGCCCGTGGCCTCAAAATCGGCGTGCTGAGCAACACGCTGCCCAGCATTGCCCGCACGCTGGAAGAGGTGGGGCTGGCCGATCTGGTGGACGTGGCGGTGGCGACGTGTTCGGTGGGCATCCATAAACCGGACGTGGGTGCGTTCCTGCACGCGGCGGGGGCGCTGGGACTGCGCCCGCAGGAGGTGCTGTTCGTGGACGACAAGGTCGAGAATGTGGAGGCGGCCCGCGCGCTGGGCATGCAGGCCACCGTGATCGATCTGCAAGGTCAGGACCGGAACGCCATCCACGATCTGCGCGCGGTGCTGGAGCTGGTGGGCGAATTGGTGCGCGCGTGAGACTGATCGACGGGCATCTGGATCTCGCCTACAACGCGGTCAGCGGGCGCGATCTGACGCTGACGCCGGAAGAGTTGCGGCGCGTTGATCCGGTGGAGGGCCAGACCGCCACCACCACTTTCACGGAGTTGCGGGCAGCGGGCGTGGGGGTCTGTTTCGGCACGCTGTTCGCGCTGCCACGCACGCCCGACTCGCCGCAGGGCTACACCGATCATGCCGGGGCGCGGGCACAGGCGCTGGCCCAACTGGACGTGTACCGCCGCTGGGAGGACGGGGGTTTTCTCCGGCTGCTGCGCTCTGGGGCCGAGGTCAGCGCCCATCTGGCCCAGGCAGATGCCCCGCTGGGTGTCGTGCTGCTGATGGAAGGGGCGGACCCGCTGCGGGACGCTGATGACCTGCGCTTCTGGGTGGATGCTGGCGTGCGGCTCATCGGTCCGGCGTGGGGCGCGACACGGTATGCGGGCGGCACGGGTGCGCCGGGACCTTTGACGGACGTGGGCAAAGTGCTGGTGACGGCCATGCGCGATCTAGGCATCGCGCTGGACGCCTCGCATCTGGACGACGCCGCGTTCTGGGACGCGGCTGAAATTGGGCCGAGGATGATCGCCTCCCACTCCAATTCCCGCACCCTGGTCTCTGGCAACCGCCATCTGAGCGACGAGATGGCCCGCGCCATTGCGGCAGCGGACGGCGTGATCGGGCTGGTTTTCCTGAGTTCGTTTATCAAACAGGGGGCGGAGAATGGCGCGACGTTGGACGATCTGGCCGCCCACGCCCGCCATTACGCCGAACTTGTCGGCTGGGACCGGGTGGCGCTGGGCAGCGACATGGACGGCGGTTTCGGATCCGAGAAGACGCCCGTGGGCATCGGGCGATACTCGGAATTGCCGCGTTTTCTGGATGAAGTGCCCCAAGAACATCGCGCGGCGGTGGCGGCCAACAACTGGTTGCGCTGGCTGACGGCGTACCTGTAACCCCCGTTTCCCGCTACCCTGTCGGACATGCACCTCCCCGATTCCCGTACCCACGCCTATCAGCCCGACTCCCGGCTGGCTGAGGACGCCCTGCGCGGCCAGCTTTCAGAGGGCGAATGGACCTACATCACTCCACGTCCAATAGCTGCCACCAGCCGTTTAAGTCTGCGCTCTGGACCCCGCGCCGACGCGGCCCAGGTCTCGGAGGCGCTGCCCGGTGAGGCACTGGAACTGCTGTGGGACGACGCGGGTGGCTGGGCCTATGTCCGCACCGTCCATGACCGCTATCTGGGGTGGACTCCGGCAGCGGGGTTGACCGAACCACAGCACGGCGATTTACTGACGGTGACTGCCCTGCGTGCCCACGCTTACGCCGGGCCAAAGGTCAGCCAGCCGATTGTCGGGGAATTGTGTCTGGGGGCCAGGATCATTCGCGCGTCGGGCGAAGCCGTGACCGAGGGTGGGCGGCCCTGGCTGCCAGTCTCGCTTCCTGGGGGCAAGGACGGCTGGATGGGCGAGGCCACGCTCTCCCCCATCCCCGAGGCCGATCCGGCGGCGCTCACCATGCGCTTTCTGGACACGCCGTATGTCTGGGGCGGGCGCAGCGCCTGGGGTCTGGACTGCTCGGGCCTGACGCAACTGGTGTTCGGTGCGTTCGGGCAGCTCATTCCCCGTGACGCCGATCAGCAGCAGGAATTTCTGAGTGCGGTGGAGTGGCCCCAGCGCGGCGATCTGGCCTTTTTCCCCGGCCACGTCGGCCTGATGCTGGACGAGCGGCGAATGGTCCACGCCAACGCCACCCACATGCGCGTCACGGTGGAGACGTTGGGCGAGGGCGAGTACGGACAGAAGCTGGCGGAAGGCTGCACGGGCTTCGGACGGTGGACGGCGTGAGCGTCTCCTGGGAAACGCTGGAACTACACACCGCCCAGCCCTTCGGCATCGCCCGCTGGACGCACAGCGTCTATCCGCGTACCATCGTCACGTTCACTCAGGATGGAATCGTGGGCCGGGGCGAGGCAGCTCCCAACGCCTTTTACGGCGAGACGCACGGCACGGTGGAGGCGGTGCTGCCGCTGCTGGCCGAAGCGCTGACCGATCCCTGGGACTGGGATGGCCTGCGCGCGGGCCTCACGGCACGGATGCCACACGATCACCCCTCGGTCAAATGCGCGCTGGAGATGGCGGCGCTGGAATGGTGCGCGGTCTCGGTGGGCCTACCCGTCTGGAAACTGCTGGGCCTCTCCCCCGCCCCACTGCCCCGCAGCAGTTACACGGTCAGCCTGGCCGACATCCCCGATATGCGGCGGCAGGCGCGTGAGGCCGTGGCCGCTGGGCACACGGTTCTCAAGGTCAAGCTGGGGACGGAGCGGGACACGGCAATTCTGGAAGCCTTGCGCGAGGAAGCCCCAAAGGTGGCCCTGCGTGTGGACGCCAACGCCGCCTGGACGCGCCCACAGGCCAAACGCATGCTGGGCGTGCTGGACGCCGCCCGTGTGGAACTCCTGGAACAGCCCCTGGCGGCGGACGATCTGGCGGGCCACGCCGAACTGCGCCGCCTGTCGCGCGTGCCCCTGGTGGCCGATGAGAGCCTGCACCATGTCCGCGACGTGATTGCTCTGGCTGAAGCTTTTGACGGCGTGAACCTCAAACTTGCCAAGCTGGGTGGCCCGCTTCAGGCGCTCGCGGCCTTGCGACTGGCCCGCGCCCACGGCCTGAGCGTCATGATCGGCTGCATGATTGAAAGCAGTCTGGGCATCTCTGCCGCCGCGCATCTGGCCGGACTGTGCGACTGGGCCGATCTGGACGGGGCGCTGCTGCTGGCCGACGATCCGTTTACCGGCCTGGAGTGGACGGCGGGCGAACTGGCAAGGCCGCAGGGCGTGGGCTGGGGCGTGACGCGCGGATGAAGGAGGTCACCGTCGCCGTCATCGGCTGCGGCAACCGGGGCGCAGATGTGTATGCCCGGCATCTGGCTGCACAGGGCGCACGCATCACGCATCTGGTGGACCCCCGCGCCAGCAGACTCGCGGAGGTGGCCGGGCGTCATGCCCTCGGGCCGAAAGTCTGTTTCTCCCACTGGGATAACTTCTTCACGCTGGGGCGGGTGGCCGACGCCGTGGTGATCGCTACCCCCGATGATCAGCATGTTCAGCCGTGCCTGCAAGCTCTGGCGCTGGGCTACGACGTGCTGCTGGAAAAGCCGATCTGTCTGGCCGAGGCCGAACTGGACCTGTTGCTCCAGGCCGAGGCCCAGTCGGCTGGGAGTGTGACGGTCTGTCATGTGCTGCGGGCCACGCCGTTCTTTCGGGAGGTGAAGCAGGTTCTGGATTCCGGGCGGCTGGGTCAGTTGGTGGGCATCCAGCATGCGGAAAACGTGGCGTACTGGCATTACGCGCACTCGTTTGTGCGGGGTAACTGGCGGGCCTCTCCCCCGGCGGCACCGTTTGTTCTCGCCAAGAGTTGCCATGATCTGGATCTGCTGCGCTGGTTCGCGGACGCGCCGCCGCTGCGGGTGCAGAGTCAGGGCGGCCTGTTTCACTTTCGCCCCGAGAACGCGCCAGCAGCAGCGTCTGACCGCTGCGTAACCTGCCCGGTAGTGGATTGCCCTTACGACGCGCGCCAGATTTACGGCAGTCGCCCGCTGGAAAGCTGGCCCAACACGGTGTTGACCGCCGGGGGACAGAGTCTGGCTGGAGCGTTGGAGACTGGTCCATATGGCCAATGCGTGTACCTGGGGCTGAACAACGTGGCCGATCACCAGGCCGTCACTGTCACCTTTGCCAATGGTGTGACTGCCGATCTGACGGTTAGCGCCTTCACGCACAACAACACCCGCACCCTCAAACTGCTCGGCACACACGGCGAATTGCGCGGGCAGATGGAGCGCGGTGAGCTGGAACTCCACGATTTCCGGCACGGCACCGTGGAGCGCTGGACGGTGGCGGCGGATGGCAATCATGGTGGCGGCGATGTGGGGCTGGTGCGCGGCTGGCTGGCCTTTCTGCGAGGCGAGGCGGGGCTTCCCAGTCCTCTCTCCGAATCGCTGGATTCCCACCGGATGGCGTCTGCTGCCGAGCGCTCCCGGCTTCGCTGAGTTGTCTGAATTCCCAGATGCTTACAGTTTGGAACGAGAAAGTGAATAATTTCACGATAAATCTTATTCGTGAAATTTGTATTTGCTACGTATTTGCGGCTTGAGCTTCTTGTGCCATTTCTATAAAGAGCTTGTGGATTCGGGCATCTCCACTCAATTCAGGATGAAATGCTGTCGCCAGAATTCGGCCCTGGCGCAGCATCACGGCCTGACCGTCCCACTCGGCCAGAACCGTTACATCTGCCCCAGCACCGCTAAAGGCTGGGGCGCGAATGAAGACGGCGGGAAAGGGCAAATCCAGGCCCTGAACAGTCAGGGGAGCGGCAAAGGAATTGATCTGACGCCCAAAGGCGTTGCGCTGCACAGTGGTGTCCAGAAGCCCCAGACTCTGCTGTCTGCCGCCAAATTGCGGCGGCGCACCCTGAACCTCGCGGGCCAGCAGGATGGCCCCGGCGCAGGTGCCCCAGATGGCTCTCCCACTCGTATGAAAGTCCCGGATCGGCTCCCACAAGGCATACTCGCTCAGCAGGCGGGCCATCGTCGTACTCTCCCCGCCGGGCAGGATCAGGCCATTGAGGCCCGCGAGATCGGCGGGCAGGCGCACCTCCCGCACTGCCGCCCCCAGCGAGTCCAGCAGGCGGCAGTGTTCACGGAATGCGCCCTGAAGGGCAAGGACGCCAATTCTGAGCGGTTTACCAGCCACGCGAAGCGAGACGTTCGGCAGGAATCAGATCGTCGATGTTGATACCGGTCATGGGCGCGCCCAGATCCTCACTGATCTCGGCCAGCAATTCGGGGTTCTGATAGTGGGTCACGGCCTTGACGATGGCCTGCGCGCGGCGCTCGGGATTGTCGCTCTTGAAGATGCCGCTGCCCACGAACACGCCGTCCAGCCCCAGCACCATCATCAGCGCGGCGTCGGCGGGCGTGGCAATGCCTCCAGCAGCAAAGTTCACCACAGGCAGCTTGCCGTGCTGGTGGACATATTTCACCAGTTCGTAGGGGGCTTGCAGGTCACGGGCCACCGTCATCAGTTCCTCGACGGGGCGGGCCTGGATGCTGCGAATCTCGCCCAGGATGGTGCGGGCGTGCCGGACGGCTTCCACCACGTTGCCGGTCCCCGCCTCGCCCTTGGTGCGAATCATGCTGGCTCCCTCGGCCACACGGCGCAACGCCTCGCCCAAGTTCTTTGCTCCGCAGACGAACGGAACTTTGAATTCGGTTTTGAGGATGTGAAACTGCTCGTCGGCGGGGGTCAGCACTTCCGATTCGTCGATAAAATCCACGCCCAGGGCCTGCAAGATCTGCGCCTCGACGATGTGGCCGATGCGGACCTTGGCCATCACCGGAATGGTCACCGCCGCGATAATTTCCTTGATCATCTTCGGATCGCTCATGCGGGCCACGCCGCCGTCCACGCGGATGTCGGCTGGCACGCGCTCCAGCGCCATCACGGCAGTTGCGCCCGCCGCCTCGGCAATGCGGGCTTGATCTGCGGTGACCACGTCCATGATCACGCCGCCCTTGAACATCTCGGCGAAACCGAAGTTGAGATCTGTCTGCTGGGGCATACCGTTCTGTGAATCGCTCATGACGGCAGCATAGGCCGCGACTGACCCCCTGCATAGGGCCAGAAATGAATATTGAATGGGGTCAGTTCAGGTCAGGGTTGGCAGCCTGAACTTGTGGCGGAAGGCCCGACACAGGAAGAAAGACCCTCGATAGCAGGAGCCATCCAGGGTCAGAAAAGAAAAAACAAGTGTCAGCTTTCTACAGAGAAAAAAGCTCAGCCGCCCGCCAGATTTTGCAGGAATTCCACGTTGTTGCGGGTCTTGCCCATGCGCGTGAGCAACATTTCCATCGCGTCGGCGGGGTCCATGTCGCTGATGACCTTTCGCAGCAGCCACATCTTTTTCAGGACTTCGGGCTGAAGCAGCAGCTCCTCGCGGCGGGTGCCGGATTTGATGATGTCCAGCGCGGGGAAAATTCGGCGTTCTTCCAGGCGGCGCGAGAGAACGAGTTCGGCATTACCGGTGCCCTTAAATTCCTCGAAGATCACGTCGTCCATGCGGCTGCCGGTTTCTACCAGCGCCGTGGCCAGGAT
Organism: Deinococcus marmoris; assembly: GCF_001949125.1. Taxonomy (GTDB): domain Bacteria; phylum Deinococcota; class Deinococci; order Deinococcales; family Deinococcaceae; genus Deinococcus; species Deinococcus marmoris_A. The sequence continues at coordinate 51,883 of NZ_MSTI01000044.1, forward strand.
GGTCAGGCTGCCGCCCTCGCGGATATTGCGGGCCGCGCCCAGAAAACGCTTGGGCCAGTGCAGCGCATTGCTGTCCAGGCCGCCCGAGAGGGTGCGCCCGGTGGGCGGCGTGACCAGGTTGTTGGCACGGGCCAGACGGGTGATGCTGTCCAGCAAAATGACCACATGGCCGCCGTCTTCCACGATGCGGCGCGCGCGTTCGTGGACGAATTCGGCCACACGGACGTGGTGCTGTGGCGGCTCGTCGAAGGTGGAGGCCACCACCTGCGCGCCCTGCACGCTCTCGCGGAAATCGGTCACTTCCTCCGGGCGCTCGTCCACCAGCAGCACCATCACGGTCACGTCAGGGTAATTCTTGACGATGGAGTTGGCAATCTGCTTCAGGAGGGTGGTTTTCCCAGCTTTCGGCGGCGCGACGATCAGTGCCCGCTGCCCGCGTCCGATGGGGACCAGCAGATCGACGACGCGCAGACTCAGGCCATCCGTGTTGCCGGGGTCTTCCAGGACCAGTTGATGTTCTGGAAAGGTGGGGGTCAGGTCATCAAAGCGGGGGCGGCGGCGGGCGGCTTCGGGGTCCAGACCGTTGACTGCCTCCACCTGCACCAGCGAGCCGAAACGCTCGTTCTCGCGCGGGCGGCGGGCGCGGCCTATCACGTCGTCACCCGTTCGCAGGTGGTTGGCCTTGATCAGTCCCGCCGTCACCAGCACCGTGCGGCTGTTGGGGTCCAGCAGGTCCGATTGCAGGAAGCCGTAGCCGTCAGCGCTGATTTCCAGGTAGCCGCGCGCCAGCAGTTGGCCTTCGGCATCGGCCTGATGCTCCATGATCGCCAGCGCCAGGGCATCTTTTTTCAGCTTTCGGTAGTTGTCGATGCCGTACCCGGCGGCGATCAGGTGCAGCTCTGGCAGAATTTTCTGCTGCAGCTCCTGAAACGGCAGCGTGGCGGTGTAGGCGTTGATTCCGCTCATTTCCGTCACAGCCGCCCGCCTCCCGCTAAGTATGGCGAGGTCTTCTGGATGAATTGAGATAAAACGGGGAACAAAAGGTTCATGTGGCACTTCCTGGCAAGGAATATAAGCGCCCCGGGCACAGGGCATCGTGGGCAAAACGGGCGGCGGCGGACGGATCAACCCACAGCATAACGCGAATTTGTGGAGATTCCGGGCAGATGTACCTGGAGACGTCCCCTCCTTCGACGGGACGTCTCTTTCTTCGATCTGTCATCTGGCGCATTGACCCGCACGGTCCCGCCGCCCTACCATGTCCCCACTCCTGAAAACGGGGTGAGCAGACAGATGCGAACGCGAGGACAGTAGCTTCGGCAGGGCAGTCGATAAACAGCGAGTCAGGGATGGTGGAAGCCTGACAGACACCGCCACCGCAAGCGAAAATCACCTCCCGCGCAGACGGAAGAAAGGCCCACACAGGCCGATTAGACCCGCCCGGACGCCCCCCGACAGAGGGCCTTGCAACGAGGCCGGAGCAGGATGCGGCGAAGTTGGGTGGTACCACGCAGACGCTTTTAAGAGGCGGCGCGTCCCAGCAGTGAAGCTGAGGCGTGTCGTCTTTTTTCGTTTCTCGTTGTGGTTGGGAGGGAAAGCTATGCAGATGCAGGACATTCCGTTTGGCGTCACCGACTGGTCTGCGGTGCCGGTGACCGAACATCCCGGCGTGACGGGTGTGGCCCACTGGCGCACCCAAAACTTCGGCGGCATTCGCGTCCGCATGGTGGAGTATTCCCCTGGCTATCTGGCCGATCACTGGTGCAGCAAGGGCCACATCCTGCTGGTGCTGGACGGCCAACTGGACACCGAACTGGAAGATGGCCGCACCTTCACCCTTCTCCCCGGCCAGAGCTATCAGGTGGCCGATCACGCCGAGGCCCACCGCTCCAGCACGGCAAGTGGGGCAAAACTTTTTATCGTCGACTAGCACCGCTCCCTCCCCACTCTCCCCCACCGAGGTTTCCCCATGTCCATGTTTAATCCCGTCGAACCCAATCCCAAATTTCCCCTGATGGAAGAAACCACCCTCAAGTGGTGGAACGAGCAGAAAATCTTCGAGCGCAGCCTGGAAGGCACGCAGGATGGCCCGGTCTACACCTTCTACGAGGGGCCGCCCACCGCCAACGGTCAGCCGGGCATCCACCACGTTCAGGCGCGCAGTTTCAAGGACCTGTTTCCGCGCTTCAAGACCATGCAGGGCTACCATGTGCCGCGCAAGGCGGGCTGGGACACCCACGGCCTGCCCGTGGAAATCGGCGTCGAGAAGAAGCTGGGGCTGAATTCCAAGCGCGAGGTGGAGGCGTACGGGATCGACAAATTCAACGCCGAATGCCGCCAGAGCGTGTTCGTGTACGAGGCCGACTGGCGCAGGTTTACCGAGCGCATGGGCTACTGGGTGGATCTGGACGACGCCTACATGACGCTGCACAAGGACTACATCGAGTCGGTGTGGTGGAGTGTGGCCGAGCTGGAGAAGAAAGGACTGCTGTACCGGGGCTTCCGCGTCGCGCCTTACTGCCCGAAAGACGGCACCACTTTGAGCAATGCCGAGGTCAGCGAAGGCTATAAGGACATCCAGGACCCCAGCGTTTACATCACCTTTGATTTGAAACAGCCGGAAAAGCTGGGGCTGGAGGCGGGCGCGGCGTTTCTGGTCTGGACGACGACGCCGTGGACGCTGCCCTACAACGTGGGCGTCGCCATCCACCCGGAGTTCGAGTACGTAGCCGCCAGGGACAAGGACGGCAAGGTGCTGATCCTGGCCCGCACGCTGCTGGACGAGGTGCTGGGCGAGGGCGCGGAAGTGGTGAGGTCGTTTAAAGGGACGGAACTGGACCGGCTGAGCTACGAACCTCTTTATACCGAGGCGTATGAGACTGAGGGCGACGGCGCACCCATCTGGATGAGTGGCCTGGATACTTATGTTTCCGACAGCGACGGCACCGGCATCGTCCACACTGCCCCGGCCTTCGGTGAGGACGACATGCGGCTGGCAAAGAATTACGGCTTCCCGGTGATCGTGGGCGTGGACCCGGAAGGGAAACACCGTTACGGGCCAGAAGGAAAAAACGGTTGGAAGGGCGTGTTCTTCCGCGACGCCAACCAGGACATCATCCGTGACCTCAAGGCGCGCAGCCTGATGTGGCGCGACAAGAATTTCATGCACTCGTACCCGCACTGCTGGCGCTGCGGCACGCCGCTGATGTACTACGCCACCGAGAGCTGGTATCTGAACAACACCTCCATGAAAGAGCGGCTGATCGAGTTGAACCAGACCATCGACTGGCACCCGCCGCACATCAAGAACGGGCGCTACGGCGGCTGGCTGGAAAACCTGATCGACTGGAACCTGTCGCGCAACCGCTACTGGGGCACGCCGCTGCCGATCTGGGAAACGGCGGACGGCGGCAAATACAAAGTTGTGGGCAGCTACGCCGAACTGGCGGAACTCAGCGGACGGCCAGAGCTGACCGGGCCGGACTTTGACCCTCACCGCCCCTTCGTGGACGACATCACCTTCGAGCTGGACGGTGAGACCTATAAGCGCGTGCCCTACGTGATGGACGTGTGGTACGACAGCGGTTCCATGCCGTTCGCGCAGCATCACTATCCGTTCGAGAACAGGGCGAAATTCGAGAACGGCGGCTTTCCTGCCGACTACATCGCGGAGGCCATCGATCAAACGCGCGGGTGGTTCAACAGCCTGCACCAGATCGGCACGATGGTCTTCGATTCGGTGGCCTACAAGTCGGTGATCTGCTCCGGTCACATCCTGGACGAGAAGGGCTTCAAGATGTCCAAGAGCAAGGGCAACATCGTGGACCCCTGGGAAGTGTTCGAGCAGTACGGGGCCGACGCCGCGCGCTGGTACATGTACGTGTCCGCGCCGCCTGAGCTGAGCCGCCGCTTTGGGATGAATCTGGTGGGCGAGGCGTTCCGCAGCTACTTCCTGACGCTGTGGAACACCTACAGCTTCTTCGTGCTGTACGCCAATCTGGACAAACCGGACCTGCGGGCCGCGCCGCCGCTGGAAGACCGCCCGGAAGTGGACCGCTGGCTGCTGGCGAAGGTGCAGGCGCTGATCGAGACCGTGACCGAGCGGCTGGAAAACTACGATCCCACCGGATCGAGCCGGGCTTTGCAGGACTTCGTGACCGAGGACCTGAGCAACTGGTACGTGCGCCGCAACCGCAGGCGCTTCTGGAGCGGCGATGGACAGGTGGATCTGAGTGCCTATTCCACGCTGCATTACGCGCTGGTCACGGTCACGCAACTGACCGCGCCGTTCACGCCCTTCCTGGCCGAGACGCTGTATCAGAATCTGGTGCGGAGTGTGGACGACAGCGCGCCAGAAAGCGTGCATCTCTCACCCTGGCCGGTGGTGGACGAGGCCCTGGCCGCGCCGTCGCTGGTGGGCGAGATGGACGCCGTGCTGCGGGTGGTCAGCCTGGGCCGGGCGGTGCGCGCCAGGAGCGGTATGCGCCAGCGTCAGCCCCTGCCACGCGTGATGCTGCGCGCCCGCACGCCGGAGATGACGGCGGCGTTGGGACGTTTCGGTGAGCAGATCAGAGAGGAACTGAACGTCAAGGAGGTGGAACTCCTGGATCAGTACGCCGAACTGGTCAGCTACGCCCTGCGCCCTAACCTTCAGTTGCTGGGCAAGAAATTTGGCAAGGCGGTGCCGCAGGTGCGTGCAGCCCTGGCAGCGGCGGACGCCTCCGAGATCGCGCGGGCGGTGCGGGACGGCAAGCAATTCGAGGTGCTTGCGCCCACGGGCGAACGCTTCGAGCTGGGGCCGGACGAGGTGCTGGTGGATGCCAAATCTCCCGAAGGCTACGCCGCTCAGGAGGAGGCCGGGTATCTGGTGGCCTTCGACACCACCCTGACCCGTGAGCTGGAGCTGGAGGGGCTGGCCCGCGATCTGGTGCGCGGCATCCAGGACGGGCGCAAAAAGGCCGGATTCGAGGTGCAGGACCGCATCACGCTGCATCTGGAACTGGAAGGCGAGGCCCGCGCCGCTGCCGAGGCGTGGCAGGACTACCTGATGTCCGAGACGCTGGCCGAAACGCTGGTTTTCGGACAGGCATCAGGCTTTAAGACCGAGGTAGAGGGCGGCGCAGCCTATCTGGAGAAGCTGGAGGCGGACGGCCTGACGGTTTAGGATGGCTCGTAAAAAGGGACGCGGCGTAATCTTCGCCGCGTCCCTTCATCTTTTCCTACTCCCCACAACCTACAGCCCACAACCCATCAGGCTGGCCGCGCCATAAATCCAAAGGTTCCCGGCCCCACATGCGCGCCGATGGCCGGACCCATCAGATGCATGCGGGCGCTCCTGACATTCAGACCGCTGCTGGTCACGGCATGGCGCAGCGCCTGCATGCGGCCACTGTCACGCCCGGCATGAATCACCGAGACACACAGGGCTTCGTTGCCAAAGCGTTGGCGCAGGCCGTCCAGCATGTCATCGGTGGCATGGTCCACCTTGCAACGCCGCAGGGCCTTCAACTCACCGCCCTCGAACCCCAGGATCGGGCGCAGGCCCAGCATGTTGCCGAAGAGGGCCTGAACACGGCCAATCCGTCCTCCCCGGCGCAGGTAGTCCAGCGACGGTACACTGAATTCGGCGTGAAGCTGGGCGCGCACGGCTTCGGCAGCCCGAACCGCGCTAGCCGGATCACCGCCGCTGAGCAGGGCCGCGCGGGCAGCCAGCACCGCCTCGGCCAGGGGTGTGGAGGCCAGACCGCTGTCTACCACATGAATGCGCCGTTCCAGATTCAGCAGTGCTGCGGCCTGCCGGGCATGTTCCACGGTCTCCGAGAGCTTGCCCGACAGGTGAACACTGACCACCTCGTCGTGGGTGTCCAGCAGTTCGCGGTAACGCGCGGCGAAGGCGGCCACGGCCACCGGGGCGGTGCTGGCCGTGCCGCCCGCCTTCATGTGGCTGTAGACCGCGTCAGGGTCGATTTCCTGCCAGTCGAGCAATGCCCGCTCCTCGATCTGAACGGTCAACGGCAGAATGTGGATACCAAGTTTGTGGGCCTGCTGGGGGGGCAGGTCACAGGTGGAATCCGTGAGAACAGCGATCATTCATGTATTCTCAGGCCACACTCATCTCAATTTCTGTACTGTTTCTCGCGTATCTCCCGCCGTTGGGGGAGGGAGGAGGGGGTAGGTTCGGCCTGAATGACCCGCTCGACATGAAGGTGATTTCCGACAGTGAGGGGCGGGCGGCGGCACTATACTTCCCAGCCGTGACAGACTTGCCAGCCGTTCAAATTCTTCGGGCCGTGAGTGCAACCCTCTCCACACCTTGTAAACCGGGACCAAGCCAGTGAAAGTCGCCGTCCTGTGTCATGCCAGCGCGGGCGGCTCCGGCGTTGTTGCCACCGAACTGGGTCTCAAGGTGGCGCGGGCCGGGCATGAGGTGCATTTCGTCGGCTCGGCACAACCCTTCCGGCTGTCGGGGCAGGGCGGGATGCACGGGCCATACTTTCATCAGGTCAGCGGTTTCGCCTACGCGTTATTCGAGCAGCCGTACCCGGAACTGGCCGCCGCCAACACCCTGACGGAAGTGATGCTGGAATACGGTGTGGAGCTGGCGCACGCCCACTACGCCATTCCACACGCGACGGCGGCCATCCATGCGCGCGCCATCGTCGGCAAGGGGCGGGTGCTGACCACGCTGCACGGCACCGACGTGACGCTGGTGGGGGCGGAACCCGCCTTCAGGCACACCACCCGCCACGCCATCGAGCGCAGTGACCATGTGACCGCCGTGTCTCAGTTTCTGGCCGAGCAGACCGCTGAAGTCTTCGGAATTGACCGCGAGATCGAGGTGATCCATAACTTCGTGGACAGCGGGCGCTTCCGGCGCATCACCGACCCCGAGGTCCGCCTGCGCTTCGCCCACCCGGAGGAGGCGCTGCTGGTGCATGTCAGCAACTTCCGTCCGGTCAAGCGGGTGGAGGACGTGGTGCAGATCTTCGCCCGCGTGGCCTCTGAACTGCCCGCCCGGCTGCTGATGATCGGCGACGGCCCGGATCGCCCGCGCGCCTTTGAACTGGCCCAGCAACTCGGGGTGATCGGCAGGACGCATTTCCTGGGATCATTCCCCGACGTGGAAACTGTGCTGGGCATCAGCGACCTGTTCCTGCTGCCCAGCAGCAACGAGAGTTTCGGCCTGGCCGCGCTCGAAGCCATGAGCTGCGAGGTGCCGGTGGTGGCCGCCCGCGCCGGGGGCATTCCCGAAGTCGTCGAGGACGGCGTGACCGGCTTCCTTTGCCCGGTGGGAGATGTGGACGGCATGGCCGACGCGGCGCTGCGGGTGCTGCGGGACCGCGAGCTGTACCTGAGCATGGGCGCGGCAGCGCGGCAGGCGGCGGTCACCCGATTCTCCCCCGCCCTGATCGTGCCGCAGTATCTGGAAGCCTACGAAAGGGTCTTGCGGGAGGCTTGAGGTCTGGAAGCAACTGTTCCACATACATGGATTAGTAAGTGAAAAGATTCACGATATGTCTTGCTCGTGAAATTAAGATTCCTTCCTACTTTTCGTTCTGAGGTTTGATCTGCCACCCGTCAGGTCCCTGGATCAGTTCCGTCAACTCCGCATTGGCCTGTGCGAAACGGTCTGAACGCCAGCTTTCCACCACCGGGACACGCAGCAGGCGAATCAGGACCGAGGTCAACGCGCCGCCGTGTGAAACGATGATGGGCGTGCCGGGCAGGTTCAGGACGGATTGAAGGGCCGCCTCGAACCGGTCCGCCACGTCGCGCTGACTCTCGCCGCCAGGAAAGGAAATGCTGTCGCCTGGGCCGATGAGTTCGCCGAATCCAGTCTTCAGATCGCTGTAAGGCCGCCCGCGCCAGTCGCCCGGATCGATCTCCTGAATGCCGTCCAGTACGGTCACAGGCACGCCCAACAGCTCGGCAGCGGGTGCGGCGGTCTGCTGGGTGCGGGTATAGGTACTGGCATAGACACGGGGAGAATCGAGATCCAGAGCAGCAAGTTTGCAGGCCAACGCCTGAGCCTGAGCGTGGCCCTCGGCGGTCAGTTCGTCGTGCTGGCTGTCCGCGCCGCGCAGCACGCCCGCGACGTTTCCGGTGGTCTGCCCGTGACGGGCTAAAAAAAGGCGAGAGATGGTCACCGCAGGAGTGTAGCCAGTCAGGACGACCCGGACGGCAGCCCTTCCCACACGCCCCGGACCTGCTGCACCTCGAAGCGGGCGAACAGTTCCTCGCTGTACCAGTTTTCCTGGCGGGTGCGGGCAATGGCGTGTCGGTGCGCGCCGCCCTGATACGCGTAGGCACGCATGCTCGCCTGGTCCTGCCAGACGCTGAAGGTGGCCTGCTGCACCACCGGCCACTCGCCCAGCCCCAGCGCGGAGATCAGGCCGGGCTGATCCGGCAGAAATTCCTGCGTGCCCGGCACCGCGCGCCAGAAGGCCGCCAATCGAGTCGGGCGAATGACGGCGCGGGTCAGGACCGCGACGGGGAATTCGCCGGAGGGGTGGCGTGAGACGGCAGGGCCGAAGGGTTCCTGTCCGGCCCATTGTCCATGCCAGCGCAGGGGACGCAGCAGCAGGGTCACAGTGTCGGCCACGGCTTCCCGCTCCTGCTGACGCCAGGGGCTGTCCTCGAACAGCTCGAAAGCGGCGCGCGACTGCCACACCGCGAAACGCCCCCAGCGGTGCAGATCCACGCTCAGCGAGAGTTTCGCGCCCTGCCCGGTGCCCAGCAGGCGGTAAAAATCGAGGCCCGGCAGCCCGCGCAGGTGGGTGTGGTCCGTCGCCATGCGCCGCATTCCCGCGCGCAGATCGGAGGGCGCAAAACGGTTGACGGTCAGGGTCACGAGTGGGGCGGGGGGCGGAGCGGACATCAGAGAACAGTTTAGGCCGCGCGTGGGCGCAGACTTTGGCCTGCCCCACGGTTGACATGCCAGCACGGTCGCTCAAGATTCTCGGAAACTCCTGTCACGGTGCGCGGACCGCCTCTCCCCTATGCTGGGGACGTGCATTTCGACGATCTGCCCGTGCTGCCCACCACCCCCGGCGTGTATCTCTTCCGCAAGGGGGGCGTGCCGATTTACATTGGCAAGGCCAACAACATTCGCAGCCGGGTGGGACAGCATTTCAAGGCCGGGGGCAAGAGCGGCAAATTCACCTCGCTGGCCGAGTCGCTGGAATTTATTACCGCCCGCAACGAGGTCGAGGCGCTGGTTCTGGAAGCCAACCTGATCAAGCAGCACCGCCCGCACTACAACGTGACGCTGAAGGACGACAAGCACTACCCCTTCCTGAAGCTGACCAACGAGAAATTCCCGATGCTGATCGTGACGCGGCGGGTGCTGAAGGACGGCGGCAGCTATTACGGACCGTACCCGGATTCCTCGGCGGTGCGGCGGGTCAAGAACCTGATCGACACCATGTTTCCGCTGCGCAAGAACAGCGGACTGCCGATGCAGAAAAAGCCGCGCCCCTGCCTGAATTTTCACATGGGGCGCTGCCTGGGGCCGTGCGTGGACCGGGCCGATCCGCTGGAATACGCCCGCGTGGTGGACGACGTGAAATCGCTGCTGGAGGGCCGCGCCGCCGCCGTCATTACCCGCCTGAAGGAAGACATGAAGGTGGCCGCGCAGGGCCAGGATTTCGAGCAGGCCGCCCGTGTGCGGGACCGCGTGCTGGCCGTGCAGAAACTGTTCGGCACCGAGCAGCACGCCTTTGTCAGCGACGAGACTGACCTGGATTTCCTGGGGGTGGCGCAGGCCGGGGAATACGCGATGGTGCAACTGTTCCGCATGCGCGGCGGGCGCGTGGTGGGGCGCGACAAACGCTTCCTGACCAATGCCGAGGAAGGCACCCCCGGCGAGATCGTGGGTGCCTTCGTGCAGGACTACTACACCCAGGCGACGCATGTTCCGCCGCTGATTCTGCTGCCTGCCGAGTTCGAGGACGCGCCGCTGTGGTCCGAATTCCTGAGCGAGAAGGCCGGGCGCAAGACTGCCATGCGGACACCCAAGCGCGGCGACAAGGTGGACCTGATCGAGATGGCCCAGCGCAACGCGGTCAACGGGCTGGACTCAGAACTGGCGGTGCTGGAGCGACGCGGCGACCATCCGGGCCTGGACGCCCTGCGCGAGATGCTGGCGCTGCCGGACCGTCCGTGGCGCATCGAGGGCTACGACAACTCCAACCTGTTCGGCACCAACATCGTCTCGGGCATGGTGGTCTTCGAGGGCGGACGGGCGCGGCGCGGGGAACACCGCCGTTTCAAGGTCAAGGGTCTGGACCACCCGGACGATTACACCGCCATGAAGCAGACGGTGCATCGCCGCTTCACGGGCAGTCTGGCGGACAAATTGCCGCTGCCCGATCTGATCGTGATCGACGGGGGGCGCGGGCAGGTCAACGCCGCACTGGACGCGCTGAAGGACGCCAACATCCAGGTGCCGGTGGTGGGCCTCGCCAAGCGCGAGGAAACCATCATTCTGCCAGGGCGCTACGGGGCGCAGTGGTGGCTGGAGACGGGAACCGAGGTGGGTGTTAACCGCGAAATGCTGCTGTTGCAAACGCACCCGGCGCTGAGAATCCTGATCGCGGTGCGCGACGAGGTTCACCAGTACGCGATCACGTACCACCGCAAATTGCGCGGTCAGGACATGCTCCGCAGCGTGTTCGACGACCTGCCGGGCATCGGCCAGAAACGGCGCGACGCGCTGCTGGAGGAGTTCTCCAGTCTGGAAGACCTGGCCGCCGCCCCTGTCGCGCAGATCGCCGCCGTGCCGGGGATGAACGCGCGGGCGGCGCAGAGCGTCAAGGATTTCCTGGTTCAGCGAGAGGCCAGCCGGGTGCCGCTGAGCTAACAGTCCTATAGGCTGGCCATCCGAATCGGGGATTCAGCGTCTGCCCACCGTCTCTTGAGGCAACCTTTCAAGTGTGTGGGAGGGTGGGTTCTGGCACCACAGCGGCGACAAGACTTGCGGGCATGACCAAGGACAGCAACCCCCCCGTGAAGAACCAGTACGAGATGCGCGATCCCCAGACCCAGTACCCGCGCCCGCCCTTTCCCAAACAGCCGCAGAACGCGCCGGGACTGGCCGAGAAAATGGACCCCACCCCGGACCACGGCGAGGACAGCTACGTGGGCTTTGGCCGCCTGAAGGGCCGCAAGGCGCTGATCACCGGGGCCGACTCGGGGATCGGACGGGCCGTCGCCATCGCGTTTGCGCGGGAAGGCGCAGACGTGGCGCTGAACTACCTGAAGGTAGAGGACTCTGACGCCGAGGAAGTCATCAAACTGATCGAGGCCGCCGGGCAAAAAGCGGTGGTCATTCCCGGTGACCTCAGGGACGAGGCGTTCTGCAAGGAACTGGTCCAGAAAGCCGTGGACGGCCTGGGCGGGCTGGACATTCTGGTCAGCAACGCGGGCAAGCAGACGGCGGTGGACGATATTGCCGACATCACCACCGAGCAGTTCGACGACACCATGAAGACCAACATCTACGCCATGTTCTGGATCACGCAGGCGGCGCTGCCGCACCTGAAGCCGGGGTCCACCATCATCAATACGACCTCGATTCAGGCCACCCAGCCGTCCAGGAACCTGCTGGACTACGCCATGACCAAGGCCGCCATCGCCAATTTCACGGGCGGCCTCGCCAAGCAGGTGGCTGAGAAAGGGATTCGCGTGAACGCCGTGGCCCCCGGCCCGTACTGGACGGCCTTGCAACCCAGCGGCGGACAGCCACAGGACAAGATTCCCACCTTCGGCGAGCAGACTCCGCTGGGCCGCCCCGGACAGCCCGCCGAGATCGCGCCGCTGTACGTGCTGCTGGCCTCGCAGGAGTCGAGCTACATGACCGGGAACGTGTACGCCAGTACCGGGGGAACGCTCTACTAGACCTTTAGAGACGAGAGGGCCGCGCAGCCATAAAGTCTGCACGGCTCTCTTACGTTCTGCTGAATGACTGCGCTGATAACGAACGCCGCCCACTTCGTCACTGAAGGGGGCGGCGTCTGGTCTGCGCTGAACGGACGATCACGCGGGGCGCAACCGGCGCAGAAGGGCGAGGAACTGCGGGCGCGGGCGGGGCAACTGCGGCGGGCGGGTTTCGCGGGCCAGTCGGTCCCGTGCGGCTTCCTGCTGGAACGCCTGGACGCGCTGCTGGCTGCGTTGGAGATCAAAATGCATGGTGTGTCCTGGGGGCGCTGGCTGCCGGGGGCGGCATCCGTGGGTCCAGCGCTGATAGACCTATGGTGCGCCGCAGAGGCCACGCCACACATCCGGCAGGTGGCGCATGGGGGCTGCATGGTATGGCCTAGCGCCGGAGCGTTAAGCATCCGCCAAGCGCGCAGATGACGGTGGACAGGGTGTAATGGGGCCGTGTTCTCCAACCTGCTCCATGAAATCGTGACGTTCGTCAAGGGCCACTGGCGCGGCCTGTTGCTGCTGCTGCTGGGCGTGCTGCTGCCGCTGGTGCTGATCGCCTCGTTGACCGAAGACGTGTTCCGCGACGGCGGCTTTGCCTGGGACACTGCGATTCTGGAGTGGTACCGCGCGCACCGCACGCCGACGCTGACCTCTGTCGCGCTGGCACTGGCGGTGATCGGTGGGGTGCGGGTGCTGCCTCTCATCACACTGGCCGTCGCGCTGCTGCTGGCACGGGCGGGCGCACGCGTCCACGCGTGGTATCTGGTCTTCGCCCTGTCCGGGGCAGCGCTGCTCAATCTGCTGGCCAAGCTGATCTTTCAGCGCCCGCGCCCGGATGAACTGGGGGCGGTGCTGGTGGAATCGGGCTTCAGTTTCCCCAGCGGCCACGCGATGGCGAACGCGGCCTTCGGGATCGCGCTGGGGCTGATCTTCTGGCGCTCGCGGCTGGGCTGGCCGGTGGCGGTGCTGGGCGTATTCTGGGGCGTGCTGCTGGCCGCCAGTCGCAACTACCTGGGCGTGCATTATCCCACCGACGTGATCGTGGGTTTTCTGGCCTCCACCGCCTGGGCTTATGGCCTGTACCTGCTGATGGCCCGGCGCTGGCCCACGCTGCGTCATTCGCCGGGTGGAGAGAAAGACACGCTTGGCAAGACGAAATCAGAGGCCACAACGGTTCCGCACAGCGAGAAGGAACGGACACGCTGACAATGCAGCTCCGGCATATGACTCGCCGGTCTCTTTGCACTCGTCCAGCACGACGCCGAGAAGCGGCTGAGCTGAACTAGAGCATTTGTCGGAATAGTTGTTGAACTGGGCGAAGCTGAGGCGTTCCGAAGATCGTACCCAGACACTCCAGCTTCACTCAGGACGATGCATCTTTTCCGTCAAATGCTCTAGAACCGGGTCCATCAGAATTGAAACAGTCGGTTTCCGAAGCACTTCATGTGGCGCGCAGAACCTCGGCAAGCTGATCTGGCGGAGGCAATGTCAGCCTCGCTCGCACTTCAGATCGCCATCCACGGACCTGATCGGCCTGCTCTTGACAGCGCTTTCAAAATCATCTAAGCTCATATTGTTCAACAAGTCTTAATCTGGATTCACGAGCAGGCGACTGTGCCTGCCAGGAGCTGTCTTATGTCTGTCACCGTCACGCTGATGCACGTGGCGCGGGAAGCGGGTGTCTCACCCAGCACCGTGTCGCGCATACTCAACGGCACCGCCAATGTCACGCCGGACAAGCGTGAACGGGTGGAGGCGGTCATCCAGCGCCTGAATTTCACCCCAAACGTGCAGGCGCAGGCGCTGGCGAATGGGCGGAGTTTCTCGGTGGGGGTGCTGACCCAGAACATCAGCAGCCCGTTTTACGGCGAGACGCTGGCCGGCATCGAGCGCGGCCTGGAGGGCAGCCTGTACTACCCACTGGTGGTCAGCGGCCACTGGCAGGCCGAGCAGGAACAGCAGGCGCTGGATCTGCTGATGCGCCGCCGGGTGGACGCCATGATCGTGCTGGGCGGGGTGATCGAGGACGAGGCGCTGCAACAGGTGGCTGAGCGGGTGCCGCTGGTGGCGGTGGGCCGCAACGTGCTGGGCCTGACCGAGCGCTGTGTGTTGATCGACAACCGCGAGGGCATCCGGCAGGTGGTGCGGCATCTGGCCGAACTGGGCCACCGCGAAGTGGCCTATATTTCCGGCCTGGAAACGCAGCAGGACGCCGTCGAGCGGCGCGAGGGCTTTGAAGAGGCCATGCGGGAACTCGGCCTGCCCCTGCGCCCCACACTGATGCGGCGCGGCGATTACACCGAGGCCAGCGGGGAGCAGGAGGCCAGTGACCTGCTGCGCTCGGGGGTGCCGTTCAGCGCGCTGGTCTGCGCCAATGACCAGATGGCCCTGGGCGCGCGGCTGGCCCTGTACCGCCGGGGCATGCGCGTACCCGAGGACGTTTCACTGACCGGCTTCGACGATCTGTTTTCCTCGCGCTACACCACGCCGCCGCTGACCACCGTGCATCAGGCGGTCAACGAGCTGGGCCAGCAGGCCGCCGAGACGGTGCTGAGCCTGCTGGCTGGAGACTTACCCCACATGACGCCCTACGTTCCCCGGCTGATCGTCCGCGAATCCACCGGGCCAGTGCCTCATCCGCTTACCGCAGGAGGTCTGCTGATGCACGACAGTTCCTGATCCCTGCATCGCCCCGTTTTATGCCCACCTTGAAAGCGCTTTCAACTCTGACCCCTGGAGGTCTCCCATGAAGAAAATCGCCATGTTCGCCCTTGTTTCCGCCCTGCTTGCCGGTACTGCCCACGCCCAGGACAAGGTCACCATCACGGTCGCCGCCTTCCCCAGCCTGGACACCTCGATCAAGGCCGTGCTGCCCGCCTGGAACAAGCTGCACCCCAACATCACCATCAAGCTGGTGGCGCAGGAATTCGCCGATCACCACAACGCCATGACCACTGCGCTGGCCACCGGACAGGGCCTGCCCGACGTGATGGCCGTGGAAATCGGCTACGTGGGCAAGTTTGCCGAGGGCAAGGGTCTGGAAGACCTGAACAAGGCCCCCTACAACGCCGAGCAGTACAAGAAGCTGTTCACGCCGTTCACGGTGGCGCAGGCCACCAGCGCTGACAAGCGCTTTATCGCCATGCCCACCGACATCGGCCCCGGCACGCTGCTGTACCGCAAGGACGTGCTGGACAAGGCCGGAGTCGATCCCGCACAGCTCAACAAGAGCTGGGAAAGCTATCTCGCAGCGGGCAAGGTCATCAAGGCCAAGACCGGGGCCTCGCTGATCAACACCGCGCAGAGCATCTACGGCGTGGTCAGCCGCACCAACCTCAAGGCCGGCGAGGGCATTTATTTTGACAGCAAGAACAACCTGCTCGTCGGCCCGGACAACGCCCGCTTCCTGCGCGCCTTCACGCTGGCCAAGCAGGTGCGCACCGAGGGGCTGGACGCCAAGATCGGCGAGTGGAGCAACGAGTGGTACGACGCCTTCAAGAAG
This sequence comes from Deinococcus marmoris, assembly GCF_001949125.1. Classification (GTDB taxonomy): domain Bacteria; phylum Deinococcota; class Deinococci; order Deinococcales; family Deinococcaceae; genus Deinococcus; species Deinococcus marmoris_A. Next base: position 67,313 of record NZ_MSTI01000044.1, read on the forward strand.
GGCACCGTGGCCTCGCAGTTCAGCGGCGCGTGGCTGACCGGCTCGCTGGAAAGCTACATGGCCCCCGACACCAAGGGCCTGTGGCGCGTGGAAAACCTGCCGGAAGGCGGTTACGCCTCGTGGGGTGGCTCGTTCTACGCCATTCCCACCGCCGCCAAGAACAAGCAGTGGGCCTGGGAGTTCATCAAGTTCATGACCATGGACAAGTCCCAGCAACTCGCGGCCTTCACCATCAACGGCGCGTTCCCGGCGCTGCTGACCGCGCAGAACGACAACATCTTCAGCCAGGGCGTGCCGTTCCTGGGCAACCAGAAGGCCCGCGTGCTGTGGCGCGACGCCGCCCGCAAGACCCAGCCTATTGACGTGAACAAGTACGACTCGGTGGCCGATCAGATCGTGAACACCGAGCTGACCAACGTGCTGGAGCAGGGCAAGGACATCAAGCAGGCCCTGACCGACGCCCGCACCCAGATCCTGCGCCGCGCCCGCTGAGTCTGGCTGGCCTGACCCGAATGTCATGACCGTCCGGGGGAGCGAGAAAGGCAGCTCCCCCGTTCCCATTGCCACCCGTTCCCATTCCTACAGGGTGCCGCTTTACCAGCGCTGCTGCTCTCACAGCACTGTTTTTCTAACAGCGCCGCCCCTGGCGCACGGCGCGAAGGATGACCCCCATGCAAGAACGAGTGCCCCTGCCCACCAGCCGCCCACGCCGCCGCTGGAGCTATGACCGCTTTCAGCAGCGCGCCGCGCCGTACATGTTCGTCAGCCCATTTTTCATTCTGTTTCTGATCTTCGGGCTGTTTCCGCTGGGCTTCAGCCTGTTCCTGGCCTTTCACCTGTGGAACCCGCTGGACGGGCTGGGCAACTGGCAATACGTGGGCTGGGACAACTTCAAGCTCGCACTCGGCGCACCGGACCAGTTCTGGGTCTCGCTGAAGATCACAGTCTGGATCGGGCTGCTTTCGGGGGTGCCGCAGCACCTGATCGCGCTGCCGCTGGCCTTCGTGATCAACCAGTCGCTGCGCAAGTGGCAGAGCGGCATCAGCACCATCCTGTTTCTACCGTACATCACCAACGCCGTGGCGATCACGATTGTCTTCGGGATGCTGTATTCCGAGAACCTGGGGCTGCTGAATTACGCCCTGTCGGTGGTGGGGCTGGGGCCGGTGCGCTGGCTGGCGCAGCCAGATCTGGTGCCGGTGTCGGTGGCCGTGGTGGTGTTCTGGCGCTACGTGGGCTGGAACGTCATTCTGTACCTGAGCGGCCTCCAGGCCATCAGCGAGGACGTCTACGAGGCCGCCACGGTGGACGGCGCGAGCAAGGTGCAGAAATTCTTCTACATCACGCTGCCGCTGCTGAAACCGATGATGTTCTACGCCTTCACCCTCACCATCGTGGGCAACATGCAACTGTTTGAGGAACCGTTCATCATGGTGGGTCAGGCGGGCGGCAGTGGCGGTGCGGCACTGACCTCGGCCATGCACATCTTTAATGTCGCCTTCCGTGACCTGGATATGGGTTACGGCTCGGCGATGGCTTGGCTGCTGTTCCTGGCGATCTTCGTGCTGAGCATGATCAACAACTACCTGTTTTCACGGGGCGGAGGCCGCCAGTGACCACTCAACCGCTTGAAACCCCTATCGCCACACCCCGTCCACCCCGGCAAAAATCCCGCTTCTCGTTCGGGCGCGCGGGCCTGTGGCTTTTCGTGGGCGTCGCCTGCTTCCTGTCGCTGGTGCCGTTTTACCTGATGTTCGTGTGGTCCTCGCTGCCCAGTGCCCAGATCTTCACCGTGCCGCCGCACCTGTGGTTCGGGGACGCGCTGGTCGGCAACTTTCAGAAGATGATGACGGCCACCGACAACTTCGCCCTGCGCCAGTTCTGGAACTCGCTGTACATCGCGGCGCTGTCCACCGTGACCACGCTGTTCTTCTGCTCGCTGGCGGGTTTCGCGTTTGCCATGTACGACTTCAAGGGCAAGCAGTACCTGTTCGGCTTCATTCTGATCACCATGCTGATTCCGCCGCTGGTGATGGACATTCCCAGTTTTCTGGTGATGAACAACTTCCTGCACTGGATCGGCACGCCACGCGCGCTGTGGGTGCCGGGCATGGCCAACGCCTTCGGCATCTTCCTGATGCGCCAGTACATCGTCTCGGCGCTGCCCAAGTCCCTCATTGAGGCTGCGCGGCTGGACGGGGCCAGCGAATTCGGCATCTTCATGAAAGTGGTGGTCCCGCTGATCCGCCCGATTCTGGCGACGCTGGGCATCGTGACCTTCGTGGGATCGTGGAACAACTTCAAGGGCGCGCTGATCATGCGCCTCAGTGAGGACAGCACCATGACCCTGCCGCTGTCGCTGCGAAAGATTACTGGCGGCGCAACAAACGTCAACGCCGACTGGGGCGCAACGCTGATGATGGTGGTGCTGACCGTGATTCCGCTGCTGATCATCTTCCTGTTCGCCAGCCGTCAGGTGATTTCGGGCCTGACCAGCGGCGCGGTCAAGGACTGAGGGTGAGAAAGACTCTGATCCTGGGTCTCGGTCTGCTGCTCTCTGCGCAGGCCGCCACCGTTACGCCGTCCGGCGCAGCATCAAAAACGATTCTGCCTGCCAGCGTCAGCGCCTTTAACCTGGGCAACTGGATGCCGGTGATCGAGGCCACGGCAGAGCTGAATGCCCTGAAACCCGCTGCCCTGCGCTGGCCCGGCGGCAACATCGGCGACGAGCAGAACCGCACGCCTGCGGCGATGGAAACGCTGAAATCCATGTGGACGCTGCTGGGTCAGCCCCCGCTGATGTTGCAAACCCGCGTCTTTTCCCGTGATGCGGGCAACCGGAGCGGCGAGGAGGCAAAGAATACCCCCGAAGACGCTGCCGAGATGGTCAGAATGGCGCGGGGCCTGGGCCTGAACGTCGCGTACTACGAGATCGGCAACGAGCCGGACCTGTACGCCACCAACCGCAGTGACCCGAGCTGGACGCCCCAGAAATACTGCGGCGTGGTGCGGGCACAGAAAGCCGCCATCTTGAAGGTTGATCCGCAGGCGAAGATTGCCGGGCCAGCCGTCAGCAACCCTGGCGCGTTTCTGGACGCAGTGATCAAGGAATGCGGCGACGCCTTCGATCTGGTGACGTGGCACCTGTACCCCTCCAATGGCGACGGCAGCGACGCGCAAGCTTTTGCCAGCATCGGCAGGGTGACGGACACCGTGGAGCGCGTCAAAAAGCTGTGGGCAGACCCAGCCACCAATCCGAAGGGGCAGGGCAAAATGCTGGCGCAGGGCGTGACTGAATACGCGCAGTCCTACCGATCGGACCGGGCCACCCACCTCTCGGACGCGGTGGGCGGCCTGTGGGCGGCGGAGGCGGCGCTGCGGATGTCGGAATCCGGCGCGGTCTTCAATCCCTACTTTTCCCTGATGGCGACGGGCAATCATGGCCTGCTGGACGACGCCGGTTTTCCCCGCATGTCCTACGCCGCCTTCCGCGAACTGGCGAATTACCGGGGCCAAACCTTCGGCGTCCAGAGCGATGACCCGGCGGTATGGCTGCACGCCTCTAAACAGGACAACCTGCTGACGCTGTTTGCCATCAACACCCAGCCGGACGCCACACCGCTGATCCTTAACTTGCCCGGCTATACCGTGATCGGGGCCAAAACCGTGACCGACGCGGACGTGAACGCCGACAGGCCGCCGCGTGCGCTCAAGCTTGGCAGAGCTTTGACGCTGCCGCCGCTGAGTTTTACTCGGGTGGTTTTGAAGAGTTCGGACTGAAGCAAAAGCGCTTTCGTATACTACAGATTCCGGCTGTTTCATTAACAAAGCGGCACTTTCCTGATTTGCCAAATCCACGCCCGGAACCCGCTCCTCTCCTTCTCGTATCCGATCAGATTTTATCGTTTTTGCAAGTCTGTTCAGTTGGAGTCCGTGGAAGGCAAGCCCCGCCTGTCTCCTCTCTCGCCGGTAAAGTCCAGAACCACTTTCTCAAACTTCCCCAGGAGTTCCCATGAACCAGCCCAATGCCACCAGTTTCCCCCCCCGCTTCATCTGGGGCGTCGCCACCAGCAGTTATCAGATTGAGGGCGCGGCCCACGAGGATGGCCGGAGCCAGAGCATCTGGGACACCTTCTGCGCCACGCCCGGCAAGGTTCTGAACGGCGAGAACGGCGACGTGGCCTGTGACCATTACCACCGCCTGGAGAATGACCTTGACCTGATCCAGAGTCTGGGCGTCAACGCCTACCGCTTCAGCGTGGCGTGGCCGCGTATCGTGCCGGACGGACGCGGCGCCACCAACCGGACCGGGCTGGACTTCTACAACCGACTGGTGGACGGCCTGCTGGCGCGCGGCATCACCCCGTGGCCGACGCTGTACCACTGGGATCTGCCGCAGGTGTTGCAGGACAGGGGCGGCTGGCCTGCCCGCGACACGGCACTGGCCTTTGGCGACTACGCGGAGGTAGTGACTGCCGAACTGGGGGACCGCGTGAAGCACTGGATCACCATCAACGAGCCGTGGTGCGCCGCGTTCCTGGGCTACGGCAACGGTATCCACGCGCCGGGCCATACCGATCTGGCCGAGAGTTTCGCCACCTCGCACCATCTGCTGCTGGCGCACGGGCTAGGTGTGCAGGCAGTGCGGGCGAATGCGCCCGGCGCGCAGGTGGGCATCACCCTGAATCTGGCGGGAGCGTACCCGGCGGTGAACAGTGAGGCGGATAAAGCGGCAGCCCATCGTCAGGACGGCTTCGCCAACCGCTGGTATCTGGACCCGGTGTTCGGGCGCGACTACCCGCAGGACTTCGTGGACCTGCTGGGGGCCGCCAGTCCGCAGGCGCAGGGGCTGGTGCTGCCGGGCGATCTGGAAATCATCGCCGCGCCGACGGACTTTCTGGGCGTCAACATGTACTCGCGCAACGTGGTGGAGGACGCGCCCGGCGAGGGCTTCCTGGGCCTGCGGCAGGTGCATGTGGCCGGCAGCGAGTACACCGGCTTTGACTGGGAGGTGGCCCCGCAGAGCCTGACGGACCTGATGCTGCGGCTGCAAAAGGACTACAACCCGGCGGCCCTCTACATCACCGAGAACGGCGCGACGTACCCCGACAGCGTGGAAGACGACGGCACCGTACATGACGGCGCACGCACCCGCTACTTCCAGCAGCACATCACGGCGGTGGGAGACGCGCTGGCGGGCGGAGCGAAGATGGCCGGGTACTTTGCGTGGTCATTGATGGACAACTTTGAGTGGGCGGAAGGCTACGACAAGCGCTTCGGCATCGTGCATGTGGATTTTGAGACCCAGGCGCGCACCCTGAAGCAGTCGGGGCAGTGGTACCGCGATTTCCTGGTCCGCGCACAGGAGGGGCAGCCCGCGTGACCAGACCCCCGGAGCCTCCGCATCAGGCGAGTGCAGCCCTGACCAATCCGGTGCTGCGCGGCTTTCACCCCGATCCCAGCATTTTGCGGGTGGGTGAAGACTATTATCTGACCACCAGCACCTTTCAGTGGTATCCGGGAGTGGCGATCTATCACTCGCGCGATCTGGTGAACTGGCGGCCCGCCGCGCAACCGCTGGACCGCCTGACGCTGCTGGACATGCGCGGCAACGCCGATTCCGGTGGCGTCTGGGCACCGGCCCTGTCGCACGACGGTCAGCGCTTCCACCTGATCTACACCGATGTCAAGAGCTGGGGCAGCACAGAGGTCTTCAAGGACAGCCACAATTATCTGACGATTGCTGAGAACATTGAGGGGCCGTGGTCCGAGCCGATTTACATGAACTCCAGCGGCTTTGACCCCAGCCTGTTTCATGACTCGGAAGGCAGTACATCTGTGGATGAGGGCGGCGACGGGCGCAAATGGTTCGTGAACATGCTGTGGGACCACCGGGCCGGGCGCAATTCGTTTTCCGGCATCGTGTTGCAGGAGTACAGCCCCGAAGAAAAGCGGCTCGTCGGCCCGCGCGAGGTCATCTTCAGAGGCACCGAACTGGGCGTGACCGAAGCGCCGCACCTGTACCGCCGAGGCGGTTGGTACTACCTGCTGACGGCGGAGAGCGGCACCAGTTGGGAACACGCGGTCACCGTGGCCCGCTCTCGCAACCTGCACGGCCCCTATGAGGTGCATCCCGACAACCCCATTCTGACTGCCGTGGACGCGCCGGACCTGCCCATTCAGAAGAGTGGACATGCCAGCTTCACCAACACGCCGGATGGGGATTGGGTGATCGCCTATCTGTGCGGGCGGCCTATCACCAAACACGGCGAATGTCCGCTGGGACGCGAGACAGCGTTGCAATCGCTGGTGTGGGGCGAGGATGGCTGGCCGCGCCTGGGTTCCGGCGGACACCACCCGCAGCTTCACGCTGAGTTGCCCGCCTTGTCGCCGCATCCCTGGCCGGAGGCTCCTGCCCGTGACGACTTTGACGGGTCTGAATTGCGCTCCGAGTGGATGACCTTGCGTGCGCCAGCCAATCTGATGGGCGTGGAATTGACGGGCAACAGCCTGAAACTCATCGGGCACGAATCGCTGAACAGCAGGCATCAACTGGCGCTGGTGGGCCGCCGCCTGCAAGCGCTGGACGCCCGTTTCCGCAGCGCCGTCAGCTTTGACCCGGAAGACTTTCAGCAGATGGCGGGCGTGTGCGCCTATTACGACTCCCGCAACTGGGTCTACCTGCGCCTGAGCCGGGACGAGCAGCGGGGACGCACGCTGGCCATTCTCCAGTCCGAGAACGGCGATTATCGTGAGCTGCTTCCAGAAGAAGTTCCGGTAGGCGACGGCAACCCGGTGCATCTGGGAATCGTCTACAGCGGCGGGCAGTTCTGGTTTGAATACAGCGTGGACGGCGAGGAATGGCAGCAAATCGGCGACAGGTTGAGCGCCGGACTGCTGAGCGACGAACATTGTGGCGGTCTCAGCTTCACCGGCACCTTTCTGGCGCTGACCTGCCAGGACCTCAGCGGGCGCAAGCTGGCTGCCGAGTTCCACTGGGCCGAATACGTGGAGACGGCATGAAATTATTCCTTCTCGGGGCTGCACTGCTGGTGGCCTCAGCAGGAGCACAAGCAGTGACAGGGGCGCAGACTGTTCCCAGACTGCCGCAAGCGGAGGCCGAAACCCGCGCCCGCACCGTGCTGGAAGGGATGACGCTGGATGAGAAGATCGGGCAGGTCAGCATGGCGCATTTCTTCCGCTTTCTGGAAGGTGGGAAAAGCGGGCCGATTGCCGCCGATGCGGGCGATGTCTTTGCCCGGCTGTTGCCCGGCGCGACGCTGAACGGCGGTGGAGACGCCCCGCAGCCCAACACCCCGCGCGGCTGGGCCGATGCCCTGCGCGGGCTGGAGACGCTGGGCCGTCAGAATCTGCCAGGGGGTGTACCTGCGGTCTTCGGCACCGACGCGGTGCATGGCGTGAACAACGTGCCGGGGGCCATCCTCTACCCACACAACCTGGGGCTGGGCGCGGCTTTTAACCCGGCGCTGACGCAGGAGCTGGCCCGCGCCACTGCCGCCGATATGCGAGCCATGAACATGGACTGGGATTTCAGCCCGGTGGCCGATCTGGGCCGCGATCCGCGCTGGGGCCGCTTTTACGAGACCTTCGGAGAGTCGCCGTGGCTGGTGGCCGATCAGATCACGGCCAGCGTGACGGGCCTGCAATCCGGTGGGGTGGCCGCCACCCTCAAGCATTTCGTGGCCTACGGCTCGCCGGGGCTGGGCCGGGACCGCGCCAATGCCGAGATCAGTCTGCGGGCGCTGCACGAGCTGTATCTGCCCCCCTTCAAGGCCGGAATCCGGGCCGGAGCCATGTCGGTGATGGCCAACAGCGGCAGCGTCAACGGCGTGCCAGTGCATGCCTCTCAAAACATTCTGACCGATCTGCTGCGGAGTGAACTGGGCTTTAAGGGGCTGGTGGTCAGCGACTGGAACGACATTGACCGACTGGTGAACACCTTCAAGACCCACGCCGATCTGGTCCGTGCCACGGCAGCCAGCGTCAACGCCGGAATTGACCTGTACATGGTTCCCAACGATGTGGAGAAGTACGAGGCGGCCCTGAAGGAAGCGGTGGAGGGTGGTCTGGTGTCTCAGGAGCGGCTGGACGAGGCGGCGCTGCGGATGCTGACCTTCAAGGCGCAACTGGGCCTGATGGACGCCCGGCCCTCTGGCAGCGGCGTGATCACCAATGGGCGGGCACTGGCGAAACGGGCGGCAGCGGCGACACTCACACTGCTGGAAAATGATGGGGCGCTGCCGATCAAAACAGGCCGGGTGCTGGTCACGGGTCCGGCGATGGACAGCGCGGCCATTCAACTGGGGGGCTGGAGTGTCAACTGGCAGGGGGTGGGCAAGGGCAACGTGAGCTACATGCCAAAGGTCAGCACGCTGGCAACGGCCCTGAAAGCCTCTGCTCCAGCGGGCGTGACCGTCAGTGCGCTGCCCGACAGCAAACGCGAGGCGCTGCTAAAAGCCGCCGCGAACGCCGACACCATCGTCGTGGCGCTGGGCGAGGCTCCTGCCGCCGAGAGTCAGGCCAACAATCCCAACCTTTCGTTGCCGTCTGGTCAGATCGGGCTGCTGCGCGACCTGCTGGGAACGGGAAAACCCGTGGTGCTGGTGCTGATGGCGGGCCGTCCGATCCTGCTGCCGGAGGACCTGCAAAACCGCCTCCCGGCCTTCGTGATGGCCTACCTTCCCGGCAGCGAGGGCGGCGCAGCCCTGGCCGACGCACTGTATGGCCGCGCCGGGTTTCCGGGCCGCCTGCCGTTTACCTGGCCCGGCAGTCTGGGCGAAGTGGGCCTGACCGCAGACCGCCCACCTGAAGGGGCAGGTGACGCACCGCTGCCGCTGTACCCACTAGGCTTCGGGCTGGATTACACCACCTTCCGCACCAGTGACGGGCAGGCGGCGAGGACGGCGGACGGCGTAAAGATCAGCGTCACCGTGACAAACACAGGCGAGAAGGCAGGCACGGCGACCTTCATCGTCAACGCCAGCCTGCCGCCTGCCGGAAACCTGGAAGCGGTATCCCGTCCGGTGGGCGTTGTCCGGGCTGAACTCAAAAAGGGTGAGGCGCGCACACTGAGCCTCGACATTCCGGCGGAACGGCTGGAAGCCTTCACGGGTGACGCGTTCAGGACGGTCCGGGGCGAGGTTTTGCCGGGCCAGTACACCTTTAAAACCGGGGACGAGCTGGTCCGACTCAGCCTGCCGTGACCCCTGTGGGTGTAGCAGACGGCTGAAGAGTCATTGAAGGCGGAGCCTAGCCCAGAACATTCCGCCTGAAGCGCTCCAGCAGGGCCAGTCCCACCGCGCCACTCTTTTCCGGATGGAACTGGGTGGCGTGCAGGTTGCCCACGCTGAGGGCCGCCCAGAAGGGAACGCCATAGTCAGCGAGTGCGCCGTGCTGCACCGCCACATCGGCGGGCACGTAATAACTGTGGACGAAATAGGCATAGGCCGGGCCATTCAGCTCCCGCAGCAGCGGCGAGTCGCCGACGCGTTCCAGGGCGTTCCAGCCCATCTGCGGCACCTTATGGCCGGGGGCAGCGGTGAACTTGCGGACTGTGCCGGGGATCAGATTCAGGCCCGGCACGCCCGGCGCTTCCTCCGAATCGCTCAGGAGCATCTGCATGCCCACGCAGATGCCGAGGAGCGGCACGCCCGCCCGCGCCGCGTCGGTGACGGGGCCGTGAAAGCCGCCCGTTTCGAAGGCTTGCATGACCTGCCGGAAGTGGCCCTGGCCGGGCACCACCAGCGCGGAGGCGTGCGGCACGTCGTCGGGATCAGCGGAGACGCGGACCCGCATTCCAGCCCGTTCCAGCGCTTTAGCGGCGCTGCGAACATTGCCCGCGCCGTAATCGAGTAGCAGGACTTCGGGTGAGGTCACAAACTGCCCTTGGTACTCGGCATCTCGGCAGACGTGACGGCCACCGCGTCACGCAGAGCGCGGGCCACAGCCTTGATCACCGCCTCGATTACATGGTGGGCCTCACGCCCGGCCAGCAGGCGCACATGCAGGGTCACGCCGCCGTGGTTACAAAAGCCGCGCAGGAATTCGCGCAGGTGGTAGTGGGTCATGCCGCCCGCGTCGCCCCACACGTCCAGCGCCTCTGGCTCGAAGGCGAGGTGGGCGCGGCCCGACAGATCCACGACGGCGTGCGCCAGAGTCTCATCCATCGGCACGAAGGCGCTGCCGTAGCGCTCGATGCCCTTACGGTCCCCCAGCGCCTGCGACAGAGCCTGCCCCAGCGTGATGCCGGTGTCCTCGATCAGGTGGTGAGGTTCGATATGCAGATCGCCCGTGGCCGTCACGCTCAGGCTCAGGCGACTGTGACGGGCCAGGGCGTCGAGCATATGGTCAAAAAACCCGTGCCCAGTGTGCGGCGCGTCATACACGGAGGAATCGAGAGCCAGACGAACGGTGATCTCGGTTTCGGCGGTCTTGCGGGTCATGGTGGCGGTGCGGGAATCGGGGGCCGTGCGGCTCATGGTGAGGAGTGTAGATGATGCACGAGCAGTTTTAGGGGTCCTTGTTGAGATTGGCGCATGGACGCGTTCATGGCAAACGCTACGCTCTAAAATTTTGATCATTATCATTTCATTTATCATCCGATATTGAAAATATCCGTGAAGGCTCAGGCCATTTTGCGCGCACTTTTGCACGATCCTCAAGCTATCTCTGCACTTCATCAGCCAGACCTCAATTTCCAACGGATTACGTCTTGACCATAATATGATTCTGTTATAGACTAAATTCATGAAGCTCAGTGATGTTCAGAAACGACTCCAGGCCCCGTTTCCGTCCCATCTGGTGGGGTGGAAACCCCAGAGTTACACCAAGGACCGCAGCCGGGCGCTGATGCTGTCCTACGTGGACGCCCGCGCAGTGCAGGACCGGCTGGACGCTATCTGCCCCGACGCCTGGTCTTTTGAAATCGAGGTGATCCCCGGCACGGCCACCGCCACCGTCAAGGGCCGCCTGACCGTGCTGGGCGTGACCCGCGAGGACATCGGTGAGGCAGGGGACGGCAATCTGGGCACGCTGAAAGCTGCTTCCTCGGACGCACTCAAGCGCTGCGCAGTGCAGTTCGGGATCGGACGCTACCTTTACGATCTGCCCAAGCAGTGGGTCGACTGGGACGACGCCAGACGCGGCCCGAAGGTGACCCCCGAACTGCCCGACTGGGCGCGGCCCGATCACGAACGCAGCCCCGGCGGAGCGCATCTGGTCCAGGCGATGGAGCAACTTCGTTACGAGCTGCCAGAAGACCTGGACCTGCAACGGGAAGTCTACAAGCACCTCAAGGCCGCGCTGGGCAGCATTCATCCCGTGCCCGTGAGCCAGGGACAGGCCGCATGAATCCCTCGCCCAGTACCCGCAACCTGCTGACCGTCACCCTGGGTCTGCTCATGCTGATGCTGATGAGTGGCGCGCTGGCGCGAATGCTTTAGCCGAAGAGGGAACACGACGCCGCCGGGAAATTGCATCCCGGCGGCGTTGCTCTGATCTGAAGCCGAAAAATCCAGCCTTACGGCGCGGCTTTCCCCAGCGTTGGCTGATAGGTTCCCGGCTTCACATCTCCCGGCACGGGTCCCAGCACCGCCTCGATCCCTGCGTTGATCCACGCGAAGGCGCGGCGGGTATTGGGCATGGTGTAGGTCTGGTCCGCGCCGTGCTGCATGAAGGCGTAGACGACGCGCCGCCCATCTCTGGTTTGAAAGTAACCGCTGTAGGTCAGGATGCCCCAGCCGTTGCCGCCCTTGCCACCAAAAAAGTTGATCTGCGGTTTCCCAGTACTCCGGAAGGTTTTTGACGAATGGGGTGGGGATCGTCCATGTTGATGTGTGGCAACAAAACGGACGACCCCCAGCCAGATTCTAGCGGCCCTGCTCCCTGGAACCAGCCTGCGTTCCACCCAGGCCGCCTATCTTCAGGTGCTGTTGGTGCTGTGGCTGGTCGTTCCTGGACGACTGAATTTCACCAATCTGGCCCGCTATGGCGGGCCATCTGAGCGAACCCATCGCGCCTGGTTCCAGAAACCAATGCCGTGGGTGGAGTTGAACACCAGTTTGATCTTGCAGATGCAAGATCAGCAGTGTCTGGGCAGGGAGAGCATCATTGGGAT
>NZ_MSTI01000125.1 GCF_001949125.1 Deinococcus marmoris
GGGGTGACCTGAGACTAGGAACCGAAACCTGCGCTAAGGAATTCGGTTCAGGTATTCCTCCAGCGAAGACGGGTCGCGCAGGGGTCTGAGCTGGCCCTGGGCCACCTCCGGTGAGAGCGTGAAGTCGTACTTGCCGAGCATATGGATATGGTCATGCAGCAAAGGCGTCAGCCGGGCCACATCCGCCTCCAGTACCGGATGCCCGGTGCTTTTCAGGTCATCCAGTGCCACCTGCATGTAGCGGGTGTTCCACAGCACGATGGCGTTGACCACCAGTCCCAGCGCCCCAAGCTGGTCTTCCATACCCTCGCGGTACTTCTGCCGCAACTCGCCCTTCTGGCCGTAGAACACGGCCCGCGCCACAGAGTGGCGCTGCTCGCCCCGGTTGAGCTGCCGCAGAATTCGCTGACGGTACGCCCCGTCATGAACGTAATTCAGCAGGTACAGGGTCTTCTCCACGCGTCCGAGCTCGGCGATGGCCCTACCCAGACCCGACAGGCTACCGCCACGCTGCAAGGTCCGCATCACGCCCGTGGCACCGACTTTGCCGAGTTTAAGCGACCCGGCGAGTCTGAGCATGTCCTCCCAGTGGGCGGCGATCAGCCGCTCATTGAGGGTGTGGCGGCTCAGGTCATTCAGCGCGCCGTAGTTGGCTCCCCGGTCCAGTCTCCAGAACCGCTGATCGGGCAGGTCTGCCAGCCGGGGGCTGAATTTGTAGCCCAGTAGGGCGAACAAACCGAAGACCACATCGCTATAGCCGTGGGTGTCCGTCATGATTTCCCGTGGATCAAGGCGGGTCTGCTGTTCCAGCAGGCCCGCGAGCAGGTACAGACTGTCGCGCAGCGTCCCTGGAATCACGATGCCGTGAAATCCGGTGAACTGGTCACTGGTAAAGTTGTAGTAGGTGACGCCGCGCTGAGTGCCAAAATACTTGCTGTTCCACCCGGTATGGATGCTGCGCACCGGAACCACAAAACGCAGTCCGTCTGCGGAGGCGACTTCCCCACCGCCCCACGCCTGGGCCAGCGGCAGATCCAGTTGAGCCTCCACCAGCCGGGCATTCGCGGCGCTGAGGGTGTCGGCCCGCACGTAGTTCTGCGCGATCCAGGACAGCCGTGAGAGCGTCAGCGCCTGGACCTCCGGTCTGGCAACAGCCTTCAGACCGATATTGCACGCCTGCGAGAGCAGAGCGGCACAGACCCCCAGTGGCAGATTGCTGACATTCGCCTGCCCGTCAGCGACATGCACAAAAGCGTCTGCCAGACCTGTGAAGGCGTGGACCTCCATCAGCAGTTCGGCCAGATCAATCACTGGCAGGCGGGCTGAGACTTCGGCCCGCAACACTTTCAAGCTGGGCGGTTCAGGAAGGGCTTCCAGGGCCGCCAAGTTGATGCTGATGTGTCCCGTGTCCTGGGTCAGCCACAGGGAGGGATTGGTTTCCAGATGCTGATTCACCTCGCGGTAAGCGTGGTCCAGCTCAAGTCTGAGCCGGGCGAGTTCAGGGGCCGGATCAAGCTCGCGTTCCAGGGCGCGGCACACGTCCGCGCGGGCATCCAGCCACGCTTCGCCCTGCAGCAGCTCAGCCCGTGGATCGCCGTACCGCGCGCTGCGGACCACGAAGATTTCCCGGCGCTTCAACGCCTGATGGAGCCTCTCCAGCACGCACAGGGTGTACGCCTGATGGTTGATCTCGCTTCTGGCCGGAAACACCTGCCGTTCCCAGCTTCGCGGCACGACGCTCCGAGGAGCGTCGCCCCACCCAGTTTTCCCCCGCCCTGGCTGGTCCATGCTTTTCAGGAATGCCAGCGCGTCCAAGAGCGGTTTCGCAGAGGGTGTCCCGGTAAAGATGATGGTCTGCAACAGCAATCTCTGAAAGCGCCGGACAGTGGTGTAAGAGCCGCTCAGCGCTTCAGGGAGGGCATCCTCGGCAGGTCTGGCCAGCTCGTCCACCACGCGCACGGCATCGCGCATCGCCTCCTCACTTACTTGCGTGAAGACCTGCTCGCGCACGTCCTGCCCTTCCGAGTTCAGCAAGATCCGCACGGCGTCTCGCAGCAGCAGGGCCGCCTGGTCCAGATCTTTCAGGGAACGCAGGCGTTCCCGTTTCCGTTTCGCCTCACCCTTCAGGGCCAAGCTGGTCATCAGGTCATGAAAGATGTCCAGCACGTCATCGGTGGCGGTGCGTTCAAGATGTTGCAGGAACACCAGCAGGGTTGCCAGACGGCGCTCCTCGCCCAGGCGCTCGATCAGTTGCGCCCGCACCGTCTGGGCGTGGCGCACCAAAATGGCCTGCCTCGCTTCGGGAACGTCGGAGAGATCAACCTCTCCGATCCCCAGGGCACGAATCTGCTCCACGCGGTGCAGCCCCTGGTGAAGCGAAAGCGCCCCCACCCGCGACGGTGACGTGCGTAGGACTTCCAGCGGGGTCTGCCATTTGCCTTGCGGCAGCACCAGCAACTGTTCCAGCGTCTGCCGCTGCTCTGCACTCAGGCGGCGGCTCAGCCCTTCAAAAGTGCGGGCGGTGTGCCGCTCGCGGACACGGGCAATCAACCGTGCCAAGGCGCTGACGCCGGGCAGCACCACCTTCTGGGCAATCAGGTGGACCGTTGCCAGGTCAAATAGAAGGATGGGGCGAACCGCGCTCACCGCGAGGTGGGCGTACAGCCAGCGGATCAGCCGGAACACCTGAACCTCACCAAACTCCTGGTAGTCCAGATACCGGATGATGCTGTGGCGGTGGTGGTAACGGGTTTCTTCTCGCAGGGCGTAGCGCATGAAGACTTCCGGGGGCAGCCCCAGTTGCCCGGCGACGTGCCGAACGGCCACCTGTGGCACCTGAATGGGATTGGGCAGAAACGTGCCCAGATACCGCAGGGTGCAGAGCTGGACGGCAAAGCCGAGCCTGTTGTGATTGCGGCGGCGCTCGGCGATTAGCGCAAGATCGGTCTCGTTCAGGAAGAAATAACGGGCCAGTTGCTCGGGCGTGGGGTCAGCAGCAAACCGCCCGTAGCGGGCGGCCTGGTCATCGGGAAGGAATTCAACAGGCACGGGAACAGCTTGGGACGTGGAGATTTTGCCGTCAGTGTGCCCTGAAAAGTGGTCGGCATACCAAGTACCCCTGTCTGTGTCCCCCCAGATGTAGGTGTTATCCAGACCTGGTGACGATCAGAATGCAGACCATGATTGGTCCCCCTTCCACACAGCGTACGGAGGCTTTCACGTTGTTGGAAATACTCATCGTGCTCGCTATCCTCGGTATTTTGCTCTCCATCGGCGGCCTGATTCTGTCCAAACAGATCAACGAGGCCAGGAACATGGATTTCGTAGAAGCGCTGGCGCAAGACATCAACCTCGCGCGCAGCGTCGCCATGGCCAAAGGGCAGCGCACCCAGATTGAGTTCGTGTCGGCCAGCAAGTATGAAGTGAAAAACCTGGATGCTGCGGGACAACCCGTCCTGAGCACCCAAACTAATGCGTCAGTCACCATGACTGGGATCAACCTGGGTGACAAGCTCATCTGTTCGTCAAGTGGATTCTGTCTGGGTTATACAGCGGGTGGCGCGATGAAAACCCTCAGCCAGGTGGCATGTACCTATGGGCAGAAAACCCGCGTCCTTAAGATTACTGTGCTGGGACTGACCAGGATCGAGTCATGAGGAGGGAGGATGGCCTGACCCTGATCGAGACCCTGGTGGCCATGGTGCTGCTGGGCGTGGTATCGCTACTGCCGATTCTCCTGTTTGTGCCGTCCGCGCAGAGCAACCAGTCTGCCCGGCAGCGAACCCTGGCCCTTCGCGCAGCGGAAACGTGGCTGGATCGCTACCGTGCCAACCAGGAGCCGATGGTGGCTGTCGCTGGCTTTTGTGTCGTGGGTGGGAGCGTTCTGACCTGTACCTATCCCTATAACTACAGCTATCCCAGTTCGGATTGGTCCACGCATGACGCGCAGTTGGCCGCCATCATGTCGCCGTTCCGTCATGTGGTGACCATGCAGGTGCTGGCCTCAGGGACGAACGTCTGGAAATATGAAGTCAAGGCCCAGACCTTCTGGAAAGAAAGCGGACGGGAAAAATCGACCACGCTCACCACCAGGATGGCCTACTGATGCGGGGAAGGACGCAGGGTTTTACCCTCCTCGAGTTGCTGGTCGCGGCGGCCATTGCCCTGCTGCTGCTGGGCGTGATTGCCGCTAGCCTCACCATCAGCCTCAGAATTCAGGCGCGGGAAAATCAGAATATCCCCGTCCAACAGCAGTTGCGCGCATCCATTGAGGTGATCGCCCAGGATTTGCGCGCCGCCGTCGGTCCGCGCGTGCTGTATGCCAACGTGAATGGGGCAGGTGCAGCCCTGCCCAGCGGCCTCACCCTGAGTACAGGCACGTCCGTCACGATCATGGTGCCCCAGGCCAATTCAACATTCGTGGTCCTGCCACCCACAGGCTATCCGACGGTAAACGCCCTACTGGCCCGCAGCAGCACATCGGTTTCTCTGGCCAGCTTAAGCGATACGGGAAGTACCACTCAAAATTGCAACGTCGCTTTCCAGGGCAACGACTATGGCGTGTTGTATTCCACCTTGAACACGAGTTTTCAAAGTGGTGCGGGCCGCGCGCCCAGTGCATCTCGGGTGTTCCAGACCGCTTCTACATCCAGTTGTACAACGTCTTCTGGCTCCGCATCAATCAACCATCCAGTCACACCCATGCCCCAGTTGAACTGGAATCCCAACACCTACATGGTCAAAGTCATCCCTGTGCGGTACTTCGTGGACGCTGCCACGCTGTACCGCCAACTGGCCAGCGAACCTGCCCAGGTGGTGGCCTACGACATCTCTGCGCTCACCCTCAGCTACCTTCCCGAAAACCCGGTGGCTGGCCTGGTTGGATGCAGCCTGCCTGCCACATTCACGTCCACACCAACATGTCCACCCAGAAGCGTCAATCTCACCCTCACCAGCGCGCCGCAGAACGCCGCCGTTCAAGGTGCCCGGTCCCTGACCGCCAGCCAAATTGTGTTCTTGCGTTAAAGGAGCCTGCATGCATTCCCAGAAAAATCAGGGCTTCATTTTGATCACCGTGCTGATGGTCATGGCCCTCATCGCCGTGATCGGGACGACCCTCCTCATCAAATCCACTTCTGAACTCAAGCAGTCGAGCAACAGCGAAGGCCAGGCCAGGGCGCGCGGGTACGCGGAAGCCGCCCAGGCGGACATGTTTTACGACCTCGCCAATCCAGGGCTGATTTCTATCAACGACGCCTTCACGCCTTATGTCAATTTGTTCAGCCAGTCCAACGCTAACCCCAGTGTCACGCCGATCGTGCCCGCCAGCGCTTACCAGAGCGTGCTGGCCAGCATTCGGGGTGCCTTCCCCCCTCTCAACAGCCCCGGTAGCCTGACTGCGGGCACCTACACCAGCACCATTAACTTCCGCAGCCTGCGTGCCGATGAGGGCAGTTTCAACCGAAATGGCCAGACCTACTACCTGGATTACTCCATTAATGGCGCGGCCAATACATTCGGAAATCGGCGCAACGTCGTCACTGAAGGCACCATGCGCATCAACCTGGGCCGTCAGAGTCTGAATCAGTTCATCCTGCTGGCCGATGACGGTGGCAGTGGGAGTAACGGCAGCAGCGGCTTTTTCGATACCAGCAGCACCTATGACGGTCCCGTTCACGTCAATAAGAATTGGGCCCTGAGTGGCAACCCCACATTCCTCGCTGGAGCAACCACGTCAAGCTCGTTTATCTGGATGAATGATGCCAAGAAATGTGCAGGCTTTACATTCGTCAAGGTATCTGGGCAACAGGCTAGCCCCGGTGGCTGTACCACCCCAAATACCAATGGGAAGGGTCTGCAGTATAATAAAGACCCCATTGATCTGCCGAAGAACGCATTTTCACAGGCCAGGGCGTCCCTTGGCTTAGACGAGAAAGATCTCAGCGCCCCCAGCAAAGCAGAAACCTGCCAGGGACTGGGCTTGACAACTTGCCCTAATACTCTTTCTAAAGGAACTTATTTGCCAGCCAATGGCAATATCGTTTCTGGTGGAATCTATGTGGAGGGCAATGCCAGCGTCACTCTGTCAACTTCAGGCCCACTCCAGCTCTATACCATCAAGGACCAGAACAACAAAATCACCGTTATCACGGTGGATTATCAGGCCAATACCACGACATACCTGAATCCCTCAGGAGTAACCAAAGTTCTCACTGGTATTCCCAATGGACAGCTCTATGTCTCTGGAATGATTACCGCGCTCTCTGGCCCGCCCCGGACGGGTCTCCTGCCAGGTACCTTGGAGCCTGGAAAGGTCCCTGCAGTGATTCCCCCAGCTATTGCGGCCAAAACACAGCTCAACGTCGCGGCATCGGGACAGATTTCGCTGACAGGTGATTTGACCTATAAGGACGATCCCCGGCAGGTTGCCAACGCCCAGAATGTGCTGGGCATCATCTCCGGTACGGACCATGTGACCGTGGGTGATGCGGCACCTGACGACATCTACGTGAGTGGAGCCGTTCTGGCGGGTGCCAACGGGCGTGGGTTGAAGGTGCAGACTCCAAACGGTGGGCGGCCCAGGGGGGCAATCCATCTCCTCGGAAGTCTGGCGGAAAGCGAAGATCAGATCCGTGGTCAGGTCACCCAATCGGGGACCCCGTCTGCTGGGTATGCGGACGACTTCCGCTTCGACCAAAGGTTCTTCAATGGTGCGGTAGCCCCCCCCTTCTTTCCGGCCACCACCAAGTTCGGTGTTCAGACGGGCTGGCCCATTCAGCGGACCTGGAACGAAAATTGAGTCTCTCCGAGAACTCGGGGCAGCGTGGCTCTCCATATCCGCAAGTCCTAGATGATGATTGACAGCACCCTCGGACGGCTGAGCATTCGTTGATAGCATCCCCACAATGGGTCGCGAACAAGAATTGATGGTGCGGCTGAGCAAGAGCGAGCTGAAACTGATCTCCGCCGCAGCGCAGCAGATTGGCATGGAAGAGGTCACCTTTCTGCGGCATGCTGCTCTGGCTCTGGCCGGAAATATCAAGCCACGCCAGTACGGCAAATATGAACTGAATAGTATTTACCGGGAAGCAGCCAGTCGGGGCCACGTGTGGACAGAAGCAGAATTGCTCGAGCGGGGCCTGCCGCTGTACTGGAATGAAGCGTGGGTACGTGCCCGATTGGCCGAGGGCAAATCCATCAGGCAGTTGGCGATTCTCAGTGGATCGTTTGTCACCAGCGTTCAGAATCATCTTCAGGCTGCCTTCGGTATTCGGGCTTACCGCAAGCTCACCGAGAGCCAGATCACTTCAATCCGCGAGCGTTATGCTGCTGGGGAAACGCGTCAAGAAATTGCCGCCGACCTTGACGTTTCCAATGTCACTGTCGGCAAATACCTGACAGGAACGCCGACTGAGCGAGAACGCCAGGCCCGGGAAGTTCGGGGACGATTGAAAGAAGTGCCACCCCAGGATGCCCTGACTGAGGCCCCAATCCCACCCAATATTCAGGGCCTTCGCGACTGGGCCGAGCGGCTCTTCGCTGAACGCGCGGCCACACTCACCTGGCCCACGTCGACTGAAACCATCGCCGACATCCTCTTTGATGGAAATCGGGCTGTGGCCCGGGACTGGACAGGCCGCATGGTCCAAAAAGGACGCTTGAACCGTCTGGCAAGGGGCTGGTTTGCCCTGAATGATGGCCGTGATGACGCTGGGCAGCAGTGAAGCTTTAGAGAACCTTGTCTGGGGTCAAAGTACAATCCAGAAATTTTTATATGCCAGGTGTTCTTCCTGCTGTAATTCCCCTTATCACAGGAATTCAAACCCCCGACAGCGGATTCAGCGCTAGAAATACCCCCTGCTCTACAGGTCTGGATTTACACTTATCGCAGGTATGAATCCCACTGACGTCCAGACCGCTGCCGGACAATTCCTTGAGGAGCTGAACCGTAGCCCGGCCACCGTTCGGGCGTACCGGGCGGACCTGACTCATCTCCAACGCTGGTTGCAGGACAGCGGAAAAGATTTGGATGCGGCGGCGCTGGAAGCGTACTTCGCAGCCCACCATTGGTGGGCTGCTTCTACCCAGAACCGCAAGCAGACCGCCATTGAGCGCTTCTGTCGCTGGAGCCAGCAGCATGGGCGGCTAGACCCTGACCCCACCCGGCATCTGGAACGCCCACGGATTCCACCACCGCATCCGCGCGGTCTACGTCGGGACGACATCGAGCGCATCTTTGCGGTCATTTCAGCCCGGCAAACGCGCGACACCCTGCTGTTCCGTCTGATCTTTGAAACGGGGCTACGCATCAGCGAGGCGCTGAACATTCGTCTGGATGATCTTGACCTCGCCCGAGGGGATGAACACCTGACCGTGCTGGGCAAGGGAGCGCAGCGCCGGACGGTGCTGCTTGATGATCCCCGCCTGGTGAATGCGCTGCGGAAATACTTGCGGTCTCTGGACTACACACATGGGCCGCTGTTTCAGGCGCAGAAGAACGGGCGTGGTGGGCCGTTGCGGTATCAGAGCGTGCAGGAGCGCTGGCAACGCTATGCGGCTCTCGCTGGTGTGACCTGCACCCTGCATCAGTTGCGCCATAGCCACGCGACGGAATTGGTCAATGGGGGCGTGAGCCTGGGAACCATCCGCAAACGGCTGGGCCACCGCCACATTCAGACCACGTTGCGGTATGCCGAGATCAGCGACGCTTCAGCAGATGCCGAACTCCGAATCTGGCGGCGCAAACAGCGCTGAATTCCTTAGCGCAGGTTTCGGTTCCTAGTCTCAGGTCACCCCT
>NZ_MSTI01000027.1 GCF_001949125.1 Deinococcus marmoris
ACTTCTCCTGACTTCTCCTGACTTCTCCTGACTTCTCCTGACTTCTCCTGACGTCCAGTGGACCGGAGTGCGGAAGGTTTTCGACGAATGGGGTGGGGACCGTCCATGTTGATGTGTGGCAACAAAACGCACGACTCCCATCCAGATTCTAGCGGCTCTGCTTTCTGGAACTACAGCTCATACGGACTCCGATTGAAAGATGTTGGAAACACCTGGAAATCCGAACGAAGTGAGCAGAAGGCAAACAGGTTCCGGGCGTGGAGTGCGGGAATCGGCGCTGTCCCGATTTCTGCCGCGTTACAGACGGAATCCGTATGACCCGCTATGGCGGACCATCTGGGCGAACCCATCGTGCCTGGTGCCAGAAACCACTGCCAGGGGTGGAGTTGAACACCAGTTGAGGTTGCCCCATCCTCTCTCCACAAGATCCTGATGTTCCCCTTCCGCAAAGTGTCCGTGGGGCCGCCCACGGCAAGAAGGACTTCAAGCGTGAGAGGGGACCACGGTCACCAGAGGTCCTGGCATCCACATGAAACCCGCCTGAACGGCGCGGCGCTGCATCTATCGGTCAATCCCGATTTCATGGCCGACGTTCTCCGCGCAGTCCAGACCCATCCGACTGCTTTGCAGTTTCAATGGTTGAGGGCGTGAACTCCCGTGGTCACAGGACGGATAATCCTGCATCTAATTATGCTATTTACATAATCAATCTCAACCGCTACAATCGGCGGTGAAATTCAGCACCATTCAACTGACCCCCACCCAGAGCGAGGTTTTTTCATGATTGTCGAAACCAAGATCGTTGGCCGCCGCACCCCCTTTGAACGCCGCCCCACGCCCCTGCCAGACGGTCCCCAGACGCTGCGTAGCCTGCTGGAACATCTGGTTCGCCAGGAGGTGGCGGCCTACCACGAGCGGCAGGAGAGTGTGGGTCTGCTCCGGGTGTTGACTGAGCAGGACTTGAGCGACGGCGCTGCGGCGGGCCGGATCAGCGTGGCCCCCCAGGAACGCAGCAGCACCGTCACGCCCGAGGACGCCACCCGGACAGCCCTCACCGCCTTCGGCGACGGTTTGTACTACGTGTTTGTGGACGACGAGCAGATCGAGACCCTGGATCAGCCACTCGTCCTGCACGCCGACAGCACGCTGCTGCTTCTGCGCCTCACCGCGCTGGCCGGGGGCTGAGGATGGACGTTCAGGACTATCTGCGCACGTTCGAGCAGCCCTGGAAAGCCCCGCTGGAAGAGCGCCTGAGCGGCGCACCTCCCGAACTCGCCGCACTCGTCCGCCCACTGCTCAAGGAACCCCGCGACTACCGCGAGCGTGAGAGGCGCGAGGTGACGCTGGCCGACTTTTTGCACGGCAGTTCCGAGGCCCATCAGCGCGAACTGGCCGCCCTGCTCTTTCCCCAGTCAGCGGACACCGCCCAGCGCACCATCAACGCCCTGCTGACCCGCCATCCGTACCCGGAAAGTTACGCCCGCCGCGCCTTCCGCGCGCCAGGGGAGCGCGTTCAGGCGGTGCGGGCCGCCTCGTGGTTGATGGTGGCGTGGCAGGCCACCCGTGACTATCCGCAGAACATGGAATGGTTCGCGGTGCATGCCGGGCTGCTCAATGCCTGGAATTCACACAGCCTGGGCCTGCTGATCGGGCAGGCGATCAGCGACGGCGACGCAGTGGTGTTCCAGATTCTGCGCGACACGGCATCTACCGGGCATCCGGTGGCGCGCATGGGCCGTCACGTCCCGCTGGCGCTGCTGTCCAGCACCAATCCTGAAGCGTGGACCCTGGCCGAGGGCCTGCTGCTGGCCGCCCAGCGCCAGGAAGGGTTGCGGCAGGGGATTCTGGAAACAGTGGACGAGGCCGGGCCAGAGCCGTTTACGCGGATGCTGCGCCTGATCCTGCAAGAGGACCTGCTGCGCTTCGCCGCCGTGTTGCGCGCGGCCTGCGTGTGGTTCGGTCTGAATTACGACGTGAGCGATCTCAAGGTGGTGCGTGGGTTACTGACGCGGGCGCTGGCCTTTCTGGAAGACAGCGGCGCAGCCCGCGCCGCCGTGCAGAACGGCTCCGGGGTGGACACCTACCTGGCGCTGTACATCCTGGCCATGCGCGACGCTGCTGAGGCTGCCGAACAGGCCCGCCCAATCCTTCAGGACGCCGACGCGGAGCGCCGCATGGCCGCCGCCCAATTCCTGCTGGCCGCTGGACTGTTGGACCAGGCCGGGCAAGCGGCCCTGATCCGTGACGCGGACCCCCGCCTGGCCGCACTGGCAGGGGGAATGGTCAGCCGCTGGAGCCAGCCTGACCAGGCCCCCACGTTTACCTTTGAGGACTACCTATCCTATGCCCAGCGCCTGCCAACCGAGGCCGGTCACCAGCCCCTGCTGTTTCCCTGGCTGGGCCAGTTGCCCCCGCGTGCCGAGGCGATGGACACCCTGAGCGCCGTACTGGGGGACGCCCACGTCTCGCACCTGGCCGCTTACCTGGCCCAGATGAGCAGTGACGGCAAGGCGTACGTCCTCAAGAAAATCGAGCAGCGCCACAAGGAACAGGTCCAGCCCATCGACGTGCCCACCCGTGAACTGCTGCTGACCCTGCTGCAAGACCGCAACAGCGGCGTGTCGCAGGCCACGGTGGAGGTGATGGCGCACCTGACCCCCAATCCAGAGGAGGTCGGCGTCATCCAGACCCTCCTCAAGCGCAAGAGCGCGGACCTGCGCCGGGGCCTGATCCGCCTGCTGGCCCGCGACACCGCGCTGGCCGAGGCGAGCGCCCTGGAACTGCTGAAGACCACCAACACCGATCAGCGTCAGGCGGGGCTGCAACTGCTTCAGGAGGTGGGGGCCGCGCCGCCCACAGAATTCACGCCCAAGAACGTCAGTGAGCAGACCCTGTACGCCCGCCTGACCGAGCCAGGGGCACAGATGTCGCTGGACGACGGTCTGGGGCTGTTTGACCCGGCAGAGCGGACCCCATTTGGGCCGCTGGAAATTCATGAACGAGATTACCCGCAGGACGTTCAGCGCGGCGCAGACCTGCTGCAAAGTCTGGACGCCCTGATCGCCGCCAACCGCGAGTTGCCGCTGCTGGGCGTGGGCTACGACGGCGAGCAGACGATCTTGCTGGGCAACCTGTCGGGCTGGATGCTGCGCCCCAACAGTGACGGCGTGATGCCCCTGTCCGGGTTGTGGGACGGCTGGTGGGCGGGCCGCGCAGACGCGCAGGACGGCGACCTGACCCGCATGGGCTGGACCCTGGGGCATTACGTGGCCCGCAAGGACACCACCCCGGCAGAACTCGATGCTGAGCTGGAAGTGGACGACATGGATGATCTGGACGACGATCCAGACGAGGCGGATAAGTTGGAGGCGCAGGCCGTCCTGGCCTTCAACGAGGCCAGACAGCAGGTGCTGCGCCAGACCCTTCAGCGCACGCTGGGGCCGCTGGCGGCGCTGTGGTTGGAACATGCCGATCTCCTGCGGGCCGTCCATACCTATCTGGTCAGCAGGTTCCGGGACGAGCTGGACACCACCCTGGCCCTGGATGCCTGGGAGACGGCCCTGACCTACCTTCCACGCGACACACGGATGCTCAAGCACCCGGAATATACCTGGCGGTCCGAAGATCCCCGCAGCCTGCTGGGGCCACTCCGGGGCAATCTGCCGGTGTACAGCCAGCCCGACGACGTCCTCCAGCGGTACTGGCGCATCAGCCTCTTCCAGAATGCGGCGTTCCAGCATCTGCCGCGCTGGCGGCCCGACACCCGGCTGCTGCTGCTGGCCCACGAGCGCGGCTGGGCCGGGCGGACGGATTTGCTGGATCAATTGATCGGCCCGCGCCCTGAACGGGAGGGCTACCACTCCGGCAACGATTTTGATGATTTGAAGGAGTACACCCGCCGCAAGTTGCGCGACAACCTGCCCACCACGCCTGAGTGGCTGGCGGCGGTGGATGAGGTGCGTGCCCGCGTGCTGGACGTGGAGGTCACGCGCGGCGATCTGGAAACGCCCGCCACGCAGCCTGCCCTGGCCCTGCAAAGCGCGTTGGGCGCGGCGTTGCCCCTGCGCCTGCTGGCCGGGCTGGACAAGAACCCGCTGAAGCGCGGCTATCAGGGCCGCAACGAGAGCCGCGACGTGACCTTCAGCCATCTGGTCCGGGTGTCGTTTCCCGCACCTGGGGACACGCCCGCCACGTTCGCCGCACAGGTGCAGGACTTCAAGCTGGCCGACGCCCGGTTGCTGGACCTGGCGATGTTCGCGCCGCAGTGGGCCGATCTGGTGGCGGCCACGCTGGGCTGGAAGGGGCTGCACAGCGGCGTGTATTGGCTGCACGCCCACACCAAGGAAAGCAACTGGAGCGTGCCGCAGGACATCCGCGACTCCTGGGAGGCCGAGATCGCTGAGCGCACCCCCCTGAGCGCGGGCGACCTGACCGAGGGCGCGGTGGACGTGGCCTGGTTCAGGCAGATGAATAAAGCGCTGGGCAAGGAACGCTTCGCGGCGCTGCTGGACGCGGCCAAATACGCCAGCAGCAGCGGCGGCCACAAACGCGCCGAACTGTTTGCCCGCGCCATCCTGGGCGAGCTGGAAGAAAGCGATCTGCGCGCACGCATTGCCGAAAAACGCAACCAGGACGCCGTGCGGGCGCTGGGGCTGCTGCCTCTGAGCCGCGCCAAAGCGAAGCTGGCAAAAGAACTGGAAGGCCGTTACCGCGTCCTGAGCGATTTTCGCCGGGGGGCCAGACAGTTCGGGGCGCAGCGGCAGGCCAGCGAGCGTCTGGCCGCCGACATCGGCATGCAGAACCTGGCCCGCAGCGCCGGATACAGCGATCCGCAGCGCCTGACCTGGGCGATGGAAGCCCGTATGGCCCCCGACTGGCAGGCCACGGTGACCGAGGGCGGCGTGACCCTGGGCATCGAAATGACCCCGCAGGGCGAGGCCAGCCTGACCCTGCGGCGCGGCGAGAAACCTCTCAAGACGCTGCCGCCCGCCCTCAAGAAACACCCCGAAGTGATCGCCCTGCGCGCCGCCGTGACCGAACTCAAGGCCACCCGTGGGCGCATGCGCGCCGCGCTGGAAGAGGCGATGGTGCGCGGCGACTTCTTCACGCCGCAGGAACTGAACGATCTGGGCCGCCATCCAGTGATCGCACCGATGCTGGGGGGACTGCTGTGGGTGCTGGACGCAGCCACGGTGGGGTGGTGGCAAGACGGGCAGCTCAAAACGCCGTCCGGCCCCCAAGATATCGGCGAGCAGTCGTTGCGGCTGGCTCACCCGCACGACCTGTATCTCAGTGGCCAGTGGCCCGCCTTTCAGCAGCAGATCATGGAAAGCGGCCTGACCCAGCCGTTCAAACAGGCGTTCCGCGAGTATTACCCGCTGACCGCCGCCGAGGGGGGCGGCGCGGTTCGTAGCCAGCGGTATGCGGGCCACCACGTCCAGCCGGGCAAGGCCGCCGCGCTGTTCAAGGCGCGCGGCTGGGTCACCGTGCCCGAGGAGGGCGTCCGCAAGACTTTCCACCACGAGGGCCTGAACGTCTGGGTGGACACCAGCGTGGGCTACGGCACCCCGGGCGAGGTGGAGGGCGCGGCCCTGAATGCCGTCTATTTCGTGCGCCAGGACGAGACCGACGAGTTGGGCCGGGCGCGGCTGGTTCCGCTGACCGAGGTGCCGCCCCGCGTCCTGAGCGAGACCCTCCGTGATCTGGACCTGGTGGTGGGCGTTGCCCACGTCGGCGGCGTCGATCCCGAGGCCAGCCTGAGTACCGTGGACATGCGCACGGACCTGCTGCGTGAAACCCTGCGGCTGCTCAAACTGGGCAACGTGCGGCTGGAACACAGCCACGCTTTCATTGCCGGACAGTACGCCAACTACACCGTCCACCTGGGCAGCGGCACCGTTCACCGCATGCCCGGCGGCTTCCTGTGCGTGATTCCGGTCCACAACCAGCACGCGGGCCGCCTGTTCCTGCCGTTTGCCGATCCCGACCCCAAAACGGCGGAGGTGATCAGCAAGGTACTGCTGCTGGCCGAGGACAGGAAGATTCAGGACCCGACGATCCTGGAACAGTTGCGCTGAGGCCAGGCGCAGAGCGGACACAGTGAATGCGGTGGCCGGAGAAATTCAAACTTCTCCGGCCCTGTTTTTTGGTGAATGTGGATTCAGCAGTCCACGCTGCGAATGTCGTGGGCGGACGGGCGCCCGTGATGTCGAGGCGCAGGCCAGGCGGCACCTGGTTCATGGGTTCGGCAGCGCCCTGCATTCGGGACAGATTCAGGCTGCGGAGTGGCCATTCGTGTTCCAGTAAATTGAGGGCCGCCCTCTGCGCCAGTGGATCAGCCGTATTGCGCGTCGCACAGGTCCAGCGAGACCAGGCGAGGATGTCCAGCAGACGCTCCCATCAGGGTGACCAGGCCAGAGTCGCTGGTCCCGCAACTCGCCAGCCCCAGGAATTTCAGCGCCGTGTTGCCCTCCAGGGCGTGCGTGATGCCCAGAAGGTTCACGGGCCTCCTCCCCCTTCAGGCCAGGTTCCGGGCCAGCAGCGCCGTTAACCCGGGCAGGATGGCAGGGTCAGCGCGTTACCGCGAGCGCCCCGCACGACCTGCGGACCCCGGTGCGCCACGTCAAGGGCTTGGTCGAGATGGATCACGCAACAGCAACCGCACAGCGAGATCATCCACTCGCCTTGCAAGAGCCGCCACGCTCACGCTTTTCGCGTGGACGTGGTGGCTTTAAAAACAAGCAGGGGTTGCGCTGCCTCGCCGTCTACTTCTCCACAGTATCGAGCTTCTCGGACCCCGTTGGACTGGGAATCCAGCCCTTGACTCCCGCACCGCTGGCGACGAGCAGGCGCGAATGGACGATGGGAATCCGCACGGCGGCATTGAACAGGATCTCATCCACCTTCTGGTAAAAGGGCAGGCGCTGAGCAGCGTTAGGCAGCTTGCGCGCGCTGTCGAGCGCAGCAGTGGCTTCCGGGCTGTTCCAGTTGATGTCGGTGGTCGAGCCGGGCGCGAAGAGATTGGTGTAGCCGTTGTCGGGATCGGTGGCGTATACGTAACCCAGCATGAACGCCTGGAACTTGCCGTTCTGTCGGTCTTCGAGGTACTTGGCCCAGTCCTCGGTCTTGAGAGTGACCTTGATGCCGATGGCGCTCAGATCGGCGGCCATCGCTTCCGCAATGGGCTTGGGCGTGGGGTAATACGGACGGGACACTGGCATGTACCACAGGTCCAGCGTGAAGCCGTTGGGATAGCCGGCGTCGGCCAGCATCTTCTTGGCACCCGCAGGATCAAATTTGTAGTCGGTCACGCCCTTGGCATAGTTCGTGGCAAGTGGCGGCGGCAGCAGGTGACCGTCGGTGATGCCAAGGCCATTCCAGAAGGTGTCGACGATGGCCTTCTTGTTCAGGGCGCTGGCAATCGCGGTGCGGACGCGTACGTCTGTCAGCGGCTTGTAGGCCGTGTTCAAACCCAGATACCCCAGATTCAGGGCTGGGCGCAGCACCGCGTTCAACTTGACGTTGCTCTGGACCGACTTGAGCTGATCGGGCAACAGTTCAGTGGCAATATCCACCCCGCCGGTCAGCAGCTCGTTAAGGCGTCCGCTGGGGTCTTTGAAGAAGCGGAACAGCAGGGCTTCAGATTTGGGATACCCAGCGCGGAAGTAACTGGGGTTGCGGGTCAGCTCGACATTCACGCCACTCGTCCATTTCTTCAATACAAACGGGCCAGTCCCCACAGCCAGGCCCGCTGGCGTGCCGTACTGGAGAGGATTTTTCTTGATGGCCGTCGGGCTGGCAATGCCGAACAGGCCGGAATCCGCCAGCACCGAATCCAGAGCTGGATACGGCTTGTTCAAAATGATGTCGACGGTGTACGCGTTGCGGACCTTGATATCCTTGACGATCGAACCGTCCTCACCCTTGTAGCCGCCCAGGTTATTCTTCCAACCCAGGAACGCTTTCTTCGCGCCGAACTCGAAGCTGGGATCCCACCAGCGCATGAAGTTGAAGCGCACGGCGTCTGCATTCAGCGGTGTGCCATCATGGAACTTGACGTTCTGGCGCAGGTAGAAAGTCCAGGTCAGGCTGTCACTGCTAACGGTCCAGCGCAGGGCCAGGTCCGGTTGCAGATCAACGGTGCCGGGCTTGAAGCTGATGAGGCTGTTGTAGATCTGGGTCTGCACGTAGGCGGTGTTCCCATCGGCGGTCACCGCAGGATCGAGACTGATGGGTTCACCACTCAGTCCGAACACGATGGTTTTCGCAGACGCGCTGCCCGCCATCAGGAGTCCCGCCAGAAGCCATTTGCTCATGCCTGTTCTATTCATGATGTTCTCCTTGTGGAGCCGTGGCCCCCGCGAGAATTCGTCCAGAAATATGGCCAGAGAACACCTGAACTTCAGAAATGCCTGCCACTGTGCAGAATCTGTTGCTGCCGTACGCCGTGCCTCAGTCACCTGGGTTTCTCCGGTTGGTCAATCCAGTTCAATTGCAATGGAATCGTACCTCTAAGCTGCCCCCAAAACCCGTTCCGACGTCAAATGAAGGTACAGGTCATGTCATGGTTCTCGTTCTGGAGTTGAGCGTCGCGGTGCTGGGATGGTGGATTGCGATGTTGCGGTGCCGTGTGGTTCCGACCTGAACGATGCCAGGGTCACGGCTGCGACACGGAACAGGGCGTCAGTTCAGCGTTAGGGAAGCGGCTCTTTCAAGAAGAGAAGGCGATAAAAAAGCACGGCAGCGTTGACGTACTTCGTACACCTCCCAACGGCCCTGTCCCACATTGTTCTGCGTCCCTGTTGGAATTGATCTCAAATTTTCAGGTGAAAAGCGGAAATGGGAAATGGGGCGGTTGCCCCACGCTGACCCCTAGTTCTGGTGGGGATCAAGCCGTTCCAGGACCTGATTCAGCCCGCCCTCTATTGCCCTGAACATTCCAGCCTGCTCCAGCACGCCAAGGAACTGTTCGTTTAAACCGCCCGGCGTCTGGTGTTCGTGAGACAGCGCCCCAAAGTCCACCGCCGCTGCTGTCTGGAGTGGGGTCAGTACCCCGGAGAAGATGGCCGCCACGTAACGCGAGGCCAGAGGTGCAGATACTCCTTTTCCAGCCAGCCATGCTGAGGTGGTTTCCATGTACTTCAACATGGCGGCCACGGTCGCTGTAGACGCTGACAGGGCCTCAAATGTTCGCTCGTCTGGGACCTCAATCACTGTTCCCAACTGCCCGAACAGGGCGGGGGCCGCAGGAGAAGATGGAAACAGTGGCGTGACGCCCTCACCAAGCTCCACGGCAGGCAGTGGGATGCTCCGGGCCAGGTCAGTGACTGGCGCAATGAGGTCAGCGAGTGCACGGACCGTAAACCCTGCCATCACACTGATGACCGTCAGATCTAAGCGGAAGGTCAGGGCGCTGAGGGTCGCCCGGGCATCCTGTGGGCGCAGGCAGAGCAGCAGCACAGACGCACCGTCAACAACGTGCTGGTTGCTCTCAGCAACCTGAACAGTAGGGAACTGTTGAGCCAGCTCAGCAGCAAGCTGGGCGTTGCGGGGTGAGAGCAGCACGCCGGGGGGCAGACCTGCCTGGTCCGTACGGCAGAGTCCCCGCACAATGGCTGCTGAGATGGCCCCCACACCAATGACTCCATAGACGGTCATGATCCTGATCTCCAGAAACACACAGCCTCACAGCAGTGAATCTGGAGACCCGCATGTTGAACTCTCACCCCTTCGGAGAACAGCTTTAACTCTGGCGGCATACTGGGCCATCTTAAACCACTCTGTCGGGAGGGTCTGACACGGTGGCGAAATGACAGTCACCGAACGGATCAAGTGGACAATACTGGAACGTGAGAAGGCAGAGGCCTGAGCTGCTACGCCACCACCATATTCTCAAAAGCGCCGTCCAGCACTTCCTGCACAAACGCTCCAGGCACGCCCGCCTTCTCCTCAAATTGCCCGGTCCCCCGTGTCCGGGGAGCCTGCGTCACACAGAAGATGACCTCTGTCTCCTCGCCTTACCCGTTTTGCACGCGCCGCTTCACTTCAGGCCGCAGCGGCTGAGTGAACTGCCACTTGGAGGGATCGCTGCTCACAACGCCTAATCATCTGGGGAGAATTGTCCTTTTGCGGCAGATTTCAGGCTGCTGGACCCCGCGCTCCAACCAAAACGCCTCAGCATCAAGGGTCCTACCGTGAGGCGGCCTGTCTCCGCCACATTGTGATTCAGGTTCTACGCCCTGTCCGGTTGGGGCATTTTAAAATCAGCAATGAGCGGAAGCGTGTTTCAGCCCCTGCTGATTCTGGGCGTCCCGGTGGGCCACGAGGTGGACCCGCAGGCGTGGGGAGCCTTGCAGCGTTACGCCGCCGACAAGTACGGTGCGGGCGTGGTGCTGAATGTCGGCGGTACGCCGGACGCCACCGCGCGGCCCCAGTTGCTGGGAAACTGGCCAGGCTGTACGGATGACGCCCTGGCCGATCTTGCCCCACACGTCAAACCGGTGTTCTTCAATCTGGACTGGTTGGAAGACGTCGCGTAAGCGCCGCTCCACACGCACCGACCTGCGCTTCAGGACACCGTGAGCCTCTGGTTGGGATGGCACACTTCACTCGATGCCGAAGCCGCCTGATTCCCTGCCCGCCAGCCTGCGGGACGTGCCGCCCGCCGAGCTGTTCCCAGACGTCTTCGCCAATGATTCACACCATCAGGGCTTTGCGCAGGGCGGGCGAGCGGCAGCTCTTGAGGCACTGGCGAAGATTGATCCGGTGACCTACGGGCGGGACCGCTCCCACCTGGACGGCCACGTCAGCCGTCTCTCACCGTACCTGCGCCACGGCGTCCTGACCCTGGCCGAGGTGCGGGACGCGGCCCTGACCCACGCGCCGGACACCGCACCAAGCCGGGTATGGAAATACGTCAATGAGTTGAGCTGGCGCGACTATTCTGTGCGCGTCTACGCCGAGGTGGGCGAGCTGATCTGGCAGGACTTCGAGCCGTACAAAACCGGGCTGCACGCATCTGCCTACACCCACGAATTTCCCGCTGATATCGAGAACGGCACCACCGGAGCGGCCTGTATTGACGCGTGGTCTCAGGAACTGCGAGAGACGGGCTACCTGCACAACCACATTCGGATGTGGCTGGCCAGTTACGTGGTCCATCACCGACGGGTGTGGTGGCAAGGCGGGGCGTCGTGGTTCATCACGCATCTGCTGGACGGCGATCCATCGTCGAACAACGTGGGCTGGCAGTGGGTGGCCAGCACCTGGCGGTCGTACCCGTATCTGTGGAACCGGGGCAATCTGGTCAAGTACGCCGGGGACCGTTACTGCGCCGCCTGTCCCCTGGCAAACGCAGGCTGCCCCTTCGATGCCACCTACGCCGCTCTCTCAGAGAGGCTGTTTGAAAACAAGGAGGCCGCGCCTGGCGAGAGCGGCCATCTGGACCCCGAACGGTTGAAAGCCGTTCCCTGGGAGCCGCCGCACACCCCCAAAGGCGTCTCCAGTGCAGTGGTGTGGGTGCATGGGGACCGCCTGTCGCCCACCAACGAGGCGCTGGCCGCCTATCCGAAAGGGCCTGCTGTGTTCGTCTGGGATGACGAACTGCTCGAAGAATGGACGGTCAGTGCCAAGCGCCAGACATTCATCCATGGGTGCGTGCAGGAGCTGCCTGCTCATGTTCTGCGCGGTGACGTGGCCGCCGAGGTGATCCGCTTTGCCCAGGCGCACGGGGCCGACACCGTGGCCACCACGCCCAGCCCCAGCCCGCGTTTCAGGGCCATCGTCACAGCGCTGGAGGCGGCGGGCCTGACGGTGCAACTGTGGGCGGAACCTGTGTTCGGGGAGAGCCTGAAGCCACTGGATCTGCGCGTCCACGGCGACTACTGGCGGCAGATCAGCGCCAGTGCGTTCGGCAAGGAACCCGCGCCGCCCAAACCCAAGCGGCCCCGTGCAAAAAAGGCCCAGTCGGCCAAGACCACAGCCGAGCAGTAAACCCAGAGCAGCGCCGCATTGACGGACCTTCCCCAAACCCCAATACTGAATCATGAAAAAATCTGCCTGGTGGCTGGGTCCGGTTCTGCTCGCGTCGTGTGCTCCAATGCAGTCTATGCAGACTCAGGCCCGCTGGGTGCCCATCGATCCACAGAACCTCCTGGTGTTCGACACCACCAAGGGGCGCATGATCGTCGAGATGCGCCCAGAACTGGCCCCCAAGGCCGTCGAGCGCATCAAGCTCCTGGCCCGCGAGAAGGTGTACGACGGCCTGCAGTTCCACCGGGTCATTGACCTCTTCGTCGTTCAGACGGGCAACCCCAACAACAAGGATGGAGGAACTTCCACCTACCCGAACCTCGAACCCGAGTTCTCGGCGAGGTTGCCCACCAAAACAGTCTGGCGACAGGTCACCGAGACCAGCGACGGCAATGCCGGTTTCCTGGGGACCATGCCGATTCTCACCGTGTCGGATGCCGAAACCCGGCGGCGCAACGTACCGGACTTCCAGGCCTGGGGCGCGTACTGCCCGGGCACGGCTGGCATGGGCCGGGGCGAGGCCCAGGACAGCGCCAATAGCGAGATCTTCTTTATGCGTGGGGCATCTTCATTCCGGCTGGGCCTGCAATACACCGCGTGGGGGAATACGGTGATCGGGCGTGAGGTGATTACCTCAGTGATCGCTGGGGAACCCCCCACGAACCCGGACATCATGCAGCGCGTTCAGGTGGCCGCCGATCTGCCGGAAGGTGAGCGTCCCGTCGTCGAGATGATGGACACGCAGGGTCCAGCCTTCGCGCAACTGGTGGACAGGGTGCGGCGGGAGAAGGGAGCGGATTTCAGCATCTGTGACATTCAGATGCCCACGCGGTT
Organism: Deinococcus marmoris; assembly: GCF_001949125.1. Classification (GTDB taxonomy): domain Bacteria; phylum Deinococcota; class Deinococci; order Deinococcales; family Deinococcaceae; genus Deinococcus; species Deinococcus marmoris_A. The sequence goes on from NZ_MSTI01000027.1 coordinate 12,865, forward strand.
GAAATGAGACTGCCTGGCGTATGACGCGAGTGCGCACGAGTTGCGTTCGGGACTCCAGATTCCGTTCCGATTGAGACCTGGCAGCGGGGGAAACACTGAGATTCAGCCGCAACACGCCGTCCCCCAGTAACCTTTCCCGAATCTCCGAACTTCACACCCCCTTTCTGGGATCGAAGACGTCGCGCAGGCCGTCGCCGAGCAGGTTAAAGGCCAGGACGGTAACCAGAATGGCGAGCGCCGGGGCGCTGGAAGCCCACGGGGCCTGCGCGATGTAATTGCGGGTTTCAGAGACCATCGCGCCCCATTCAGGGGTGGGAGGTTGTGCGCCGAAGCCGATGAATCCCAGTCCTGCGGCGGTCAGAATGGCGTTGCCCACGTCGAAACTGCCCTGCACCAGCAGTGGGGCCAGTGAATTGGGCAGCAGGTGCCGGAAGGCCACTCGACTTTGTGAACTGCCCAGCGCGCGGGCCGCCTCCACAAACTCACGCTCACGCAGCGCCAGCACCTGGGCACGGATCAGGCGGGCGTAGGTGGGCCACGACACCACCGCCACGGCGATCATGACGTTGGTCAGGCTCGGCCCCAGTGCCGCCGAGATGGCCATGGCCAGGATCAGGCCTGGAAAAGCCAGAAAGATATCGGTGACGCGCATGATCACCTCGTCCCACCAGCCGCCCAGCAGCCCGGCCACCAGGCCCGCTGCCGAACCCACCAGCAGTGAGGCCAGCATGACGCTCACGCCGATGCCCAGCGAGATGCGTGCGCCGCTGAGAACCCGCGTCAGCACGTCGCGGCCCAGTTGATCGGTCCCCAGCAGGTGGGCCGCAGACGGTGGGGCCAGTCGCGCGGCCAGATCCTGCGTGCTGGGACTGCCCACCAGCAGCGGTCCCAGCACGGCCAACAGCACCAGCAAGACCAGCAGCACCAGCCCGATCATGGCCCCACTGTTGCGCCGGAAACGCCGCCAGACCGCGTTGCCCGTGCCCCTCTGTGCAACAAGGGCAGCCGTCACGAGAAGCTGATCCGGGGGTCGAAGAAGCCGTAGGCCAGATCCACCAGCAGGTTGACCACCGAGTACGCCAGTCCCGCGATCAGCGTGACGCCCATGACTGCCGGAAAGTCCAGACTGATGGCGGAGGTGGTGGCGTAACCGCCGATGCCCGGCCATGAAAAAATCGTTTCAGTCAGCACCGCGCCAGTCAGCAGGCTGCCGAACAGGCTGCCCAGCACCGTCAGCACAGGCAAAGCAGCGTTGCGAACTGCGTGCTTGCCAATCACCCGTGCTGGGGTGAGTCCCTTGGAGCGTGCCGTACGGATGTAGTCCTGAGACAGCACCTCCAGCAGCGCGCTGCGGGTCATGCGGGTGAGGAGCGCCGCCGAGTACGCCCCCAGCACCAGTGCAGGCAGGATCAGGTGCCGCAGTCCGTCCCAGAACACTGCCGGATCGCGGGCCAGCAGGCTGTCGATCAGGACCAGGCCCGTGTGGGTGGGCGGAGCCAGGCTGTAGACGTCCAGGCGGCCTGGTCCCGGGAGCCAGCCCAGGCGTTCATGGAACAGCGTCAGGGCCAGAATGGCCAGCCAGTACACCGGAGTCGCTCCCCCCAGCAGCGCGAAGGTCCGCGCCAGCAGGTCGGGTGGCCGCCCCTGATACAAAGCGGCGATCACCCCCAGGGGCAGACCGATCAGCACTGCAAAAACGACGGCCACCAGTGTCAGTTCCAGTGTCGCTGGGAAGAAAGCGCGCAGATCATTGACGATTCCGTTCTGGGTTCGCAGTGAGGTTCCCATGTCGCCGCGCAGCAACTGACCCATGTAGATCACGTACTGCGTCGCCAGAGGTTTGTTTAGGCCGTTGCGCTCGCGGAAGTCGGCCAGTTGTTCTTCGCGGGCGTTGTTGCCCATCGCTGCCGCCGCCGGATCGGAGGGCAGCGCGTGCGAGATCAGGAACGCGCCCAGCGTCACGCCCCACAGCACCAGAACCATCAGGGCGAGGCGGCGCAGAATGTAGGTCAGCATTGGGCCTCCTGAATGTGAAGGGGCGGCCCGCAGAAATACAGCGAGCCGCCTTCCGTGTTGAGAGGACTATTTCTTGCTGATCTTCTCGAACTGCACGTCGCCGTTGGCGTTGCGGTTGAAGCCGGAGATGCCCGCCTGGAGAACCACAGGTTTATAGGGCTGATACAGGATGGCGAAGGGGCCGTCCTTGGCCAGCAGCGCCGTGAGCTGCCCGTACTCTGCCAGGCGCTTGGGGGCGTTGGTTTCGATGGCTGCCGTTTGTGCCAGCTTGCTGGCCGCCGCGTTGTCCCAGCCGTTGCGCCACGCCAGCGATTTGGCAGCGTAGTCGCTCAGTGGGGTGCCGTTGCCGTCGGCATCGGGGTAATCAGGACTCCAGTCGGCCTGGATCAGAGGAGCCTTCTGGGCACGGTAGGTGGTGTACAGCTCGGAATTGACCATCTGCTTGATGTTGGCCTTGATACCGATTTTGGCGAGATCCGCCTGAATCTTGGCGGCCAGATCCTGGCACGGCACCCCACCCGAACACGAGCCAGTGCTGACCAGGAAATCCACGCTGAAGCCGTCCGCCTTGCCTGCTGCCTTCATCAGCTCTTTTGCCTTGGCGACGTTGTTGGGATAGTAGATTTTGGGGTCTGATCCAGTCAGTCCAATGGGAATGATGGTCTGCGTTTTGCGCCCCAGGCCCTGCAGCAAACTGTCGATCATGCCGTCTTGATCGATGGCGTAGCGCACCGCCTCGCGCACGCGGGCGTCCTCAAAGGGCATCCCCTTGGCCGAGTTCATGCCCAGATACGACAGCATGAAGGTGTCGGTTTTGAGCGCCTTGAGTTTGGGATTGTTCTGCGCAGCCTTGAAGGCGTCGGGCGTGTAGTTCCAGGCCACATCGATCTCGCCAGAGTTCAGAGAGCTTTGCTGCACGGAAGATTCAGTCATGTAGCGCAGGATCACGCGTTTGATATTGGGTGACTTGCGAAAGGCGTTGGGGTTGACATCCAGCGCCACCTGCGCGCTGCGGTCCCAGCGGTTGAGCATAAACGGTCCGCTGCCGGCCGAATGGTCTTTGAGCCAGGCCGTGCCGAAATCACCCTTGACCTCGTGCGCTTTGGCCTCGGCGGCATCGACGACGCCCCCCACGTTGAAAGTCAGCAGCGCCAGCACGATGTTCGGGTTAGCGGTCTTGGGAATGTCCATGACCACCGTCTTGGCGTCGGGCGCGCTCAGTGACTTGGCAGTGATGTTCGCCACGTCGGTCAGGAGGAAGCTGGACGGCGTTTTGAGCGCGATCACGCGGGTCAGGGAATAGATCACGTCGGCGGCGGTGACGGGCCGCCCGGTGCTGAATGTGGCGTCGCGCAGCTTGAAGGTGATCCGTGAGCCAGTGGGTGTGGGTGTCACCTTCCAACTCGACGCCAGCCGGGGCTTGAGGGTTTTGAGATCGTTGCCCTCGTAAATCACCAGTGTGTCGTAGAGGTTACCTGCCACCAGTGAGCCGCTGAATTCGTAGGACACGCCGGGATCAAGGGTGATCAGATCGGAAAAGTCTCCGCCGATGACCAGGGTGCTTTGCCGTGCGTTCTGGGCACTTGCAAGCGACAAACCCAGCGAGAGCGCCAGCGCGAGGCCCCGAGAGAACGTATGAATCTTCTGAGCGGACGCAGTCTGCTGTGACATGAGGTTCTCCATTTGAAACACGACCGAGTGATGCAGAACAGCGTTCAGGTCACGCTTCCTAAACCAGTTTCCAGAAGGGGTTGGGTGCCTGTATTCAACGTAAGGTGGTCGGCGTTCAACATACTCCTTATCTGCTCTCCATGCAGTCAGTCCTGAGTGTCAGGAAAGCGGTGCCGTATTCAGGCAGTGGGAGCGCCATCCTCGACGGATTCTCGTTTCAGACTCATGTCATTTGCCGGGCCGTTTGTACGCTCCAAACACGGCGCTTCGGGGCCACCTCCAGATTCTGCCGGGTATGCTGCTCTTCCGCTCGCAGCCGCAGGAGCGGCAGCCTGGCGCTGAGGAAGGCGGTGTCGTTCACCACATCCCGGTGCTGCTGGGTGCCGTTGTCATGGTCCGCGCCGTCCAGTTCGATGGCAAAGGCCAGACGGTGATCCGGTAACGACACCACCAGAAAGTCCACATGCTTGTCGCGCAGCCGAGCGTAGGTGCCCTGCCGCTGGTGCGGGGCCGCCGTGAATCAGGAACAGATCCTTCAAGCGCACGTTGGGAAACACCCGGTAGCCGTGCCTCTTCCCGCACCCGGAAGAACGCCTGTTCACTGCGGCTGAAGAAATACCCCTCTCCTGCGTATCTGCCTGACGTGGTGCAGCAGGGGTTGGCCAGGGAGAAGACGCCTGCTGCTGTGCCCGGACCCTGGCGAAGACCTCGCAGTCCAGATCGTCCACTGGACGTGGCGGAGCTGGGGCGGTGTGGTGATACGGATTCCGTCTATTTCGTGCAGGAATCGGAACAGCGCCGATTCCCGCACTCCATGCCCGGAACCCGTTTTTCTCCTGCCCACTGTCTTGTCCAGAACAGCGCCCATGAGGACGCCTGGACGCTCGTTCGGATTTCCAGGTGTTTCCAACACCTTTCAATCGGAGTCCGTATGAGATGGACGAGTACCCAGCGGCAGCTTGCCGACGCGCTGAAACCAGCGGACGAACATGGCCAGCCTGTACACCGAATAGCCAACGATGAGCAGGGCAAACATCAGGTCGCCCCACACTCCTAAATTCATACCCCTCAGCTTGCCTGCTGGCGTCTGACACGGCTATCTCAGGGTCTGGATCACAACCGCTGACCTAAACCCGTCAGCAGAGGAGAGCCAGAATGTTGGCTACCATTTTGGCCACAGGTGACACCATGCAAAACGTGGGGATCAAGGAACTCAAGAACCAGGCCAGCGCCATCGTCGGCGCGGACGAGGCTGTCATTATCGAGAAGTACAGGCGTCCAATGGACATGTATGTGCCACTGGATGGTAGCCAGGGGAGCGATAAGGGCCGCGTATACCAGTTGGCCGGGTCCAGCGCCTGACCACTGATACGGGTTCCGCTCGGATTTTTAGGTGTCTCCAACACCTTCTAATCGGAGTCCGTATGAGTTGGCTGCCCAGAACAGTCTGCCCCCCGACGCCCTGGCCGATGAGATTGAGCGCCTGGCCGCCGAGGGCAAGCAGCTCCAGCGTCAGGTTTCCAGCAATTCCGCGCCCAGCTTGCCCAGGTCCCGGTCAAAGGTCACGACCGGATAAGACAGACTCAGGCTCAGAGCACTCAGATAAGCGTCTGCAAAATCGACATTCTTTGCCCCAAACACCCGCAGGGCCTCGCCCACCACCCGTCCCTCCAGCGCCTCCACACCGGGCAACGCCAGCACGTCCAGCAGGCCAGACGCCAGGGTGGCCCGGTCCAGTTTGTAGAACGACTTGAGGGTATAGACACACTCTGCGAAAATGGCCGCCGGAATGAGCAACCGGATCTCCCCACCTGCGGCCCGTTCAAACACGGCGGCGGCACGGGGTGAAAGCTCAGGATGGTCATCGAGTAGAAATCTCAAAATGACATTGGCATCGGTCAACACTCTCAAGGCGTGTGTTTTCCGGCGACCGCTTCCTCAAACGCCGCCCGCTCCTGCGCGCGGGTGGTGCCGGGGCGGGCAACATGCCGGAACACTCCACGCACCTCAGAGACTTTCGGCGCACGTTCCACCACAGCGGTAAAGCCGTCTGCCGTGACCTCCAGTCGGAGCCGATCCCCGGTCTGGAGGTCCAGGGCCGTACGGATTTCAGCAGGAATAGTGACCTGTCCTTTACTGCTCAGTGTGGTGTGTCGCATAGCGCCTCCTGCCTTACATAATAGGCACGACTTACTCATAGAAAAATAAGGCATGGCGTGACCAGCGCCAACCCGCTTGGTGTGAGAGCAGCACGCCGCTGCCATCTGTCGACCGGACGCGCCAGGCCGTCCGCTTTTGGATAGGCACTGTGTTTGGATAGGTACTGTGTAAGATGCATGGGCAACGACAGTCAAGAGGGACCCGGTACATACAGGACGCATAGTTTCTTGAGCTGGCGTGTGCCCTGTACCGGGAGGCGCTGGACACCTGTCCACTTCCGGTGACTGAATTCGAGGAGGCAACCCTATGCAACGAAACCTTCACACCTCCGCCTTTGCGACCGTCACGCCGCGTGTGCATGTCCCAGGCCAGAGGTTGGGCGCACTGCTGGGCCTGAGCCTGCTGCTGGGGGCCTGTACTCAGCCTGCATCAGAGTCGCCGCCCCCCCCTCCCCCAGAAAACCGCGAACTGGGCGACAACGTGAAGGTCTTTGATCCCAGCATGACGACGGCTGAGATTCAGACGGCAGTCACAGCGGTCTACGATCAACAGGTGAACGCCGAGTTCGGCAAGGGACGCTACGCCCTGTTTTTCAAGCCAGGCACCTACGGCACGCCGGAAAAACCCTTGTTGATTGATGTTGGCTATTACACCGAGGTGATTGGTCTGGGCCGCACGCCTGGCGACGTGGTCATCAACGGTCATATCAACGTCTACAACCGTTGTCTGGAGACCGACGCCGACGGCAAGCCCAGCAACTGCATCGCCCTGGACAATTTCTGGCGCTCGGCCTCCAACCTGACTGTCAAGGTGGCGGGCGGCGAGGGCTGTCAGGCGGCTACCAATTTCTGGGCCGCGTCGCAGGCTGCCCCAATGCGGCGGGTTGACGTCAGCGGCAAGTTCAGCCTGATGGATTACTGCTCGGCAGGGCCACAGTTCGCCAGCGGCGGTTACATCGCCGATTCCAGGGTGACCGGAACCGACGCGGTGATCAACGGCTCCCAGCAGCAGTACATGATCCGCAACAGCGAAATTCCCGGCTGGTCCAACGGCGTGTGGAACCAGGTGTTTGCCGGGGTCAAGGGTGCGCCTGCCACCAGTTTTGCCACGACGGGCGCGGACGGCAAGCCGGCCAACCCCTACACCAACCTGCCCACCACCCCGGTCTCACGCGAAAAACCGTATCTGTATCTTGACGCTGGAGGCGAGTATCAGGTTTTCGTGCCGGGCGTCAAGACCAATTCCAGCGGCGTGAGCTGGGCGAATGGCCCGGAAAGCGGCGGCAAAACCATGCCCCTGAGCGGTTTCTTCATCGCCCACCCTGGCGACAAGGTCACGGCCATCAACGCCGCACTCTCGGCGGGCCGCAGCGTGCTGTTTACCCCCGGCATGTACGACATCACAGAGACCATTCAGGTGAACAAGCCGGGCGCGGTGGTGCTGGGCCTCGGGCTGGCCACCCTGACCGCCCAGGGGGGTGTGGCGGCAATGACCGTGGGCGACGTGAGCGGCGTGAGCATCGCGGGCCTGACCATTGACGCTGGTCCCACCAACTCTCCGGTGCTGCTCCAGATCGGCACCCAGGGCGGCGCGGGCGGCAGTGCCAGCGATCCAGTGGCCCTGCACGACGTGTTCTTCCGCATCGGCGGGCCAGGGGTGGGCAAGGCGACCACCAGCCTGATCGTCAACAGCAACAACATCATCCTGGACCACATCTGGGCCTGGCGGGCCGATCACGGCCAGGGCGTCGGCTGGACCGTCAATACTGCCGATCATGGCGTCATTGTCAACGGCGACGATGTCACGGCCACCGGGCTGTTCGTGGAGCATTACCAGAAAGAACAACTGCTCTGGAACGGTGAGCGCGGTCAGGTCATCCTGTTTCAGAACGAGATGCCCTACGATCCGCCCAGCCAGGCGGCGTGGATGAACGGCGCGTTGCTGGGTTACCCCGCCTATAAAGTGGCTGATTCGGTCAGTACCCATCAGGCGTGGGGGCTGGGCAGTTACATCTTTATCAACTCCGGCGCGAACATTCATGCCACGCATGGCTTTGAAGTTCCCGAGAAGTCCGGTGTCAAGCTGACCAGCCTGCTGACGGTACAGCTCAACTACGGTCTGGGCGTAATTGACCATGTGGTAAACCAGACAGGTCCGGCGACCATTCCGCCAGTGGAACAGAAAGAGGGTTCCACGGTGGTCAGTCTTAAACAATATCCGCAGTAAGTTTGAGAAGCGCATCAAGCAGCCCGCCACTTTGATCCATGGCGGGCTGCTTGATGGACAGAGGGTGATGGTATGGCCTTCAACGTCATTGCCCCGAGAACCCGGCGGGCTTTCTGCGAGGGCCACCCCGACGCCCTGGACGCGATGGAAACCTGGTATCACCTGCTGAGCCGCAGCGGGGTGACTAATACAGATTCCGAATAAAAAGCGCAGACTGGAGCATCGCTAAATTCTATTCAGCCATCATTTTTCGCCACAGTGCCGCCGACAACCCGATCTCCTCACCCACCACACCCTGTTCCACTGGTGGCCTCTATACGGTAATTAAGCGGAATCCGTATTATCCAATGGTTCATCTGCGGCCAGGCCCCCGCCGGGGTCCCCTGGGCCTCAGCCGTAACGTGCTGACGGAGCTTGCCCATCAGGTCCGAGAGGTGGCAGTTTCCGGTCCTGTTGACCTGCCCTCTCCCTGGCACCAGCCAAGTCAAGACAATCCTCAGGCTGGGGGCCAGGGCACCTCACTGTCTAAAAAGGCGTCCTGCAGAGCGCCCGTGAGACCGCGCCCCAGTCGCTGATCGGCCAGGCTTACGATCAGGGGATTCGGAAAGCATTGTGGGCGGGCGGTAAGCAGCCGCTCCACCAGCGCCTGGTCACTGAGTTCTGGATGCGCGTGTGCCAGTGCGAAGAGCGCGAGTGCAGCGCTGCGGCTTACCCCTGCCAGACAGGAGACATGCAGATGGGCGGGCCGATGCGTCTCCAGAAAAGTCTCGATCGCCCGAAGGTGTTCACCGCTGGGAAGAAGGTGGCGCTCCGATTCGAACCAGACGTCATGCAGTTGCAGATTCAGCCTGGGTCCGTTGTGCTCGGCCAGACGCCGCGAGCCGTCGCTCAGGTGGGTGCCAGGGTCAAGGGCCACGATGACTGCGCTCTCATCCTTTAGGCCCGGCATATCACCCTGACCGCTGACGGTCACGTTCACGCTCTCTCCACCTCAAGCTTGACGTCCTGGCTGTGGTTCCGTTCTGGCATCTGGGCTCCTTTGCGCTGCACTCCCGTGACAACCAAGCTCTCCGAACGCCTGCGTGCGCAGGACAGCGGAGACAGGGGGTAGAAGGCTGGAATCATAACCGACATGCCTGACATGAGGGGCGTCCGGGGCGTATCCCCGGACGTATGCAATCACCCTCACTCGACAGTTTCCGCTGCCTTAACCCCGCCTGTCCAGCCGCTGGACAGTCAGGTCTCGGGAATATTCGTCACCGCAAGTGGTACAACACGCGCTCGGGGCCACGCCGGTTGCTCCGCTGCTCGACCTGC
>NZ_MSTI01000154.1 GCF_001949125.1 Deinococcus marmoris
ATACGGACTCCGATTAAATCTTGTAGACTGTCCAGATCAAAAAATTCTTCTCTTCCATCCAACTCCAGCACTCCGCTGACGACTTCTGGGCCATTTATCGGGCCAGTACCTGCGCTGTGGAGCGGCGCAGAGCGCAGTTCTTTGCCTTCCTTGCGGAAGGCAGAACAGAAACTGAGCTTTTGGAACTGACCAAATACTCCGTCTCTGGGGCGCGTCACATTTTGCAGCGGTATCACACCCTGGGGCTGGACGGTTTAGGGGATGGCCGGGCGCACAACCAGGGCGCACCCACGGTGCTGAGTCCAGATGAACAACAGCAGCTTGCTGTCCACCTGCGACACGATTTTGATCAGGGCATCGTCTGGGACGGCAAAATGCTCCAGCAGTGGATTCAAGAACAGTTCGGTAAAAAGGTGTATCTCAGCCGAACCTATGAATTCATGCGTCTGGCTGGGTTTTCGCCACAACATCCCCGCCCCCGACATGTCGGGGGCGACGAGGCAGCCAAAGAAGCCTTCAAATCAAAGTCCTGACGGAGCGGCTTCGCGCAGCGGAGCGGCTCCACCCCCACGTTTCACTTTGGGCAATGGACGAACATCGGATCGGATTGCAGCCCATCACGCGGTCTCTTTGGTCCCCCACCGGTCAACCAGCCATCCGTCCTGTTCAGCCACGTTACGAGTGGCTCTATCTCTACGCCTTCGTCTGTCCTGAATCTGGAGCCAGTCAGTTCTGGCTCGTTCCAGAGGTCACCAAACAGGCTTACCAGCTCGTCGTTGCCGCGTTTGCGGCCAGTCTCGGCGCGGGTCCAGATCATCATGTGTTGCTGGTCGAAGATGGCGCGGGCTTCCATGTCCCTCCTGTGGAGGGACATCCCCCAGGCATTGAAACCATCACGCTCCCGCCCTATTCACCAGAACTGCAACCCGTGGAACGGGCGTGGAATTTGACCGACAGACCACTTGCGAACCGCTGTTTTGATTCTCTCGATGAGCTTCAGGATGTGCTGGGCCGCCAATGTGCCTGGCTTGAAACTCAGCCTGACCTGATCACCCAACACACCTTATTTCACTGGTGGCCGCTCTGCACAAATTAATCGGAATCCGTATAAGACGTGAAGTCTGGGTGTCCCGTCTCAGTTCAGCCCCAGTGCATCTGGGCGTTCGCCCGTTCGTCAGCATTCACCCACCAACCTGGAATGCCCCCAATGTCTCGTCGCCCCTCAACTTCATCACCATCAGGAGATCATTGTTATGACCAAAGCATTTGAGCCGTACCAATTCGCGGGCAAAACCCTGAACAACCATATCGCCATGGCCCCGATGACCCGCAGCCGCGCCCTAGAGCCGGGCATGACCGCCACACCGCTGATGGCAAACTACTATGCCCAGCGTGCCAGTGCTGGATTGATCATTACTGAAGGCATTCAGCCGTCGGCGGTTGGTCAGGGGTACACCAACACGCCTGGCCTGCATTCAGCCAAGCAGGTCGCAGCCTGGAAAGTGGTCACGGACGCCGTGCATCAAAAAGGCGGCGTGATCTTTGCCCAACTGATGCATACTGGCCGCATTGGTCATGCCAGCCTGTTGCCGGATGGATTGGTTCCGGTGGGGCCTTCTGCGCTTCAGGCTCAAGGGCAGGTGTTCACTCACGAAGGCCCGAAGGATTTCCCCGTCCCCAGAGAACTGACCGAGGAAGAGATTTTTCAGACCATTCAGGATTTCGCTCTCGCGGCCCGCAACGCCGTCGCTGCCGGATTTGACGGCATTGAACTTCACGGCGCAACCGGCTACCTGATTCACCAGTTTCTGGCCCCGAACGCCAACCAGCACACAGACCAGTGGGGCGGCAGCGCCGAGAACCGGGTCCGCTTTGCCACCGAAGTCGCCGCAGCCGTGGTGCAGGCCATCGGTGCTGACAGGGTTGGCATTCGGATTGCCCCCGGTGTCACCCTGAACGATATTGCCGATGACAGTGACCTAGACGCGACCTACGGACTGCTGGTTTCCAAACTGGCTGACCTTAACCTGGCCTACTTGCACCTCATGGAAAGTGCTGGGCGCGATTTGACCGACCGGCTGCACGCGGCTTGGCCCAATACCTTCATCCTCAATCCCCAGACGGGCAGAACACCGACCGGCGCTGACGCCCTGGACCTCATTGACGCTGGCGTGGCCGACATGATCGCTTACGGGGTGATGTTCCTCGCTAATCCTGATCTTCCCGCCCGTCTCGCTGCCGGAGGCCCCTACAACGCTCCCAACCCAAGTACCTTTTACAGCGGCACAGCGGAAGGCTACACCGATTACCCCTTCCTAGACTAAAACCCATCCAGGCAGGATTGACCGCTTCATCTGCGAAGGTTGACTCTTCCAGGATACCCTCTACTGTGCCTGTGCCTGATTGCGAGAAGCTTCTCTGGCACAGGCGCACTGCGTCTCCACTCATCCCGTCAACTGAATAGGTCATGTCTTGGGCGTCTGAACACAGCTCCTGACCCCGGAGTTTCACAGGATCAACGAAGTGCCAGTGCTAAACTTCAAAGGGTATGAAACGCCTTCCCAGACGGCCTGAAGGCCAGCTCACTCAGGCTCTGAAGAGGGTCAGGACTGCGGCGAATACGAAAATGATACCCGCTTACTTCAAGGTATGTACTTCCTTTTGGTAAGCAAATATTTTATCGTAATAGGCATGAATATATTTCTGACAGGAGCAACAGGTTTTATCGGAAGCGTCATCGCGGAGAAGCTCCAGGCGGCAGGACATCAGGTCATTGGTCTGGCGAGGTCGGAGGCCTCTGCTCAACTGCTCCAAGAGCGCGGCATCAGCAGCGTGCGGGGCGGTCTGGAGGACATCTCGGTTTTGAAGGACGCCGTTCGCAGCGCCGACGGCGTCATCCACACCGCTTTCAACGCACAGGACTTCGTCGGCAGCGTGGAGACCGACAAGCAGGCCGTTCGGGCGATGCTGGCGGAGATGGCCGGAAGTGAGAAGCCATTTATCCTGACCAGCGGGACAGCCCTTCTCGGTGATACCGGCATCACCGTCTTTGACGAGCAGACCCCCATTCCGCCCTTCCCACCCACTGCTGATCCGGGCCTCAAAGCCCTCAGTGAACGTCTCCAGATCGAGCAGGAAGTGCTGGACGCGAAAGGTGTGCGGGGCATCGTGCTGCGGCCCCCGAACGTCTATGGGCGCTCGAACGGCCAGTCCATCGTGAATGTATTGAAGATGGCCGGGCAGCGCTTGGGAGCTGTTCCCTACGCCACGGGCAGCGCCGATCACAAGTGGTCATTCGTCCATGTCGATGACTTGGCCGACTTGTTTGTGCTGGCCGCAGAACACGCGCAGGGCGGCGAGCTGTTTCACGCGGCGGGCGAATATGGGATTCGGGCGAAAGCCATTGCTGAAGCGGTCAGCCGCTCTCTTGGGCAAGACAGTCAGACGACCGAGCTGGACATTCCAGACCTCGGCGCGGCTTTGGGGATGCCGTCAATGGCCTTTTACTGGGCGAGCAACAGCCAGTCCTCTGCCGAGAAGGCTCGGCAGGTGCTGGGGTGGCAGCCCAAGCACACCCGGATGCTTGAAGAGATTGCCCAGAATTCTATCAGCCTGTCGGAGCATTGATTTAGGCTCATCCTGGGTTCCGGGGAGCTGAGACCAGAAGCGAGGTCAACATCGGCTGTAACAGCGAAAACCCGCGACAACAGATGTTATGCATCGTCTGAAAGAACGCGAGATAGAGTGGCAACCACCGTTGCGAAATCTCTCGGTGGGGTCGCAACCAAGAACGGAGTAAGCCCGCCCCTGCAATTGGGATGCGAGATCCTTGATAGCGTTGCCTCTCGCCTTGCCCATCTTCCTTTCCTCGGTGCTGTCCATCTCGGCAAGGGGTTGGACTGACCGGACCCCCTTCCTGTGGGAAGAGCAGTTGGGGCGCGGGCCTCACAAGACCTCGGTGTTGTGCTCTGCGCTCCAGCCGTTGTGGTCCCCGGAGTCTTTAGGACTCACTAGGTCCGTGCCTGCCTGCCCTGTGCCGCGCAGCCTCAGCAAAGACCTGGGCGGGTGTCAGCGTACCCGCAACCGCTTTGGTGCCTGGCATGCCGAAGTGAATCCAGCCAGAGTTGAAGCCGTCCTGCATCTCCTCCCACATGGCCGTTTTGTCGTCTGGCAGGCCCATCGCGCTCAACGCGCCGGTCCAGCGGTCACGGGGGAGGGCCTGCGCCTGCACGTCTCGGCCCAGCACCTCACCCATGGCCCTTGCCAGGTCATCCGGGCTGACAGGCGATCCCAGTTCCACGATTTTCTTGCCGTCCCAGGTGCTCAGCAACAGGCGCGCGACCTCGTTGCCGATATCCTGCGAGGCGATCATCGGAAAGGTCTGGTCTGTCGGTTGGAGGAAGCTGTTGAAAATGCCGCTGGACGCCGCTGGCCCGAGCGCCCCCAGGTTATTTTCCAGGAACCCGCCTGCCCGCACGAAGGCGATGGGGAAGGTGACGTCGCGCAGTTCCACTTCAAGCAGGTGGGTCTGGGTGATGTTGCCCAGGCCACTGGACTGTTCCGACCCGACTGAGGACAGCACAACCAGTTTTGGCGGTGAGGATTGGTGCAGCGCCTGGGCCACGCTGGCGTTAATGGCCCTGGCCTCCGGGAAGTCCGGCGTGACGCCGAAGGGAGTGGGCTGCATGATGAAGGCACCCTCCACACCAGCCAGCGCGTTGGTCAGGGCCTGGGCGTCGGTCAGGTCGCCCGGATGAAGTTCAACGCCGAGATTTGCCCATTTTTGGGCCTTCTGCGGGTCACGGACCAGCGCGCGCACTTGACGCCCCTGGTCCAGCAGCTGCTGTGCGGCGGCTCCGCCAACTCTCCCGGTGATGCCTGTGATCAAAAGCATATTCTGTCCTTCCTTTGGGCGAGGAGATACACAGACCACTGCGAGGGTCATTGTCATCTATGTTCGAAGAACCGACTCAAGGATGACCTGCTGCCAGCGTGTCAATGGCGTGCTTTCCCGTGAGCGGAGTCAGGGGAAAATTGGCCGTGGGTCCGCTGTGACCGACGTTGGCGCATGCCACTGTTGAACACAGGAAGCAGCCTCTCAAAAAGCTGCCTCTTCATGAGCGAACCCGCAACGATAGACCTCAGTAGCCGTATCATTCTGTGTTCAGTGGCGGTGTTTGTTCTGCCTGGCGTGTTGCTTGGTAATCTATCGAACTCGGCATTGCTACATCCGAACTGTTCCGTGGCACTTTTCAATGGATCTATAAGGAGCGTGTACTTTTATCAAACGCGGAAGCCTTCGCCGGAAAACGGACTGTAATCCAGATAGAGGTAGGTGTAGGCGCGGTGGCTGAAGCGCCAACCGTTCTCCGTCTTCACCAAAATGTCGTCGAAATACCCGTACGTGGTGTAGTACACCTCGTTGGGCCCTTTGGCCACCTCGTAGATGAGCCACCGTGCAGTGGCGCGAGCGCCGTCTAGCTCGATCACGCCAGGATTTACGAACTCAACGAAGAAGTCTTTGTTGGACCGCAATCCGTGGAACAAGGTCATGACCTCCTCAAGGCCCTGGCAGGAAGCGGCGTTCGGAGCACCAATCATCCAGGTGGCGTCTGGGATCCACAGCGCCCGAAAACCCTCAATGTCGTTCCGAGTCGCAGTGTCGGCGAAGCGGGCGGCCAAGGCACGAATGGCCAGTTCATCCTCAAGACGCTCAAACCGTTCTTCGAAGCTGGGCATAATAGTTCTCCTTGTCTGGTAAAGCTGTGGATGGGTGTACATCCGGAGTGAAACATGTGGTCTTTCCTCGAGGGAGGCGTTCATGGCTGGGGAGAAGTGACAGAAGCGTATTGAACAAGCTGATTGTGAGCGGGACGCAGCAAGAAGTGGCTTGTTCCTACCAGGCTACGGGGCCGCCGCGACTGACGAACCGGCCCGTGCCAGCGCCACGGCTTTCAGTCGCCAGGGTCACGACTGCATCTGTGCCTTCCGTGACGGTCTGGTAACCGCTGTTTCCATTGAAGTCGGTGGCGGTGTAGCCGGGATCCACCGCATTGACCCGGATGCCGGGCAACGCCCTGGCGTACTGGGTGGTCAACATCGTCACGGCGGCTTTGGAAGCCGTATAGAGCGGAGCGATGGGCTTGGATTCGACGCGCTCGGGATCGTGGGTGAGTGCAAACGAACCCATTCCGCTGCTGACGTTGATCACCGCCGGGTTCTCGGAGAGCTTGAGCAGCGGCAGGAAGGCGTGTATGACGCGCACGATGCCGATAACGTTGGTGTCGAAGATCTCTGTGGCTTCAGGACCAGACAGTTGCTCGGCGGGGAGCGCTGAGCCGACAATCCCGGCATTGTTGATCAGCACGTCAAGGTGGCCCTCGTGTGCCTGAATGTCGGCGGCGGCGCGGGCGACCGATTCATCGTTCGCGACGTTGATGGCCACAAATCGGGCACCGAGTTGGTCAGCGGCAGCCTGGCCACGCTCCAGGTCGCGGGCACCGATGATGACAGTCTGGCCGAGTTGGACGAGGCGGCGGGCGGTTTCGTAGCCGAGGCCCTTGTTGGCTCCGGTGATGAAGGTGATGGTCATGGCGCTACTCTCACGTATCAGCAGACTGACAACCAGAGACGGCGCAACGGTAGGACCAGCAATACCACCCTGAGCGACAGTGGCGAAACGTGTGCTGAGCTAAAGTGATATAGATGACATACGCGGAAACGAGCTTGGCAGCGACGCTTCGGGTGTGGCGTGAACGACTGAGTCCTGACGAGGCTGGCCTCCCCTCAGGTCGGCCTCGTCGGGCAGTCGGTCTTCGCCGCGAGGAACTCGCCGATCTGGCAGGTGTTTCAGTTGATTACATCATCCGGCTCGAACAAGGCAGGGCGACCAATCCATCTGGACAGGTTGTGGCTGCGCTGGCCCACATCCTCCAACTCACCCACGCTGAACGCGAGCATCTCTACCATCTGGCTCGGCTCCACCTGCCAAGCAATGAGGTCATCAGCGATCACATCTCGCCCGGTGTGCAGCGGTTGCTCACCCGTTTAGGGGAGATCTCGGTCGCGGTATTTTCGGCTGATTGGCGGATGGTTTGGTGGAACTCTAGCTGGGCTGCACTGCTCGGTGACCCGTCTAAGGTCGCGCCGGAGCACCGCAGCTTAGTCGCTTCACGCTTTCCTACCCCTAATAGCCATGGGTGCGTGGCGGCTTGGCCAGTCCGCATCGGCAACCCTGAGGCAAGCGACCGTGCGATTGTCGCCGACCTGCGGCGTGCAAGTGCGCGTTACCCCGCAGACGACCGCCTGGCCGAATTGGTGCGCTGCACGATTCAAGGGAATGCCCACTTCGCGCAACTCTGGCGCGCCGGTGCCATCGGCGAGCACAGTGAGGACCGCAAGACGATCGAACATCCGATTGTCGGTGAGATTACTGTCGATTGCGACCACCTTTCTGCTGGCGATACCGAACTCAAGATCGTCGTCTTGACGGCTCCAACTGGCAGTGAGGACGCCAGCAAGATCGAGCGCGCGCGCGCCTCAGCCCTCATCTACGCGTAGGGTTGAGTTGCTTCAACTAGCGTCATGAAAGCTGGGAGTCGGAGTAGCCTGAACTGAGCGTGACCCGGTTTTGCGGCTCTTCCGCTGCTTCTATGCAGCAGGGTATTTCACCTCTCCGACTTTCCAAGATCTTAAAACTGATGTCATTTAGAACAATCAATTCTAAACCAGACGCAGCTCTTTAAGGTCAGGGGCGAGTTCAAATTGCACGGAAATGCCGGAAGAAGCGGTTGTGCGCAGATGAGGATAAGCCTCGACAATAGGTGATCTATTAAAGTATGCGGAAACGGGCATTTGTGCGACCCAGAGGGCGTCCCATAGAAATCAGCGTTCCTGGATTGCGTATCTCTATTGCAAAATTCAGAGCAATGGCAATAGGTTTTCGTTAGCAGCGTCGTCCACGACGCTGCTAACGGTAGGCGTGTCAGACAGTGAAACTCGACCTCTCATCGAATTGGACAAAAATCGGGCCTTCGCCAGGTTGAGCCCAAGTTAAGGCAACACAGCCGTACTGAAGGCTATCCCACAAACTTTTCGACTGCCGCAATGAGCCTGACTGATTTTTGATCCTATTTGGCATTTCGTGATACGGACGCTATTCGAGGGCCAGGTCAGGCGACGCAACTACGATAACGCCTGACTTATTTCCCTTCACCGACTATCTGCTGGCGACCAATATTAATGGCGTCTTCCATTTGCAGCAGAGTAGTGGCGTTGGAAACACTGGTCGCCAGTGTGTTGATTGCCCCGGTTCTGAGCGCCCCTAGAATGGCCGTCACCTTGGACGGCTCACTTGCCATAGCGATCACATTTGGAATGCGTTTCAGGTCATTCACGCTCAGACCTACCACCCGGCCCTGAATCTGGGTGGCGGCGCTACGACCATGAATATCTAAAAAGTCGTAACCCATTAAATCGCCGACTGTACCGATGCGTTTGGCCTCGGCCAACTCACTCGGTGAAAACCAACCCATGCGAACCATGTTGCTATCGGCAGACATATCGCCTACGCCGACCAACGCCAGATCGGCGCGGCGGGCTTTATCCAGCGTCTGGCGAACCGTGGGATTAGCACTGAGTTGCCGGGCGACTTCGGGACTGCCCATCAGGGCGGGGGCGTACAGCGTTTCGCTCTGGCCGCCGAACTGCGCAGCCAGGCGGCGGGCAATATGATCCGGGTTCATGGCCTCGCCGCCCTGATACGTGCCGCCGATGGCACACACGAATGCGCACTCACGTGGCGCGGTGGAAATCGCGTGGTCTGAGACCGCGTTGATGTTGCGGCCCATGCCCACCGCCACGATCATGCCGTCTTGCAGTGTTTTATCGAGGTACCCGGCCACCAGACTCGCCAGCATCCCGCGCTGCTTTTCCGGGTCGGCATGGTCGGGTGTCAGAATAGCCCGAAGAATCCCGAAACGCTGAACCAGCGCACGCTCCACATCATCACTCTGCTTCGGACTTTGCCGAACCCGGATTTCCACGATGCCCTCGTTCTGGGCGCGGCGTAACATCCGGCCAACAGTTGCCCGCGAGACGCCAAATTTCTTGGACAGCTCTTCTTGAGTCAGCCCATCGATGTAATACAGAGTCGCGAGGCTGGTCAGTTCGTCACTGTTGTAGCGGTCGAGAGGGACAGAATAATTTGGCGTGAGCGACATAGGACTCCTGAATCGATAGGGAATGAACTAGACAACGTGGGTAAGGCCAATCAGTCAGCACCAGAGATTTTAGAGCTTGAACGTATGCATGTGGGCATTTGTTCTGAATTTTTTCTCAATCTGTGAGCAAAAGATCAAATAGGCTCTTTTTACATACCCCTCTGTCCTCCGAAAGTCAAGAGGTGAGAGTGGGCCACTCGACAGTTGTTTCCCTGCCAGTGCAATCGATTGGTACTTTTACCCTTTATGCTCGGAGATTTGGCAAAGCTTCGTGCAAGCAATGCGTTTGAAAAAAGTAAAGAGGTTGACAGGTGAATACCCCCGTGCTTAACTATTGCTCAGCCAAAGCTCAAATGCTCAACACTTCTGCGGGAATCACCCGGACTGTTTCGGACTGCTGTGTCTGATTCAGACGGCTCTATTCACTTCCCAGCTTTGGCGATGACTCTTCTGCACACTGATTTTATTTTGGAGGAATTTTATGAAACGTACACTTGCTCTTTCCGCCGCTTTGCTGAGTGCCGTTTTTGGCATGCAGGCCAACGCCCAAACATTGAGCAATGCGACCGTCGCGTTCCTCATGCCAGATCAGGGCTCCACGCGCTATGAGGAACACGACTATCCGGGCTTTGCCGCTCAAATGAAAAAGCTGTGTCCGAGCTGCAAAGTGATTTACCTGAATGCGGACGGGGACGCCACCAAACAGCAGCAGCAGTTCAACTCCGTGATCGCACAGGGCGCAAAGGCAATCGTCTTGGACGCAGTCGATACGGCGGCGGCGGCGGCGTTGGTCAAGCGTGCCCAGGGGCAAGGGATCAAGGTCATCGCGTATGACCGTCCGATCCCGAACGCGGTGGCCGATTACTACGTCTCTTTCGACAATGAAGCGATCGGCAGGATCATTGCAAAGTCACTGGTCGACCAACTCAAGAAGATGAAAGTGCCGACTGGTCAAAGCGGCGTTCTACAAATCAACGGTTCGCCAACGGACGCTGCCGCTGGCCTGATCAAGAAAGGCATTCATGCAGGCCTCGCGTCCGGAGGGTACAAGACCCTCGCCGAATACGACACCCCAGAGTGGGCACCGAGCAAGGCTCAGCAATGGGCAAGCGGCCAGATCACGCGCTTTGGCAAGCAGATTGTTGGCGTCGTCGCCGCCAATGACGGCACGGGCGGCGGCGCGGTCGCTGCGTTCAAGGCGGCGGGCGTCAACCCGGTTCCGCCGATCACCGGCAACGACGCAACGATTGCGGGGCTGCAGTACATCGTCGCAGGTCTTCAGTACAACACGATTTTGAAGCCAAGCGAGATCGTCGCAGGCGCTGCTGCAGACCTGGCCGTAGCGCTCCTCAAAGGTGAGAAGCCCAAGGCCAGTACGACGCTCTACAATACGCCGTCGAGGCTCTTCGTACCGACGTTGATCACTGCCGAAAATCTTAAGGCTGAAGTCATTGATAAGAAGCTCAACGGTCAGCCAATTGTCGCTGCCGCTGTGCTTTGTAAGGGGTATGAAGACGCTTGCAAAAAGCTTGGCATTAACCCGTAAGCGTTGTGAAGGGGGTCGTCCGCTGCAACAGGCGGACGACCCTTTTGCAAAGTTCTTCCAATCAGCAAGGGGAAGGCGAGATGAAATGAGTGAACATCTGGAAAGTGCAGTCCCTCGTGGAGAGCCAGTGCTTAGTCTGCGCGGCATCTCCAAAAATTTTGGTGCCGTCTCTGCACTCACCGATATCAACTTTGACGTTCATGCTGGTGAAGTTGTCGCGCTTGTCGGTGACAACGGTGCGGGCAAGTCGACGCTGGTCAAGGTTCTTGCTGGCGTCCATCAGCCGAGCGCAGGAGAGATTTTTTTTGACGGTAAGCCGGTCAAACTGACCGATCCATCGACGGCACTTGATCTCGGCATTGCGACGGTCTTCCAGGATCTTGCCCTGTGCGAGAATCTCGATGTCGTCGCCAACATTTTTTTAGGGCGAGAAAAGGGACCCTGGCATCTCGACGAAGTCGGCATGGAAATTCGCTCCTGGACGCTCCTCAACGAACTCTCGGCGCGCATTCCAAGTGTGCGGGAACCGATCGCCTCACTTTCGGGCGGCCAGCGCCAGACCGTTGCCATCGCCAGGTCGCTCCTGCTTCAGCCAAAACTGATCATGCTTGACGAGCCAACAGCGGCCCTCGGCGTCGCGCAGACGGCGGAAGTGCTTGACCTGATCGAGCGGGTGCGCGCGCGTGGCCTTGGCGTGCTCATGATCAGCCATAACATGGAGGATGTGCGTGCCGTCGCCGACCGGATCGTTGTGCTTCGGCTCGGGCGCAACAATGGCATTCTTACGCCCGACGCTTCAAACGAAGAACTGGTCAGCGCCATCACAGGCGCAACGGAAAATTCGGTTACTCGGCGTGCCGGGCGTCGCGCCCAGCGCGAACATTCCAATGAGGCAAGCTCATGAGTCAGCCACCAGACGGCTCTCCCAACACCCCGCTGCTCGACCGCGCCGACGTCCGTGTCAAACATGCGACCGGCATCAGCGGCGCTTTTGAGGCATTCATCACCCGCGTCAAATCAGGTGATCTTGGTTTCCTGCCGGTCATCGTCGGCCTGCTCATTATCTGCACCGTTTTCCAGATTCTCAATCCGGTCTTCCTGTCGAGCGCCAACATCGCCAACCTGTTGTTCGATTCCTCGACGATTGGTGTGATTTCGCTGGGTATCGTCTGTGTTCTGATGGTGGCGCAGATCGACCTGTCGGTCGGTTCGGTCAGCGGCTTCGCCTCAGCACTTGTTGGCACCTTGTGGGTCAATCAGGGGTGGCCCGTGCTGCTGGCCATTGTCGCAGCGCTCGTCATTGGTGCGCTCATCGGCGCAGCTTACGCCTTTCTCTTCAACTGGCTCGGCATGCCAAGCTTCGTTTCAACCCTTTCAGGGCTGCTTGCCTTTCTTGGACTGCAACTCTTTCTCCTCCGCTCGACTGGCTCGATCAATCTGCCTTTCGAATCGCCGCTGGTTTCATTCGGTCAGCTCCTAACGGTGCCCAACTGGTTATCCTATGCGCTCGTTGCTTTGGCCGCAGTTGGTGTCTTCCTGACAGACTACCGAATTCAGCAGCGTCGTAGGACGTCTGGTCTGTCAACACAGCCGATGGGTACGGTCGCGATCAAGGCGTTGGCGATTTTGGTAGGTCTGGAACTCATCGTTTTTTACCTTAACCAGACGCGTGGCGTGCCGTGGATGTTCGGGTTGTTTGTTTGCCTGGTCATCGCGATGAATTATGCTTTGAAGCAGACGCAATGGGGGCGTGCGATGACCGCTGTTGGCGGCAATCCCGAAGCTGCGCGGCGTGCAGGCATCAATGTGACCCGCATTTACATGAGTGCTTTCATGATCTGTTCGACGCTGGCTGCCCTTGGTGGCGTGCTGGCGGCGTCGCGGCTGGCTTCAGCAAGCCAGCAGGCCGGTACCGGCGACGTCAATCTCAACGCCATCGCTGCGGCTGTGATCGGCGGCACCAGTCTGTTCGGTGGACGCGGCAGCGCTTATTCGGCCCTGCTCGGCATCATCGTCATTCAGGCGATCTCCAGCGGTCTGACGCTGCTCGATCTGTCGTCATCGCTTCGCTACATGATTACTGGCGCGGTTCTGGCAATCGCCGTCATTGTCGATTCCCTGTCGCGGCGCTCGCGCATGTCCAGTGGCCGTGGCTGACCTCAACTTTTTGGAGACGTTTATAAATGACACAGACACTCGCAGGTAAGGTTGCGGCAGTGACGGGTGCCGCCTCCGGGATCGGACTTGAATGCGCGAAACATATGGCCGCTGCAGGTGCCAAGGTCGTCCTGATCGACAGAGCAGAAGGGGCGCTCATTGAGCAGTGTGCCGAGATCGGCCCTGGCGCCATTCCACTTGTCATCGATCTGCTTGATAAGAGAAGCGTCGCAACGATGATGCCGCAGATTCTAGAGGCCGTGGGCCAACTCGACATCTTTCACGCCAACGCCGGTTCTTACATTGGTGGTGAAGTCGCGACAGGCGATCCCGACACCTGGGACCGGATGCTTGACCTGAACATCAACGCTACTTTCCGCACTATTCAAGCCGTGCTGCCTCATATGATTGAACGAAAGAGTGGCGATATCATCGTGACGAGTTCAGTCGCTGGTGTGGTACCGGTCGTGTGGGAGCCAATCTACACGGCGTCCAAACATGCCGTACAGGCTTTTGTCCATACGGTACGCAGGCAGGTAGCCAAGCATGGCCTGCGTGTTGGTGCCGTTTTGCCGGGGCCGGTCGTCACGGCGCTCATCAATGACTGGCCTCAGGCCAAACGCGACGCAGCTCTGGCGGACGGGAGCCTTATGGAAGCCAACGAAGTCGCCGAGGCCGTTATGTTCATGCTGACACGGCCACGCAATATTACGATCCGTGATCTCGTCATCGTCCCCCAGAGTCTTGATTTATAAACTGTAGCGGTTCTGATAACTCAACCGAAATAGGCTGACTGTCCGCGCCCAACGCCAAGTCCTAAATTTGCCCAAGACCATGCAGGCGATCGTCGTCTATGCCCCCGATGATTATCGCCTGGAAGAAGTGGAAGTGCCGCGTGCCAGATCCGACAATATTATCGAAGTGGAAGCCTGTCGGATTTGCGCCAGCGACATCAAAACCTTTCACGGCACACAGAGTTTGTGGGGCGGCTCCGGACAGCCCAGTTGGGTCAAAGTGCCCATGAATTCGTGGTCCATGCCATGGAAGTCGGCGAGAACGTCGCCAAAAAAAGTGAAACCATATCTAAAGTCGACAATTTGTCTCTTTTTCAAGCTCGTGTAGCGTTCTTTAAGTTCTGACACCAGAGAATCCCAATCATGAGAATTTGGCAAGTCAGTTTCCGACTTTGAAATCGGCTGGCTTCAAAAACGCACTTCGCCTCTCATACTCCATCGAGATATCAGAATTTCCAGAACGCTGCACGAGGTGCCATCCCTAAAATGGAATGCCAGTGACAACCTCTGATTCACAACAAGTCGCCGCCTCACAAGGAGAGCCACCGTGACCACCACCAGTTTGCCCGACTCCAGAACGTCAGTCAATGTCATGATGCCCGCCGCCATCATGCGTGGGGCACATCATATCGAGTTCGGCCAGATTGAAAAGCCCGTCGTCAAGTCGGGTGAGGTGCTGATCCGGGTGCTCGCCAACAGTGTGTGCGGCTCCGACCTGCATTATTGGCATGAAGGCAAGATCGGCTCGGCGGTGGTCAGCGCCCCCTTTACGCCTGGCCATGAGTTCGCGGGCGTGGTGGTCGAGGGCACAGGTGAGCCGCATGGCCTTCCCGACGGCACGCTCGTGGCGGTTGATCCGGCCCAGCCCTGCCACCACTGCTACTGGTGTCATCAGGGTAACCATCATCTGTGCCCGAATATGGTGTTTGTCGGCGCTCCGCCGTGCCCCGGCGCGATGGCTCAATATATCGCGGTGCCCGTCAGCACGGCGTTCATCATGCCGCCAAACTTCACGGCGGTGCAGGCCGCCCTGCTGGAGCCGCTGGGGGTTGCCATGCACGCGCTCGACCTGGCCAAACTGCGGCCCGGCACGCATCTGGCGATTCTGGGTGCGGGCACCATCGGCCTGTATGTTCAGATGCTGGCCCGCATCAGCGGCGCTATGAGCATCGCCATGATCGAGCCGCAGGCGTACCGCCGAGAAAAGGCGCTGGAATTGGGCGCAACTTCCGTCTTTCCCGATACCGAAAGTTACCTCGCCTCGGTCAAAGACACGCCCACGCGCGGCGCGGACGTGGTGATAGAGGCCACCACCAGTCCGCACGGGCCGCGCCACGCCACCGAAGCGGTGAGAATTGGCGGCAAAGTGGTGCTGGTGGGTATTCCCGACGGAGACGAGTTCACCCTCACAGGTTCGCAGGTGCGGCGCAAAGGTTTGACCATCAAACTCTCGCGGCGCATGGGCAACATTTATCCCAGAGCCATTGAATTTGTGCAAAGGGGCATTATCGATGTCAATGCTGTCGTGACCCATACGTTGCCACTCTCGCAGGTGCGCGAGGCGCTTGAGATGCTGGCCGAGTACAGAGATGGAGTCATTAAAGTGGTGCTGGAGCCGTGAAGGGGTTGCAAAACGTGGTTGAAGGCGCTCCGGTGCTCCTGACAGTCAGCGATCCCTGGTCGAGTTCATTGTGCCTAGCAGCCGGTGTACGGCAATTCGGTGGGCAGGGACTTCGCCTGAAACGCCTGCATGGCCGACGCTCTGCTCAAACCGCTCCGCCTTGTGTGAGTCGTGCAATCGTTATGCTCAAACCATGCGATATCCGGCTCCGGAAAACCGAACGATGAAGTGGGGCGAGTCGGCAGATTTGCTGCTGGGTATCGATGTTGGGACTTACAGTAGCAAGGGCGTGCTCACTGACCTGAGCGGAATGGTCTTGCGCTCAAAGACGATCCCGCACGGCGTCTCACTTCCCCGCCCTGGATTTGTTGAGCAAGACGCAGACAGTATCTGGTGGCGCGATGTAGTACAGATCATCCAGGCGTTGATCGAGGGTGAAGATGCTGCGCGCATCGCTGGAGTCGCGCTGAGCGCCATTGGACCATGTCTGCTGGCGCTTGATGAGCATGGCGTGCCGCTGCACCCCGGAATTCTTTACGGCGTCGACACCCGTGCTCATGCCCAGATGACATCGCTCGAGGATGAACTCGGTGAGGCCACCGTCTTCGCGCACAGCCGGATGGCATTCACCAGCCAGGCCATTGGGCCGAAGATTCGTTGGCTACGCGAAAACGAGCCTGAGGTCTGGGCCAAGGCGCGCACGCTGACCACCGCGAGCAGCTACCTCTGTTACCGTTTGAGCGACCAGTGGGTGATCAATCACCACGAAGCCAGCCACTTCATGCCGCTGTATGATCCTCAAACGCTGACCTGGTCGGACCGCTTCGCAGGCGCAGTTCTTGGCGACAAGGATCTGAGCGTCCTGCCCCGCCTGGGTTGGAGTGATGAATTGGCCGGGTTCGTGAGCCTTCAGGCGGCGGCGGAGACGGGCCTACGCGAGGGCACGCCTGTCGCGGTTGGAGCGGTGGACGCGCTCAGCGAGGCGTTGAGTGTCGGAGTCGTCAACTCTGGCGACCTGATGATCATGTACGGCTCAACCACGTTTTTCATTTTGGTAGAGGCCGCACCAGTACCTGATCCCCGGGTATGGACGGTAAATGGGGCTTACGATGGACAGTTCAACTTGGCAGCGGGCATGGCTACCAGCGGCAGTTTGACTCGCTGGTTTGCCGACGAGCTGGCCCGGGACTTGCCCGAAGAGGACGCTTACGATCAGCTCTTTGCAGCGGCTGACGGTGTACCGCCCGGTGCTAACGGAGTGCTGCTGCTCCCATACTTCAGTGGTGAGCGTACGCCCATTAATGACCCAAAAGCGCGGGGTGTGATGGCGGGCCTCAGTCTCTCGACCACCCGCGATGACCTCTTTCGCGCCACACTCGAGGGCGTTGGCTACGGAATCCGGCACAATATCGAAACCTTCCGTCATCTGGGGGCACAGGTAGAGCGCATCGTGGCCGTTGGCGGCGGAGCCAAGACCACGACCTGGCTTCAAATTGTGACGGACATCTGCGGCGTGGTGCAGGAAGTGCCCGCGCTGACGATCGGGGCCAGTTATGGCGATGCCTTCTTGGCTGGGCTGGCGGCTGGCAAATTGAAACGTGAGGACTTGCAGACCTGGGTCAGGCCGGGCCGCATCATCAAGCCGGACACTTCAAACCAGGCAGTTTACGAGCGTAACTTTGAACTTTTCAAGCGGCTGTACACCCAGACCAGGGACGTGGTGCACCAGCTCAGTTGACATTGGAGATCTGAAACTGATCTTGCTAGGGTTTTGCTTAGAGCCTATTCGGAAAGTGGAGCGTCTGTTTTGATTAAGGTGCGCTGGGAGGGCGTCTGCGGTTCACCCCCTCCCCAACCCTCCCCCATAAAGAGGGAGGGAGCAGAAACACTGTCTGAGTCATATTAAATCTGATACTCTCCTTCGACTTCCCGAATAGGCTCTAAACCCTACCCACATCAGCCGGACAAACTTTTAGGATCGGCTCGGCCTTTCTCGTTGCAAGAAATATAGTTGAACGGTGACTTTATGGCTTCCGCGTTGCCGTGAACATATCGTTCATCCGTTTGAAAAAAGCGTCATGTTCGCCGCGCCTCTCAGCGAAGCGTTGGGCGTGGACCCGCTCCACCAGCACTTCTCGGATGTCTGGCTGCGTGGTCAGAATCTGCATCGTCTCGGCGATGTAGTCGTCTAGTGGCATGGCGTTGGGGTCATTGGCCTGCCGCTCACCCTGCAACATCGTTTGAACGTAGGGCGGCACCAGCTCGATCACCTGAACATTTGTGCCTTGAAGCTGGTAACGCATGGCCTGGGTGTAGGAATGAATGGCCGCTTTGGTGGCGCTGTAGGTGGGATTGAGCGACAGCGGCACGAAGGCCAGACCTGAAGAAACAGTCAGCACGGCGGCCTTCGGCTGCTGCAACAGATGCGGCAGCAACGCCGAATTCAGCCGGATGGGGCCGAGCAGGTTGGTGGTGATGTGCGCCTCGGCAGTATCCGCCTCGCCCATTTTAAGATCCTCTTCTTGCATGATGCCCGCGTTGTGGATAACGGCGTTTAGGGCTGGATGGTCCTGAACAAGTTTGACGGCCACGCGCCCAATATCGTCCGCGTCGTCCACGTTCAGTACCACCGCTTTCATGCCGGGATGGGCGGCCACCGTCTCGTCCAGCGTTTTCTGGTTGCGCCCCGTGATGATGACTGTATTGCCCAGCCCGTGAAACGCCGCCGCCAGCGCCTGCCCGATGCCCGAATTGCCGCCTGTAATCAGAATCGTGTTGCCCGTCGTTTGCATGATGTTCTCCTTGACCCGATGCTAGACTGATCGCAGTCGATTGGGAAGTAAGCACCACGAAGTTCCATACATACCTAAAGGAGAGTGTCGTATGACAGCAGGAAAGTTGGACTTCACCGCACCTTACGGCACGCCTCCCGAACATACAGACCCCCAACTCGATGCCCTAGTGCGCGAGATCATCGGGCGGGTGGCCGACAAGTGGACCATGCTGATCCTGGAGACGCTGGAGCAGGAGGGCCGCACCCGTTTCACGCGGCTGGGCGAACTGGTGGGCGGTATCAGCCAAAAGATGTTGACCAAAACACTGCGCCAGATGGAGGAGGGTGGGCTGGTCACCCGGACCATCTACCCGGTCATTCCGCCCAAGGTGGATTATGAATTGACCGAGCTGGGCCGCAGCCTGAGTGCGGCGTTCTGCGGTGTGTGGGTCTGGGCCGAGCATTACCAGGAGGACATAGAGGCGGCGCGGGCAGCCTTTGCGATCCACAAGGCAACGGCCAGCGACACATCCACCTGAATCGGACCATGCTCACTTGTTTGACAACGTGATAGGCGGCGAATTGAATGATGTGTGGTAGGTAGACCTTTCCTCAAACTGTGGGCCTGGGAGGTTACGGAGTACGGCAACGTCCCACCCATGCCGCAAGTGTTTCGCAAGTTGAGTGAAGCTCACCCTAGCCTGGTGCCCGTCCCCCGCGAATTGCCGGGGGCAGAACAGGCGCACGCCCTTCTGGACGGTGCAGTGGACGCGGGTTTCCTGAGTGAGCCCTTTGTAGGGTTGTGTTGCCTTAACTGGTCTCACGGCAGACTGAGGGCAGGGGTGGCCTGAGGTTTAGGCCACCCCTGCCGCGACCGTTAACCACGTCTGGAACGCTTGTTTCTGATTGCTTCGTCTGGTCGTGGTGGGAACGCTGGTTCGGGCGTGATGGTGAAGGTTCTCGATTCGGGCGTGCAGCCTCAGAAATTCTTGCGCTCGTTTTTTTCGTTTAAGTCCCTGTTGTCGTCGTTCCTGACACCGTGTCGATTGGTGCGATTGCTCAATGACATTGTTGCAGCGAGCCGTGGAAATCACGTGCTGATGGTCGACCCCATGCAGGCTGGGAAGGTCACGGATCGCAGCTCCGTAGCTCTGCACTGAAGAACCCTGCACTGAAAGTACAGGGATTCATAGTGCGACTGAAAGTCGCCGTCAACGCCACAGCATTCCGCCTATCTGCACGCCATACCTTGAGCTCAATGTCCCACTGACACGCCAGGGTTTCTCTTCTGACTGCCCAGCCGCTCAGTTTTTCGTGACGGCGCAGGTCTGAAAGACTTGCACTAAAGTGCATGGCTCATCCCCAGCGGTTTCGTAGAGTTGATCCGTGTGGATGACCTCTGGAACGTCGTATTCGCCCATAAGACGCGTCAAGAGGGTCTTCGCGGCTTCGGTATCTCGATGCCGTTGAAGGAGAATGTCCAGCACGAAGCCGTGCTCGTCCACCGCCCGCCATAACCAATGTCGGACGCCATCCACCGTCGTGCAGACCTCGTCCAGGGACCAGCGGGAACCCCGTCGGGGTTCCCGCTGGCGCAGTCCTTCTGCGAACAGGGAACCGAACTTAATGCACCACTCGCGGAGGGTCTCATGGCTGACTTGAATGCCGCGCTGGTGCGGCAATTCTTGAACATCTCTGTAGCTGAGCGGGAAGCGGTGATAGAGCCACACAGCGTGCTGAATGATGATCATTGGGAAGCGGTGTCGATAGGGCTTGGCGTCGGTCACGGATGATCACGCTACCCCAATCCGGTTAAGGCAACACAACCAACGAGGGAGTGGGACACGGGCCGTGAGCTTCAAAGACGTTTACGCCGTCAGGATCAAAGGCTTATTGCCTGTAATCATGATGGTGTGCTCAAAGTGTGCCGCCAGGCCGCCGTCTGTGGTGCTGAGGGTCCATCCATCCCGAAGTGTTCTGACACGGTGAGACCGCCCTGCTGAAACCATCGGCTCTACAGCAATGATCAGCCCCTCATGCAATTTCATTTTGTCTATGGGGCGGTAGTAATTCGGCACATTTGGTTCCTCATGGATGGCACGTCCAAGGCCATGTCCAAATAAGTCCCGGAGCACCACAAATCCACGGCGTTTAACCTCGGTTTCAACTGCCTTGCCGATGGTATTGACGGCGCGGCCTGCCTTGGCCGCAGCCAGGCCCGCTTGTAGCGCGGCCTCCGTACATTCAATCAGGCGCATGACCACAGGGGACGCTGGAGGAACAGCAACAGTGACCGCTGCGTCGGCAATGTAGCCGTCCACGAAGGGCGTGACGTCCAGACTCACGATGTCCCCTGCTTCCAGGGGACGTTGGGTTGGGAGGCCGTGAACGATGTCGTCGTTGACGCTGATAAAGACGTTGACGGGTGCGCTGTAAATCATTCGTGGCGCAGATTTAGCCCCTTCGCGTTTGAAGACGGTTCCGGCCAGAGCGTCAAGTTCAGCGGGCGTGATCCCCGGACGGATGGCGGCCTTGAGGGTGCGGAGTGTTTCAGCAACCACGTACCCTGCACGCTTCATGCCTTGCAACTCGGCTTCGGTAGTAACGGTCATAACCCACTCTAGGTTATGTAGAGTCCCCGAGTCACGAGTGAACGGAGTGGGGATCACTGCTCGTCTCCGAAGGCACCGAGGTGGTGCAACGTGGGGATCGCCGTGTCGTCGATCCCCATTGGCAGCGGGCGCTGAGTCATCTCAAGATCGGTCTCCGGGCGGTTTATGACGCGCTGAGCCGTGGTCAGGCAATCTTCTCTCATCTGACGCTCCAGGGGAGCCTGACCCTGAGCTACTGGGTCAGCGAAGACGCCCCCATGCCTCTCCTCAAACCATTCTTGAAGTTGGCTGGCAGCTCGTTTTCCGTCCAACCTCCTAAAATTTGTCAGGCCGCCAGGGCCATGCCCTCCATCTTTGCGGAGCACATTCACTACATCAGCAAAAAGATCTCCGAGCTGTCGGCAGCACGTCTTCGTGCGGATATCAGACGCGTTGTGTTACGCAGCCTGAATCGCGAAAAGGGCAAAGTCGAACTCAGATCGTTCGGACGCCAGGGGACAGCGATTATGGTCTGCAAAGCTGGGCGTCGAGTCCGAAAAGCGGGGGGCCACTTCACCCTCCATTGGCATGTGCCGTGGCCGGGCCGTCTGTCATCCCCGAACTGCCCCGCCCGCAGCGACGGCTCTCCTGGTGGATGTGGCGCTAGTGTCAGGGTACCTCTGGCCTTCCAGCGTCAGGAGAAGGCGGCGTATCGCCCTTTACTCGTCTTCCCATTGCCCAGGTCTGTCAGTTTCTCTCAAAGGACTCCCCATATGCCTACCACGTTCAAAGCCGCTGCTTGCCACGTCTCGCCCATCTATTTTGATCTGGACGCCACCATTGACAAGACTTGCGACCTGATCGCCGAAGCGGCGGGCAACGGCGCGGGCATTGTGGCATTCCCCGAAGCTCACATCTGCGCCTTTCCGGTCTGGTCTGGCGTGCGTGCGCCCGTGGAAAACCATGATTTTTTCGTGCGGATGGTCAAGAGCGCCGTGACCATTGACCATCCGGCCATTGACCGGGTACGCCGCGCCGCCCGTCAGCACGGCGTGGTCGTCTCGCTGGGCATCAACGAAGCGTCCAAGGTCAGTGTGGGCTGTATCTGGGACACCAACGTCTTGATCGGCACCGACGGCAGCATCCTCAACCGTCACCGCAAACTGGTGCCGACCTACTGGGAAAAGCTGACCTGGGCCAACGGGGACGGCAGCGGCCTGCGGGTGGTGGATACCCCGGTGGGCAAGGTGGGAGCCTTGATCTGCGGCGAGAACACCAATCCGCTGGCCCGCTACAGCCTGATGGCGCAGGGTGAGCAGGTGCATATCGCCTCGTACTCGCCGTGCTGGCCGACCCACCCCGCTGGCAGCACGGAACGCTATGACCTGGCCTCGGCCATCCGCATCCGCTCCGGGGCGCACAGCTTTGAGGCCAAATGTTTTACCATCGTCTCCTCGGGATTTTTCAGCGACGCTGCCGCCGATCTGATCTGCCGGGGAGAACCCGCCGCCCGCGCTCTGGTGGACAGTTCGCCGCGCAGTGTGTCCATGATCATCGGCCCCACTGGATCGGTCATCAGTGAGACCCTGCAAGACGAGGAGGGCATCGTGTACGCCGATGTCAACCTGGACGACTGCATCGTACCCAAGCAGTTTCACGACGTGGTGGGCTATTACAACCGCTTTGACGTCTTTGATCTGCGCGTCAACCGGGCGGCGCTGGAACCCGCCACTTTTCTAGATGACCCCATCGCTTTTGAGGACTCCGCCATGCCGCTTGGTCTGACGGACACCCTGGAAGCGCTCTGAGCGCTGCGCTGCACGTCATTGACCTGTACAGCGACACCCAGACCCGGCCCACCTCAGGAATGCGGGCGGCGATGGCTGGGGCGGTGGTGGGCGACGAGCAATCCGGCGACGATCCCACCACGCTGGAACTGTGCCGGGTGGTGGCCGACTTGCTGGGGCAGGAGGCGGGCGTGTTCATGCCGTCCGGCACCATGTGCAATCTGGTGGCGATCCTGACGCACACGCGCCCCGGCGATGAACTGATCTGTGACCATGAGTCGCACATTTACGGTACCGAGGCGGCGGGCGCGGCGGCGCTGGCGGGTATCTCCATCCGGGCCATCACCTCGCCGCACGGGGTCTTTGACGCCGCGCAGGTGCTGGAGATGATCCGGCCCCGGACGCGCACTGCGCCGCGCACCACGCTGCTGTCGGTGGAGCAGACCACCAACTTCTCTGGGGGCGCGGTCTGGCCGCTTGCTCAGCTTCAGGCGGTGCGAGACCTGGCCCACGCACACGGACTCAAAGCGCACCTGGACGGCGCTCGGCTGCTCAACGCCTCGGCTGCAACGGGTATCAGCGCCCGCGAGTACGCCCTGGGCTGGGACAGCGCCTGGATTGATCTCAGCAAAGGGCTGGGCTGCCCAGTGGGCGCGGTGTTGTGCGGCAGCAGCGCGTTTGTAGAGCAGGCTTGGCAGTGGAAGTACCGTCTGGGCGGGGCCATGCGGCAATCCGGGGTGCTAGCGGCGGCTGGCCTGTACGCCCTGGAACACCATTTGCCGCAACTTGTCGCTGACCACGCCAACGCGCAGACCATCTGGCACGTTCTGTCGCCGTGTGGTGCGCTGCGCTTTGATCCGCCGCAACCCGCTTCAAACATCCTGCGGTTTGGGTTCACGTCGCCGCTGGTTACGGCGCATGAATTCGCGGCCCGCTGCCTGAAAGAAGGGGTGCGGGTACGGGCCATCGGCAGCGACTTCGTGCGGGTCACGACGCATCTGGATGTCTCGGCCAGTGAGGCGCAACTCGCGGCCCAGACGATGCTGGCGGTGGCCCAGAGCCTGTCACAGGGAGGTTGAGATGGAGAAGCTGCCCTACCACGTCGTGGACGTGTTCTCGGACGCGCCCCTGCGCGGCAATCCGGTGATGGTGGTCCTGGTGCAGGCTGAACTGGACGCCGCGCAGATGCAGGCATTCGCGGCCTGGAACGGCATGCCGGAAACGGTGTACCTGCGCCGGCCAGCAGAAGCGCAAGATGCCGACGCCTATCAAGTTCGCATCTTTTCACCGCGCACCGAACTCGCCTTCGCCGGGCATCCCTCCCTGGGTGCCGCGCATGTGGCGCTGGCCTGCGGCCTGGTGTCGCCACCACCGTTCACGCCGACTCAGGGCGCATTCAGCACGTTTGAGGGTCAGGAAAGCACCCTCTGGCAGCACAGTCCGGGGACTTCAGCCCAGATCAAGGTTCTCCAGCATCCTTCTGGCAACGTTGAACTGTTTGTCAAAACGCCAACGCCGGGGACGGTACGCCCACTGACTGCCGGGCAGGCCAGCGCCGTGTGTCAGGCCACCGGGTCAGCCGTTGAGTGCCTCGTTTATCGGGTGAGCGCCGGAGCCAACTGGGTGGTGTTCAAACTCGGCAGCGCGGCAGACTTGGCGTCGCTCTCCCCGGACATGCCCACCATTGAAGTCCTGAGCGCCGAACTGGGGGTGTCGGGCGTTACGGTCTACGCGCCCACTTCTGCTGGCGAACGCGGACAGTTTGAGGTCCGCTCGTTTGGCCCGGCCATCGGCGTGCCAGAAGATGCGGTCTGCGGCGGTGGAAACGCCTGCGTGGCGGCGCTTGAGCATGAACTGAGTTATGCCCAGTCGTCAGGCACGCCTTACCTAACCCAGCAAGGCCGCTTCGTTGGGCGTGAGGGCTACGTTCACCTGATTGGCCCGGTTGAAGATCAGCGCTTCTGGCTTGGTGGGACGGCCACAACCGTAATGACCGGGGCGGTCAACTTTGCCTGAGTACGGAAGTCGGTGTTCACGTCGCATCGAGATCGAGTAGGAACTGACCATTCACCTCCTCGGCGAGATTCGTGCCAAACAGTGCGCCGGGCGTGTACGCTCCGGGGCGGCCCTCCCTTCGGGCCAGCCGCGCCGCTACATTGGCCACCACCGCCGCCGTGAAGTCCATGCCCACTCCCGCACGCAGCCAGCCCTCGCGGGTCTCACCGGAGGCCCACTGCACCTGATCAATGGTTCGGACAGTTTTGGGTGGCGTCGCGTGGTGGATGGAGAGGAGAAAAGGTGGGGTGTCGCGAGACGTCCAAGGCTCTGCTGGACACAGAATGCTCTGCGTTCGGATGATGTGTCTCCGATTGATCAACAAGGCTGTCTGGCAGGGCAAATGAATAATATCAATCCGGGTGTCGGTGTCGGATTGAGTTTAATTCGGGCAACGGTTGAAAAATATTGTTCTGCTGGCAGCGTACCTGCTGAAAACTGTCCGAACCATTGTCAAAGAGAGATAACAATGGGGCTGCCCTGCTATTGCGTATGAGAATCTGCGCTGGGGAAATCGGCCCTCATGCGTCGGAATCCAGGGGGAGGCAAACAGACCCCGCCACCATCTGTTCCAGTTCAAACAGGGGGGCCATCCCGCGTGAGCATTTGCGCTCGAGATGCTCCACCACCATGTGCGCGGCCTGGCTGGGCAGCATCAGCAGATTCTCAGGGCGGAGATCATGCTTGTCCCCATTCAGGTGGTGAATCACCTCGCCGGGCAGCAGCGCGCGGCCCAGGCTCTGGGCGGCCACCAGGCGGTGAACGTACACCTGCTTTTTCAGTGTGTTGTCCCAGACCCGCTTGTACCCATTCATGCCCACCCCCGAAGTTGATTTGAAGTGTCCTCTAGCCCTGAGAAAAAATCCTGGACCTGAGTGGTGCCTGTCATACGAGTTGCGCCCAGAGTGGCAAGGCTCTGGATCTGTCCTATTGCACATCAGATCTTGACTTTAGCACCGACAAATTGCCGAGATCTGTGCTAAAAATGCGCCATGACACAAACTGGGTTCTTGAAATTATCAGATCTGATTGCGCGAATGGAGACGAAGATTCAGGTCAAGTATATCCAGCAGTTCCGTGAAGCAGCGAAGAGAGGCGAGATCGACTGCATGCCCATCGAGAAGTCTTTTGCCGTTCGGGGGTCCATGTACCGCGATCTGATGACCCAGCAAGGCGAAACGTTTTCTAACTGGCACCAGGAGACCCTCAGACAACTGGAGCTGACCACCATGCGCGGCGCAGCCGGGATCGCCTACGAGGATGACGTCACGAGTGGCAAAATCGATTTCAAATCCCGCGCAGAGGAATTCCGAAAATCACTGAAGAAAAAGCGGAAGCGCACCAGCAAGAAGCTGACACCGGGCGAGGCAGTGGTGGACGCAGGGCAGGCCAGTCGGCAAGTTCCCAGAGCGGCGGCGGCAGCCCAGGCAGCCGAGGCAGCCCAGGGTAAGGCGGCAGACTAGCGCAGCAGAAGTGTGACCGCCCAGGACCGGGCCCAGGCAGAGCAACCCCCAGCGTGTAGGGGGTCTTTTTTTGTCTCGGTTCTCCCCAGGCAGGAGCAGGGGCATGGTCTGCTGATCTTTACTTTGGCGTTGCTTTCTTGAACTGATACAGTGGAATTACCGACTTTGAGGCTGATTTATTCTGTATTCTGGTTTGGCTGGCGGTGGGCAGGGGCGGTGGCAGGCGGCGGGCGGGTTTCGGCCAAGTGGGCAGGATAAGGAGTAAGAGTAATGGGTTGCGAATCCGCCCACTGGGACAACTTTTTCCAGGCTGAACTCTTACTACACCTCTACTCAACAGCACGAAGAGAAATAAATAAAAAATAGAAAGAAAATGGAGGGTGATCCATGTCGGGTAAACAGGTGAGATTGCAGGTAGGAGTCAGCGAGGAACTGGCTAGGCGCATCAAGCAAAAATGCGATCAGGAAAATTTGTCCGTTTATTCCTACGCTGGCCACTTGCTAGAACAGGCATTTATTTACGATTACAAAGGCACTTCAGATCAACTGCTTGCCCCGCATATCCGCTCTGCGGTGCGTCAGGA
Organism: Deinococcus marmoris; assembly: GCF_001949125.1. Classification (GTDB taxonomy): domain Bacteria; phylum Deinococcota; class Deinococci; order Deinococcales; family Deinococcaceae; genus Deinococcus; species Deinococcus marmoris_A. The sequence continues at coordinate 26,593 of NZ_MSTI01000154.1, forward strand.
AATCAATCAGATGATGGAGAACCTGATGGAAATGATGGTCAGGAGCTACATGGAAGCGGGAACGGCCCGGCGGATGGTTCAGGCCAGTTTGATCCTGCCGCCTCAGCTTGACCGGGAGCGGGTGCGTGAGCTGGAGCGGCGCAACTGGGACAGCACGTACAAGGAATTGCGAGAGGACATCAAGGGCTTCGGAAACTGGAGACGCTTGCTCGTGGACGACCCGTTCATCAACCAAGCAGATATGGAGGAGGAAGAGTCATCGCCACCATCATCAAAATGAATTTCAAGACGGCCAGTCAGGGCGCAGTGAAGGCCAGGATCGGCATGAAAAGTATTGATTACTTTACCCGTCGGCCCACGCTGGAAGCCGAGCCGGGAAACCGGGAGGTGATCACGCGAGAGGGGCGGTTCCGGCTTGCTGACGATGGAGAGCAGGGCCGGCGCGAGCTGGAAAGGCGACTGGAGCAGTCGAATGGAGACCATCTGTACCGGGTGGTGATGAGCAGCGGCAACGCCGGGATGACCGCTCAGGAGACAGAGCGCTGGGCGCGGAGTGTTCTTGAAAGGAACAACATCGACAACTACATGCTCGTGGTCCATGCCGGGCAGCAGGGACACACGGAGCATCCCCATGCCCACGTTCTCATCCCCACCAGCGAACGGTTCACGGTGGAGGACATTGGACAGCTCAGGGCGGTGGGTGATGAGGAACAGCAACAGGTCACCTATGCGGCGAGGGCCATCTCGATCAACCAGGACTACGAGGGTGAAACAAATCTGCCGGGCAAGGCAGGAGGAAGGCAGGCTGAACGGGAGACAGAAAACGACGGTCCTCAGAAAAAGAGGACGGTTGACATTCAGTTTGGAAGCTAGCTGTTGGAGGTGGTCAGAATGAGATTCCAGTCGATTTATCTTGATATGAGGCCCCTGCTGACCAAGTGGCTGGGGGTGCTGGCCACACTGGTTTTTCTGTTCCTCATGGTGACGAGCGTTCGCCCGGATTTCGAGCGCGCCTTTGCCCAGTACATCAGCGTCTACAGTGGGCAGCACGAGGCGGCCCAGCAGGGCACTGGTTTCAAGTTCTGGATGGCCTGCTTGAACTCGGAGGCTTGCCGGAGTGGCCTGCTGCTGTCGTGGACCGCTCCGCTGATGGTCAAGAGCGCCCTGATCTCCGGGGTGATCTTTGGACTATTCAGCGCTTCATTCGGTTTGTACTGGCGTCCCGAGGTCATGGCCAACCGTGATATGCGGGTGAATTCGGTCAAGGTGGAGGAGTCGCGCCAGACTTCACCTGTTCCTCCCGGCGGCACGCTGTGATCGTCAACTACAAGCTGTTCATGTTGCGCTGGTGTCTGGCGCTGCTGGTCTTCTGGGTCACCGTCTTTTTCACAATGCTGGGCCAGGGTATTTTTGCCGCCGCATTCTTCCTGGTGGGAAGCGGGCTTGTTTATCTCTTCAAGGACAGTCGGCCCCAGGTCCGGCACACGGCCCACTTCGCCCACAAGGCTGAAATTGCGCCGCTGACCAGAGGGGTATTTGAAGGGGACGGCGTGATGGTGGGCTTCGCTTACAAGCAGCCCCTGGTGGTCCGCCCGGGCACCGCTGGAAAAAACGAACTGGGACATTTTCTGTGGGTTGGCCCCAGCCGGAGTGGCAAGGGCCTGAGTATTGCCAGCAACCTGTACAACTGGGAAGGTTCAGCCATCGTCGTGGACATCAAAGGCGAGATCGCCGAGCAGACCGCCGGGTACCGCCGCGACGTGCTGGGCCAGGACGTGTTCATTCTCAACCCATCGGGTGGAGAAAGCAGCCATCAATTTGATCCTTTCAAAGAGTTGGAGACCGATGAACAGATCTTCAGCGCGGCCATCGGGTTCATGCAGCCGGACAAGGACGGTGCGAACGCCATCTTCGCCCAGCGTGCCAGCGCGGCGCTCGCGGCACTGATCAAGGCGGCCAAAGTTTCGGGAGCGCCCACCGTCGCGTTTCTGGATTCGATGATCTACCAGCCGCATGGTCTCAAAGGAACAGCCCTCAGACTCCAGGCGCTGCGCGATCCACAAGTGACCCGGTGGCTGAACTCGTTTCTGGGCAAAGACCCGGACCAGATGGACTGGGATGAGGCGGACGGGGACCGCTTTTTGAACAACTCCTGGCAGCGGCTCAGAACGGCGGCGAGCTTCCTGATCACCCCAGGCGTCAAGCACATGACCGGTGGCAGCGATTTCATGGCCGCCAATATCGTGGACAGACCGACGACGGTGTATCTGGTGTTCCGCGAGTCCGAACTGACCCTGAACCTCGCCCTGTTCAACCTGGTCATCGACGCCATCTTCCGTTCGATCATGCGCCGCTATGACCTGAATCCCAGCCTGGAGGGTCAGAAAATCCTGACGGTCTTTGACGAGGCGTTCAGGGCCTCGCCCAACCTGCTGGCCGAGTACGCGGGCACCGTGGCCGGACGCGGAATCTACCTGTGCATCTACATTCAGTCGCTGGCCCAGCTCAGCGACATCTGGGGCAAGGAAGGCCGGACCGTGATCATGGAGAACGCCCACACCAAGGTCTTTCTGCCTGCCGTGGACCGCTCAGACGACGACCGGGAAGGCACGTCCTCGTTTGTCTCTGCGTCCTGCGGCAAGTACATGATGGAGGACCGGGGCATGGCCAAAGAGGAACACGGCAAGGAACTGAACACCAATGTCCGCATGACCGAGCGCGAACTGATCTCCGCGAGTGAGTTCGCCATGCTGGGGGCCGGAAAGAGCATCATCTTGTGCAACGACTTTCCCCCCATCCTGGCCCACCGGCTGGAGCCGTGGCGGTTCAAGGAACACGCCAGCGCGCAGCAGTCCCCCGCGCCCAGACCCCCTGGGCGGTCAGACACAGGACGGTTAGACACAGAGCCGCCGGTCACCACCGAAGTGCCCCAGGCCGGGCCAGAGGCTGGCGTCCAGGCGCAGTCTTCCCCTACTCCTGAGACTCCAGCCACCGCTGGCCGTGCGCCGGAAGCTGGTGCAGAAGCCGCTGCGGTGTCCCCGGCCACAGCGCCCGTCAATCCGCCCTCAGCAGAGGCTGAAACAGGCGAAGATTCCACGCCTGTTCCAGCGCCTGACGCCAGTTCACCAGTTTCGCCAGCACCTCCGCCAGCCTTACCTGCACCCGCGCCACAGGTGGTATTGTCTCTAGACCTTGACGCAGAAGATCAAGATGATGACATTGATCAGGGCGTTTTTTGAGTCATTTTATTAAAAATTTGAGATTTACTCAGAATATTCGTGTCAAAATACGTGAATGACGAAAGCATCTTCCTGGACTGCCCTGGCCCTGACGCTCTGCCTGGGGCACGGTCAGGCGTCGTCCCCGCAGGTGGCCTCGACGCCTGCGCCAGCGCAGAGAGCGGTGACGCCCAGCAAGCCGCCCGCTCCAAATGGTGTGGCCAGAACCAGCGCCGCACCAGCAACGCCGGGCAATGCGCCCGTGGTGAAGACTGGCCTGCAAACCATTTTCACGACCAATCAACTGACGGGAAACAGCGCCGTCAAGATGACCGCCAGCACGAACTATCAGATCGTGCTGGTTTTTCCGTCCAGGGTTCAGAGCATCGGGATCAATGCAAGCAAACAAGACGCCGTGCTGGCGAGCATTGATAAATACGACGGAAGAGTCGTTTACATTGACGCGCTTCAGGCTGGCGGCACAGCCACAATCAATTTTCGGCTGCTGACGGCTGCTGAAGAAAAGGCAGAGAAATCAGCATCAGGGGAGACGGCGGCAAGTCCCAATTCCTCCCCCGTCATTCTCAAAGTGCTGGTGGACCTCACCGACAAGGGGAGCGGCGTGCTGTCCTACACCATCAAGAACCCGGCCCCCAGGCCAGTCCTGGCCACAGCCGCCAAACCACCTGTGCAGGCCGTGAAGCCCCCAGTGGTCAAGCCACCGGCTCCCGTGGTCAAACCGACTGTTGCTGCCAAGCCCCCTGCTCTGGTGGTGAAGCCGCCTCCAGTTCCAGCTCGGCCCGTTCCAGCTAGGCCAGTTCCAGCGCGCCCAGTCTCAGCACCTGCCACAGCCCGGCCAACCTCATTTGTCGGGACCAATGGCTCACTAACCCTGACCGTGACCCTGGAAGGCAACGCCAGGACGCCGAGCGTCCTGGCACTCAGGTATACCGTGGGACTCAGCGGGGCCGCCGCAGGCAAGACCTACACCCTGGACACGGCCCAGACTTCATTGCGCGTCAAGAACGTGCCCGTCAGCGATCTCGGCATTCTCAAGGGGTACTTTCCTGTCGGCGCTGCCGACCCATTCAAGGGAACGGTGGAAGTGCCCCAGCGGGTGCTTGAGCTGGCTGGGCCGAAAGTCCTGATGTTCGTGGTGATCGAGGCCGACACCGCCACCAAAGCCACGGTGCGCAAGTACGTGGGCGTCATCCTCAAATGAGATGGCCGCCTGTCTTCATGGGGCTGCTGCTGGCGGGCTGCGCCACAGCCGCAACAACCGAGAAAGCCCCGAAGTATGACCGTCGGAATATTTACGACACGTCCAGCATGAGGCCCATTCCACACGCCTCATTTATCAATGTTGAGAAGTTCAAGCAGTACAAGACATGTGCGGCGAAGGCCAGGAACGACAAGGACAAAGCGGGCTGCGGCAAGTACCAGTACCGGGTGCCGTACAGCCTCAGTGATGAAACGCTCCGTGTCGGTCAGGACATGCGGCAGGCATGGCAGCGTTTTGAGGACCGCTACTACTGGCGGGCGATGCTCAATCTCAACAGCCCTTTGATGAATCTCTCGCACTGCACCATAGACTTTGGACAGAATCAAGCGGCAGCCCAACCAGAGCTTGTGATCAATACTGAAAATTCAATGTATCCCAAAGAATTGACTGGGAAAATCCCTCAACAGGATATTAAAGACAAGTTGGGTATGGACACCTATTCCATCCTGCCGAACGTCCCGAATACGGATTACTGTGCTGGATCAACATTAGACCTGACGTTGATGTATCTCCCCGGCACCTGTTTTTACCTGGGCACAACAAAACTCTTTTGCGTTGAGGGGGATCAGGAGACCTTGAATCCGCTTGCGCCCAGGCCGATTGCCTTCCGGTATGACGAGGCCGTCAACCGGGTGGGGGCCGCCACCCTCACTGCCGAGAAGCTGTATCAGGCCGACTACCAGAAAGACATTCTGAAGGCCATCAAGCCCACGGCGAAGTTCTTGCCCCTGCTGTGGGACACCCTGCTCACGGGGGCGCTGGTGGCCCCCACGCAGACCCTCAAGCCTGACCTTGGAGGGCTGGCCCAGAAGGGCAAGGACGCCGGAACCAGGTTGGGCGGCGTGTTCGCAGCCACCGCCCCGGTCTACTACGCCCAGGGCTTGACGGGGAACGCGATCACCTTGCCCCTGCGGGTTCATACCCTGCCCACCCTGACCGACGTGCTGGCAACACCCAACCCGCCCGGCGTCTGGAAGCTTGAGGAGTTCAAGCGCACCTTCCCGCAGCAGCCGTCGCCCGTCTATGAGCGGTTTGGCTACACCAACCTGTTTTCAGCATGGACGCGGCCCACCGTCAAGCTCCTTCCTGAAGCTGTGGGGGCCAAGCCACTGCGCCAGATGATCTATATGGCAGTCGGCAACAATGTCTCCATCCAGATTCCCCCGGTTGTGGTGCCGCTGCCCGCGCCGGTGCTGATTAAAGAATTCGCCCTAGGCCTGCCCTATGCCGGACTTCAAACGCACTTCACCTGGCAAAGCGTCCCAGAAGGGTACGAAGTGCCGCGCGTCAGTGGTGTCCCACTGATCGACTACCCGTTTTAAGGAGCGCTTATGAGAACCCTTTCCATCCTTGCGCTGCTGCTGACGGCCACCGCCCAAGCGCAGGCCCTTATCACCACCATCACCGACACCAAAGCCGTCCTCGGACTGCTCAGGGGCAACGTAGACCTGTACGGTGTGACGTTTGGCAGCGGCGAGTTTCAGCGCGGCATCTTGCAACTGGCCCAGCAGCGGGCCATCAAAGTGCGGGTGATGACCTCCCCCAAATTTGCTCAGAACATGAAGCCGCTCAAGGCTGTAGGCGCAGCCGTCTACACCATGCCAGCGAACTTCACGAACAGCTTGATTGTCGTGCACGGCGGGCCGATCATCATTCCTGGCAAGACCAGTTACCAGATCGTCACGGACCCGAAGAACGCCACGGCCATAACTGGCCTGCTGACCCAATACTGGCAGATTGCTAAACGCTACTGACGGTCTCGTCGGGTTCATTTTTGCGTGAGGCTGCCACGTCCAGATCGGCGGGCGACACCTGAAGCCCGGAGTAGACCGTACCGTCCTTCAGGAGCAGCAGAGTGTCTTCCTGAGACTGTGTTCCCAACGGCGTGACCGCCAGATATCCATCGTGATAAATGCTGTCAATCTGGGCCATCTGCACGCCCTTGCCCGGCTTAGTCACCCATTTGAAGGTGTCTGATCTGTCAAGGGTTTGGTGGAGGCTCAGTTCGGGATGGGGGCTTGCTCCTCAAAGGCCGCTGGGGACCGGTAGCCCAACGCGGAGTGACGACGCTGGCGGTTATAGAACACCTCAATCCACTCAAAAACTTCTGTTCGTGTCTGGACACGACCCCACTGCGCCTTTCCAAGCTCCAGTTCCGTCTTCAACGTCGCGAAGAAGCTCTCCTGAACGGCGTTATCCCAGCATTCTCCTTTCTCGCTCATGCTCTGAACCGCGTGCAGTCTGTCCAGCGCCTGCTTGTAGACCTCACTCGTGTATTGGCTCCCCCTGTCTG
>NZ_MSTI01000066.1 GCF_001949125.1 Deinococcus marmoris
TTGATTCGGCCAGGAATGGCCTGCCACAGCGGCATCAGGTGGAGGAAGAAGCGCTGTTGGGTAAGAGGAAGATGAAGCAAAGTCAGCAGTACGGGTAAAATGGTCATCGGGTCTCCTGGGGGCAGTCTTGAGAACTTCACCCTAGCGGAGACCCGTTTTTTGGTCCATTTCAATTTTTCGTCAAAACTGTCCGAACCATTGATTAAAGGTCTGGACGCGAAAGCGAGAGCCGCCCAACCACATCACCAGCCTCTAATGTGCGGTTTGTTACACTGAATCGCATGCGGCGACAGCCTGAACTTGCCCTGGCCCTGATTCGCGTGGTGGTGGGGCTGGTGTTCGCGTGGCACGGCTTTCACAAGATTTTTGATCTGGGCCTGGGCAACGTGACCGCCAGTTACGGGGCGGCGGGCGTACCCCTGCCCCTGCTGTTCGCGCCACTGGTGGCCGTGCTGGAACTGGCGGGCGGCCCGCTGCTGCTGCTGGGGCTGGGCGCACGCGGGCTGGCTGGGGCTTTGGCGCTGCTGACGGCAGGCGTGGCCCTCGCGCCACTGGTGGCCGGACGCCTCAGCTTCGCAGAGCTGGAAGTTCCGCTGCTGCTGCTGGCCGGAAGTCTGGCCATCATGCTGGGCGGCTCAGGTTCTCCGGCATTGAAGGACCGCAGCGCGGAAGTCTTGCCTCCAGCACGCACTCCGGGCAAAAGAAGAGGCTGACCAAAAACAGTCAGCCTCTCCCTGAAAAATGACGACTCAGCGCAGCGGCTGGCCCCGCTCGTCCACCACCTGCACGTTCTGGTACTTGCCGTCCACCCGCACGATGGTCCACGGGCTGGTGATCGCCTGGGTGGTGATGGACCCCGGCTTCGGCGCACGCACCTGTGCCACCAGGGTGAGGGTGCCGCCCGACACGCTGGCCCCGATGACGCTCACGCCATAGCCACCCGTGGTGCGCTGCCCCAGAAAAATTCCGACGATGGTAGCATTGCCGGGATCGGGGGCGGTGGGCGCTCCGGTCTGGCGCGAGTACGCCTGGGCATACAGGGCGGCGGCGTCCGCTGGCGTGGCGGCGACGGTCACGCCAGCTTCGGTGACGCCCGACTGGCTTCCGCTGGCAAGTTCCGTGAAATTCACGCGCGCTCCTGTGGGCAGTGGGGTAGGCGAGGACGGGGTGGGGTTGAGCGCACTGGCTGCGGGAATCTGAGCGGCGACGGTGGCGACATTCGGCAGCACGTACAGCGCCGTTTGCAGGTACTCGCCCGGTTTGGGTTCCACGTCCAGCGGGGCGTCGGCAGCGGGGACAGCGCTCAGCACGCCCACCGCCAGCGGCCCCTGACCCAGCAGCGCCTTGCTCAGGACTCCGGCTTCCTCGGCGGTCAGTTGTCCAGCGCTCTGGAGACCATTCACGGAGGACGCCCCCACCGTTCCGCTCAGGCCGCCCAGCTTGCTCCAGGTCTGCCCGTCGGTGTAATACACGGCACTCAGGCCGCCTGGGGTGACCACATCAAAAGAACCATTGGCGCGGCGGGTGACGTTCAGGGGCGCGGTGATGCCAGACGTGGGCTGGCGGTAGGTGGCCTTGCCGTTCACGCTGAGGGTACCGGGAACGGCCACCGCGTCCTCCACCTGGGCGCGCAGTTCGGCGGTCTGGCCGCCCAGTTTCAGGCTGCCGCCCGCGCCGCCCGTCAGCGAACCGTAGACCCACACGATACGTTCCTGCGTGCCGCCGTACAGCAGCGCCTCATGCACGCGCAGGTTGCCGGGGCCGGTCATGGTGCAGGCGCTGAACAGGCCCGCGCTCAGCAGAAAGACAGGAAGGAGGGATTTCTTCATGCTCCCAGCTTAGGCAGCCGGGCTGACGGCACCCTGAACCCGGTCTTGGGCAAACACACATCTGGTCTGCGGGAAGCAGGAGGGAAGCAGGACACCGAGCTTTTCTGCTTTCATCCATCAACCATCAACCTTTGCCCATCAACCCTGTCGCCCCGCCATCAGCTCCCGCGCATGCCCCAGCGCGGCTTCAGAGGTGTTGCCGCCCAGCATGCGGGCGATTTCTTCCAGGCGTTCGTCGGGCGACAGCGGGCGCACGCGGCTGACGGTGCGGCCCTCCTCCACGGCTTTTTCCACCTTGAAATGGTGGTCCGCGCGGGCAGCGATCTGCGCCAGATGCGTGACCACCATCACCTGACGGCTGCGGGCCAGGCGGTGCAACTGCTCGGCCACCGCCAGCGCCGCGCCGCCGCCGATTCCGGCGTCCACCTCGTCAAAGACCACGGTGGGGGTGTCCGCGCCCAGCACCGTGCTGATCGCCAGCATCACGCGCGACAACTCGCCGCCGGACGCCACGTCGGACAGCGGGGCCAGATCCTCGCCGGGGTTGGCGGTGAACTGGATGGTCACATCGCTGGGGCCGTACAGGGCGGGTTCGGACAGCGGGGAGAGGCGGAATTCCAGCCGGGCGTGCGGCATCCCCAGTTCGCGGATCACGGCCAGCAGTTCGGCGGCCAGCGGCGCGGCGCGTTTCTGGCGGGCACTATCCAGCATAGTCCCAGAGCGGCGGACCTCCAAGAACAGGGCCTCTACATCGGCGTCCAGGGTTCCGGCGGCCTGCTCGTCGCGGGTCAGGGCAGCCAGTTCCTCCTCCACGCCGGCCTGAAATTCCAGCACGTCATCTAGCGTGGGGCCGTACTTGGTCCGCAATTTACCCAGCGCACCCAGACGGCCCTCCACACGGGCCAGTTGCTCGGGGTCCGCCGCGCCGTCCTCGGCCACCGCCCGCAGCTCGCCGGACACGGCCTGGAGGCTGTCCAGGGCCGCGCGGAGTTCCTGTTGCAACGCTGCGCTGGCATCGTCGTAGCGGGCGCTGGCGTTCAGGGCGCGGACCGCCTCCCCCAGAAAGCCCAGCGCATTCTCCTCGCCGTCCGAGATCAGGGTCAGTGCCCCCGCCGCGCTCTGGGCGATGGTTTCCAGGTTCGCCAGACGGTTCAGCTCGGCCTGCAAGGGTTCTTCCTCGCCGGGCAGGGGGGCCACCTCGGCAATTTCACGGGACTGGAAGGTCAGCAGATCCAGTTGCCGGGCGCGTTCGCGCTCACCCGTCCGCAGGCGCTCCAGCCGGGCGCGGGCCTCCTGCCACTCGCGGTAGGCGTGGGTGTAGGCCCCCGTTTGCTCGGGCAGGCCCCGGTCCAGCAGGGCGCGCTGGTTGGCCGGACCCAGCAGGCTGACGGCGCTGTGCTGCCAGTGGATGGTCAGGCGGGTCTGCGCCCACTCCTGCAACTCGCGCACGCTGACCACCTCGCCGTCCAGTCGGGCCACGCCGCGTCCCTGGGCCGCGAGACGGCGGCTGGCACTCATCTCCCCCGCCGCTGTGTGTTCAGACTTAGGCTCGTTCCAGAAGCCGGTCACCAGCAGGTCACTCTCGCCCGTGCGGATCAGGTCCGTGTTGGCGCGCGAACCCAGCAGCAGGCCCAGCGCGTCCACGATGATGCTTTTGCCTGCGCCGGTTTCGCCGGTAAAGACGCTCAGACCAGCCGCGAAATCCAGCTCCAGCTCGCGGATGGTGGCGAGGTTGCGGACTTCCAACCGGGCCAGTGCTGGACCGACAGGGGACGGGTCAGCCGGAGCCGACGCAGACGGTCTGGAGAGGGTGGCAGTTTTCTCTGCGCGTGGGGCGCGGGCCTTGCGGGTCATCCCCGGCAGTTTAGAGCCTCCTGCCCCCCGTGTTCCCGAGTGTGAGGCGGGGCAGCATCAGCCTCCGCCCAAAAGCGGCTGGATAAAGCTGTCGCCAGGGGTTTCCTCACCAAGCATGAATCTTCCGTTACATTTCCCCCACGTTGCCTCTCATCCCGCGCGGCACAATGGCGGCATTGTCCGTGCCCCCTCAAGGCGGCGGCGGACGCAAAGGAGTTCACCATGTCCATGAAACACGATTCCACCGGCGGCGTCAGCAAACGCAGCCTGCTGCTGCTGGGCGGGCTGGCCGCGCTGGCCCTGAATAAAGACATTCGCCGTTCCGTGGTGGGCGGCACCCGCCACGCCTGGAGCGACGCCCAGGACACGCTGGAAGACACCGTGAAGCCCGCGCTGGCCGACGCCGCCGCGCAGGCGCAGCACACCGCACAGGCACTGTCTCACGAGGCGCAGAAGTCGGCCCAGCATCTGGCCCATGAAGCCGCCAAACGCGGGGCGGTGGCGCTGGACACCTGGAAGGAAGACGGTGCCCCGCAAGCCCAGGCATGGCTGGAAACCGCCCGCGAAACGGCGGCGGGGCTGGCTGCCACGGTGCAGGACAAGGCGTCCGATCTGGCTGAGACGGCGCAGAAGCGTGGCGGCGAACTGGCCGAAGTCGCGCAGCAACGGGGCAGCGAGCTGGCGGAAACCGCCCAGAAGCGCGGCAGCCAACTAGCCGCCGTGGCCCAGGAACGCGCCGCAGAGCTTTCGGCAGAGGCCCAGAAGCGGGCCGCAGCGGCGCAGAAGGAAGCGCAGAAGCGGGCCGCCAGCCTGGAAAAGGAAGCCCACAGGGTGGCCGATCAGCGCGGCCAGCAGGCACAGAAGGCCCTGAAATCGGCACGCAAGAGCGCGGTCAGCACGCTGGACGACGTGCAGGACAGCGGCCTCGGCCTGCTGAGCAGCGTTCAGGATACGGGCGTGGGCCTGCTCAGCAACCTTCAGGGCTGGCTGGGCGACACCCTGAATGACACGGGCGACACGCTGGAAAACCGCCGCCGCATCGCCGAGAAGGCCGTGGGCCGTGCCCGCCGTCAGGCCGAAAAGGAACTGCGCGCGGGCAGGAAGAATTGGAATGTCAAGAAGCTGGAAAAGGCCGTGACCAGGAAGATCGCGCCGCTGCAAAAGGAACTGGGCAAGGAACTCAAGCTGCTGGAAAAGCAGGCGAAACTGGCCCGCAAGAGCGACAACGGCGGCGGCGGCCTGGGTGTGGGCGTCACGGCATTATTGCTGGTAGGCGGCGGCGCTGTCGTGCTGGCCCGTGTGCCCGCCGCGCGCAAGGCCATTCTGGACGCGGTGGGATCGGTCAGCCCTGACGCCGCCCGCAGCCTGCACAAATTCAGCCGCAACGCCCGTGACCTGATCGGCTCGGCGTGGCTGGAGCAGATCGAGGCACCGGCAGCGACGCCAGCACCCGGCGCAGCGGCAGCGACGCAGGGCGCGACGACAGGTGGAACGGCAGGCGCTTCGGTGGCCTCCGGTTCACCCGCCGCCGCCCGGACCCAGGCCGAGGAACAGGCAGGCAAGCCCGCAGGCACGGGCGCGGCCAGCAAACCCGACGCCAAGGCCGAGAAGGATTCCCAGCACAAGACGAACTGATCTGGAAACCGATTATATGGACTCCGATTAGAAGGTGTTGAAAACACCTGAAAATCCGAGCGGGAGGAGCAGCGTCCTCATGGGCGTCTGTTCGCGACGATGGCGAGAAGGAGAAAAACGGGTTCCGGGCGTGGAGTGGAGGGATTGGCGCTGTTCCGATCTATGCGCGAAACAGACGGAATCCGTTTTAAAGGTCAGGTGGGGCGCGGCGGAGAACATCTCCCGCGCCCCATCTTCTTTTGCCGATTACCGTCTATCAGCCGGAGGCGTCTGTCTGGGCCGGACGCCTCGCCTTGTTGTTTCCTGCACCGTAACACCCAAAAGGTTGGGTTGGAACCGCTTCATAGGCCACAATTAGGGCGTCCGTTCATACACCAATTCAACCGCACCTTCCTGACCCGAAGTCCCGCGCGGTTTCTTCCCCTCTCAAGGAGCTGATTCCCATGAGTCTGACCACCCACAGTCCGCTAAGCGATCTGGGCATTCACAGGGCCACCATTCACCTTAACCCCGGCGTGGACGAGTTGTACGCGCACGCCATCCGGCTGGGCGAGGGCGTCAGGGCCACCACTGGCCCGCTGACCGTCCACACCGACAAGACCGGACGCAGCCCCAAAGACCGCTTTATCGTCGAGGACGATCAGACGCGCGACGCCGTGTGGTGGGAGGGCTTTAACCGCCCCATCGGCCAGGATGTCTTCGATGGGCTGCTAAAGAAGATGACGCAGTACGCCGACGAGCGGGAGCTGTTCGTGCAGCAGGTCTTCGCCGGAACCGACAAGACCCAGCGCATCGCCGTGCGGATGGTCACCGAGATGGCGTATCACTCGCTGTTCATCCACAACATGTTCGTGCGGCCCACGCCGGAGGAGTTGGCGGACTTTGAAGCCGACTGGACCGTACTGAATATTCCCAGCTTCAAGGCCGATCCGGCGGTGGACGGCGTGCGGACTGGGACCTTCATTCTGGTCAACTTCGGCAAAAAGATGATCATTGCGGGCGGCACGCAGTACGCGGGCGAGAACAAGAAGGGCATCTTCAGCGTCATGAATTTCCTGCTGCCCGCACGCGGCGTGATGCCCATGCACTGCTCGGCCAATGTGGGCGAGGGCGGCGACGTGGCGCTGTTCTTCGGCCTCAGCGGCACGGGCAAGACCACCCTGAGCGCGGACCCCAGCCGCAAACTGATCGGCGACGACGAACACGGCTGGACCGACACGGGCGTCTTCAACTTCGAGGGCGGCTGCTACGCCAAGGTCATTCGCCTGAATCCGCAGGCCGAACCCGACATCTACCGCACCACCCAGACCTACGGCACCGTGCTGGAAAACGTGGTGCTGAAAGCGGACGGCACCCCTGATCTGGACGACGACAGCCTGACCGAGAACACCCGCAGCGCCTACCCCATCGAGCAGATCGACAACATTCAGCCCGGCAGCATCGCGGGCCATCCCAGGAACATCATCTTCCTGACCGCCGATGCGTTCGGGGTGTTGCCGCCGCTGAGCCGCCTGACCCCCGAACAGACCATGTACCAGTTCATCAGTGGCTTCACCGCCAAGATTCCCGGCACCGAGGAAGGCGTCACCGAACCCGGCCCCACCTTCAGCGCGTGCTTCGGCGCACCGTTCATGCCGCGCCACCCCGGCGAGTACGCCCGGCTGCTGGCCAAAAAGGTCCAGGACAGCGGCGCAACCGTGTGGCTGGTCAACACTGGCTGGAGCGGCGGCATGTACGGCCAGGGCAAACGCATGAGCATCGGCCACACCCGCGCCCTGATCCATGCGGCGCTGGGCGGCGAACTGGACAGCGTGGAGTTCGAGCGAGAGCCGTTCTTCAATCTGGAGATTCCCAGCGAGGTGCCGGGCGTGCCCCGCGAAGTCCTGAACCCGCGCGACGCCTGGACCGATAAAACCGCCTACGACGAGACCGCCCGGAAGCTGGCCCGCATGTTCCGCGACAACTTCCAGCGCTTTGAAGCGGGTGTGGAGCAATCCGTGACGGACAGCATGCCTGACCCGGACGCGCAGAGCTGAACACATCCGACAGAAACAAAAGGAAAGCCCCCGCCATTCACGCGGGGGCTTTCCTTTTTGAGTGGAAGAGGGGGCGAAAGCTTTCGCTACTCCTTGACCCCACCCGAAACTGTGCCGCCAACGAAGTACCCCTGAAACCCGTAGAACAGCGCCACGATGGGCAGCGCGCCCAGTGTGGCGGCGGCGGCGAACACGCCCCATTTGGTGCTGAACTGGCCCTGCGTGAACGACAGCAACATGATGCCCACCGTCCACTTCTCCACCCCGGTCAGCAGGATATTTGCCAGGATGAACTCGGCGTAGGTGCCGATGAACTGGTTCAGGAAGATAAAGACCAGAATGCCGCCCGACAGCGGAATGACCACCTTGATAAAGGTCTGCCAGCGCGTCGCGCCGTCCACCATCGCCGCTTCCTCCAGCGATTCGGGCAGGGACTCCACGTAGCCCTTGAAAATCCAGGTGTTGAAGGCGATTGCGCCGCCGCTGTAGGCCAGGATCAATCCGGTGAAGGTGTTGCTCAGGCCCAGCAGCACCATCAGGGTATAGACGGCCACGAGGGCCAGGAACACGGGGAACATCTGAATGAAGATGAAAAACAGCAGCGTCTGGAAGCGGCCTGGAAAGCGCAGGCGGGCAATCGCATACCCCGCCGTGGTAGACAGCAGGATCGCCAGAATGCCCGTGATGCCCGACACCAGCAGCGTATTGCGCACCGACAGCAGGAACTTGCTTTCGTTGGTGCTGCCGCTGAACTGGGCTGGCCCCATGAAGACCACCAGCACGGCCACGGCCACCATCAGGATGCGCAGGATCCAGGTGCGGGTCTGGTTCAGGCCCTCGCTCTCGCGGCCCGTGCGCCCGATGATCGCCATGATGCCCAGGGCAGTCAGCGCCGCGCCGGAAATCCCGGCCAGGGCCAGTTGCCACAGCGGAATCGCCACGCCCTCGAACAGCTTCTGGAAGTTCTCGTAGCTCAGCACTTCCAGGCGGGGCAGCAGGCCGGTCTTGTACAGGATGTTGGGGTTACTGAAGTCCGGGAAGGCGAACAGGCTGTTGCGCGGATCGAAGGCGGCGATCAGCACATAGAACAGCGGGTAGATCGCCACCAGCACCACCAGCATCAAAAACAGGTGCGTGAGCTGCACGCCCAGCACGGCGCTGTAGGTGATCTTGCGCCCGGTGCGCGCCATGCCGATGCGCTGGCCCAGCAGACTGGTCAGGGCCAGCACGCCCGAGGCCGCCAGCAGGAACAGCAGGAAGCGCACCCAGCCGCGCTCTACAAAGTAAATGGTGAAGCTCTTCTGGCGGCCCTCCATACTCTTGTTCAGATAAAAGGCCAGCACGCCCACCGCCAGAACCAGTGCGGCCACCACCAGCCACGGCAGCGCCTTTCTCAGCAGGCTGGGTTCGCGGTGGACGTAGACTTCGGCGGCGTCCTGCGTGGGGATGGCGGTCACTTGCGGGCCTCCTCGAAGACGCCTGCGGCCTTGAAGTTCACCAGCGAAATCGCCAGCGTGAGAAAGAAGATGATCAGTGCGATGGCGCTGGCCAGCGAATAGTTGGACTGGCCGCTGGAGGAAAAGGCCGTGTTATAGCCCCACGACAGCAGAATGTCGGTACTACGGGCGGTGGCTTCGCGGCCCTGCTGGTCCGGCCCGCCCTGCGTGAGCAGGTAGATGATGCCGAAGTTGTTGAAGTTGAACGCGAAGCCCGACAGCAAAATGGGGGTGAAGCTGTTCTTCAGCAGCGGCAGCGTAATGTTGGAAATCTGTTGCAGGCGACTAGCTCCGTCGATGCTGGCGGCCTCGTACAGATCCTCGTTGATGGTACTCAGGGCGCTGATGGTGGCGGTCATCATGTACGGGAAGCCCAGCCACAGGTTGACCACCAGCACGCTGACCTTGGCCCACAGCGGATCGTTCAGCCACGGCACGGCGGCCAGCCCCAGCAGCCCCAGCCCCTTGTTCACGATCCCGAACTGCTGGTTCAGCAGCGCCACCCACATCTGCACGCTGATCACGGCGGGAATGGCCCACGGCAGGAACAGCAGCGTGCGGTACACATTGCGGCCCTTGAGGTTCTTGTTGTACAGCAGGATGCCCAGCACCAGCCCCGCGATGGCGTTGATGGTCACGGTAGAAAAGGCGAACACCACTGTCCAGATGAACACCGGGACCAGTGCGCGGCTGGCCTTGGCGAAGATCTCGCGGAAGTTGGCCAGCCCGATGTAACTGATGGCGTTCAGGCGGGTGGCCCGCGCGACCTCGATATCGGTGGTAAACGGCGCGGCCAGCGTAATTTGCAGGCCGTCCACACTGGCAATCCTGGCCTTGTACGGCACCGACGCCTGATCGTCAAACAGCACCAGCGTCGCGCCCGTGCAGTTCGGGGTCTCGCAGCGCAGATACTGCTGCACGCTGTCGGACTGCGGTGTCTCGCCCAGCGTGACCACCCTCTTATCCGCGCTGATGGTGGCGGTGGTCCGCAGCGCCGAGTCGGGGTTGCCGCTGTTGACCGCGTTGTAGTTGGTGAAGGCGTAATTGACCGTCAACACGATAGGCAAAATGGTGAAGGCCGCCAGAAACACCAGTGCCGGAAACAGGTAATACCAGCTCACCATCCACGGAAACAGCCGCAGCACTACCGGCAGCATCAGCAGCAGCGCGGCCACGCCGTAGATCAGGATCATGTAGGGCGGCGCTTCGGGGTAAACGCGGGCGGTCAGGCCACTCAGGAGCCAGCCGATCAGCACGGCCCCGCCCAGCATCACGGCCAGGATCAGAACGGCGATCAGCACGCCGCGCGTGCCTTCGGGGGGAACATTGGAGCGGGCACCAAAACGGGGGGGGTGGGGAATCGCGGTCATGGGGATGCGCCGTCTCCTTTGAATGAGGCTTTTGATGTGTCAGGGCAGATCATAGGGCGATTTCAGGCCGGAAAAGCCAGATGGTGATTGGATGAACAAAGCGGCCCATTCGGCAGGTTAATCAGGCGGCACGGTAAAGCAATCGATACGGCAAAAAAGCGGACGGGCCACTTTCACCCGTCCGCCTCGACACTCAAAACTTCTTACTCGAAGCTGCTTACTTGATGTTGCCCTGGATTTCCTGCACGGCCTTGTCCAGAATCTGGCTGTAGTCCGGGTTGGGCTTCTGCACGCTCTGGGCAATCGCGGCGCTCCAGGGTGCCCACACCGCGCCCATCGCCGGGACGTTGGGCATGGGGGTTCCGGCGCTGATGGCCTTGCCGAAGCCCGCCACCACCGGGTCACTCTTGAGGCGGGTGCGTGCGCTCAGGCTGACCGGGATGCGCCCGCCGGCCTTGTTGAAGGCGTACTGCGCGTCGCTGGAGCTGATCTGCTTGGCAAACTGCGCCGCCGCCACCTTGTTCTTGCTGTAGGCGTTGATCATGGTGCCCTGCACGCCCACGAAGGGACTCCACTTGCCGCCCGCACCGGGAGGCGTGGGGAA
The DNA here is from genome assembly GCF_001949125.1 of Deinococcus marmoris. Taxonomy (GTDB): domain Bacteria; phylum Deinococcota; class Deinococci; order Deinococcales; family Deinococcaceae; genus Deinococcus; species Deinococcus marmoris_A. The sequence continues at coordinate 10,825 of NZ_MSTI01000066.1, forward strand.
GGTGGTGATGCCGTAGTCGATGCCCGCCTTCTTGATGTCGCCCATGTCCCAGGGACCGGTCAGGTACATCGCCAGCCGTCCGTCGGTGAACGCGCCCTTGGCGACGTCGCCGGACACGCCTTCGGGGACCAGGTTGTACTTGTAGCGCAGATCGTTCAGGAAGCCGCTGGCCTTATCAGCCCCGGCATTCGACAGACCGATGTCCTTGATGTTCAGCGTGCCGCTGGTGTTCTTGAACACGTAGCCGCCGTAGGCGCTGATCACGCCGTAGTTCTGGTAGGCGTTGCTCAGGTCCGTCAGGAAGCCGAACTTGCCGTTGCCGGTGTTGGCCTGCGCGACCTTCAGGAAATCGGCCCAGTTGGTGGGGGCGTTCGGCACCAGTTTCTTGTTGTACACCAGTGCCACGGCTTCAGCGAACATGGGAATGGCGAACAGCTTGCCCTGATAGGTCATGGCGTTCAGGCCGGTCTTGTCGAAGTCGGTCTTGCTGGTGATGTACTTGTCCATCGGCTCGATGACGCCCGCCGCCGCGAGCTGGCCCAGGCGGTCCTGCGGCAGGGTCACGATCACGTCGGGTCCCTGGCCCTTGGGGGCGCTCTGGATCAGCTTGTCGGGAATCTGGTCAAAGGGCACGCTGACGATGGTGGTCTTGTTGCCCTTCTTGTCGAAAGCGGCAGCCTGATCCTTGAGCCAGTTCAGCTCGGAGCCGCCGAAGTGGGTCCAGACGGTGATGTTGGCGGCGCTGGCTTGGCCCAGCAGGGCGAGGGACAGGATGGTCAGTGCTTTTTTCATATGCGCTCCTTGATCTTGGCGGTATGGGAACCGCTTCCAACAATGGTGGATTGTGGTAGGGGGTCAGTTTAAGCCCAGTTGCCTTCAAGCTCAACTCCCGCCGCTTTGTGCCAAAGGAAAGACACGCTGCATCGGCGCGGCGGTGGGTGACGACTGAACTAGACATGGGGTTGACCCGGCAAACATGATACGCCTTTGATGCGTTGACTGACAGGCACCCATACTCCAGAGTTCGTTCATCAGCACGTCAGTTAAGGATAACTTTACTCCGAGTCCAATTCTTTAACTCAAGTACTTACCTACCGGTCAGTCGAGGTGTAAACTTCGGGAATGAGCCAACCCGCCTCTCCCCCGCCCACCGCCAGTGGCAAGCCTGCGGTCAGCACCAAAGTCATCCTCTTCTTCACCATTTTTATTGCCATGCTGGGCCTGAGCGTGCTGTTCCCGATTCTGGCCCCGCTGGGCCGCCAACTGGGCCTGAGCGAGACGCAGGTGGGCTGGTTTTCCACGGTCTACAGCCTGATGCAGTTCGTGTTCTCCCCGATCTGGGGATCGCGCAGCGAGCGGGTGGGCCGCAAACCAGTGCTGATCATGGGCCTGATCGGCTTCTCGATCAGCTTCGGACTGTTCGGCTACTTCGCGCATCTGGGTTTGCAGGGTGCGCTGGCGGGCGGCGTGCTATTTGGCCTGCTGCTGGCCTCGCGCGTGATCGGCGGCATCCTGAGCAGCGCCACCCTGCCCACCGCGCAGGCCATGATGGCGGACCTGAGCAGCGAGAAAGACCGCGCCGCCAGCCTGGGCCTGATCGGCGCGGCCTTTGGGCTGGGCGTGGTCTTTGGCCCCGCGCTGGGCGGGCTGCTGAGTACCATCAGCCTGACCACGCCCATTTACTTCTCCGCCGCACTGGGGCTGGTCACCGCCGCCGTCGCCTACCGGGTGCTGCCCGAAACGCGCCGCGCCGACTCGGTGCCGATGGGCAAGGGGGACCGCCGCGCCCTCCTGACGCGCGGGGCCATTCCGCTATTTCTGGCGATCAGCGCGCTGTCCACCCTGGCCAGCGTGGGCATGGAGCAGACCATCGGCTTTTACGTGGAAGACACCCTGAAACTGAGCAACGCGGACACGGCCCGCACGGTGGGCGGCATGCTGGCGGTCTTCGGCATCGTGGCCGCACTCGTGCAGGGCGGCGCGATCCGCCCGCTGAGCAAGCGCATCCAGCCCACGGTCCTGATCTGGGTGGGGCTGGCCGTCATGGCGCTGGGCATGTTCCTGCTGCCGCAGATGCGTACCTACTGGCCGATCACCGCCGCCCTGGCCGTCATCGGGATCGGCAGCGCGATCCTGTCGCCCACCCTGAGCGCGTCCCTGAGCCTGAGCGTTCCGGCCAACCAGCAGGGCGCAGTGGCGGGCATGAACAGCAGCGCGCTGGCGCTGGGCCGCATGACTGGCCCCCTGATCGGCACGGGCCTGTATCAGAGCGTCAGCCACGGCGCACCGTACCTGCTGAGCGGAACGGTGCTGGTGCTGGCCCTGCTGTGGATGCTGGCCGCGCGGCCCAAGGTGGCGATGAAGCCGGAGGGCGGGGCAGTGGGAAGCAGTTAGAAGGACAGGTTGGAATACCAGGGGAAAGGCCAGACCGCGCGGCTTCTCCCCTTTTTCGGCCCTTGTCCCGGCAGCAACGGATGCTCTGGAACAGATGGTCTGCGGCGGCCCTGCTAGCCTTGGCCCATGCGCGAGTTCCTGAACGACTGGTGGCGGCTTCTCAAACTGATCGTCGCCTCGCTGGCGATTCCGGTGATCCTGTGGGGGCTGCTGGTCCTGCTTGGTGTCCTGAAGTAAAGCAGTGATCTGGGGGCGTCGCCGGAGACAGAACCTTCCGGTGACGCCCTTCTCTGTTTTCAAGCTGCGTCAGCCTTAGCTGCCCGGATGAACAAACCTGTTGCTTTGCGTGGGCTGCTGGGGGCGTCCCACCTCTTTTCCAGTGACCGTTCCACAGTCCGGCCATATTACTTAGCCGACAAACCTTTTTAACTGGACCCACTCACCATCAGGAATACCGTGCTGGAAGCGCTCCCGACCAGATAAAAAAACGAAGGTATGTTAGCTTCCATTCATGACCTCCAAGCGGCAGCACAGCGATAAAGCCAGCTCCAGCGACTCCACCGAACAGGCCGCGTCTGCCCAGGACACGGCGAGCCAGCACACCGCTTCCCAGAGCGCCGCGCCGCGTTCTACCCCGACCAGAAACAAGACGGTCCGGAGTTTTGAACATGCGCTGGTGCTGGAAACGGCCCGCGTGACCGAGGGCGCAGCGCTGGCCGCCAGCAAGTTCATGGGCCTGGGCGACAAAAATGCGGTGGACGGCGCGGGCACCGAGGCCATGCGCGAACTGCTGAACTCGCTGGACATCCGGGGCACCGTGGTCATCGGTGAGGGCGAGATGGACGAGGCCCCCATGCTGTACATCGGTGAGCAGGTGGGCAACGGCCAGTACGAGGTAGACATCGCCGTGGACCCGGTGGAGGGCACCGAGGTCACCGCCAAGGGCCTGCCCAACGGTCTGGCAGTGATCGCCATCAGCGAGCGCGGCGGCCTGATGCACGCGCCCGACTGCTACATGGAAAAGCTGATCGTGCCGCCCCCCGCCGCTGGCCGCGTCAATCTGGACTGGCCGGTGGAAGCCAACCTGAACGTGCTGGCCCAGAGTCTGGCCCGCGACGTGGATGACCTGATGATCACTATTCTGGACCGTGAACGCCACGCCGACCTGATCCGGCGGGTGCGGGCCACCGGGGCGCGCGTCAAGCTGATCGGCGACGGCGACGTGATCGCGGGCATCGCGGTGGGTGTGCGCGGCAGCGGCGTTCACGCCCTGATGGGTTCAGGCGGCGCACCCGAGGGCGTGCTGAGTGCGGCGGCCTGCAAATGCCTGGGCGCAGAAATCCAGGGCCGTTTCATTGCCGAGGACGACGCCATGCGTGAGCGCTTCAAGACGATGGGCGTGGACGAGAACCGCATTTACAAAACCGCTGATCTGGCCCCCGGCTCCCAGATGGTCTTTTCTGCCACCGGCATCACCTACGGCGAGATTCTGGATGGGGTACGCCGTTTTGCGGGCGGGGCCAGAACGCACACGCTGGTCATGGGTTACGCCACCCGTGTGGTGCGTTTCATCGACAGCATCCACCTGGAAGACGACAAGGCCCGCGTGACCATCCGGGTCTGAGGCCCACCGCACGGAAGAAGTACAGGAGGTCTGGCCGAACGGCTGGGCCTTTTCCATAGACTGGATATCCCATAGATGAGCCGCCGCCACAGCTTGACCTCAAATAATTTTTAGGCTATCCTAAATATGTGATCAGACCTCCCAGTCGCTCACAACTCCGGCCTGTCCTTGGCGGGCAGCGTAGCCTCCACTGCGCTGCCCGGCGGGTCAATTTTTGTTTCAGCCCCTCTCCCCTGCTACGCCAGTTGAATCAGGCGGGCGTGCTGCTGTTCCCGCGCCTCCACGATCAGATCGGCCAGCGTGGTGCCGCCCAGCACCTCGCGCAAAGCGGCGTCCACCCGGAACCACAGATCCTGCGTGCCACAGACGTTCTGGCTCTCGCAGGTGTGATCGTCCTCGACGCACTGCACCGGGGCGATGCTGCCCTCCAGGGTGGTGACCACCTCGTAGGCGTTGATCTCGGCGGCAGGGCGCGCGAGCTGGTAGCCGCCCCTGGCCCCACGCACGCTCTGCACGAATCCAGCCCGCCGCAACCCCCCGACAATCTGTTCCAGGTAGTGCAGGCTGATGTCCTGGCGAGTTGCCACCTCTTTGAGCGAGATGGGCTGCCCCGGCTGACGGCCAATCTCGATCAAGGCACGGAGGCCATACTGCGCCCGCGTTGATATCCACATAAAACCACCTCCAGGCTATCTCTGGAACCAATCTTGACTTATTTGCTCAGGATAGTCCACTATGCGGCCATGCGAATTGCAACCATCCTGCTGGGCCTCGGCCTGCTGACGTCTGCCAGTGCCGCCGATCTGAGCGGCGTCAAGACCTATCTGAGCGGCAAACTGGACACCCAACTGGCTGGAACGCGGGCGCTGAGCGCGGCGGCGGATCAGTATTACGCGCTGGCGAAGAGTGCGGATTTTAATTACGCGGCACTGGCGAAAAACCCCCAGACCCGCGCTGTACTGCAATCGGCCCGCGCCGGATGGACGAAGGCCAGCCCCGCCTACGAGGACATCGAGGGCATCGTGGCCGGGGTGGAAGCCCTGAGCGAGTTTGATGTGATTCTGGACGCTGGGACAAGTGCGGCGGATGGCGGCGAGGACGTGGTGCCGTTTGACCTCAAACTGCCCAATGGCAAAACCCTGGCGAAGCCTGGCAACCTGTTTGGCGTGGGCGAGGGAACGCTGTGGGGCACGGTCAAGGCGTACAGCAGCGGCGTGGCCTACGACGTGAACGGCAACGGCAAGATGGATTTCGGCGATCAACTCCCCGACGCCAATGTGCTGAAGGCCGCCGCCGCCGAGCTACACCGCCAGAGCGGGGAGCTTCAGAAGGCGGCCAACGCCTGGAACCCCAGCCGCGAGGACGTGTTCGGGGCTTTGGTGGGCAATGTTCCCACGGTTGGCCCGGTCTTTTTTGAAGACTGGAAGTCCAGCCCGTTCGTGATCGGCAGCAAAAGCACCCGCAGGGATTTCGTGGTGATCTCGCGCATGTCCGATCTGGTGGGCAATGTCAGCTCGTGGCGGGCGATGTACCGGGGCCTGAGTCCCGACGTGAAGGCGAAGAACGCCGCGCTGGACACCCAGATTCAGTCGGGCCTCAACGAGCTGGCGCTGTACGTGAACAAACTGGTGGCCCGCGAACAGAGCCGCCGCTACACCCCTGAACAGGCCGAGGGGCTTCAGCGCGAGGCCCAGAACCGCGCCACCGTCATCACCGGGCGCATCACCCAGGCGGCGGCGCTGCTGGGCGTGCGGGTAGAGTGATGCCGGGCCTCAGAATCGCCGCGCTGCTGGCCCTGTCCGCTGGATTTGCCGGGGCCACGGACCTCGCCACCCCCGCCGAGAAGATGCGTTCCTCGCTGGCGGAGGCGGGGCTGGAAGTCTCGTTTGACCGTGCTGAGGCAGCGAGGCTGGTGGCTCAGGCGCAGGGCGCGTATGGGACTGTTGAGGGCGAGTGGAAGAAAGCCGATCCCGCCGCCGCCCGCGAGGTCAGCGCCGCTTTACAGAAAGCCGTCGCCGCCGCAAAAGAGGGGGACGAGATCGCCCTGAACCGCGCCGGGGCCAATGCCTGGACCGCCCTGCTGCGAGGCGCATACACCGGACTTGAAAGCAGTGTCCAGACGGGCAGCGCCGACAGCGCCCGCGACTGGCTGGCCGCCCGCGAATTCCGCGTCGCCAGCCCGCTGACCCGCCTGAACGCCGACGCCACCGGGGCGATTGAAGCGCTGGCCGCCGGAACCCTGAAGCCGGACGCGGCCCTGAAAGCCGTGCGCTCGGACGTGCTGGACGGCTATCAGGCGCGCATGAACGATGCGCTGCGCGAACTGGAGTCCTCGCAGGCGCGGGGCTTTCGCACGCTGGCTGCCGGGCAGGCCGCGCTGGCGCAGGGGTATTTCCAGTTGCTGCGCCCTGCCTACGTGGCCCAGAACGGGAACGCCGCCGCCGCGAAGCTGGACGGCGAGTTTGCCGCGCTGCCTCAAACGCTCGGCACCGCGCAAGCCATCAGCACCGCGCAAGCCATCAGCACCGTGCAGGCCAGCCTCTCCGGCTTCCGCGCCGCCCCCCTGAGCGAGCGGGAGGTGACGGCACGCGCCGCGCAGGTCACGCGCTTTCTGTCGCTGGTGCCGGTGGAATACGCGCGCGGCGTCAAGTTGAATGGGGGCCGCGCCGTGGTCACGCAGGAGGTGGAGGTCAACGAGGCCCGCACCTTCCTGGGCGGGGCCGTGTCCGCGCTGGCCGACATCGCGCCGCTGCTGTCCGATCAGGACGCGGCCCGCAGCCTGAGTGCTGATTTCGCCGCCCTGAACGCCAGCCTTTCCGCGCAGGTTATGAAAGCCCAGCCGAAACCTCCAAACGAAGTAGAAGCGAAGGTCAGCACATTGCTGGGCAACGTCAAATCCGCCTTCCCCGCCGACTGGCAGAAGGCCGACGCGGGCGCGGACCTGGATGTGGTTCGCACCCAACTGGACGCCGTGGTGGCCGCTGCCGGGGCCGGGGAATGGGCCGCCGCCGAAACGGCTCGGCTGGATGCCTACGCCCTGCTGGAAAGCGGCACCGAGGCGCGCATCGCGGTCTTCAACCCGGAACTGAAAGCGCATCTGGAAAACCTGATGTGGAACGGCACGGCCCCGGCAGGGCTGGCCGCGCTGATCAGGAAGCAGGCTCCAGCAGGCGAGTTCAGGGCCACCCGCACCGAGTTGCAGGTCACCCTCAAGGACATCGCTAAGATTCTGGGAACCGAGGTGGCCCCCGCCGCCGTCGCCACCAACGCCGGAATCATCGTCTTCCGCGAGGGGCTGGAAGCGGTGCTGATCCTGGCGGCGCTGATGGGCAGCCTGCGCCGCGACTCGGTGCGCCACCTGCGCCGCCCGATGTGGCTGGGTGCCGCCGCCGCCTTCGGGGCCACCGCCGTGACGTGGTTCGTGATGCAGGGCGCGCTGTCTCTGCTGGGACGCTACGGCGAGAAGCTGGAAGCGGTGGTCAGCGTCGTCGCCATCGGCGTGCTGCTGCTGATCATGAACTGGTTTTTCCATCAGGTGTACTGGACGGACCGCATGGCCTCGTTCCAGAAGCACAAGCACGAGCTGACGCACGGCAGCGGGGCCGAAGGCGGCGTCATGCGCGCCCAGTGGTGGGGACTGGCCGTGCTGGGCTTCACCAGCATCTACCGCGAGGGCTTTGAAACCACCCTGTTTCTGCAATCGCTGGTGCTTCAGGCGGGCGCGGCCTCGGTGCTGGGCGGCACGGCGGTGGGGCTGGCCCTGGTCATCGGCGTGGGCATGGCGGTCTTTAAGTGGCAGGCCAAACTGCCCATGAAAAAACTGCTGATCTGGACCGGGGGCCTGATCGCGGTGGTGCTGGCCGTGATGGTGGGCAACACGGTCCACACCATGCAACTGGTGGGCTGGCTGCCCGTTCACCCGCTGCCGTTTGAGTTGCCCGCCAACCTGGGCCTGTGGCTGGGCCTGCACGCCACCTGGGAAGGTGTGTTGCTGCAAATCGGCTCGGTGGCCGCAGTCATCGGTTCCTTCTTTGCCGCCGAGGCCCTCAAGACGCGCGAACTGCGACAGCGTCAGCGCGGAGCCGCCGTTCATAGTTAGGCAGAGACTCTTTCAGAAAAGGCCAGGAGAAGTTGATCTTCCTGGCTTTTCCTCTTCTTCATCTGGCCGTCATCAAGAAAGAGGGCAGCGACTCTTAAACCTCCCACCAACGCCTTTTTCCTCTCTCTTGCCATATCCGACTAAACCACTCTGTTTGATCTCTCTGGTCTGTTTACATGACGCAGCAGCACACTGAAGAAACACGGTCTGCCTCTTAAAGTATGGGCATGAATGAAAACACCTCCGCCAGCACCACCGTCAGCCGTTGCGACGCCACCTCCTGCCGCTTCAACAGCGATCAGAACTGCACCGCCGGGCAGATCGAGATCAGCATGAGCGCAGGCTCGGCCCAGTGCCTGACCTTCAGCCCCAGCACCGACGCCCAGGGCAATCAGCCCAGCGCCCAGCAGTAAACCCCCGTCCAAAACCAACCCAGCCGAGGCTCCCTGTGTGGGAGCTTCTGCTTTTGCCCCTCCATCCCTTTTCAACCACGCTTATCTGTGCTTTAATCCTGACCAGAGGACTCGGAATTATGCCCAGACTTACTCCATTTCCCGCCCCCACCGCCCTTCCCGATCTGCACGGCACGGCCACACTGGCTGCCGCCGAGGCGGTGCTGGCGCAGTTGTCAGGCCGCGCGCCGCTACGGATTGACTCGGTTTCGGTAACGGATGGCCCGCTGGTGCGCTACGCCCTGGCCCCCGATATAGAGGCCATGCGCGCCAACCGGGGACTGATGGAAGACGTGGTGATGGCCGCACTAGCCGCACCTGTGGCCGCCGGGATGCTGGACCTCCCGCAAGTCGCCGGGGGCCGCGACGCCCACGCCCTGCTGGACGCCGCCCTGACCGAGCCAGAGGAGCGCGAGGTGCTGGACGCTTACCTGCTGGTGTTGACCGCCCGCACCCGCGCTCAACTGCGCCGCGCCTGGGCCGAGATTGGCGTGGTGGCGGCGGGCCTGCGCGAACACGGTACGCTGGACGCGCAGGATGTCCAGCATCGCATGGCCTGCGCCCAGGGCATCCGGGGCACTTTGCTGAACTGAGGTGAAAACAGGAGAAGACGTTGCAGCTTGACCCGGCTGCAACGTCTTCTCCCTGCTGAAATCAATCAGGCGTTATAGGTACTGCTGGACGTGCTGCCGCCGCGCCCGGTCCAGTTGGTGTGGAAGAACTCGCCGCGCGGTTTGTCTACCCGTTCGTAGGTGTGCGCGCCGAAGTAGTCGCGCTGGGCCTGCAAGATGTTGGCGCTGAGGCGAGGGTTACGGTAGCCGTCGTAGTACGCCAGAGAGCTGGAAAAGGCCGGAGTCCAGACCCCACGCAACGCCGCCGCCGCCACCACCTGCCGCCACGCGGTCTGGGAAGTGCCGATGGCCTCGGTGAAATAGGCGTTCAGCAGCAGATTGGGCAATTCGCTACTGCCGTCGAAGGCCGCCTTGATCTTGTCCAGAAAGGCCGCGCGGATGATGCAGCCGCCGCGCCACATCTGGGCAATGCTGCCAAAATCCAGCTTCCAGCCGTACTCCGCCGCCGCCAGTTCCATCATCTGAAAGCCCTGGGCATACGAGCAGATCTTGGAGGCGTACAGCGCCTGCCGGACCTGTTCGACGAAGGCATCGCGGTCTGGTTTTTCGCCGATATCTTCGGGACCTCGCAAAACCTTGCTGGCTTCCACGCGCTGATCTTTCAGCGAGCTGAGAATGCGGGCAAATACAGCTTCGGCAATGGTGTTGGCGGGCGCGCCCACGTCCAGCGCCGTCACGGAGGTCCACTTGCCCGTTCCTTTTTGCCCAGCGGTGTCCAGGATCACGTCCACCATCGGCTGGCCCGTGTCGTCATCGGTCTTCTTCAGAATCTCGGCGGTGATCTCGATCAGGTAGCTGTCCAGCTCGCCCTTATTCCAGTCCTCCAGAATCGCGCCGATTTCGGGGGCGGACAGGCCCAGCACACCGCTCAGGAGGCTGTACGCCTCGGCGATCATCTGCATGTCGGCGTACTCGATGCCGTTGTGAACCATCTTGACGAAATGGCCTGCACCACCGTCCCCCACCCAGTCGCAACATGGCTGACCGTCCACCTGCGCGGCGATCTTCTGGAAGATGGGCTTGAGGGCGGACCAGGCCGCCGCGTTCCCGCCCGGCATGATGCTGGGGCCGTGCAGCGCGCCTTCCTCGCCGCCGGAGACGCCTGCACCGACAAACAGAATATTTTTCTCAGCCAGCGCCTTCTCGCGCCGCACGGTGTCGGGGAAGTGGGTGTTGCCACCGTCGATGATGATGTCGCCCTCGTCCAGTAGGGGCAAGAGCATGTCGATAAAGGCGTCCACGGCTGGCCCGGCCTTGACCATCAGCATGACCTTGCGCGGCGACTTGAGCAGGCTGACGAAGGTAGGCAGGTCGTCCGCGCCCAAGATGCTCAGCCCCTTTGCACGCCCGGTCACGAAGTCGTCCACCTTGCTGGTGGTGCGGTTAAAGGCCGCCACGGTAAAACCCTTGGAGGCCATGTTCAGGATCAGGTTCTCGCCCATCACGGCCAGCCCGATCACGCCGATGTCGGCGCTGGCCTCGGCGGCGGGCGACACGATCAGTTGCTGCGTCGCCACCGCCTCCGAGCGCACAGCCTGGGCCTGCTTCTCGGCGTCAGAGGGGATCAGGGCAGCAGGCTTGGAATCACTTTCGGTCATGGAAACTCCTTCGGAACAGAAATTAAAACGGGAAGAGGGCGGGAACTGATTCAGCGGTCAGGATAAGCGCAAATGCAAGAACGCAACCGGACAAATGCAGACGAAAAGGGGAGGCAAAGCTGCGCGAGCCTGCCTCCCCACTGAGAATGACGTGCGTTTAGCCTTCCATCGAGGCCAGACCGCTGCGCTTCTCGCCGCCTTCCTCGCCCTTGGGTCCACCCTGTCCCTCGCCCTTGCGGGGCAGGCGTAGGTTGGGCATCGGCAGCACCGAGAGCAGCGCCAGCAGCGCCACAAAAATGCTGATCAGGTAGATGCGGCTGATGGTGTTGGCAAAGGCCACCTTGACCGCCCGGCCTGACAGGTCAAAGACCTTCTTGGCGCTGGTAATGGCCTCCGTCTGGGCAGTGTCCAGTTGCGACTTGATCTGGGCCAGCACGCCCGCCTTGCCCTGCTCGGACTGCAATGCTGCCGGAGGGATGTTGGCCAGACCGCTGCGGAGACCTGCGGGCAGGCTCTGGTCCTGGGTCAGCACGCTCAGGTTACCGCCCTGCACCGCTGTTTCCACGCTGCCGAAGGTCTTGGCGAATCCGGCAGTGATCTGAGACTGAACGCTGTCGAAGGTGGGGGCCGTGCCGCCTCCGCGCGAACCGCCCGCATCGGCAGCCTGCTTGGCGGTGGCCTCGAGCTGCGCCACCACGGCGGGGGGCTGTCCGGCCTCGGCGGCGCGGAACTGCTCCGGCACCTGGGTGGCCAGGGTGCTGGTCAGCACCGCGCCGAACACTGCGGTGCCAATGGTGCTGCCCATCTGCTGGAAGAACTGCCCGGCGCTGGTTGCCACGCCGATTTCCCAGCGCTGCACGGCGTTCTGAATCGCCAGGTTAAACAGCGGCAGTGCGGGACCGATGCCCAGACCCAGAATGACCATGTACACGATGACCGTGCTGTAGGCGGTATCGGCATTCAGGGTGGACAGCAGGTAGAAGCCGCCGATCATGAAGGCCAGACCGATCAGGATCAGGTTCTTGTAGTAGCCCAGGCGCGAGGCCAGTTGCCCGCTGAGAACCGAACCGACGATGAGTCCCATCGTCAGCGGAATGGTGGCCGTGCCCGCCTTGGTGGCGCTGACGCCCTGCACGTTGACCAGATACAGGCTCAGGAACAGGATCGCGCCCAGGAACGCCGCGCCCACGAAGAAACGAGCCAGCACGCCCCAGGCGAAAGTGGGGTTCTTGAACAGGCTCAGCGGCAGAATCGGGCTTTCATGGCGCGACTCGACGAACAGGAAAGCGATCAGCGAGACGATAGCGCCCGCGAACAGCGCCAGCACCGTGGGGCTGGTCCAGCCGTAGTCGACCTCTGCACCCAGGGTCAGCGCCAGCAGCAACGGCACCGAGAACGTGATGACCAGCACCGCGCCGACATAGTCGATCTTGGGCTTCAGGCCACTGGCCAGAATCGGCATCTTGCTGAAGATAAAGGCCAGCGCGATCAATCCGATGGGCAGGTTGACGTAAAAGACCCAGCGCCATGAGATGTTGTCGGTCAGGAAACCGCCCAGCAGCGGCCCGATCACGCTGCTCAGGCCGAAGACGGCTCCGAACAGACCCTGATACTTGCCGCGCTCGGCGGGCGCGAAGATATCGGCGATGATGGCAAACGCCACCGAGGTCAGTGCTGCCGCGCCCAGACCCTGCAATCCACGGAACACGATCAGTTGCATCATGCCGCCGCCGAACAGGTTGCCGAACCACGGCTCCCCGGCCATGCCGCACAGCGCCGAGCCGATCAGGAAGACCACGATGCCGAACATCAGAATGGGTTTGCGTCCGTAGATGTCCGAGAGCTTGCCGTAAATGGGAACCATCGCCGTGCTGGCCAGCAGGTAGGCGGTGGTCACCCAGGCGTACAGGTTGATGCCGTTCAGATCGGCCACGATACGCGGCAGCGACGTGGCCACGATGGTCTGGTCCAGCGCGGCCAGGAACAGGCCCAGCAGCGTGCCGATCAGAATCAGGATCTTGGTTTCCTGTGGTAGGACCTCGGCGTAATTGATGCGGTCTTCGGGGCGGGGGCCGCCTGCTGGTGGTGAGGCTTGGGTCATAGTCGTTCCTTGGGAATGTGGGCGGTGGGGGAAGGCGGAGTGCCGGGCTGCCGGGCTTCGGTCAACAGGGCATTGATGGCGTCCGAGGCGTTATCGAGCGTTTCAGGACGAACGTGCTGGAACAGTTCGCTGTACGCGCCGATCATGCTTTTTTCCTTGACGCTCAGGAACTGCTGGCCCTTCTCGCTCAGGGCCAGCAGCTTCTCGCGGCGGTCCTGCGGGTTCTCGCGGCGTTCCATCAGGGCGCGGCGCACCAGCTCCTGGATCAGTTGACTGGTGGCGGGCAGGCTGACCCCCAACATCTCGGCCAGCGCGGTCACGCTGATGGGCGCAAAAGCCCGAACCTTATACAGCGCCGTCATCTGGGTAAAACTCACGTCCTCGTCCTGTAATTCGCTTTGCAGGCTGCCCATCATCCGGTCTGAAACCAGCCTATGGAGCTGGCGCATACACCCGGTCAGGCGCTCGGCGGGGTTGTCACTCACGGCAGGCGGACGGGACAAGAGATCTGGCGGGTCAAGACTGCTCAAGGGTTCACCAACATGCTTAAGATGATGAAACCATTTTGAATTTTGAATTGTTGCTTTCCCCACATGATTAAGAGCATGGAGCTAAGCAGTCTGGCCTAGGGCAGGTAGGAACGGGGCAAGTGGAAACATTAGCATGAACTCCGCGCCGCCCTGTGGAGGGTTGCAGGCCGCGCGCCCCGGTGGGTGCATGGGCGATGGCCAGCCCGAGGCTTCTCCATTCCTTTAATGTTGAACCATCTGAGAAACTGGTGTAAGCTCGGAACATGACAAACCCAAGCGGAACAGAATCCAAAGCAGTCAAACTGGCGATCATCTACTACAGCACCTACGGCACCAACCACGCGATGGCCAACGAGGCCGCCGAGGCTGCCCGCGCCGCCGGGGCCGAGGTCCGCGTGCTGAAGGTTCAGGAAACCGCCCCACAGGCCGTCATCGACACCCAGGACGCCTGGAAGGCCCAGCAGGAACGCAGCGCCGACGTGGCAGTCGCCACCCCCGACGATCTTGAATGGGCCAACGCCATCCTGATCAGCTCGCCCACCCGCTTCGGCGGCGCGGCCAGCCAGATCCGTGCGTTTATCGACACGCTGGGCGGACTGTGGGGCACCGGCAAGCTGGCCGACAAGACCTTCAGCGCCATGACCAGCGCCCAGAACCCCAACGGCGGCCAGGAAACCACCTTGCAGACGCTGTACATCACGGCCATGCATTGGGGCGCGATTCTGGTCCCGCCCGGCTACACCGATCCGGTGATCTTCGCTTCCGGCGGCAACCCCTACGGCAGCAGCGTGACCGCCACGGGCGAGGGCCTGAGCGACGCCGACAATGCCAGCATCCGTCATCAGGCCAAGCGATTGGTAGACGTCACGGCGAAGTTGCAATAATACGGACTCCGATTGAAAGGTGTTAGAAACACCTGGAAATCCGAACGGAGTGAGTAGGAGAAAAACGGGTTCTGGGCGTGGAGTGCAGAAATCGGTGCTGTCCCGATTTCTGCGCGAAACATACGGAACCCGTATAAGGCCCTGGGAAAGCGGTGGGGCATGACGGAAGCGCTAGCCTGAACGTCATGCAACCCGGTTCCCCACGCGGAATGGGGCAGTGGGCAGGGTGAGAGAGCGGAGTTTCTCGTCCCAGTTGCGCGCCGCCCATCTGGCCCTGACCTTTCTGACCATCCTGCCGCTGCCGCACATTAAAGAAGTGCGGGACGGCGACTTTGCGCGGGCCAGCGCCTATTACCCACTGGCGGGGTACGCGGTGGGCGGGCTGGTGTCGCTGCTGCTGTGGCTGGGTCTGCCCCTGCCCGGCGGCGTGGTGGCCGCGCTGGCGGTGGGCGCGTGGCTGGCGATCACCGGCATGCTGCACTTCGACGGTCTGGTGGACAGCGCCGACGCCCTGTTCGCGGTCAAGACCCCGGCCCAGCGGCTGGACATCCTGCGTGACCTGCATGTGGGGGCCTTCGGGCTGGCGGTGGGTGTGCTGGCCCTGCTGACGCTTTGGAGCCTGCTGGCATCAGCGATTCCGTGGTACGCGCCGCTGGTGGCCGCCGTCTCCGCACGCACGTTGCTGCTGCTGCCCATGAATCTGTATCCGGCGGCCCGCCCCGAATCGCTGGGCGCACGCTCGCGCGAGGGGCGCTGGGGCGTGGCGCTGCTGCTGGCCGCGCCCACGCTGCTGCTGCCGGGGGCGTGGATCGCATGGCTGGCGGCGCTGGCGGCCTGTCTGCTGGTGGCGTCCTTCAGCGCGCGGCGGCTGGGCGGCGGCCTCAGCGGGGATATTTACGGCATGATCGTGGTCACGGCGGAACTGGCCGCGCTGTGTGCGTTTGCCTGGGGCCGAGGGTGACCCTCACGCTGCATCTGGTCCGCCACGCAGCCACCGCGCCGAACGCCCAGCGCCGCTATCCGCACGCAAACGAGGACGCGCCGCTCTCGCCGGAAGGCCGTGCGGTGGCTGCCGGGTTGAGGTTGCCGCTGCACGCCACCCCCCATGCTTCCCCCACTCTGCGAACCAGAGAAACGGCACAACTGGCCGGATTTCCCCATTGCATCGCCGCCCCCGCACTTGCCGAGGCGGCGTTTGGCGTGATGGCCGGGCAGACCTGGGCCGAACTGGAGGCGCAGTTTGGCGAGGAACCGCGCGGCTGGATAGACGCGCTGGGTGATCCCGAAAGCGAGACCAGCCCGCCAGGAGGCGAAACGGGCCGCGCCTTTCATGCCCGCATTCAGAACTGGCTGGCCCAACTCCCGCAAGACGGCGACGTGATCGCCTTCACCCACGCCGGGCCGCTGCTGGCCGCGCTGCGCCTGTGCGTGGGCCTGCGCGCCGCCGAGATCGCGCCGGGTGGTGTGGCCGTTCTCAAGCGGGCGGAAGGGCACTGGTGGCTGCGGGAATTGCGGCAGGCACGGGCCAACTGAAGGCATAACAACCCCACCTCTCCACCGTCCCGCTCTGCTAACCTGCGCGCACCTGAGGAAGGGGAAGTCCGGTGAGATTCCGGCGCTGTCGCGCAACGGTAATGCAGAGGTTCTCTGTCAGCCCGAATGCCTCTCGGGAACGTTGATCTGAATGCAGATCAGCACCTCTCGCCGTCAGAGGGCCGCATTCTGAGTGCCGAATTTCCCGTGGCCTGCCCACGCGCGCTTCCGCTCTGGCCCCCGGCTGGAGCGGGCTTTTTCTTTGCTGCGTCGCCCGCTTCCGCTGCCGCATTCACGCCAGCCGGAGTTTCACATGCGCCAATTCTCTGTTCAATCTGTTTTTGCCCTGTCCACCCTTGCCCTGCTGTCCAGCGCCGCCGCCACCACCTACCCCCTCACCGTCACCGACGATCTGGGACGCAAGGTCACGCTGAACAGCGAGCCGAAGCGGATTATTGCCATGCTGCCCAGTCACACCGAGACCCTGATCGCCATCGGCGCGGGCGACAAGCTGGTTGCCATTGATGAATACAGCAACTATCCGAAAGCCATCACCGACAAACTGCAAAAAGTGGGCAGCGCCTACAAGCCCGATCTGGAAGCGATTGTGGCCCTTAAGCCCGATCTAGTGCTGGCCGACGAATCCTCCGGCTCTCGCCTGACTGAGAAACTGGCCCAGGCGGGTCTGACGGTCTACGGCGGCACCGGGCAGACCTACAACGAGATCTTTGAAAAGATCGCCGTGCTGGGCAAGCTGACCAACCATGAAACGGGCGCACTGAACCTGATCACCAGCATGCGGACCGAGCTGAACACCCTTCAGGCCAGCGTGGCGAAGCTGCCCAAAGTCAGCACCTATTACGAGATTGACCCCTCGCCGTACAGCGTCGGCCCCAATTCGTTTATCGGAGCGTTGATCAGCCGGGCGGGTGGGCAGACCATCGTGCCCGCCGCGCTGGGCGACTTTCCCAAGCTGGACCCCGAACTGATCGTCAGGGCCAATCCGCAGGTGATGGTGGGGCTGACCCTGGCGGATGCGGCCAAGCGTCCCGGCTGGGCTGGGTTGAAGGCTGTTCAGAGCGGCAAGATCTTCAAACCCACCCCTGAAGAACGTGATGCCCTGTCACGCCCTGGCCCGCGCCTGCCCGCCGCCCTGCGCGCATTGATCCGCTTCATCCACCCCGAGGCGCTGAAATGACCGACGACGCCACCGCCGCCCGCCGCGAGGCCGCCATGCGCGAATTGCAGGCAGACCGCGACAATTACAAGAAAACCGAGGGGATTACCAAGGGACGGCGCGGCCTGCTGATCGTCAACACGGGCAAGGGCAAGGGCAAGACCACCGCCGCACTGGGCCTGATGATGCGGGCGCATGGGCGCGGGCTGACCACCCGGATGTTCCAGTTTCTGAAACACGAGAACGCCAAATTCGGCGAACACCGCACGATGGACGCGCTGGGCCTGCCCTACGAGGGCCTGGGCGACGGCTTTACGTGGCGTTCGCGCGATCTGGACAACTCGGCGGAGATGGCCGCACACGGCTGGGCACTGGCGCGGGCCGCGATTGAGACGGGCGAGTATGACCTGATCGTACTGGACGAGTTCACCTATCCCCTCAAGTTCGGCTGGGTGCCCTGGCCGGAGGTGGAGGCGGTCCTCAAGGCCCGCGATCCGAAGATGCATGTGGTCATCACCGGACGCGACGCCCTGCCCGAACTGGTGGAACTGGCCGACACCGTGAGCGAGATCAATCCCGTCAAGCACGCCTACGCGGCGGGCATCGGGGCGCAAACCGGGATTGAGTATTGAGGCACGGGTCATTCACCATTCGGGCGTTGGACTGGACTAAGCTTGGTCCATGTCTGAAGTCGTCAATATCCATGCTGCAAAGACCCAGCTTTCGCGTCTGGTGGAGCGCGCCCACTTGGGCGAGGAAATTATTCTTGCCAAGGCGGGTAAGCCTTACGCGCGGCTGGTGCCACTGGCCCCGGCCCGCAAGCGTGAGTTTGGTTTTCTGGCCGGGACGGTGGAACTCAGCAACGAGGAAAACTACGAGCTACTCCGTCCACTCAGTGAGGAAGAATTGGCGGACTGGGAGTGAGGCTACTGCTGGATACGCACATTCTGGTGTGGCTGTTGGTAGGCGATCCGAAGCTCCCAGCTTCTTTGGCGGCGCAATTGCGCTCACCCGAACACACCCTCTGTCTGAGCGCCGTAGTTGCCTGGGAACTGAGCATCAAGTTTCACATGGGCAAGCTCCCCAGCGCTGCCCCCCTCCTGGCCGACTTTCCCGCCGTCGCCGCCCGGCTGGGGGCCGACGTGCTGGACATCTCGCCCGCGCATGCCATCCGCGCGGGGGCGCTAGAGTGGACGCACCGCGATCCCTTCGACCGGATGCTGGTGGCGCAGGCATTGGAAGAGGGGTTGCGGCTGGTCACGCTGGATGGCCACATTACCGGGTTTGCCCAGGCTCCGATTCTGCGTTAATCGCGGCTGAAGCGTGAGCAGCAGGCAAAAATCCATGCTGCTGGCCCTCGCCCTTGATCTGCTGGGCGAGCCACCCGCGCCGTTTCATCCGGTGATCTGGATGGGGAATTATCTAAAAGCGGTGCGGAAACGGTGGCGGGCCGAGACGCCCTCCAAGCAACTGCGCGAGGGCGCTGGATGGTGGGCGCTGGGAGCAGGAGCTTCGGCGGCAGTCGGGGAGTTGGCACAGCGTCTGCCGGGCGGTTGGATCACGCAGGGCATCCTCCTGAAGCCGTTGCTGGCGCGACGGGCGCTGTTCGCGGCAGTAAGTGAGGTTCACACGGCCCTGGTTGCGGATGATCTACCCGAAGCGCGGCGGCTGCTGGCATGGCATCTGGTCAGCCGGGAGACATCCGAATTGACGGCATCAGAGGTGGCTGGCGCAGCCATTGAAAGTCTGGCGGAAAACCTGTCGGACAGCGTGGTTGCGCCGCTGCTGTGCTTCCGCGTGGGCGGGCTGCCGCTGGCCGCGCTGTACCGCTATGCCAACACCGCCGACGCGATGTGGGGCTACCGCACCCCAGCGCTGGAATATGCAGGGAAAGTGGCTGCCCACGCCGACGACGCGCTGAATCTGGCCCCGGCCCGCCTGACCGCGCTGTGTACTCTGCTGGCCTCGGGCGGACGCGGGTTGAGTGTGTGGGAGCGTGACCGCCGCAACACGGCCAGCCCCAATGCCGGACATCCCATGAGCGCTTTCGCTGGAGCTTTAGGCGTCCGGCTGGACAAGCGCGGCGTGTACGTTTTGAACGCCAGTGGCCGCGTGCCGGAGGCGGCAGACCTGCCCCGCGCTCTGACGCTGGCCCGCCGCACCTTCGCGCTGGCAACCCTGTTCTTGCTGCTGCCCTGGAAACAACATGCTTGAATTGCCGCACCTCATTCCCCGCGTCCCTCACGGTGGACCCACTTCCGAAGCCTTCGCGGGGCTGGATTTCAGCGTGAATGCCAATCCTTACGGCCCCAATCCGGCGCTGCTGCGGGCACTGCGGGAAGCCGATCACGCCCATTATCCAGACCCCACTTACCGCGCGGTGCGGGAACGACTGGCCGCGTGGCACGGCGTTTCTCCGTCCGAAGTGGCTCTGGCGGTGGGCGCGTCGGATCTGCTCCACCGCATCGCCCGCGCCTACTTACCGTCCGGCGGCACGCTGCTCAGCGTTCACGCTCCTTTTGGTGAGCTGGGCCGCGCCGCCGCATTACAGAGGGCCAAAGTGTGCGTCACCACGCCCGAAGCTGTTCTGGACGAAATTCAGTCTGATGTGTCGCTGGTCTATATCGGCCACCCGCACAACCCCACAGGCCACCGACATTCCGAACAGGAGTTGAAAGCCCTCGCCGCCGCCTGTCAGTCTGTCGGTGCCTTGCTGATTGTGGACGAGGCGTATGCGCCGTTTCTTCCCACAACCGGTATCCCGCACAATGCGTCCCTGATCCGTCTGCTCTCACCCGGCAAGGCGCATGGGCTGGTGGGCGCACGTCCTGCCTACGCCCTGGCCGCGCCGGAGATCGTGGCGCGGCTGGACAACCTCGCACCCGCGTGGCACGTTCCGGCGGGAACAGCGGCGGTGCTGGCCGCATTGCCGGAGGCTGGGGATTTTCTGGATCAGACCCTCCCGCGCGTGCGACAGGACGCCGGGGCGCTGGCAGCCGCCCTGCGCTCCCTCGGCCCGGTGGAGCATCACGGCACGCCGTATCTGACGCTGGAAATGGGGAATGCGGCAGAAGTAACGGCGAAAGTATTGAAACTCGGCATCAAGGTCCGCGATTGCGCCAGCTACGGCCTGCCTGAGCGCATTCGCGTCTCCACCCGCAGGCCGCAGGAGAATGCGCGGCTCATCCAAGCGCTCAAAGCTGTTCTGGAGGACATTCATGGGTAAAGCCATCATGATTCAGGGCTGCACCAGCAGCGCGGGCAAAAGTTACCTGACGGCGGCGCTGTGCCGCATCCTGGCCAACGAGGGCGTGCGCGTGGCCCCCTTCAAGGCCCAGAACATGAGCAACAACGCGGGCGTGACCCCGGCGGGGCTGGAAATGGGCCGTGCCCAACTGGTGCAGGCCCAGGCCGCGCGGGTGATCCCCGACGTGCGGATGAATCCCGTGCTGCTCAAGCCGGAGGCCGACACCCGCTCGCAGGTGGTGCTGCTGGGCCGCGCCAGTGCCGAACTGACCGCACTGGGCTGGCGCGAGCGCAAACCGCACCTCTGGCCGCATGTCAGGGCGGCCCTGCACAGCCTGCTGGACCAGTACGACGTGGTGGTCATTGAGGGCGCTGGCAGCCCCGCCGAGGTCAACCTGCGCGAATCGGACATCGTGAATATGCGTGTGGCGCGGGAAGCACAGGCCGCCGTGCTGCTGGCCGCCGACATTGACCGGGGCGGGGCCTTCGCGCACCTGCTGGGCACGTGGCATTGCCTGACGCCGGAGGAACGCGCGCTGATGAAGGGCTTCATCCTCAACCGCTTCCGGGGGGACGCGCGGTTACTGTCACCCGCGCCCGAATGGCTGGAGGAACAGACCGGGGTGCCGACGGTGGGCGTGGTTCCCATGCTGGACATCCCTTTGCCGGAAGAGGATGGCTTCTGGACCGAGCCACAGCCCGTGAATGATGATGGTTTCGTCGCCATCGCCCGCCTGCCGCGCGTGTCCAATCTGGACGAGTTCGCGCCGCTGGGACCGCTGGCCCGCTGGGTCACCACGCCTGCGGAAATGGAAGGTGCGCAGGCCATCATCCTTCCCGGCAGCAAAAGCACCGCCGCCGACCTGAACTGGCTGCGGGCCTCCGGGCTGGCGGCGGCGGTCACGCGGGCCGCCCACGCGGGCGTTCCCGTGCTGGGCATCTGCGGCGGCCTGCAAATGCTAGGACAGACCCTGAGTGACCCACATGGGGTAGAGGGCGGTGGGACCGTTCCGGGCCTGGGCCTGCTGGACCTCGTCACCACCCTCGCCGCCGACAAGACCACCCGCCTGACCACCCTCACCGACGCCGAAACTGGCCTGAGCCTGAGCGGTTACGAGATTCACCACGGGCAGACACGCTCAGGCTCAGGCGTTCAGGAACTCGCGCCGGAACTGCTGTGGCGTTCGGGCAACGTGCGCGGCACCTACCTGCACGGCCTGCTGGAAAATCCAGCTTATCTGGAACGCTTCCTGGGCTGGGCGGGCCTGGCCACACCCGCTGGGCTGGACAGTCTAGACGCCCGTCTGGACGCCATCGCCACCCGCGTCCGTGCCAGTCTGGACTGGAATTTTATAGAGGGGCTGCTGTGATCCTGTACGTGACCGGCGGCGCACGCAGCGGCAAGAGCAGCTTTGCCGAGGCCCGCGCTGCCGCATCCGGCGGGGCCGTGACCTACCTCGCCACCGCGCAGGCATTTGACGCCGAGATGACCACGCGCATCGGGCGGCATCGCGCGGACCGTCCGGCACATTGGACGACGGTGGAAGAACCGCTGGACGTGCCGCGAGCCTTGCGGGACGCCCCCACCCCCACCGTTCTGCTGGACTGCCTGAGCCTGTGGGTCAGCAACATGCTGCTTCTGGACTGGACCGATGAGGCCATGCTGGAAGCGGCGGATGAACTTCTAAACACTGCCCGCGCCCGCCCTGGCCTGACCGTGCTGGTCTCCAACGAGGTGGGCCTGGGCATCGTGCCGGACAACGCCCTGGCCCGCCATTACCGCGACGTGCTGGGCTGGGTCAACCAGCGCTGCGCCGCCGCCAGTGATGAGGCAATCTTCCTCGTGAGCGGCCTTCCGCTACAACTCAAACCCTCCAAGGAGTTCCATGAATCCTGAATTAATAGCTCTGATCGGGTCCATCCAGCCCGCCGATGCCGCCGCCAGAAAGCGCGCCCGTGCGCGTCAGGCCCAACTGACCAAACCCGCCGGGGCGCTGGGCGATCTGGAGGAACTGGGGGCGCGGCTGGCCGGCGTCTTCGGCAGCGAGAAGCCCCATCCGCGCGGTGTGGCGGTGCTGGTGGCTGCCGGGGACCACGGCGTGGCCGCTGGCGGCGTCAGTGCCTACCCGCCCGAAGTCACGCCCGCGATGGTGGCGAACTTCCTGGCCGACACGCCCGCCGGACCCGGTGGGGCCGCCGTCAACGCCATCGCCCGCACGGTGGGCGCGCGGGTCTACGTGATGGACGCCGGGGTGAACGCCGAATTGCCGGACCATCCGGCCCTTGTCCGTGCATCGCTGCGGCGTGGCACCCGCGATCTGCGCCTGGAAGCGGCCATGACCATGCAGGAAACGGAGAGCCTGATCCTGGCCGGAGCCGCGCTGGCAAAGCAGGCCATCGAAAACGGCGCGGACCTGATCGTTCCCGGCGAGATGGGCATCGGCAACACCACACCCGCCGCCGCGTTAACCGCCCGGCTGCTAGACGTGGACGCAGCCCAGGTGACTGGACGGGGTACGGGTGTGGACGACGTGACGCTGGCCCGCAAACTGGAGGCCGTTCGGAAGGCACTGGCCCGCACTGACGCTGTTGACCCCCTGACCGTGCTGGCCGAGTTCGGCGGCTACGAGATCGCCGCCATGCTGGGCATGATGCTTCAGGCGGCTGCGCTGCGCCGCGCGGTGGTGCTGGACGGCTTTGTGGAAGGCAGCGCCGCAATGGTGGGCGTGGCTCTGGCCCCGGCTCTGCGCGACTTTCTGTTCCCGGCGGGCGAGTGCGCGGAGATCGGCCACGCGGCGCAACTCTCGGCCCTGGGGTTAAAGCCGATGTTCAAACTGGGCCTGCGGCTGGGCGAGGGCACGGGGGGCGTGCTGGCCGCGCCGCTGCTGCTCTCGGCGGCGGCCACCCTGCGCGAGATGCGGACGTTTGAGGAAGCGGGTGTGCCGGGCGGGGACTGACGGCGCAGCGTTGGCCCGGCTCTCATTCGATTCGCGCCACTTTCGTTAACCTGCGGGCAGCGGGCGCGACTCTCTCTGCTTCCCCGCCGCCTGGAGGAACCGCCGATGATCACCGTCATGAACCGCATTGCCGTCCACCCCGAATACGCCGATCAGTTTGAAGCCCGCTTTATGGACCGCGCCCGGCTGGTAGACGAGATGCCCGGTTTCGTCAGCAATCAGGTGCTGCGCCCGGTCAATCCCGGCGATCCCTACGTGGTTCTGACCCTCTGGGAAAGCCGCGTGGCCTTCGAGGCGTGGACCAGTTCCGACGCCTTCATGCAGGGCCACGCCCGCAGCGGCTCGCTGCCCAAGGAGGCGTTCAGCGGCCCCAACAAGCTGGAGATTCACGAGGTCCTTCAGGATTCCAGCCGCCCCGAGTTGGTGGCTGAACCGCGCGGGAAAGCGTTCGGAATGCACTGACCTTGAGCATGCAAACGAAAAACCCGCACCAGGCGGGTCTTTTTTGTGGGCGGCAGAGAACTTTAAACCTACAACCTCTCGCGTGCGAAGTCCCAAAAATGCCCTCCAAGTCACGCAAACTGCCCTCGAACTCGCGTTTTCGAGTGATCGGTCATTTCTGAGTCTCTACAGGTCACCCCCATATGCACGCACTTGATTGGGAGCGGCGGCTGTCAGTGGCTGTCAACCCAGATCCGGGACGTTCGGAAACTGCCCGTGCGATTTGCTTTCCATGCGTCCAGCAGTAATAAAACTGAGAGCTTTGACCCACTACTCTCCAGGCGCAGTGAGTTGGCTTTCTGTCGCTCCACTCTTCTCGCCCTGACGGCCTGAAGCAGGCTTGAGCAGCGCCACGTAGGCGAGTGGGACCAAGGTCTGGCTGCGTCTGGGGCCAGACTCTCTTATACTCTCCCTCAGCTCGGACACATTTTTCATTCACAGGACGCTTCGCTGTCAATTTCATGGACGACAGTTCTCAGGTTGCCGCCTCCCGGAGGAATTTTTCTTGACTCATCGACTCTTCTCCTCCTCAATGCTCCTGGCTGGAATTCTGCTCACAGGTGCGGCGGCCCAGACCAGCACGGGAAAAACCGAACTGGTTCGCAGCAGCCTGGACGCGGGCGTGACCCAGCTCGTGGCCAGGATCAATGATGCGGTGACCGCCTCTGGCGGCGATCTGGAGCGGCAACGCGCCGACTGGGTGGTGGCCTTCAGCACCGGGCATTACAAGTCCGATCCGCTGGGCGCGCAGGCCGCCAGGGAAGTGGCGACGCAGCTTATTCAGCGCCGGGCCGTCAGTGGCGACAAGGTGACGGCCCGGGCCTGGGAAATGAACGTCTGGGAATACCGCAACCCACAGGGCCTGACCGTGCAGATCGGCACAGACTCGGCAGGCGACAAGAGCCGGATCGAGAACCTGTGGCCCACCACGCCCGCTGTGGGCAGCATCGGCGGCCACGACACCGAACAGGCCGCAGTCACGCTGACGCAGGAGTTGAGTGGCGACAGTTCGGCGGTCCTGATCCTACTGACCAACACGGCGGCCAGCGTGGGAACGGCAGGCACACGCCTGCTGGGGACCAACGCGCCCGAATACCAGAACATGCTTTCGAGCTGGAACCGCGTGGAAGGCAGTCAGGACGGCGCGACCCTGAATCTGCCGTATGTGGTCAGCACCCCCAGCGGCGAGGTTCAGGGCCAGATGCAGGCCGTAGTGTTCATACCCAAAACCTTCACGGCCTCGCCCCTGGCCGGTGGCACACGCACCGAGCAACTGGCCGCGCCTGCCGCCAGCACGCCTGCCCAGCGCTCAGGCGGAGGTGGAACAGCCATCTTCATCATTCTGGGACTGCTGGCCCTGGGCGCGGCGGCGTACTTCCTGCTGTTCCGGGGCAAGGGCGGGTCTGGTGGCGGCGGGGGCCGGGGAACCCTGCGCGTGGGCGACAGCGATTTCTCGTTGAGTGGTCTCCCCAGGAACAAGCCCTTTTGCATCATCGCTGGTCCCGGCTATGCCTCGGAGAGCGAGGTGGCGGTGATTCCGGTGCAGGGCCTGCCTGCCGCGCCCATCGCCGAACTGACGCGAGTGGGCAAGGACATCCGCGTGCGCGCCGTGCATGAGGACATTCGCCTGAGCAGCGTGGGCGGCAAGGTCACCGTGGGCGATAGCGCCACCGTGCCCCTGCGCCAGGATCAGCCCGACACCGTGCTGGACTTCAGCGGCGAGGTCCGTGGTGCTGGCGGCGTTCCGCGTGAAGTCAGCCGCTCGGTGACGCTGTCGTACTCCCAGTGACCTTCACTTCTGCCAGCACTGTCACTTCTACCAGCGCCGTGATCGCCAGCAAACCCATTCCCTGTTCTAAAGCAGGCAACGCTTGATCCAGGCCGCGCGCTTCCGAACGCGGCTCTCTTGACCCTCTCACCCCCGTTCATCTGCTCAAGGAGACCGCTCAATGGATTTGAATAACATCTTTTCTCAGGTGTGGCCGCTGTACGCCCAGACCAATTTCTGGGTCACGCTGCTGATCACGGCGCTGGTGTGGTACGCCGTGGCCGTGGGCCTGGCGCACGTGCTGTTCGGCGCGGGACGGCGGAACGCAGTGGAAGCGGCACGTCAGGGCATGGGCCTGTCCCTGCTGCTGGTGGCCGTGGCGCTGGCCTGTGGAGTCTGGTTCCTGTTCCGGCCCGCCGACCTGATCTACATGGTGGCCATCTGCGTCACCTTTCTGATCGTGAGTCTGCTGCTGTTCGCCGTGTTTTCAAAACTGGGAGCTGAAAAGTAAATGGCACAGAGTATGCGGGTCTTCAAGACCCTGGTGATCGGGCTGGGCAGCACGGGGACAGAGATTCTGGAGGCGCTGGCGGACCGCATCGACTGGGAGGTGGGCAACGTCGCCCGCGCGCCGTGGGTAGAATTTCTGGCCATCGAAACCGATGTGGCCAAGGCCAACCGCTTCAACGGCACCGACGATTTCAAGACGCTGGGCATCGGCTCCGTGGCCTGGCGCGACATGCTTCAGCACCCCGAGAATTACGACGCCAGCATTGCACTGGACACCTGGGCGGACCTGGAAACGCTGGGACAACTGCCCTCGCAAGGTGTGGACTCCGGCGCAGGGCATATCCGCATGGTGGGCCGGCTGGCGCTGCTCCACAACTACAACGAGATCAAGAACGGCATCGCCAGTCGCGTGAACCGCCTGCGTAACCTGACCGAGGCGGCAGCCAAGACCGCGCTGAACACCGAAAATGCGGGACTGCAAATGGACGTGCAGTTCGCCGTCAACGAATCCAGCCAGCAGACTGGCCTGCGCATCATCGTGGTGGGTACGCTGTGCGGCGGAACCTGTAGCGGCACGGCCAGCGACATCGGCATCCTGCTGAGAACCATTCTGAGGGACGAGGAAAAAACGCTGGGCATGTTCACGCTGCCCAATCCCCAGTTGGGCATCGCCAAGTACCCGGACGCCGAGATCTGGAAGGCCAACGCCTACCACGCGCTGGCCGAGCTGAA
This sequence comes from Deinococcus marmoris, assembly GCF_001949125.1. Lineage (GTDB taxonomy): Bacteria > Deinococcota > Deinococci > Deinococcales > Deinococcaceae > Deinococcus > Deinococcus marmoris_A. Next base: position 37,563 of record NZ_MSTI01000066.1, read on the forward strand.
CCAGTACCACCTGTTCAATGACCGCGAGCGCTACGCCACCATCAAATTTCCCGATAAGGCCCCCGGCAGCGAGCTGCTGCCCAGCGACGCCATGCCGTATGACCTGGTGTACCTGCTGCGCCCCAGCGGCACCGAGGGCAGCGATCTGGCGCGGCTGTCGAACGCCATCGCAGACCGCATGTTCCTGAACGTGTTCGTGCCGGAAACGGACCCGATGGCCTACATGGTCAACGCCGGGCCAGTCACGGTGCAGGGCGGGCGGGCCTTTGCCTTCTCCACCTTTGGCCTGTCCACCGTGGAATACCCGATGCGCCGCATTCTGGAAGCGCTGAAATACCGCACCCTGGTGCATGCGGTGGACCGCTGGAAGGACCGCAAGTACGAGGGCCGCATGGAAGAGGACCTCGACGGGCTGGGTCTGACCGTTCCGGCGTTGACCGAGGCGCTGCTGCTGGACTCGTCAGGGGCCAGCGTGCGGGCCAACCTGGACAGCAAGAAGAACGACGTGATGCGGGCAGCCCGTGGCGGCGACGCACAGGCCGCACGCAAGGCGGTGGACGAACTGCGCAGCGCCTTCGGGCAGGAACGTGGCGAGGGCCTGCGCGGGCTGGTGCATGGCGTGGTCAACGACAACCGCCGCCGCGCCGCTGAAAGCATCCTGGGCAACGTGCGCGGCATGGTTTCCACCCGCCTACTGGACTATGACAGCGGTCCCAACGTGCTGTTTGAGGTCATGAACAACATTCAGCCGCGTGTGGGCGAATTGCGCGGCTGGGAACCCGGTGAGAGCAAATCGGGAGGCGCGAACGGAATTCTCGATCAGATGGAGGCCATCGGGAGCAACGCCCTGCTGGGCATGTTCTTCCTGAAGTCCGCCGCCGCCAGACAACTGCTGCCGGGCCTGAACCGGGCGCTGGACGACGAGGTCAAATCCCGCGTGAATCAGAAGGTCCGCGAGGCGTTGCAGGACCGGGGCAGCGGCCAGCGCGCAGAAGCTGGCACCCTGACCCTGATCGAGGAAGAGGCGCAGAAGGTGGCGCGGCGCTTGCAGAACCTGCGCAAGCGCCTGACCAATCAGACCGACAAATGGCGCGAGGCGCGCGCCCGCCTGGAAAACGACAGCGCCACCGTCAACGGCCTGTCCCTGTTTGAACCGTCGCCCAACGGCACCGTGGACAAGGAGGAGGACCTCGCCACCGACGAGCGCAGCAAGGAGACCCACGCCGCCCGCCTGATCCGTTCATGGGAACAGTTGGGACGCGGTGTCTTACCCGGCGTCAACGATCCCGACTGGTTGCTGGGTCCGTGGTCCATCGGTCAGGACAACTTCGAGCGCTCGCAACTCAGCGCCCTGGAGAACATGGCCACCGAGCCGTTTGAGGCCAGCCTGAAAAGCAGCGGCAAGGACGTGGTGCGCCGACTCTATGACCGCCGCAGCCCCAGCTTCGATCCCAACAGTCAGGCCATGAGCGCCGCCACCCAGGCTCAGCTTTTCTTGCAACTCAATCAGCCGCTGGGTCAGGTGGACCCCATGAGTCCGCTGCCTCAGCGCAAGCTGCTGGTGGGCATGAACCTGACCGAAGAGTTCCGCAAGGCCATTCAGCCGTGGGCCAACAAGGCCCCCGAGGCCAAGGAGGTCAGCGGCATTGACCCCTACCGCGTGGTCATGCTTGAGGAGTGGTACAGATTTGCCCTGCGCGGCGCAGACGACGTGCGAGAGCTGTCCTACTCCGCGCCGACCCGTTTCAAGACCTACTTCACCCGCAAGCGCAGCGACATCGACTGGACGCCCATCAACGACACGGAGATCAGAAAGCTGGAGGACGCCGAGCAACTGGTCTTTCTGTCGGCCCTGCACGGCGTCACGCGGCTGGAAGGCGGTTTCCTGGTGATGGACTGGCCGATGGCTCCCGGTGAACCTGCCGAGGCCGACAAGCGCCGCCGCAAACTGCCGGGCCGCTTTGGCAAGGCCGCGCGCAAGCTGGCTTTCGAGACCCAGGACAGCTCCCGACCCAGCAAGAGCCTGACCAACGCCACCACCTACTTGCAAAGCGAGATCGAGGCCCGCCGCAAGGCCATCGTCAACCGCTACGACACGCCCAAGGAGGGCCGTCAGGCGTATGTGAGCTGGCTGCACGATGAGCTGAAGGGCAGCAGCGCCCGCGCCGTGTCGGACTGGGACGATGCCCGCGCCCGCCTGGCCCTGCTGCGCTACCTGACGGGCGACGAGGACCTGCGTCAGGCCCTGCTGGAAACCTTCCCGCCCGATCAGAACCTGATTGACGGCCTCTACAAGGACAAGGGCGAACGACTACCCAAAGGCTTGACGGCTCCCACAAATGGGTACTACTGCAAGCTTTGTGGTGGCCCCGTTGGTGAGACTTTCGAGGATGTGATCAGGAACGGTTTGCGGTGTGCCTATTACCCGGACGCCGAGAACCACCCCTTCGGCATGCCTTACAGCCCACTAGGTTAATTGATGCAGAATTTCTTTTCCGCGATGTTCCAACTGCGCCCTGAAGGGTGGATCACGCTGCTGCTCATCATGCTGCCCATGAGTCTGTACTTTCTGACGGCCCTGAGCCGCGCCGCCGCCACCCGCCGCGCCGAACTGGGACGCCTGAAGGCTGTGCGCGAGAAGATCAGTGTGGCGCTGGACACCGATGATCCCCCCGAATCCGACGAGATGGCCGAGGACGCCCTGGGGGTGGTCCGCACCTTTCCGGAAACGAGCGCCGTCCGCAAGGCGGTGGTGGCGGTCACGCGCGCCCGCAGCCTCGCCACGCCGGACCTTCAGGCCGCCTCCGGGGCGATCAACGCGGCCAGCGAGTCCGAACTGGCCGCCGTCCGCAACATTCCCAACCTGCTGATGCTGTCGGGGTTGCTGGGCACGGTGCTGGGGCTGGCCGGGTCCATCGGCTCGCTGGTGGAGCCGATTCGCAACGCGGCCCGCGCCACCGAACCCGGTGAGCTGGCGGGGGCGCTGGCAAACACCATGTCGGTCATGCAGGGGGCGTTTGGGGCCAGCCTGTGGGGCATTCTGCTCAGCCTGATCACCGGGATCATGTACGCCCTCGCCTCGCGCCAGCAGGAGGCTTTTCAGGACCGGCTCTCGGAATTCGTGCATGCCGAACTGGTGCCGGCCACCTTTCCGCGCGCCATCACCTCGCAGATGGAGCGCATGGGCCGCTACCTGCGCGATGCAGGCAATAGTTTTCAGGACATTCACAAGCGTCTGCAAGAGGTGGCCGGGCAACTGGAAACCGTGCTGGGGCAGGCGGGCGAAACGTTGGGCCAGAGCCTGACCCAGCTTTCGGGCACCAGCGCGCAGATCGAGAAGGTGTTCGGCAACATGGACCAGTCGGTGCAGCAGCTCACCACCGGCCTGAGCCAGGGCGTCAGCGATCTGGCCCAGGCACAGGAAGCGGCAGCCACATCCTTACGCAGCAGCAGCAAGGAACTCGCCGGACACCTGAGCCAGCAGGCCACCACCATCAGCCGCCTCCAGGAGACGGTGGAAACCCAGACTGGCACGCTGCTGGAGCGGGTCGGCACGGTGGGCGACGCCCTGAGCCGCGCAGGCAAGCAGTTCGAGGACGCCGGGAGCGTGATCCAGACCGAGCAGAGCAACTACGCCGCCCGCCTGGACCGCAACTTCGAGAACCTGACCAAAGTGCTGAGCAGGCGGGACAGTGAATTTGCCAGCGACGACTGAGGGTGTGATGGTGCGGAGTGAGAGATTGAAAGTGGAGGCTGGGAGGGCGTGTCTGCCCATTCCCTCTGGGATCGCTCAAGAGTTGGGTGTTACACATATTTTGCCGGTACGGAGGAAACCTCCACTAGCACAGTCTTTTAGCCCCTCCCCCTTTATGGGGGAGGCTAGGACTGGCACAGCTCCGCAGGAGAGGGGGTCAGGTAGCAAGGTGTCCGGCCCCTCTGAATCGAATGCGGACCGATTGAGAAAACGGGCTTCTGGCACGCCATGCCCCCTCACCCCATCTGTCCCTGCGGGACATCTCCCCCATAAAGGGGAAGAGGGTAAAGATCTCGCCGGATTCAACATTCGCAAGTTGCTCTGTCTACACCCCGCCCAGGCCAGCCCATGACCCGCTCGCGCCTTCAGGCCGACACCAACCCGTACATCGCCTTCAGTGATCTGGCGCTGAACGTGGTGTTCGTGCTGATCTTCTTCGTGGGTGGCATTCTGGCGGTGGGGCAGGCCGGGTGGGACCAGGTGCGCTACCGCAGCGCGCAGGAAAAGGTGGTAGAGGCGGTGCGGGCCGCGCCCCTGAGCGTGCGCCCCCTGCTGATTCCGCCCGCACAGCGCAATGATCCGCCAGGCGCACAGCGCTGGGTGTTTCGCTCGCAGAATATGTTCCAGGGGCAGACTGCCGCGCTGACACCACAGGGACAGACGGAACTGGTGGCCTTCGCGCGGGTGCTGCGAAACCAGCAGGCCGACTGGAAACGCGTGCGGATCGAGGGCCACACCCAGACCACTCAGGCCAACGCGCCTGAACGCTGGGAACTGTCGGCCAGCCGCGCCAGCGCCGTTGCCAGCGTTTTCTACCTGAGCGGCGGCATCACGCCCAATCGTCTGGCGGTGGCGGCGCGCGGCGGACAGACCCCCTTTAACGGCCAGAAATTCGATCCGCAGAACGAGCGTGTGGAAATCGTCGTCGAGTACGCCCAGCAGGACCAGCCCTGAGCATGGCCCCCACACCCCTCCAGCTCGCACTTTCAGAAGACACGCCGCCAGAGGTGCTGGTGGCGCTGGCTTCCGGCGCTGATCCACAGGTCAGGCGCACGGCTCGGCTCAATCCGCGCTGCCCTACTCAGGCGACGCTGACCTTGAATCTGGCCGAGGAGCGCCCCGCAGCGCTGACATCGGGGCAACTGGACTGGCTGGCTCGGCAGGGGCCGTTCGCGGTGGGCGTGGCCCTGAAGCATCCAGGTACCCCGGACACGACGCTGGAACTGTTGATTCTCGCCGGACACACCAGGGCCATTCTAAGCAGCCAGAACGTGCGCAAAGGGCCGTGGATGCTGGCGCGGGCGGGGCAGAATCCCGAACTGCTCCGGTATCTGGCGACGAGCCGCAGTGGCGGCGTACCGTGGGGACTCCGCCGGGCCGCCTGGAAGTTGCTCCAGAGCGCGCCAGGGGGCATGGTGGCCGAGCCTTCGGAGTCTGCCCAGACCGTGAGCGCGCAGACCGTCCGCGCCCGCCTGCTGGTCCGTAAGCAAGACCCGGCGCTGTCCGCCGAAGAAACCGCCCTAATTAAATCCGAGCCGAAGTTGCAGCGCCTGGCCGCGCGGCACCCCTTGCTGCCGATAGAAGTGCTGGAATGGCTGGACGCCGCGCACCCCTACACCGAGGCCCGCGAAACGCTGCTACACCGTTTGGAGAACCATGAGCTGGACGCCGACTTGCTGCTGCGTGTGGCCCACAAGGGCGACTGGGAGGGACGTGCGGCGGTGGCCCGCAATCCCTGGTTACCCGACACGGCCCGTGCAGGTCTGGCTGCCGACCCCGATTGGTGGGTACGCGCTGCCGTGGCCGAGAACCCCAACGCGCAACCTGCTGAGTTGGAAGCGCTGGCGGGCGACGCCGATCACGTCACGATACGCGAACACGTCGCCGCGCATCCCCATACGCCGGGGACCGTGCTGCTGGCACTGACGCGGGACGGTGAACGGGCGGTGCGGCTGGGGGTGGCCCAGAATCCCAGCGCCCCACCTGAAGCGCTGGCCGCCCTGGCACACGACGAACGCTTCGGCACCCGCGAGGCGGTAGCCGCCCATCCATTGACCCTCCCAGACACCCTGAGTCTGCTGGCAAAAGACCCACATGAGCGGGTCCGGCTGGTGGCAAACTTGCGGCTGCGGCCCCTGAATGACGCCGAGGCCCAGAGCGCCCTGGATACGCGGCGGCGCAACGTGAAACTGGCCCTGACCTCGCAGCCGGAATTGCCCGCGCCCGTGCTGGACCGTCTGGCCGCTGACCGCAGCCCCCGCATCCGCGCCGAGATGGGGCTGCACCCCGGCCTGGCGGACATTGCCCGCACGGCCCTGAAGACCGACTCAGAACTGGCCGTCCGGCGGGTGGCGCTGGCGATGGACGGCTCGACTCCGGCGCAGATGCTGACAGGTATGCCCCGCCACGACGCGCGGGTGCGCCAGGGCCTGAGCCGCAATCCACAGGCCCCCGCCGGACTGCTGGAAACCCTGAGCGACGATCCGCTGGCCGACGTGCGGTTGTCGGTGGTGCTGAACCCCGCAGCGTCCGGCCCAGCCCTGGAACGCCGATTGCCGGAGCAGACGCTACGCCCAGCGATTCGCCAGCACCCGCGCTATGCCCAGGTGCGCTCGCCCCTGCAAGACCTGGAAGCCCAGGAAGCCAGCCAGCCGGACGCGACGCCGGAAGCGCTGGAGCTGCTGGGCCTCAGCGACGCGCTGAGGGTCAGGAAACTGGTGGCCAGACATCCGCATACAGCGACGCCGACGCTGCTGCGCCTGGCCGACGACGCGCTGGACGATGTGCGGCGGGCGCTGCTCACCCGTTCAGGTACAGAGGCCGGAGGGTTGCCCGAAAGCGTTCAGCACCGTCTGGCCGAGGACAGCAGCCTGGAGATTCGGACGGGTCTGGCAGAGCGTAGTGATCTGCAAATCAGCACCATGCTGACTGTTGCCCGCAGGCCACACGAGAACGTGGACGTGCTGCTGCGACTGGCCCGACATGAGCGGATCACACCGGAAGTGCTGGGCGTGCTGGCCCGCAGCCCGCAGGTGGACGCCCGCTGCGCGGTGGCCGTGCATCCGGCAACCTCACTGTCCACGCTGCTGGAGCTGAGCCGGGATGCCAGGAGCGCGGTGCAACAGGATCTGCTTCGCCGCCCCGACTGCCCGCCGCAGATTCTGCGGGTGCTGAGCAATGTGGCGAACTGTCGCCGACAGGTGGCCGAACATCCCAACACCGACGGTCCCACCCTGGAAACCCTGAGTTACAACGCTGGCTACGCCCGCCTGAGACAGTACGAGGCGTGGCTGAAGAACACGCCGCTGCATGAGGCGGCCCCTGTTCAGAGCTGGCTGCGCTGGGCCAACTCCAGGGCCTCAGCACAGGCATTTGATGATCTGCCTGTGCTGAGGGCCGTGATCCTCCATCCGGCAGCCACGCGACAGGCCATTCTGCACGCCTGCCGTCTGGTTCACCCGGAGATTCGCGAGGCACTGGACCGGCGCAACAGTGCAGCGGCACTGAACACCTCCAGACCATTCACGATGGTTTCGGGACAGCAGCATGACTGACCTGACCCCCCTGACAGAAGGCAGCCGTCTGGCCGGGCGCTATACCGTTCAGGTCTGCCTCCGGGCCGATGGGTACGAGCAGTTTTACCGCGCCACCACCGACTGGGGCCAGAGCGTGCTGATCACGGTGTTCAGGCCACCTCAGGCCGAAACGCCCACCGGCGGGCGGGCCAGACAGGTCTTCATGCGAAATGCCCGGCTGCTGGCCCAGCTTCAGCGGCCCGGCGTGGTGCGCGTCAGCGATCTGCTGGACGAGGACGGAACGCAACTGGTGGTCTGCGAGGACCGTCTGAACCAGACGCTGCGGCAGGCTGCCGGGGACCCGTCGCAGGAACTGCCCCCCGGCAAGTGGCTGGACCTGACCCGCGCGCTGTTTTCCGCGCTGGTCGCCGCGCACGCCCAGGCGCTGCTGCACGCCCGGATCTCGCCGGATCATGTCTGGCTGGATACGGCGGGCGACGTGTGGCTGGCCGATTTCGGGCTGGCGAACCGCGCCCTTCAGGAGATTGACCTGACGCCGCCCCCCGACCCGCGCTACGCAGCGCCGGAACTTCTGTCAGGCGGCGTCTTCAGCCCACAAACCGATGTGTACGCGCTGGCGGCCACGCTGCTGGAGGTACTGAGCGGAAGGACCCCACCCACTGCCAGCGCCCGCCTGCGCGGCGTTCCGCTGCCCACCCTGACCCGGCCCGGCAGCGCCGCCCTGAACCACGCCCTGGCCGTCTCCCTGGCGCTGGAGCCGTCCGAGCGGGCCATCGGCGCGGGCGAGGTGCTGGAAATTCTGGAACGCGCCCTGAACGAGCAGGGGGCGCAACCACAGGCCACGCCAGAACCAGCGGCGGCTCCGCTGGCAGAAGTGACCGTCCCCATCGGTTTACCCGCGTCACCTCTTCCGGTCCCACCGACGCCTGTCCCGTCACCGCCTGGGCCGCCCCCACGCCGCCGCTCGCGCTGGCCGCTGGCGCTGGGTCTCGTGGCCCTGCTGGGCGTCGGTGGGGCCGCGCTGCTGGCCGTCCCCGGCCTCCTGAGGCCAGCAGACCGCGCTCCCAGCACCGAGCAGACCGAGAACGACGCCTACCGGGACGCACCGCTGAAAGCGCTCCAGCTTCCAGCCAGCGAACCGGCACCAACTGCGCCCACACCCGCGACACCCGCCCAGACGCCCCTGCCGCCGCCGCCCCCACCGCCACCCACAGTGCGCGTGCTGTCCACGGTGGTGGTCAATACCGCCAACCTCAATCTGCGTGACGCGGCAAACAACACCAGCCCGGTGGTGCTGACCCTGCCACGCGGCACGCGCCTGGAAGTGCTGGAGATTCAGGGCGAGTGGTCGCGGGTCCGAACCGTGGGCGGCGAGGCAAAGGAAGGATGGGTCAAGACCGAACTGACCCTGGAACTGCGCTCACCGCAGGAAACTGCCGAACTGGTGGCCCAGATCGCGGCGGGGGGAAGTGTCACCGTGCCTGCTGGGGCCTTCCTGCTGGGCGCGCCCCTGGTGATCGAAACCGACATAGAGTTGACCGGGGCGGGATTAAAAACCACCTTGCTGATGAGCGATGCGGCCCAGGACACCCTGATCGTGCGTGGGGCAGCGCTCAGCCTGAGCGATCTGGGCGTCGCCCATCTGGGCCGCGTGCCCGCCCGCAGTGTGTTGCAGGAGGGCGGGTCCCTGAGCCTGAGCCGCGTCCTGCTGACCGGGGCCGTGCGCGACGACGCCACCTCCGAATACGGAAGTGGACTGTGGGTCAAAGATGCCGGCGAGGCACAGATTTCGGATTCCAGCGTGACGGGCAACGTGTTCGGCATCTATGTCAGTGACCGCAGTCAGGTGGCGGTGAGCAGCACTGTCCTGAACGCCAACCGCGACGGCGCGTTCCTGTTCAAGGATCAGAGCGGCGGCACGGTCACGACCAGCACCATCGAGGGCAACGGCAGCCACGGCGTCCACATCACCGGACAGGCCACGCCGGAACTCTCCGCCAACCGCATCCGGGACAACCGGGGAAGGGGCGTGACCGTGTACGGGCAGGCCACGCCCACCATTCACGACAACACCATTGAGAGCAATACCTTGCAGGGGATCGGGGTTCAGGACACGGCCACCCCCGACATCGAGAATAATGTCATCCAGGGCAACAGGCAGAGCGGCGTGACCTACTTCGACAATGCTGGCGGCAGCGCCAGTGGAAACACGGTGCAGGCCAATCAGACTGCCGGATTTCGCATCACCGAGTATGCCGCGCCCACGCTGAATGGCAACACCGTGGTCCGCAACCGCGAGAACGGCCTGGGTTACTCCGAGTACGCCGCCGGGAGCGCCAGTCGGAACACCATCACGGCCAACAGCAATCCGGGAATCGCCGTCTGGGGCGACGCAGAACCGACGTTGAACAACAACATGGTCAGCCTGAACAAGCAGAGCGGCGTAGTGCTGGCAGAACGCAGCGCGCCGCAGCTCAGCGACAACCGCATTGACGGCAATACGCTCTACGGGCTGATCGTGACCGGCAACGCAACACCCGAGGTGACGGGCAACACCATCACCGGGAACGGGAAGGGGGGAATCTTCTACAAGCAGCAGGCAGGCGGCACGGGTTCCGGCAACTCCTGTTTCGACAACGGCGGGGAGGCGCTGGCCCTTGAACTCGCAGCAGACGCTCCAGGGCCAGATCTGGATGCGACGGGCTGCGGGCCGTGACGCCTGACCGGGCGTTCGATTTTGCTCCCCGGCGGAGACGCGCTGGCTCAGCCCTCCTCCCTGCGCCCAGCCAGGAAGAAGAACCCTGCCACCCCGCCCAGCACCCCCAGTGCCCCGGACGCCAGCGCCACGTTGCCAAACGCGTCACCAAACGCGGCCTTGACCGCCGCCCCCGCCTCCGGCCCCGTACCGCCCGGCAACTCCAGATCGGTCAGGCGGTTGGCCTGCTGCGCGGCACTCTGGCGGGTCTGGGTACTGGCCCCCGCCGCCATCAGCCGGGTGTCCAGTGCGCCCCGGTAACTGCCCACCAGCAGCAGGCCCAGCGCAGCCACCGCCAGCAGTCCGGCGGCGCGCGACACGGCGTTGTTGACCCCACTCGCCACGCCGCTGCGCTCACGGCCCGCGCTGCCCATCACCGCGCTGGACAGCGGCGCAACGGTCAGGGCCATCCCCAAGCCCAGCAGCAGCGCCCCCGGCAGGATGGCCGTCCAGTAATTGCCGCCGCCCCAGTCGCGGCCCAACCCCAGCAGCGCGAAGCCCACCCCGGCCAGGATCGGCCCGGCGGTCAGAAACAACCGTGGCCCATGTTTGTCAGCCAGCGCTCCGAACCACCCGGACAGCCCCGCCAACAACAGAGACAGCGGCAGCAGTGAAGCTCCGGCGGCGGTGGCGCTGTAGCCCAGTGCGCCGATCAGATACAGCGGCAGGTACAGCCCCACCGCGCCCAGCGCCCCGTACAGCAAAAAGGTCAGCAGGTTGGTCCCGGCAAACACCGGATTGCGGAACAGCGACAGCGGCAGCATGGGTTTCTCGGTGCGGGCCTCGTGCCACAGGAAGAAGGCGAAGCCTGCGGCAGACACTCCCAGCGAGGCCCAGGTCAAAGCATCCCAGCCAAATTCACCTGCCCGCGTGAAGGCGTAGGCCAGCCCGCCCAGGCCCAGCGTGATGCTGACGGCTCCCGGCCAGTCCGGGCGTGCGCCGGGCGTCTGCGTCTCGGGAACGCGGCGCAGCAACCACAGCACGCCGACGGCCAGCGGCAGATTGATGAAAAATACCCAGCGCCACGAGCCAGCGTCCACCAGCAGCCCGCCCGCCACCGGCCCCAGCAAGGTCATCACCGAGCTGGCCGCACTCCACAACCCCACGCCCCGCCCGCGCCGCGCCGGATCAAAGACCGCCCCGATCATCGCCAGACTGCCCGGCACCAGCAACGCCGCGCCCACGCCCTGCACCGCCCGCGCCGCGATCAGAAACGGCAGGCTGGGGGCCAGTCCGCAGGCCAGGGAGGCCAGCGCGAAGACGATCACGCCCAGGCCGTAGACCTTTTTGCGTCCGTAAGCGTCGCCCAGCGCCCCGCCCGAGAGGGTCAGCGCCGCCAGCAGCAGGGCATAGGCATTGACCACCCACTGCACGCCCGCCGCCGTGGCGTTCAGATCGGCCTGGAGCGAGGCCAGGGCCACGTTGACCACCGTGCCGTCCAGAAAGGCCATGCTGGACCCCACCACCGTCGCCGCCAGCGTCCAGCGTTCTTGAGCGGTCAGGGGGCTGGGACGGGCGGCGGGGGTCTGGGTCATGGTGGCTCCTAGGCAAAGCGGACGAGCGCCTCTGCCATCAGGTCAGTCTAATCAAGCTCCTCGATCACCGATGGTCCGAAGTCGTGTCGGTTTCGGAGAAGGGGCGCGGTATGCAGCCAGATATTCAAAATCCACGCCAAAAACAGCCATTTTTGCCAGTTTGGCTGTCAATGGCTGTCAGGCTTTTGTACCTCTAGGACAACAAATGAAAAAACCCGCGCTGGGCGGGTCTTAATTGGTGGGCGGTATAGGACTTGAACCTACGACCTCTCGCGTGTGAAGCGAATGCTCTACCACTGAGCTAACCGCCCGAAACTGTTAAGCGTGGTCCATCTGTGGTGGGCCTTGCCGGATTTGAACCGGCAACCAATCGGTTATGAGCCGACTGCTCTAACCGTTGAGCTAAAGGCCCGCAGCCTCTGGCACTTTCCTTCCGAATCGCCACGGGTGCGGCGGGTCTTCAGGCGAGGGGAAGTGTAGCAACGGCTCCGCAGCTTGTCAAACCCGCGCGGGCCTATGCGGGGTGCGGGCAGGTACAGTAGCAGCCATGCGTGTTGTTCATGTGGCTTCGGAAGTGTTTCCATTCTCGCGTTCGGGCGGGCTGGGCGACGTGCTGGGCGTCCTGCCGGAGGTGCTGGCGGGCCAGGGCGCGCAGACCACCCCATCCATGCAAGTCACCGTGGTCTCGCCGTGGTACGGGTCGCTGGCGGGGCAGCCCACCGAACTCTGGCGCGGCGTGCTGCCGGAATTGACCTCCGGCCCCGCCCCGATCTTTGAGGTCCGGGTGGGCGAGATCGTTCGCAGCGGCGTGCAGTACCTGTTTATCGATCTGCCGGAGTTTGACCGTCCGGGGCTGTACTTCGACGACGACGTTCACCGTTTCTGCCTGTTCGGGCGCACGGTGCTGTCGGTGCTGCATCAGATCGGGGTGGTGCCGGACGTGGTCCACGGGCACGACTGGCAATCGGGGCTGGTGGTGGCCTACGCGCATCTGGCCGGATTAAAGACCGTGTTCTCGGTGCATAACCTGCAATACCAGGGCCGCTGGAACATGGAGGAAGCCGCGCGCTGGACGGGCCTGCCGCAGTGGACGCTGGGGCCGGACGCGCTGGAATACCACGGCGACCTCAACCTGATGAAAGCCGGGCTGACCTTCGCAGATGCGGTGACCACCGTCAGCCCCACCTACGCCCAGGAAATCACCACGCCCGAATACGGCGAGGGCTTGCAGGGCCTCCTGATCCGCCTGACCGTGGAGGGCCGTCTGAGCGGCATCCTGAACGGGCTGGATCAGGAGCGCTGGGACCCGCGCACCGACTCGGACGTGCCGCAGTTCGGGGACCCGGCGGGCAAGGCGGCGGCCACCGCGCTGCTACGGAAAGAATTCGGGCTGGACGACGCGCCGATCCTGGGCGTGGTCAGCCGACTGGCCGATCAGAAGGGCATTGACCTGCTGATTGAGGCACTCCCCGAACTGACCCCGCACTGGAACGTGGTGGTGCTGGGCGGCGGCGATCCGCTGCTGACCGCCGCCCTCTCCGGCTGGGCACAGCATCCGCGCGTGGCTTTCGTGGGCGGTCTGAACGAACCGCTGGCCCACCGCATCTACGCCGGGGCCGACATCTTCGCCATGCCCAGCCGCTTCGAGCCGTGCGGGCTGTCCCAGATGATTTCCATGCGCTACGGCACCCTGCCGGTGGTGCGCCTGACCGGGGGACTGGTGGACACCGTGCCCGCTGACATCGGCTTCCGCTTTGCCGACGCCACCCCGCAGGCCCTGAGCGCCGCCTGCGCCGAGGCCCGCGCCGAATATGACCGCCCGGACGTGTGGCAGGCCCGCATGGAACGTGCGATGGCGCTGGACTTTAGCTGGCAGGGTCCGGCGGCACAGTACATGGCCCTGTACAGGCGACTGGGCCGGTGAGCTTCGAGATTCAAGCTCTGCCGCCCGCCGAACTGCTGCCCGCCTTCGCGGCCCTGTACGGCGCGTCCCAGGAGGACCTGACCTGGATGGCCGACGCCTGCACGGCGGGTTTCGTCGCGCTGGGTGACGGGGAGGAACTGCTGGGCGCAATCGGCACCCGCCCCAGCCCGCAGCACGGCGCGGAACTGGTGGGCGGCGTGTTTCCTGGCCCGCAGCGCGATCAAGTGGCGCTGGCCCTGATCCGGGCGGCCCATGAGGCAGTGGGACGGGTCTACGTGTTCGCGGAGGGCTACCTCTTCCCCCCCGAGGCGCTGCTGGCCGCCGGGCTGCGCGAGGTAGGCGCGTACCGCCGCCTGAGCGGGCGCGTGCCGTACCGCCATGTGGACCCGCCCGCTGGTGTGCAGTTGCTGCCGCTGGCCGGGGTGCTGGACGCCGCCGCCCGGCTGAAAGCGCTGCGGACCTACGAGGACCGCGTCGGCCACCATGCCGTGACCTCCGGGGCGACGGCGGACGGCGCGGGCGGCTTCGATTCGCACCTCAGCGTGATTGCGCTGAACGACACGGGGCGCGGCTTGGGCGTGTGCCGCGCGGCCATCGAGGACGGCGAGGCGCGGATAGACTCGCCTGGCGTGGCCTCCGAATGGCGGCATACCCATTTGCGCGCCGCTCTGCTGAATGAGGTCAACACCCGGCTGCGCGCCGCTGGCATTACGCGGGTGAACGTGGATTCCTGGGGAGACACGGCGGAGGAACTGGCGCATGACCTGAAACTGGGTCTGGACATCCGGGAGGAAACGCCGATTCTGGCGCTGGGGTAATGGGTGAACGGCTGGGGTAACGGGTGAACGTCGGAGCCGCCCCCACATCCCCGCCCGCTGGCCTGCTAGCATTCCGCCCGTGACCCTGGCAGTCGTTCTCGTTTCCCCCAAGACCCCTGGCAATATCGGCTCGGCGGCCCGCGCCATGCTGAATATGGGTGCCAAAGACCTGCGGCTGGTGGCCCCGCGCTGCAACCATCTGGATTCGGGGGCAGTGGCGATGGCCGTCCACGCCGCCGATCTGCTGCGCGGCGCGACGATTTACCCCACATTGCGCGAGGCGCTGGCGGACCGTGACCTGAGCGTGGGCACCAGCGCCCGCATCCGCTCGGACCTGCCGCAGCCGCAGCACCCGGCGCAGATCCGGCCCTTCGTGCGCGCCGCCACCGCCCCGGCCCTGGTCTTTGGGCCAGAGGAATCGGGCCTGACCAACGCCGATCTGGAGCAGTGCCAGATGACCGTCCGCATCCCCACCGGGGATTACGCCAGCCTGAATCTGGCGCAGGCCGTGCTGCTGGTCTGCTACGAGTTCCTGCAAGGCCAGGACGAGCCTCTGGACCGGACCCGCAAGACCGCCACCCGCGAGGAAATGGAGGCCATGTACGGCCACCTGCACGACACCATGCACCTGATCGGCTACACCGACGCCGTGCGCGCCCGCCACACCCTGCGCCTGTGGCGCGCACTGCTGGACCGCGCCCTGATGAACAGCGCCGAGAGCCGCCTGTTCCGGGGCCTGCTGCGACAGGTGCAGTGGAAGGTGGAGGACGCGGCGAAACGCGGCACGACGGAGCCGAGGCCAGGGCAGGAAGTCGAGGCGCAGAGTCAGGATTGAGGTGGCCAGAATCTCAATCCGGCTTGGAAGTCAAAGACTCCAGCCACGCCACCGCCTCTGAAGCGTCCAGCAGCCGTGCGCCGCGTTCGGGGGGAAACCACGCCAGCAGCTTTGCCTGTGCCGCTGCGTCGGCCTCTGTCTGGGAGTCCGCCGCGAAGATGACCTTGTGATCGCCGTCCAACAAGGACAGTAACCCCAGCACGGGCATCTCCAGCACGGTTCCCACTTCCAGGGATGGCCCCAGCCACACCGCGTCGATCTCCGCGCCGTCGGCGGGATTCAGCGTGCCGGGCAGACAGCCGTAGTTGACCGGGGCTGGATAAGGCTCGGTTCGCAGCGGCTCAAGCCCATCGCCGCGCCACACGAAGCGTTCGCGAGTTCCCACCGTCCACTCCACCACGCCCCGGTAAGTGGCAGGGGTCAGGGCAGCACCTCGTACAACTCCACCTGCCGCATCACCGCGCCGCCAAAACTCAGCACCGCACGGTACGCACCCTCGTCGGGGGCAGTCAGCTTGAAGGACGCCGTGCGCTGGCTGGCGTCCAGATACACGCTGTCGCTGCCGATGGCGCGGGTGCTGTCGAACCAGTTGACGCTCAGGTAACCCGGCTCGAAACGGCCATCCACGGTGGCGGTCACGATCAGTTGATCTCCGTCGCGCTTGAGACTGGCCTCGGTGACGCGCACGGGCAGATTCGGGGCCACCACCGGGGGCAACAGCGGCACGAAGTTGTAGCGGCACCCCCCCAGGCCCAGGGTCAGCGGCAGGGCCAGGACGCACAGCAGGGCGGGACGCAGAAAAGCGGGCATGGCGGCATGCTAGAGCCTTCAGGTGTGAATGCCCGCAAAATGGTGGAAGGCGGGCAACCTCTCCCCTGCCCTGCAACCGAGCGTGCGGGCCGGTCTAGCGATAGCTGAACGCCTTCCTCCCGACATCAACCCGGCCACATGAGGTGTTCAAACAGATTAGCAACGGTAGACCGCGAACCAAAGGCGCTACCAGCTCTTTGGATCGCTCTCCAGTTCCTCCGCGAGCAGCCACAACTGGCGGCCATGCCCGGCAGCGTCGCGCTGGGCGTCGAGCATCACGCGCTCCAGCTCACCGCTCAGGCGGGGATGGCGGCGGCGGAAATGCTCGAAGTCGCACAGCAGCAGGCCCAGGCGAGGGGGCCGCACTTCAGCGTCGGTCAGCACGTCGTACAGGGCGTCCCAGTTGCGCCCGAAACTGTTGGTCAGGGCCAGACCGCGCAGCACCGCCAGCATCAGGGATTCCTTGTCATGCACGTCCGAAAAACTGATCTCCCGCAGGGACACCTGATAGCCAGCGGCCAGGATGCGCGGATCGTGCGGGGCCTTCTGAATGCCTTCCGGGGCCTGATCGAACACTTGCATCACGGGCGAATCCTCCTGAAGCTGGCGTAGTGATCGGCGGTGTAATAGCACTCGGCGGTGCTGGTCACGGGTTGGCCGCCGCACACGATGCGCCGCGCCCCCCGGTCCCCCTCGCCGGGGGTGGGCACGGTGTATTCGCGGTAATAGCCGCTGTTCTGACGGGGCAGGATGCGCTCGCGGTTGCCGAAGGTCACGCCGTCCTTGCCGTAGCGGAATTTCCCGCCCTGGGAAATGGTCTGCAAAAGCTGCGTGCCCTCGCGCGGCAGTTCACTGGCATTGACCCAGTTCAGGCCGCTCCGGGGGTCACGGCTGGTGGTCTGATTCTGCTGGGGCCGTGGGGTCTGGGGCGGCTGAACCTGAGTCTGGGCCGCAGGTTGACTCTGCGCCGTGTCCTGTCCCCTGGCGGGCAGATCGCACGCGGCGAGGAAGGCAGCCAGCAGGGGGGTCAGGAAAAGTGCGCGGAAGTTCACGTCCCTCACTCTAGAGCGCCCGCGCGTCCAGCCAGATGAGGAGGTCCGGCATGACGCCCTGCAAACCCTTGTAAATCTGCTGCTCTGGCGTCATGGTCCGCAGCGCCGCAGCCAGCGCACGGGCCTGGGCTGGGGTCTGCGCGGCTAGGTGCAGCGGGTAAAGGTAGGGCCGGATGGTGAACAGCGCCCCATGCGCGGCAGAAAAGCCGGTCAGTGTCTGCCGCTCTACCCGCACAAATGCCGTGTCGGGATCAAATGGGGCCGTCGCCTCCACGGTACTGGGATGGTGGTCCAGCCGATGATCCGGCGCGACGCCCCAGGCGAAACGTACGAAGGGTCCGCGCCCGATGACCGCGTCCAGCAGTCGGGGCGCGGTGGCGTTCATGGGGCCGCTGCCCGCCACCGGGGAATGCACCGCCACGAAGTCTCGCCCCAGCTTGTCGCGGGGGTCCCAGCGCTCTGGCGACAGCACATGCGTGGCCGCCAGCCAGTCGCGCCCAGTCTGCCCGTCACGCGCGATGATGGCGAGGTCTTCCTGTGCGTTCAGACCCAGGAAATCCAGTGCGCCCGTCGGTTCGAGGTCACCACGCAACCCGGCCAGCGGCGCGTCGAAACGGCGCAGGTCCGCCACTCCACCCCAGCGCAAATCCAGCCGCGCCTCCCAGCCCAGCAGGGAATTGCGGAAGGTCTGGCCGTCCCAGACCATCGCCCCGCCACTCTCGGCAGCCAGGGTGCGTGCGGTGAATTCGAGGGCTGCCCCGCGCAGTTCGGGAGACAGGTTCGCCTCACCCGCGTATTCGTGCAAAGCCCGGCGGTGGGCCGTCCACTTGCTGACCACGAAACGCTCGTAATCGTCGTCCAGCGTGAAGGTGTGCGTTTCCACCGCGCCGTCCTCGCGCCAGGGGATCGGCTGCGCTTCCATACGAAACAGCCCCGCCGAAACCGTGTAGACGCCGTTCAGAAAGGGGCGATAAATAGTGGGCGCGGGCATGGGGAAATTGTGGCAGATGGAGGGCCGCCCCCTCTCACCTTCCAATTCTGGAAACGCGTCCGCGTTAGCCTGAAGCCATGCCTGAACGTCCCCGGCGACTGCGCCGCACCCCCGCCCTGCGCGCCCTGACCCGCGAAGTCCACCTCAGCCCGGCGCACTTTATCTACCCGCTCTTCGTCCACGAACTGCCGGACGAGTCGCCCATCGCCTCCATGCCGGGGGTGAGCCGTCACAGCATCAGCGGTGCGGTGGCTCAGGCGCGCGAGGCGTTACGACTGGGCGTTCCCAGCGTGATCCTGTTTGGCATTCCTGACCACAAGGACGCGCACGGCAGCGGCGCGTATGCAGAGGACGGCATCATCCAGCGGGCCACGCGCGCCATTAAGGCGGCAGTGCCGGAACTGACGGTCATGGCCGACACCTGCCTGTGCGAGTACACCGATCACGGCCACTGCGGCCCACTGTGCGAGGTGCCCGGCCAGAGCGGTGCCGAAGCGTGGACCGTGGACAATGACCGCAGCCTGGAACTGCTGGCCCTGACCGCCGTCTCGCAGGCCCGCGCCGGGGCCGATGTGGTGGCTCCCAGCGCCATGATGGACGGGCAGGTGGGGGCCATTCGCGCCGCGCTGGACGCGGCAGGCTTCAGCGATATTCCGATCATGAGCTACGCCGTCAAGTACGCCAGCGCGTATTACGGCCCCTTCCGCGACGCGGCGGGCAGCACCCCCAGCGTGGGCAACCGCGCCACCTACCAGATGGACCCGGCAGGCGGCCACCGTGAGGCGCTGCGTGAGGCCAGACTGGACGCCGAACAGGGCGCGGACACACTGATGGTCAAGCCCGCGCTGGCCTATCTGGACGTGGTGCGGCTGCTGCGGGACCACTTTGACCTGCCGCTGGTGGTCTACAACGTCAGCGGGGAATATTCGCTGGTCAAGGCCGCCGCACAACTGGGCTTCATGGACGAGCGCCGCACCGTGCTGGAAAACCTGACCGCCATGCGCCGGGCCGGAGCCGACGCGATCATCACCTACCACGCGCTGGACGCCGCCCGCTGGCTGACCCAAGACGTGTTGCAGGAGGACGCGATGCGCCCGGTCATACCGGAGCAAGACGCCGTACCGGAGAATGGCGCGTGATCTCTTCCTCCAGCCCGAAGCCTGAAAACCCCATTCGCGTGGACTGGGTTCCCACCGGCCAGTGGCCCGGACGGCTGGGCCTGACCTTCGCCCCCGGCAAGAAGGGCCGCAGCGTAATCCAGCAGGGCGTCACGCATGACCGCGACGTGCATACCGACATGCAGACCCTGGCGGCGGACGGCGTGAACGTCCTGGCCCCGCTGATCGAGGACTTCGAGTTCGACATGCTGGGCATGGACGGCTACCACGCCGCCGCCGATCTGAACAATCTGGAGGTCAAGGCCTACGCCATCCCCGATCAGCACGCACCCGGCAAGCGCGCGGATTTTGCCGCCTTCATCGACGAACTGATGACCGATCTGCTGGACGGGCGCGGCGTGGTGGTCCACTGCCGGGGCGGTCTGGGCCGCGCGGGACTGACCGCCGCCTGCCTGCTGGTGCAGGGCGGCATGACGGCGGACCGGGCCATCGAACTGGTCCGGGCCACCCGTGACCGCAAGGCCATCGAAACGAGCGAGCAGGTGCAATTCGTCCACGACTTCGCAGATGCCCTGCCCGTCCAGCACCGCTCCTGAAGCTCCCACCAGAAGGTGAGCGCCCCCGACATTCAGGCTCATGGCCCCGTCAGGCCCGGCGTTTACACTGAGAACACCATGAAACTCTCCCCCTTTCTGCTGAGCGCCGCCTTCGCGGGTGTGCTGGCCTCCTGCGCCCCCACCGTCACCGGCCCGCAGGTGGGCCGCATCGTCAACAGCGTCACAGGGCAGGAGGGAACCGTCAGCTTTGTGCGCGGCACGCTGCAACCGCGTCTGGGCGATCCTTTCGCCGCCGACAACGCCACCATCCGTATCGGGGGCCAGACCTACAGCGGGCGCACCGCCATCGTGAACGGCGGGCCGGTCAGCCCTCTGCCCGCTGGCCTGGGTGTCAGCCTGTCACTGGGCGGCACAGCAGCCATCGGCAGCAATGCTGCTGTGGGCATCGGCACCCGCGTGGACACCCCCCGTCCGCGCGCCGCCGTGACCCGCAGCGGCAACCTGATCGCCCGCACTGCCAGCGCCCCAGTCCTGACCCTGACCTGCACCATCACCGTGGACGAGTCCGAACACGGCATCGGCGAATGCAGCGGCAACGACGGCGTGAAATACGCCCTGCAATTCTGATACGGATTCCGTCTGTTTCGCGGCAGAAATCGGGACAGCACCGATTCCTGCACTCCACGCCCGGAACCCGTTTTTCTCCTGCTCACTGTCTTGTCCAGAACAGCGCCCATCAGGACGCTTGGACGCCCGTTCGGATTTCCAGGCGTTTCCAACACCTTTCAATCGGAGCCTGCATGAGCCGCAAACTTTGAATCAGGACCGTCCGGTGATCGTTTGCCTGTGCGGCAGCGTGCGCTTTCTGGACGGGTTCGATGCGGCCTCCCTGGCGGAAACGCTGGCGGGCCGCATCGTGCTGAGCGTGGGCAGCCACCTTCGCCCCGACTCCGACATTTTTGCGGGGCTGACGGCGGCAAAGAAACAGGCGGTGCTGGAAAGCCTCGCCGAACTCCACCGCCGCAAGATCGCTCTGGCCAACGAGATTCTGGTGATTAATGTCGGCGGCCATGTGGGCGACAGCACGCGCTCAGAGATCGACTATGCCCGCACCCAGGGCAAGCGGGTGCGCTGGCTCGAACCGCGCAAGAAGAGGGGCGCGGAAAGCCGTAGCCTCCGCGCCCTGCCCTAAGCTTTTTGCTTACGCCTGCTGGTACATCACCGCACGCTTGACTTCCTCGATCAGTTGCGTGATCGGAATGTCGCGCGGGCAGGCTTCCGTGCAGTTGTAGGCGGTGCGGCAGCGCCAGACGCCCGTGTTCTGGTTCATGATGTTCAGGCGTTGCTCGGTGGCTTCATCGCGGGTGTCGAAGATGAAACGGTGTGCCTGGACAATCGCGGCGGGTCCCAGGTACGAGCCGTTGACCCAGAAGATCGGGCAAGAGGTGGTGCAGCACGCGCACAGGATGCAGTTGCTGGACTGGGCCATGCGCTCGGCCTCTTCCTCCGACTGGATGCGCTCGGCGGCGGGGGCCGGGGACTCGTTGATGAAGTAAGGCATGATGGCCTTGTAGGAGTCGAAGAACGGCTCCATATCCACCAGCAGGTCCTTTTCCACCTTCAGGCCGCGAATCGGCTCGATGGTGATGGTGCCGCCGTCCTTGGCCACGTCGCGCACCAGCGTCTTGCAGGCCAGTCGGTTGCGCCCGTTGATCAGCATGGCGTCGGAGCCGCAGATGCCGTGCATGCACGAACGCCGGAAGGTCAGGCTGTGGTCCTGATACCACTTGACCTCGTTGATCACGTCCAGCACGCGGTCTCCGGCCTGGGCGTCGATGGCATAGGTCTCCCAGTGGGCCTTGCGGTCCTTCTCGGGATCGAAGCGCAGAATCTTGACTTTGATGTGCAGCATCGGCAACGCCTGCTGGGCGGCGGCGGGCGCGGTGCTGGTTTCATGTTGGGTTTGAGTCATTTGCAGTCCTTTGAAGGGATGGAGAGCCAGAGCTTTGCAGCCATCCCTTCAGTCATAGATCAGTAGTCAGGTGTAGATCAGTAGACACGGGCTTTCGGCTCGAAGGCGCGGGGAAAGCCCTTCAAGGCCACGTCCTTGTAGCCGATCTGCACGTTGCCCGGCTTATCCAGGTCCTTGTAGGCCATGGTGTGCTTGAGCCAGTTCACGTCGTCGCGGCTGTGGTAATCGGCGCGGTCATGCGCCCCGCGCGATTCGGTGCGGTTCACGGCGCTGGCGGTCATCGCCTCGGCGCAGTCGAGCATGAAGCCCAGCTCCATCACCTCGATCAGCTCGGAGTTGTAACGCAGGCTGGTGTCGCCCACGTTGACGTCCTGATAGCGCGACTTCAGCTCCTTGATGATCTCGACCTGTTTTTCCATGTCGGGGCCGTTGCGGAAGATGCCGACGTTGTTCATCATCGACTCCTGCATTTCCTTGCGGATCAGGGCTGGGTTTTCCTTGCCGCTGCCGTTCTTCAGGCCGTCGAACAGGTCCCTGGTGCCGCTCTGGGGATCGTCGGGCAGATCGGGGAATTCGACCTGACGGGCGTACTGCGCCGCGTAGATTCCGGCGCGGCGGCCAAAGACCACCAGATCGCCCAGGCTGTTGGTGCCCAGCCGGTTCGCGCCATGCAGCGACACGCACGCCTGTTCGCCCGCCGCGTACAGCCCCTCGATGCTGCCGCCGTTGCCGTCGCTCAGGCACAGGCCGTTCAGATCGGTGGGAATGCCGCCCATCGCGTAGTGTGCCGTGGGCTGCACCGGCACCAGATCCTTGACCGGGTCCATGCCCAGGTAGGTGCGCGCCAGATCGGTGATCTCGGCCAGCTTGCCCTCGATGACCTCGCGTGGCAGGTGGGTCAGATCGATGTTGACGGCGTCGCCGTCGCGGCCCACGCCCCGGCCCTCGCGGATCTCGCTGATGATGCTGCGCGAAACGATGTCGCGCGGCGCGAGGTCTTTGATGGTGGGCGCGTAGCGTTCCATGAAGCGCTCACCGTCGCTGTTTCGCAGGATGCCGCCCTCACCGCGAATGCCCTCGGTGACCAGAATGCCCAGCTTGGCCAGACCAGTGGGGTGGAACTGGTAGAACTCCATGTCCTCCAGCGGCAGGCCCTTGCGGTAGTAGATGCTCATCAGGTCGCCGGTCAGCGTCAGCGCGTTGGACGTGATCTTGAAGATGCGCCCGTAGCCACCCGCCGCCAGAATCACGGCCTTAGCATGGAAGGTGTGGGTCTCGCCCGTCGCCAGTTCGTAGGCCACCACGCCCCGGCAGCGCCCGTCCTCGATCAGCAGATCGGTGACGTGGAACTCGTTGAAGAACTTGGTCCCTTCCTTGACGTTCTGCTGGTACAGCGTCTGGAGGATCATGTGGCCGGTGCGGTCCTTGGCGTAGCAACTGCGCTCGACGGCAGCCTTGCCGAATTCGCGGGTGTGGCCGCCGAACTTGCGCTGGGCGATCTTGCCGTCCGGGGTGCGCGAGAAAGGCAGACCCATGTGTTCCAGCTCGTACACGGCGTCGATGATGTCCTTGGAAAACACCTCGGCGGCGTCCTGATCGGCCAGATAATCGCCGCCCTTGACAGTGTCGAACATGTGCCATTCCCAGTGGTCCTCGGCGATGTTGCCCAGCGCCGCGCCGATCCCGCCCTGCGCCGCGCCGGTATGCGAGCGGGTGGGGTACAGCTTGGAGATACACGCCACCGAGACATTGCCCTTGGCCGCGTACAGGGCGGCCATCAGTCCCGCGCCGCCTGCGCCGATTACCAGTACGTCATAACGATGTTGCATGGTTGCTTACTTCCTTTGGCCTGCCCGGAAAGGGTCCAGGGCGGCCCGGTTAAAACCAGGTGAACAGAACTAGATGGAGAACAGCCCGATGGTGCCGAAGGCGAAGATCAGCCCCACCACGGTGTAGAACACGCCCTTGACCCAGGCCCGGTTGGGGCGGGTGCGGACATAGTCCTCAATGGAATAGCGCGCCCCGTTGCTGCCGTGCATCAGCGCCAGCGCCAGGATCAGCCAGTCGTAGAACTTCCAGGCCGGGTTGGCCAGTTTGCCCACCACCGCCGTGAAGGTGGCGTCGGACTCGGACACCTGAATAAAGGTCATGTAGATGTGGCCCAGCACCAGAAACACCAGGATCAGGCCGCTGATGCGCATGAAGATCCACCAGTTCAACTCGGCGTTGCTGTGGGACTGCGTCTTGGCGTCCATAAACGTTCTTGCGCGGATCATCTCAGTAGCCTCCGATCAGGCGCGGCAGCAGGGTCCAGGCGGCGTACAACCCGCTGATCAGGGTAATGAGCATCACGCCGTACCACATCTGGCGCTGGTAGGCCACGCCCGCCCCGGTAAAGTCCATCACGATGATTCGCAGACCGTTGAAGGCGTGATACACCACACCCGCCGTGATAAACACCAGCCCGACGCGAAATCCCGGCCAGTCGTAGGTCTCGTGAATCGCCATGTAAAACCGCTCACCGAACATGAACGAGCCGATGCTGAAGACGTGAATCAGCAGGTAAGCCAGGATTGCGATCCCCGACAGGCGGTGCAGCAAAAACGCCCATTGCCCCTCTCTTCCCTTGTACATTCGTTCCTCCCCAGGTTGCCCGTGGGCCTTTGAAACCTGCAACCCACAGCCCGGACTTCTGCTCGTCTCATATGTTAAGGCGGACATTTTGCCGTGTGGGTAACTAAACTGACCGTTTACTTCGGATGATTTTCAGCTCCCGCAGGATAACACCCGGCCCCGCAATTCACGTCCCGGCCCGGCCCTGTCGCGGCGGGCGTTCCTGTCACCGCGCGGGGAGCAACCCTCCGGCAAGGGCCGTTTTCCCAGTGGCGGCACACACGCGCTACTCTGGACCCCATGAGCGATGCCAATCCCTTCAAGACCCCCGAACAGGAGGCCGAATTCACGCGCAAGCTGGTGCTGGGCCTGCTGAGTACCCTGGAAACCAAGGGCCTGCTGAGTTCGCCGGAACTGGACTCAATCCTGCGCGCCGCCCGGCTGGCCGCCTATCCGGTGGCCCCGGCCCGCAACGCCGGTCCGGCTGGCCCCGGCACCCACTGGGTCAAGCCCGGCCAGCCGCCAAAGGAGATGGACCGCACCACCCCCATCGGTATTCCTGACGTGCGGGCAGGCGGAAAAGACGGCAAGGAAAACCCGTTGATGATCGATATGGAACTGGACTGAGCAAGGGTTAGGGAAGAAACAGAGTTCGATAACTGACAACCTGATGTTGACAGCATTCTGGACGGCATTTTTACCGTTTGAGCATTTGATCGCAGCTTGATAGGCAGTGGTCCGTGCAAAACGGATTCCGTCTGTAACGCGGCAGAAATCGGAACAGCACCGATTTCTGCACTCCACGCCTGGAACCCGTTTTTCTCCTGCTCACTTTGCTCGGATTTTCAGGTGTTTTCAACACCTTTCAATTGAGTCCGGGTAAGAAAACAATCCGAACCGCCAACTAAAGCGAGATTCTCATGCTCCGCAGCCATTCCAGGGCGATCAGGGTGTGGCCCACAGGCGTCGGATGCACCCGGTCATGCGCCCACATCTGCGGCGGCGTGACCTCGCAGGCGGCGTCGAAGGCGGATTGTAAATTCACCAGCGGCGCACCGAACTCGCCCGCCAGTTGCGCCACGATGGCCGCGTACTGCTCCACCATCACGCGCATGGGATCGGCGCGGTCTGGCTCGATCAGAAAGGGCGTGACCAGCACGATCCTGCTGCCCGCGTCGGCGGCGCGGCCCAGCAACTCGCGCAGGGTGGCGGCGTATTCATCGGCTGGCACGGCCTCGTCCGGCTGGGCATTGAACATGCGCCACACGTCATTCACGCCGATCTTGACGCTGAGCCAGTCGGGGCGCTCGGCCAGCGCGTCCCGCTCCCAGCGCTGCGCCAGATGCCGCACGGTGTCGCCGCTGACGCCCCGGTTCACCACCGTCAGATGCCGCTCGGGGTGGCGGGCCAGCAATAGCTCACGCACCCGCGATACGTAGCCTTCGCCGTACTCGCTGCCGCTGCCGGTGCGCCCCGCATCGGTGATGCTGTCTCCGATAAAGACGATCTTCTGGTCCGCTTTCAGTTCAGTATTCATATCAATTCCTCGCCGCCCAGCGCCGCCGCTCCCAGCAGCGCCGAGGCTTCAAAATGCGTCGTCAACTGGCAGGAGACGCCGGGCAGGGCCGCCTCTAAGGTGGGCTGAAAATGTTTCCAGGCCCGCGCCACGTTGCCGCCGAACACCACCGCGTCAGGGCGAAAGCGGCTGACCCAGGGGGCCAGGATACCGCCCAGATGCGTGCCGAGTTCCGCGTAGGCAGCCCGCGCCCGCGCGTCTCCAGCATCGGCCAGGGCGGCAATTCCGGCGGCGCTGGCGCTGTAGTCCTCCTGACCAGAGGACTGGTAGGCCCGCCTCACAGCCTGACCGGACGCGAAATCCTCGGCGATTCCACCGTGGTACGGGACATTCCACAGCTCGCCGTCCGGGGGAACGTCCGGGCCAGCCGTGACCACCTGCCCGCCCGCCACGAAGCCGGAGCCGAGGCCCGTTCCCAGCGTGACGCCGATGACCCGCCCGGTTCCCCGCGCCGCACCGCCCCACCACTCGCCCAGCGTGAACAAGTCCGCGTCGTTGCCGAACGCTACGGGTACTCCGTCCAGCACCGTTCCGGCCCAGCAGTCCTGCAAGCCATCCCGCACATTGACGCCGTGCAGGGCGGCGAATTTATGGGTCATCTGCGACACGCCCGCCGCGTGGTCAAAGGGGCTGGGAACGGCGATGCCGATGCGGGCGGGCGGCCCGTTTCCGGCAAGCGCCTCCAGTGCGGCAGCGGCCCAGGCGTTCAGCAGGGCGTCCGCACTGGCGTTTGGGTCAACAACGTGATGAACCTCGCCGGGGAGGACCGCACGGGTGTTCAGGTCCACCCGTGCGGCGGTGACGTGACCACCTCCAATATCCATAACCAATGCGTGCGTCAAGTCCGGCTCTCCAGCATCAGATCCAGCAGCGCCCTATCCACCTGATAGCCGCCGATTTCCTCATACACCACGCCGGGCCGCCCGTGGTTCACGATGCCGAACACGCCCTCGAACTCCCAAAGTGCGTAGCCCCAGCCGTACTCCTTGAACAGGCTGAACAGGTCTTTGAACCAGCGCAGGGCGACGTGCTGCGGCGTGTAAATGTAACAACCGAATTCCCCGATATGAACGGAGGTTCCGCCCGTCTGAACCTCGCGCCAGGGCTGATAGAAGTCGTGCAACGCCTCACGGTTCCAGACCTGACCCTCGTAGACGGTGCCGGGATATTCGGGGGCCGCGCCGGGGGTGTTCCAGCCGTCCCACCACGGCGCTCCCCAGTGGCTGACCGCGTAGGGCTGATAGGCCCGCCCGCTGTGCGTGACGCCCAGATGGGCCAGTTCCGGCATGGCGATGTTGCCGCCGTTCAGCCCGTCAATGACGATGGGGCGTGCCGGATCAACCGCGCGGATCGCCTCCGCCGTTCGGGTGATCAGCGCCGCGTGAATGTCGCGCGTCAGGCCCCGCGTGCCGATGTCGGGCGGCTCGTTGACCAGATCAAAGCTGAGGGCTTCAGCGCTGACGTCCTTGTAGCGCCGGGCAAAGGTTTCCCACAGGAAGACAAACCCGTCCTGCGCCACTTTGTCGGTCCATAAGTTGTCGCGTTCCAGCTCCTGCCCGTTGATGCAGTAGCCGGGGGCGCGGTGCAAGTTGAGACTCAGGTGAATGCCGCGCTCCTGGCAGGCGGCAAGGTAACGATCCAGGTATTCAAACACCGCCTCGTCGGGGTGCAGGTAGTCAAAATCCCGCGTCCAGAACTGGTAATTGGTGGGGATTCGCACGAAGTTGAAGCCGTACTGGGCCATGAAATCCAGCGCCTGTGCGTCGGGTTCTTTGGGCTGAGCGCCCTCCTCCCAGTGGTACATCCATTGAAAATTGAAGCCGTAGTAGGTCATGGTTCTCCTTGTTCAGTACGCCCAGATGCGCGGCAGAGGGCGCTCTATTTCCAGCAGCTTTTCCAGCAGCAATTTGCGGTGCTGTGCCACCAGTTCCGGTTGCTCGGCGGCCACGTCAAAGTATTCGTGCGGATCGTTCTGGAGGTCCCACAGCGCCTCGGTGCCGTTCTCGTGGATCAGGTAGCGGGCAGCAGGGGTTCGCAGATTCTTCCACCCGGCATATTCCATCAGCGCGGGCTTCTGGACGATGGGCCGCGCCGAATCGCGCAGGTGCGGGGCGAGGCTGTGGCCCTGCGCTTCGGGCGGCGTCTGGAGTCCGGCCAGTTCCAGCAGGGTGGGCAGCACGTCCACCGCCTCTACCAATTCGGTGACGCTGCGGCCCACCTCGCGGATTCCGGCGGGCCAGCGGATGATGAACGGCACGCGGGCCACCGAGTCGTCGCCGGGGTAGCCCTTGCCGTACTTCAAGTGTTCGCCCAGCCATTCGCCATGATCCGAGACGAACACGACGATGGTGTTCTCGCTGAGGCCCAGCGCTTCCAGCCTTGCCAGGATGACGCCCACATATTCATCCACCTCGCTGATCATGGCGTAATAACCGTGTTTGGCGCTTCGCAATTCCTCTGGCGAGCAGGCGTGATCGTAGCGCTCGGCCTGCAACTCCGGCGGGTAGGTGGGCGCGGTGAAGGTCTGCGGATCGTACAGGTCTAAAAAGCGCTGCGGCACCACCCAGGGCGCGTGCGGCGAGAAAAAGCTGGCGATGGCGAAGAAGGGCTGCCGGGCACTGGCCCCGTCCAGAAAATTCAGCGTCTGATCAGCCACGAAGGCGCTGTGGGTATAACGCTCGTCGCCGGGAAAGGGGGTTGCGCCGCCAAAGTCGTAGCGCTCTCCTGGCACCGGCTGCGGCACCATGTCGTCGATGCCCATCGTCACGTACCAGCGGTAGGCGGCGGGCGGCAACCCCACGCTGAGATGCTCAAGCTGCTGCGGGTCACGCGCCCGCACCCAGGCACGGTAGGCGTCCTCGTACACGCCCGGCTCGTCAGACACCAGCAGCGTGTCAAAGCCGTAGGGCGGGTGCGGGCGGCGGTGATCGCGGTTGGCGTGCGGCAGAAAGTGCAGCTTGCCGATATTGGCGGTGCGGTAGCCCGCCGCCCTCAGCAGATGCGGCAGCGTCACCAGGTCTTCCGGCACCGGCACGCCCATCTGCGTGATTCGCAGCGAGCTGGGATACTGCCCGCTCAGAAAGCTGACCCGCGAGGGCATACACAGCGGATGCTGCACGAAGAAATGGTCAAAGTTGACCCCCTCCCGCACCAGCGCATCCAGATTCGGCGTGATGGTTTCGCGGTTACCGTTGACGCTGAGGGTGTCCCAGCGCTGCTGATCGGTGTAGAAGAGAAGGATGTTGGGATTTTGCATGCGGGAGCCTCCGGGCGGGGTCAGGTCATCACGACAGGTTGAATGGTGTCGCCCTTAAATTCCAGCCTGTCAATGCACAGCACCCGCGCCCCCGGATCGGTATTGCCGATGACGCGGCGGTGGTAGACGATCAACCACTCGTCTGTGTCTGAAATTTGCAAATACCCGTGGTGGCCGGGGCCTTCCGCCAGCGGGGGCTGACTGCTCAGCACAGTGCCGCGAGACTCGAAGGGGCCGTAAGGGTTGTCGCTGACGCCGTAGGCCACGCTGTAGGTGCCGTCTATCCAGTCCCCCTGGGACCACATCAGGAAATACTGGCCGCCCTTTTTAATCAGGCAGGGCGCTTCAAAGTAGCCCTCCGGCGTGATGCCGCGCAGACTGCCGGGGACGATGCCAGTCATCTCGTCGTTCATCACGGCCAGATTGCAGTGCTTCCAGCCGCCGTAATACAGATACACCGTGCCGTCGTCGTCCTTGAAGAAGTGGGCATCTATCGGTTGCGCTCCGCCAATGAAGCGGTCAATCAGCGGCTGACCCGGCAGGCCGCGAAACGGTCCGGCAGGCGAATCCGAGACGGCGATTTCCAGCCCGCCCACCTCGTCATCCTTCTGAATGTCGTTGCTGGCGAAGACCAGGAAGTAGCGCCCGCCCTTTTCAATGATGGTGGGTGCCCAGACCGCCCGCCAGACCCACGGGAAATCGGCCATCTCAGTGATGCCCTCGTGTTTCTCCCAATGGATCAGATCGGCGGAGCTGAAGGCGTCCAGATTGAGCTGCCGGGTGTAATCGGTGGCCGAGCGGGTGGCGTAGATCCAGTATTTCCCTTCGTAGTAGCGGGCCTCTGGATCGGCGTAGAAGCCTGGGACGATGGGATTGGAGGGCAGGTTCATCTGGACGCCTCCGGGCCAGCCTGACTCAGCTCCAGATGCAGGGTGGCGGCGCAGCGCGGGAGCAGCTCCAGCGCGACAGCTCCAGCCGATACGGCCAGTTCCTCCCGCTTCACGCCGAACAGGTCACAGCGCCACGCTTTGCCGATGCTCAGGAGAGCCGGGGCGACACGGACGGTCTGCGTCTCGTCGCTGGCATTCAGCAGCGAGAGCAAACCGCCGCCGTCTGCGGCCTTGAATTGCGTGGTCAGAATCGGTGCATCTGGCAGATGCAGCAGCGTTCCGCTGGCGGGCAAGGGGGACGGCGTCACGCCCGGTTCCCCGAAATGCTGGGTCAGCGGCGCGGCGTGTTCGGTGTCCAGCCCGAACCGCTGGGCGCGGGTTTCATCAAACGGCCCGGCATACGGCTGGAGGCGATAACAGGCCGTGACCAGCCCCGGCTGCACGGGTTGGAAATTGGTTTCCCAGTAGTTGTTGGTGATCCAGCCGAGAAACGTGGGCCGCTCCAGCACAAATTCCGACTGGGCCTGACCGAAGTGAAAGTCGCCGAGCTGCACCATTGGATTCTCTGGCAGGGCGACAGTCATACCGCACTCGCCGTTGTTGAAATCGGCCCAGCCCTGCACGGTGAAATAGTCGCGGCAGACGCCCGGCAACTGATCCCGCCCCGGCACGACGGGTTGCCCCGCAATATTCAGGCGCACTGTCGCCCCACGCAACGCGAAGGGAAACAGCAGATAGGTGGCCTGCGGATGCGGGTCCTGGTTCATCTCCCACTCGGCCTCGCACTCTATCCAGTCGGCGTGGGCGGGCAGAAAGACGCGCTGGGCCAGCTTGCCCACGGTGGGATGCTCCAGCAATTGCTCCACGGCCACGCCCAACGGGGTGCGGTAAACCTGATGCGCGGTGACACGGCTGGGGCCGCTACGATGGGCGGCCCAGTCCGGTTGCCAGCCGCTCACGTCGGCGGCGGTGGGTGTCCAGTCCATCGCGTTGAGCAGGCGGCGCGGCCAGTCGTGAGCGCGGTCCGCCACCTCCTCGTGGACGAACCCATGCAAAGGGTGTCCGGCCCCGGAGTCCACCCACTCGTGCCCAAGTGCCTTGTCATGCAGGGAGATCACGCCGCCGCGCTCGGTATCAAATTTGAGGCGGTAACGCTCTGTCTCCACCTCCGCTTCTCCACTGATTGCCGCCGATTTCACGTTCAGTACGCTGCTTTTGGGAACAGTGGCATAACCGAAGGCTGGAACCTCGGTAGGCGGCAGCACCCAGCCCAGATTACCGCCGTGATGCACCGCGTTGCGGCCCGTCCAGAGGGAAGTGGGCGGCGTGTAATGGCCCTGAAAATGGCGGCTGGCGGTGGTGTCGGCAGCGTCGCCACGCGGGGTCAGGGTGTTGGCTGGAACCTGTCCGCTGATCGTTCGCGGCCACGGCAGCGGATTGAAGACCAGCAGCTCGTCGGGGCCACCCGCCACGAACTGCGTGAAGTCGGCCAGCGCGTCGCGCCCCAGCAGCAGGCTGAGGCTGCGGGCGGTGTAGGCGAGGCTGAGCTTATGGTTCTTCTGGGCCAGCGAATCGTCGGTTTCCGGCGTTCCCACCGCGCTGTCGGCCCCCCAGGTATGCTCGCCCCACAGGTTCAGATTGCGCCACGCCTCGTCCCTGTAGAGGCGGAAGGAACGCTCGGCCCACTGGGTTCTCAAGTGGGATTTCGGGGTTCCAGCAAAGCTCCGCAAAACGGCGTGGATGGCGTCGGCATCGGTCAGGCGAACCCGGTTGGCCCGGTCAATAGCCGTCTCGCGGGCAGTACTGATGCAGCCGAAATTCCAGTAGTCCGTCCAGTCGCCGCGCCAGATTTCAAGCGGTTCGGCATGTGATTTGACGGCATCCCAGAACATCCTCAGCGTCGCAATCACGATGTTTGGCCCGCGCCCACTGGCGTTCCATTTGCGGGCAAACCTTGCATAGGCCGGGTAGACGCTGGCGTTGTCGCCGTACAGGTGATCGCCCTGAATCATGACAAAGGGCAGCGGGTACTTCACGCTGTCCAGATGGGCCTGGAGGCGCGGCACCCAGGCCGCGAACGCCGTGTCGTCCATTTCCCCGATGCCGAATTCACGGGCGCGGGGGTAGGCCCAGCCGTTGAAAGTGGGCAGCGTTCGCCCGCTGGGGGCCTGCCACCCGAACACGGCGGGCCGGGGCGGAGCGCCGCCGAAGTGGGTGTTGATCGCCATAGAAAAGCCTTCAATTCCGGCGTCCAGCAGCACGTCGGCCAGAGGCCAGTTCTGCCCGTTCACGTCGCACTGCATAGCGTGGCGAATGTCCAGCCCGAAGTCGGAGCGCAGCCGTCCCGCCGCCCGCAAAGACTCGGCGTACTGGGCGCGGTTATACAGCGGCGTCACGTTGGCAAACATGGCCGCGACTTCCAGATGCCCACTTTTATCGGCGGCGACAAACCGCTCGATATCCCGCTCAGACGCCGTTTCCAGCCACTTTAAGACCGGAGCAGTCGTCTCGCATGTCCAGCGAAAATGGCTCTCGCTGGGGCCGTCCTGCATCCGCTCGATGGTGTTCAGGGCGTCGTCAATAAAACGAGCTTGCAACTCCCAGAAAATCGGCTGATCGGCGGTGAAGCCCACGTCGGTGTGGCTGTGGTGAACCAGATAAATGGTGTCCAGCTCAGGCATGTGGGGCGTCCTCGCCCGTGAAATCGTCCAGTTTCAGCCCCTCGGCCCGACTTGAGGACAGGGCCTGGGCAAAGGCGGCGTGGCCGTTCTCGCCCCATTTGACCTCAACGTGGCGCAGCGTCACCCCTGAAGCGCCGTCTACCAGAACGCCGTGGGTGGGACCGTCCATCAGGGTCTGGGCGGGCCGGAAATCTTGCTGCCCGATGGGATATGCGCCCTTCCAGACGTCCACCTCCACCCGCACGTTGTCCAGCACCACGTCCTGCACGTCGCCCGCGTCCTCGGAGTACAGGATGACGCCGTTCTCACCACGCGCCAGGATGTTCTGGAAGCGCAGGTGGCGGATGGGTCCCACGCCCGCCTCCCGGCTGCGCGGTGTGCAGGCCACGTAAATCGGCTCGCCGCGCCCCCACCAGTGATCGTCGTACAGCCGCGTTTCAATGGTCAGGCCCGTGAACAGCACATTTTCCACACCGCCGGGATCAACGCACTGCACGCCCACCCCCCGGTGAGAGTCGCGGATCACACTGTTGCTGAACACGATGTTGCGAACCGGACTCCAGCACTCGCTGCCGATCTTGAAGGCGCAACTGACGCTTTGCAGCACGCAGTTGGTCACCAGGATGTCCTCGCAGGCCCCGTAAACGGCGGTGGCCCGGCTGCACTTGAAACAGATGGCGTCGTCGCCCGCCACGACGTCGCAGTCACTGATTCGCACCCGTTTGCAGCGGTCAAGATCAATGCCGTCGTTGTTGGGAACCTTGGGATCGTTGTGCAGCCGCAAGCGGGAGATGTTCACGTCCTCGCAGCCGGTCAGGCGCAGCGTCCAGTACGCGCCGTCGCGGATGCTGATGCCCTCCACGTCCAGCCGCACGCAGCCGATCAGGTGCAGGGTGTAGGGCCGCGCCCGGTACTGGTCCTCGCCGGGGGGGCCGCGCATCTCGTAGATGGTGCCCAGATCGGTGTCCACAAAGGCGCGTCCGTGGCCGTCGATCACGCCGCCGCCCGTGATACTCAGGTCATGCGCCTCAAAGGCCGTGAGCCACGCGCGGCGCGACAGTTCGGTGTCGGTGTCGATCAGGCCGCCGCTGATAACGTCGCTGAAGTGTTCGGGCGAATAGTCGGCGTAATCGGGGCTGGCGAGCAGCGTCGCGCCGCGCTGCACCCGGAACTCGGTCTGGCCGCGCAATTGCAACGAGCCGCTGAGGTAGGTATGTCCAGCGGGCAGCAGCACTGTGCCGCCCCCCGCCGCATGGCAAGCGTCAATTGCGGCCTGAATGGCGGGGGCGTCGTTGGTCTGGCCGTCGCCGACTGCGCCGTAGGTGAGGACATCGTAAGTAGACATGGGGCCTCCAGCTTGAGAAGAATGGATTCTGGACATGGCAGCACGCAGAGTCGGCATCTCCCGTTCAGACGTCCGACTCTTCGCGTTGAGAACATCAGAGACGCCTGCGTTTACGGCGTGCGCGGCTCCCCGACAGGCACAATCTTGACCGCCAGATCCTTGTCAAATGACGGGGCGTTCAGCGTGACACTGCCGCCCTTGACAGCCACCGGAATGACGCTCAGCCAGACATTTTTCTGCGGGGCGTACCAGTAAGCGGTGTACGCGCCGTCGCTCAGGCCGTCCACTTTCACGGTGGCCTTGTAGCGAATGGGCATGTCGTATTTCCAGTCCGGCCCGGCCTTTTGCGCGATCAATGCCTTGGAATAAGCGGCATTGGCCTCGCCCGCGTCGTAGGTGCTGGAGCGCAGCCAGATCAGGGCGCGGGTTTTGCTCTGCAAGGTCAGGGCGGCGGCGTCGGGCGTGCCGACCTCGGCGTCCTGCCCGGTCATCAGGCCCAGATTCTCGCCCTTCAGGAAGTCGGCCAGCCCCTTGTACTGCGGCCACTGGTTCTGTGGGTCCACGAAGGTGTCCCACCACCAGTACATCCCGCTGCTGGCGTAGCCTGCAAAGGGTGCGGCCCAGATGGCGTTGTGAAAGTGAATCTCGTCGCGGATCAGCGGCTCGCCCGTCCCGTTGGCCGAATAACCCACCTCGGCCAGCAGCACCGGTTTGTTCGGCGCGGTCTCGATAAAAGATTCAATATCCCGGCGGCCCCACACCAGCGGATCGCGGCCCGCGTAATCGTGCTGCTGCGAGAAGTCAATTTCCGGCAGCTTCCACAGGTCAGACGTACCGCCGTAAGCGTAGCTGCTGCTGATCAGGTGGTTGTACGGGTCATAGCTCTTGAGAACCCCGGTCATCTCCTTGATCCACGGCTTCAGGTCCCCGTCGCTGATCGGCGTCCAGTTGACCTCGTTCCACCATTCCCAGGCAAACAGGTTGGGCTGGGCGGCGTAGCGGGCGGCGATGTACCGCAGCCGCCGCTTGAACAGGTCTCTGGCCTGCGGGTTGGTCACGAAGTCGCCGGGCAACTTCAGCGGGCCACCGTTGGCCGCGTTGTAGGGGTTGCTCGCCCATTCGGGGTTGACGGTGGTGCTGAACGCGCCGTGGTAGAGCAGCACCAGCTCAATGTTGACGCCGCGTTCGCGGGCCATTTCAAACATCTGCTCCAGCATCCATGCCTGGAGCTGCCGCCCGCCGTAATTGCCCAGGCCGGTGTCCTTGCCCTCCACCCCGAAGCCCCAATCGGCCATCCACACGCGGGCGATGGTGCCGCCGTTCTTGGACAGTTGGGTCAGCCAGCGCTCGTAGCTGTCCAGCGTGGAGCCGATGGTTCCCGGCTGCTCGCTGGCCCAGCCCAGGTTGAGGCCGATGGGGAAGTAAAACTGCTGGGTTTTGCCGTTGTCGTGCGCGAAATAACGCGGATTCTGCTTGTCAATCCGCACAAATCCCGGCGAGTCGGAGGCCGCCACGTTGAAGGTCAGCGGCGCACTCTTGAGGCCGGGCTTGGTGAAAGCCGCGCTGGCCGTCCATTTCCCCACCGAGGTGGGCGTGAAGCGCACCCGCCAGCCTGCGGTCCCCTTGGGCTTCAGCGTGGCGCGGTCAAAGTCCTGGTACCAGAACGCCGGAACGGTCATGGTCTTCCCGGCGGGGGAGGTAAAGCTCACGTCCAGTTGCGCCTGCGCGGGGTCATACGGGTTGGCGAAGGTGCCGTCCGTTGTCAGGGCCATATCCAGAGGCTCAAAGGTGCGGGCCGCCGCCGTGGGCGCAGTCAGGCTGAGTTTGGTGGGCGCTGTCCCGGTTTGCGCGGCGGCAAACACCGAGAGCGAAAGTCCCAGCGCCAGGAGACCGCGCCTCATCAACGCACCCTGATTCGTTTTAGAGCGGTCATCAGTCATCTCCCGCCACGGCCTCTGGCTGTCTGGCCTGCTGGGCTATGGTCTTGACGCTTGCCAGCAGCGCCCTGTAAATCGGCTCCACCTCCGCCGGACTCTGTGCCAGTGCCTCTAACGGGTAGAGAAGCAAGTCGCGGTTGCCAGTCCTGACCCACAGCGGGCGTCCCCCCTCGTCGCTGCCGATCAATTCGGCGTCGCCCAGTTGCTCGGGGTCCAGCAGCAGCGGCGTCGTCGCCAGCGCGTTGGCGTGGGCGGGCAGCGGCCAGCGTTCCCCATTCGCCACCAGTTCCGTGGGGGCCGTCTCAGACAGGCCGTAGCGGTTGTGCGGCAGCGCCCCGAAGAACGCCCCGGCGTCATGCACCCAGGCCCCGGTGTGAATGTCCAGCGCCCCGTGAAAATAGCTGTAGATCACGCGCCCGGCGTGTTCGGCCAGCTTCCCCCAGGTGGGGGCCAGCAGTTTCTGGGTAGACGGCACCAGCAGAATGTCGGGCACCTCCACCGTTCCCGCCAGGAATTCATTCTCCGGCACGATGCGCGGCAGGTAGCCCAGATTCCTCAGCGCCGCGTAGCTGTTGCGCAGCGCCCGCTTCACGTAGTCGCGGTCATCCCAGGAAAAGGGGTAGCGTTCCGGCAGAAAGGACGTGACCAGCAGGCCCACTTCCGGCAGTTCCGGCAACGGAGCCCTGACCGCCTCGCGCAGCGCCGCCGCCGCCAGCTTGGGCGTGCGGTCAGCATTCAGCAGGCCGAATCTCAGCTCAAAGCCGTGGTGGAAGTAGGGCAGATCGTGGATCAGGTCAAAGTCCAGCCCGCACCACCAGCAGATGTGGCTGGCTCCCTGCAAACGCGCCTCTGTCGCCACCCGGCCCGCGAATTCGGCGATCTGGGCTTCCCCGAAGGTGTTCTGCGAGGCCCCGTATTCCTCCAGCCACACGCCGCGCCCGTGGGCCAGCGCCGAGGCTGTTCCCACCGCCAGCCCGTAGGCCGCGATCTGCCGTCCGGCGTCGGTCTCGGCCATGTACAGGTGCGGCCCCAGAATATCCTGGGCGTGTTCGGGGTCAAAGCCGGTCTCGTCGCCCAGGCAGTACCACGCGCCGTCGCCCAGGCTGACCGGCAAGCGTGGCTCCACCTCCGCCAGCACGCCGCACAGCCGCTCGGCCCAGCCGCCCACCGTGGCCTTGGTGCCGACGCCGCCGTAAATGGGCATCTCGTTGCTCAGTACGTAGGCGGCCAGGGCCGGATGCCCGCCCACCCGCGCCGTCACCTCGCGCAGGTAGAGGGCCTGGATGTCCAGCAAACGCGGATCGGCGTAGAGCTGGGTGGGATCGGGGAGCCACGCCGGACTCCAGTTCTCGCCGCTCATGTGGCCGACGAGGAAACTCAGGTGAACCTTGAGGTCCGCCGCCGTGCAGAGGTCCAGGAACTGCTCCAGTTTGTCCAGCATCTCCGGCTCCACCCGCGAAGGCGTGGGCATGAAGTCCGGCCAGAACAGGAAGGCCCGCAGGTAATCCACGCCCACGTCTTTCAGGGCGGCCAGATCCAGCTCAATCTCGTGGGGGCGAAAGTCGCGCCACATCTTCGGGCCGGAGTACGCGGGCCAGTAATTCACGCCCAGCAGGGCGGGCTGGTGGGTGGTCACACTCATCCCTTCACACTGCCGACGGTGATGCCGCTCACGAATTGACGCTGGAACATCAGGAAGAAGATCAGAGTGGGGATGGAGGCCAGCAGCGTGGCGGCCATGATCGGCCCGGCGGCGCGGGGGTCAGAGGTGATGGACCCGGCCAGCCGTCCCAGGGCCAGCGGCAGGGTAGCGTGGGCGTCGTCGTTGACCACCAGCAGCGGCCACAGGAAGCTGTTCCACTCGCCCAGCGAGACGAAAATTGCCATCGCGGCCAGAGCAGGGCGCACCAGCGGCAACACGATCTGCCACCACACCCGGATCTCGCCCGCGCCGTCAATGCGGGCGGCGTCAAACAGTTCCTGCGGCACGCCCCGGATGGACTGGATTAAAAAGAACACCGCGAACGCCTTGGCCAGCCCCGGAATGAGCAGCGCCCAGAAGGTGTTGATCCAGCCCAGGTCGCGCATGGTCAGGAAGTTGGGAATCAGCGTGACCTGCCAGGGAATCATCATGGAGCCGATGATCAGAAAGAACACGATGCGGCTGCCGGGAAACTTGTGCTTGGCAATCACGTAGCCCGCCGCCGAGGCCAGAATCAGCGACACCACGGTCACAAAAATGGTGATCGTCAGGCTGTTGACAAAAAAGCTGGCGAAACCCGCGCCGCTGAAGCGCTGAAAAAGACCCTGAATCGCGTCGGAAGCGGCGGGATCGTATTTCGGATTGTAGAAGTTCGCGGTGGTGGGGTTCTGCACGATCAGCGTGGGCGGGGCCTTGGTGATCTCGCCCAGCGGTTTGAAGGCGCTGGAGACCATCCAGTAGTACGGAAACAGCACCGTGAGCGCCAGCAGATACAGCGGAATCCTTGCCAGTCTCATGGGCCAGGATGATTTCGTTTCACCAACCATGTTCGTCTCCTTAAAGCGGTGGGCTGTGGGTGCTGTGCCGTGGCACAAGCACAGGCAGGGAAGTCAGTGAACGAGAACAGAAAGCGAACAAGACGGAGAGCGAGCAAGAACACAGAATGTATGACTCTTGCCCTGGCCCTCAGTCTTTAATCAGTCCACCTTCCTCTCGTCGGGATCGCCGATGCGCAGGTTGATCAACGTCAGGATGAACACGATGATGAACAGCACCCAGGCCACCGCCGAGGCGTAGCCGAGCTGGAAGTGGCTGAAGCCCCGGTCATACAGGTAGCTCACCAGCGTCAGCGCCGAATCCAGCAATCCGCCGGGGCCAGAGACCGTGCCGAACATCACGTATGGCTCGTTGAACACCTGGAATGCGCCAATGGTGCCAGTGATCGTCACGTACAGCAGGGTGGGCCTCAGCAGGGGCAGCGTGATCTTCCAGAAGCGGGTGGAAGCGGTTGCGCCGTCAATCGCGGCGGCCTCGTACAGGTCATTGGGAATGGAGCGCAGGCCCGCCACGAACAGAATCATGGTGCCGCCCATGCCGCCCCAGACCGCCACGGCGATCAGCACGGGCAGGGTCAGGTTGGGCGTGCCGAGCCAGGAAATCGGCTCCAGCCCGAAGGAGTGGCGGGCCGCATTCAGAACGCCGTAGCCTTCCGAGTTCAGAATCCATTTCCACACGGCCAGAATGGCAATACCGCCCGCCACCGAGGGCAGGAAGAACACCGCGCGCATAAACTGATCCCACGCACGCTGCCCGCCAAAGGCCACCGCCAGCAGCAGGCCCATCGCGGTATTCAGCGCCACCACCGCCACCACGAAAATGGTGGTGTTGCCCAGCGCCTTGTAAAAGCGCGGGTCCGAGAACAGCTCGGTGTAGTTGCTGATGCCGTTGAGTTTGGGCGGGCTGATGGCATTGAAGTCGGTGAAACTCAGGTACAGCGACTTGACCACCGGGTACAGCACGAAGGCCGCGAACAGCACCATGAAGGGGGCCAGCATCAGCATGGGCATGGTCATGTCACGCCGGGGCCTGCGCCTGGGCATCGCCGATCCCAGCATCACCGAGGGAATGGTCGTCGTCTCGTTTCTCATCTTGCCGCCTCCTGAGGGGGAAACCTACCGATCATACGGACTCCGATTGAAAGGTGTTGAGAACACCTGGAAATCCGAACGGAGTGAGTGGGAGAAAAACGGGTTCCGGGCATGGAGTGCGGGAATCGGCACTGTCCCGATTTCTGCGCGAAACAGACGGAATCCGTCTCAGCCGCACAAACAGCGGGAAGCGCCCCTACCCTCTGGTGCTTCCCGCTGGCCTGCCAGCTTCCCGGCGCGCGCTTACTTCTTGAGGTTGGCGTCCATGGCGGCGGCCACCTGATCCAGCGCCTTTTTGGGGTCAACCTTGTTCAGAATGACCGACTGCAAGGCCTTGACCATATCGGCGTTGCTGGCTTCCCAGCCCTTGCAGTTGGGCGGGCCAGCGCCTTCCTTGAGCTGCGCGATCAGGGCCTTGCTCTGATCGGCGGGCAGCCCGAGGGCCTTGGAGAATTCGGCAACGGGCGGGATGAAATAGAGTCCCTGCTTGCGGGCATTGGATACCAGCGCGTCCGACACCTTGGCCGTGTACAGCGTCTTGAGGAAGTCGGCGGCGGCGTCTGCGTTCTTGGAGTACGCCATGATGCCGATGACTGTGCCGCCCAGGAAGCTGGTGCGCTTGCCGGTGGGGCCAGCGGGCAGCGGGCTGATGGCCCATTTTCCCTTCATCTTGGGGTAGGTGATGTCAAAGTTAAAGGTGTTGTACGACGTTCCCAGAGGGTAATTGCCGTTGTCCAGGCCGCCGCCCAGATCGGGGCTGTTGTCGGTGGGCAGCTTGTATTTGGTGTAAAAATCGCGGTAAAAGGTCAGGGCCTTGACGCCCGCCGCGCTGTTGACGGTGGCCTTGGTGCAGCCCTTGTCGTACAGGCTGCCGCCTGCCTGGTACAGGTACGGGAAGTAGCCGATCCAGTCCAGGTTGCCCCACTGAATCATGAAGCCCTTCTTGCCCTTGGCCTGTAACTTGTCGATGGCGCTGGTGAGCTGCTCCCACGTCTGGGGGTTGCCGTTGATGCCCGCCGCTTTCAGCAGATCGGGGCGTGAGAACTGCAATTGCACGGTCAGGTTGAAGGGCGCGGCGTAAAGCTGGTTGTCGGTGGTCACGACCGAGGCGAGCAGGCCGGGAATGGCTTCGGCCTTGACCAGCTTGTCCAGCGCCGGGTACTGCTTGGTCAGGTTGACCATGCCGCCCAGGTTGCCCAGTTCGATGCCCCACGACAGGCCCCCGGTGATGATGTCCGGTCCCTGCCGCGCCGCCGCCGCCGTCAGAATCTTGGTGTGGGAGTCGCCCCAGGGGATGGCCTGGAGGTCAAAGGTGACGTTGGGGTGGGCCTTGGTGTACAGGTCGGTGGCCGTCTTCATGATGGTGGCCGCCGTGGGGTCGCCGGTCAGCCAGACGACCAACTTGGTGGGGGCCTGGGCCGAGGCCAGACCGCTGAGCAGCAGGCCGCCGGTCACGGTGGCGAGCAGGGTGCGGGCCAGTGCTTTGGTATGCAGTGCTTTCATGTGAACTCCTTTGGAAAGGGTGGAGCAATGTGAATTCGGATGGGGTGCAATGGGCAGGCGGGTAGAGCTTGGAAAATCAGGGTTGGGTCTCGTGAACTCGTCGGCTTTTTCTGGATCGGCTTTTTCTGGATCGGCTTCTTGCTGGATCGGCTTTTTCTGGGCGTCCTCCCTCTTTTGGGCTGCGGCGGATCACAGACTGATCCCGCTCTTTCCCTCTTGAACTTGTTTTTTAGTAAAAATATCGTAAGCCGAACTTCGGGCAATGTCAAGCGGCTCGGTCAGGCCGGGTCAAGCGCGCACGCCTGGCCAGGAAAACGGTGGCTGGGACCGCTATACTGGTGTAATGGCTTCTCAGACCAAGCGCCCTGCGGCGGTGACGATCCGTGACGTCGCGGGCCGCGCAGGCGTTTCGGCGGGCACAGTTTCACGGGCGCTCAATGACGGCAAGGGCGTCTCGGCGGCCATCCGCGCGCGGGTGCTGTGGGCGGCCACGGAACTGGGCTATGACCGCGCCAGCCTGCGCCCCAGCGCCCGCTCCCGGATCAGCCTGACCGACATCGCCGCGCGGGTGGGCCTCTCGGTGGGCAGCGTTTCACGCGCGCTGCGCAGCGCCGAGGGCGTATCGCCAGAAACGCGGGACCGGGTGCTGCACGCCGCCGTGGAGCTGGGCTACGACCTGGGCAACCTGCACGCGGTTCAGATCGCCCGTCTGGGCGTGCTGATCCACCGGGGTGAAAACGCGCTGGCGAACAACCTCTTCTACTCGGCAGTGCTGCACGGGGCCGAGACGGCCTGCCGCGCCCACGGGCTGGCAATGGCCTACAGCACCGTGGGGCCAGGGGATGACCTGGGCGCGCTGGTGGCCCAGCAGCAGCTCGACGCCCTGCTGTGCGTGGGCTATTTCGAGGACGAACTGCTGGACGCCCTGCGCGCCACCGGCAAACCGCTGGTGCTGGTGGACCACTCCGCGCCGGGGCTGCCCAGCGTCAACAGCGACAACTTCGGCGGGGCCTACGCGGCCACGGCGCATCTGCTGGGGCTGGGGCGCACGCGGGTGGCGTTCATGGGCGGCCAGCGCGAACATTTCAGCATCCGCGAGCGGCGGCGCGGCTACCTCCAGGCCCTTGCCGACGCCGGAATGGATCAGGACCCGGTGCTGGACGCCACCCGTCAGCCACCCGAATTGGAGAGCGGCGCGCACACGGCCATGCACGCCCTGCTGGCGCTGCCCCAGCCGCCGGACGCGGTGTTTGCCTTCAACGACGCGTCGGCTATGGGGGTGCTGCGCGCCTGTCAGGCTGCTGGGCTGAAGGTGCCGGACGACATCGCTGTCGTGGGCTACGACGATGTGTTTCCCACGGACCACGCCCGTCCCCCGCTGTCGAGTCTGCGGGTGGACCGGGAGGCGCTGGGCGCATGCGGCGTGGAGCTGCTGCTGGACCTTCAGAACCGTCCGGCGGAGCAGATGGTGGTGCCCACCCACCTGATCGTCCGGGAAAGTTCGGCGGGCACGGATACGGCCAGGCGCGCAGCAGACCCGGTGCTGGAGCCGCAAGTTTCACAGCGTCGCCGCCGGGTGAAGGCCGACTGAGCCGGGCCACACGGCAGGTTCGCACCCAGAGAAAGACGTTCTCGCTCCCGGCTGGACCCGTCGTGGACGTCTGTTTATGCCGGAAATCACGGGGCTAAGCAAGTCCGCCGCTAGCGCCTCTCGCCGCTGCTGGCACGCACGATCAACTCGACGGGCAGCTCGGTCTGGGCCAGGGCGGCGCGCTCCAGCAGCAGTTGCACGCCGCGCGCTCCCAGCGCCTCCTTGTTCACCCGCAGCGTCGTCAACGGGGGCGCGGTCTGCGCCGCTGCACTCACGTCGTCGAAGCCCACGAAGGCGAGATCTTGCGGCACCTTCAGCCCAGCAGCCTGACAGGCATACATCGCCCCGATGGCCGACGCGTCGTTGAAGGCAAACACTGCGTCCGGCGGCTGAGGAAGCGCCAGCAGGGCATGCATGGCCGCCGTCACCTCAGCGGTGGTGCCCTCTGGCCCCGCGCAGACCTCCAGGGCCGGGTCCGCTGGAACGCCCGCGTCGTACAGGGCCTGACGGTAACCCAGTCGCCGCGCGCGGATGCTGGGATGGTCCGGGCCGTCGATAAAGGCCACCCGCCGCCGCCCACGCGTCAGCAGGTGCGTGACCGCCTGCCTCGCTCCGCCCACGTTGTCGCTGTTGACGCTGGGCAGCCCCGGAGCGAGAAGATCCACCAGGACCAGGGGCAGGTCCAGCGCGCGCAACTGCTCCAGCAGGTCATCCTCGACAAAGCCCACGCACAGCAGGCCGTCGGTGCCGTTGCGCTGCATCAGTTCGGCCACATCGTCACCGTTGTCCAGCGAGGTGAAGTGCAGGGTCAGGCCGCGCGCCCGGCATTCGTCCTCGACGCCGTGCAGGACGTGCGAATAGAACGGATTTCCGCCTGCCCCGATATTCCGGCGATGCAGCACGAAGCTGATCCGGCGCAGCTTGCCCGCCCGCAGCTTGGCCATGTCGTAGCCCAGCGTCTGCGCCACCCTGGTCACCTGCGCGCGCGTCACCTCGCTCACGCCCGGCTGCTGCCGCAAGGCCCGCGACACCGTGCCAATCGACACCCCCGCCGCCTGCGCCACCTCCTGAATGGTCACGTTGGACCGAGTGGAGGCAGGGGCGCGAGTCAACATGGCGGAAAGTATACCCACCTGTTTTGACAGAAGTCTTTCGGGCACTGGGATTGACCAGCCTGTTTTCCTGGCTGACCGTCACGCGGACTGGACCGCAGGGCTGCATCCGACAGCCCTCCTCCCGCCCAGCCCCCTTGACTCCCCCGCCCGAAAGGTTTAATTTGTTTTTTAGTAAAAAACTTTAGAGGCCGTGGATGGTTTAGAAACTGTGGAGAGAACGAATCGCCATTCGATCAACCGTGATCTGGGAACGGCGCAGGGACAGAGAAGGCCCGCGCAAGGAGAGGAATATGCACGACATCCGTATTGGAACGCTGTTAGAGGGCAGGCACGCCGTGCAGGTGCTGCCGCAGATTATTCCGCACGGCTTCGAGAGTTTCGGCCTGACCTTCTGGCAAACCACTGGCGACACCGATCTGGCCGAGACCGGGCGGCGCGTCCGCGACATCGTGGAGGCCAGCGGCACGAAGATTTCCTCTCTTGAAATCTTCGGCAACCCGCTGACCGGTACGGGCGACGACGCCGACACCCTGGCAAGCTGGGAGCGCCTGATCGACCATG
This sequence comes from Deinococcus marmoris, assembly GCF_001949125.1. Classification (GTDB taxonomy): domain Bacteria; phylum Deinococcota; class Deinococci; order Deinococcales; family Deinococcaceae; genus Deinococcus; species Deinococcus marmoris_A. The sequence continues at coordinate 81,918 of NZ_MSTI01000066.1, forward strand.
CCCACCTGTTCGGCTGCGATCTGATCGGCGGCTTTACCGGACGGCTGCCGGGGGTACCGCTGGACGCCTCGCTGCCGCGCTACGCCGAGGTTTTTGGTGAACTGTCGCGCCGCGCCGCCGATCAGGGCGTGCGCCTGTGCTTTGAGAACTGCGCGATGGACGGCAACTGGCAGGCCGGGGAGTGGAACATCGCCCACTCGCCAGACGCCTGGGAAATGATGTGGGACGCCCTGCCCGCCGACAATATCGGGCTGGAGTGGGAGCCGTGTCACCAGATGGTGGGCCTGATCGATCCGCTGCCGCAGCTCCGCAAGTGGGCGCACAAGGTCTTTCAGGTTCACGGCAAGGACGCCACCATCGCCTGGGACGTGATCCGCGAGTCCGGCATCCACGGCCCGAAGCCCTACGTGTGGCACCGCACCCCCGGCTTTGGCGACACCAACTGGACCGACGTCATCAGCATTTTGCGCCAGAGCGGGTATAAGGGCGACATCGCCATCGAGGGCTTCCACGATCCGGTCTACAAAGGTGAACTGGAAATGACCGGACAGGTCCACGCGCTGAACTACCTCAAGGAGTGCCGGGGCGGCGCGTTCATCTCCAACCCGGTGATCGGCGAACCCGAAGTGGCGGAAACGGTATGACCGCCGCCACCACTCCGAAATTTCGGATCGCGCTGGTGGGCTGCGGCAACATGGCGAACACCTGGGTGGACTACGCGCAGGCCAGAGGGGACGCCGAGCTTGTGGCGCTGGTGGACCTGAACGAGGCCACCGCGCGGGCGTTGGCGGAGAAACACCACCTGGGCGGCGTTCCCATCTTCAGCGACGTGTCAGCCGCTATCGGGGCCAGCGGAGCCAACGTGGTCTTCGACGTGACCATCCCCGACGCGCACGAGGCGGTCACGGTGGCCGCCCTGAAGGCAGGCTGCAACGTGTTCGGAGAGAAACCGCTGGCCGCCGGGATGGAACAGGCCCGCCGCATGGTGGCCGCTGCCGGGCAGACCGGGCACACCTACGCCGTGATGCAGAACCGCCGTTACCTGCCGCAGATGCATGCCTTCCGTGATCTGGTGCGCGGCAGCATCGGCACGCCCGGCTTTACCACCGCCAATTTCTTTATCGGCGCGCATTTCGGCGGCTTCCGCGACCTGATGGACAGCCCGCTGCTGCTGGACATGGCCATTCACACCTTCGATCAGGCCCGCTTTATCCTGGGGGCCGATCCGGTGTCGGTGTACTGCCAGGAATTCAACCCGCCGGGATCGTGGTACGCGGGCGGCGCGGCAGCGGTGTGCATCTTTGAATTTGAGGGCGGACAGGTCTTCAGCTACAACGGCTCGTGGTGCGCCGAGGGTGCGCCCACGTCCTGGGAGGCCGAGTGGCGCGTGATGGGCAGCACTGGCGCGGCGATCTGGGACGGCACGAACGCTCCCTACGCCGATGTGGTGGCCGATCCCGAGCAGGAGAGTTTCACACTCGACTTCAAGCGGGTGGAGGCGGAACTGTCGCACAACGCCCCCGGCCCCGAGGGGCATTTCGGCTGCCTGGACGAGATGTTCGCCGCCCTGAGCGAGAACCGCCGCCCCGAAACCGACTGCACCGACAACATCAAGAGCCTGGGCATGGTCTTCGGCGCGGTGGAAAGTGCGCGGCGCGGCGAGCAAGTCATGCTCTAGCGCCGTTCTCGGTGGTGGACTTTTGAGAACGGCGACTCCATTCTCTGCTTCTCAGGGCCATCCAGCGCGGCAGAAGCCCCCAGCAGTCCTGGGCCGAACAGACTGGAATCGTGGGACCCCACCCGTACGGGGCAACTCCTCCCCATGAAGCCCTGACCCACCCGCCCAGTCATCGAAAAGGTCTTCCCAGGACAACTGCTTTAGAGTGACCACTGCTTTACCGTCCGGTTCGCGGCACCACCGCCTCCCCAATGCCGACCTCATTCTCAGGAGTACCTCCCATGACACACACGCTTCCCCTGCACGCTGGCTGGCAGTTCAAGGCCCGCGCACCCCAGACCCCTCTGAACGACGATTTTGCCGCCGACTCCGACTGGGCCGCCGCCAGCGTTCCCGGCACGGTGCATCAGGACCTGCTGGCGACGGGCCGCATTCCCGATCCCAACGTCGGTCTGAACGAGCTGGATGTGCAGTGGGTGGGCGAAACCGACTGGCTGTATCAATTGGAGTTCGACGCGCCCAGCATGGAATCTGGTGAACAGGCCGATCTGTGCTTTGACGGTCTGGACACCTTTGCAAAGGTCTGGCTGAACGGCGAGCTGATTCTGGAAAGCGAGAATATGTTCGTGCCGCGCCGCGTATCGGTGGCGGGCCAGTTGCGCGAGGGGTCCAACGAACTGCGCGTCCTGTTTTCCTCGGCCCTGTTGCGCGGTCAGGGAATCGAGGCCGAACTGGGCAAACGCCAGTTGTGGAACGGCGATTCCAGCCGCCTGTATGTCCGCAAGGCGCAGTACCACTACGGCTGGGACTGGGGTCCGGTGCTGATGACGGCGGGATTGTGGCGCGGCGTGCGGCTGGAGGTCTACGCGGCCCGGCTGGACGAACTGGCCTGCCCCGTATCGGTGTCGGACGACTTCAAACGCGCCGAATTTCCGGTGAGCGTGGACGTGAAGGGCAAGATTGCCGGGAACGTCGTGCTGGAGCTGCTGGGACCGGACGGCGCAGTGGTTGCATCTGAAACCCGGCCCGCTGCTGGGAGCGTCGCCCACACCTTCAGCGTGGAAAACCCTGCCTTGTGGTGGCCCGCTGGTCATGGCGAGCAACCGCTCTACACCGTGCGGGCGGGGCTGGAAGACGGAACTTCCTCGGAACTTCGGGTGGGAGTCAGGAGCATTCGACTGATTCAGGAACCCGTGGCAGACGAACCCGGCAGCTCTTTCTTCTTTGAGGTCAACGGCATGCCGATCTTCTGCGGCGGCGCGAACTGGATTCCCGACGACAACTTCCTGCCGCGCATCTCGCCGGAGCGCTACCGCACCCGCCTGACCCAGGCCAGGGACGCCAACATGGTCATGATCCGCGTGTGGGGCGGCGGCATCTACGAGGACGACGTGTTTTACGACGTCTGCGACGAGCTGGGCCTGCTGGTCTGGCAGGATTTCATGTTCGCCTGCGGGATGTACCCGGCCCACACCGAGTTTCAGGCCAGCATCCGCGAGGAGGCCGAGGTGGCCGTGCGCCGCCTGCGCCACCACGCCAGCCTCGCCCTGTGGTGCGGCAACAATGAGGACTATCAGATTGCCAACTCGGTGGGGGCCTACGGGCCGGGGGGCGACGAGAGCAAGTTTGACGCCCTGAGTACCTACGAGGAGCTGCTGCCGGAAGTCTGTAGCCGCCTGAATCCCGCCACGCCGTACTGGCCGGGCAGCGCTTTCGGTGGGCCGAATTCCACCGATCAGGAGATCGGGGACCGCCACACCTGGGACGTATGGCACGGCGCGATGGCCCCGTATCAGGATTATCCCAAGTACGAGGGCCGCTTCGTCGCCGAGTTCGGGATGCAGTCGCTGCCGTCGCTGGCGCTGCTGGAAAGCGTCGTGGCCCCCGAGGAACGCTTTCCCGCCAGCCGCACGCTGGAACACCACAACAAGGCGGGTGACGGGCCGCGCCGCCTGAACGTCTACATCGGCGACACGGTGCCGATTCCTGCCGATCTGCCGGGCTACGTGTACGCCTCGCAACTGATGCAGGCCGAGGCGCTGGACAGTGCCTACCGGGGCTGGCGGCGGCGCTGGGGCCGGGATGGGAAGAGGGCCGTATCTGGCGCGCTGGTCTGGCAGCTCAACGACTGCTGGCCGGTCACGAGCTGGGCCATCATAGACTCGTCGGGCCAGCCCAAGCCCGCGTATTACGCCATCAAGGGGGCGCTGAAGCCGGTGAGTGTCGGTGTGACCGTGACTGGCAAGGGGGCCGAGGTCTGGGCCGTCAACGGCACGACAGAAGTTCAGACCGTGACGCTGGACCTCCGCGCCCTGACGCTGGAGGGCAAAGAACTCAGTGCCGAGACGCGCGAATTGAAGCTGGCGGCCAATGAAGTGACCGAACTGGGCATCTTCGCCGCCGAACACGACGCCGCTTCCACCATCGTGGCCGCCACCCTGAACCAGGACGGAAGCGTGATCGCCCGTGAGGTGCGCTGGCCCGAGCCGTTCAAGTACCTGACCCTCCCCGATCCCGGCCTGAAAGTTGAAGTGACTGGCCCGAACGCCCTGAGCCTGAGCGTGACGCGCCCCGCCAAGGGCGTCTGGCTGGAATCGGCCCCGGAAACCGTCTGGGACGACAATATGCTGGATTTGTTGCCTGGAGAAACGCGCGTGGTCCGCACGCAGAAGCTCAGTCCATCCAACCTGACCGCCCGCTGGCTGGGTGCGGAGGAAACGGTCAGGGTGGGCGAATTTGAGCGGGCTTAAGGATCTGAAGCTGGGCCTGTTCAGCTACAGCTACCGCATGGCTTTCGGGTCACACGACGTCAAGCCCCGCCAGAACATGACCCTGTTCCAGTACATGGAGCATGTGCAGGACCTCGGCTTTGACGGCATCCAGATCGATCTGACGCACCTGACCAGCCACGATCCGGCCTACCTGAAAGAGCTGCGTGCGGCGGCGGCGGAACGGAATCTGTATGTGGAATACGGCTCGGCCTACCTCACGGCAGACACCGCCGTTCAGGAATTGCAGATCGCCAGCCTGCTGGGTGCGCCGCTGATGCGGACCTTCATGGGCTTCTCGCGCTTTGAACGCGGCACCGACGTGGCCGGGGAAACCACCCGCGCCGTCACGCTGCTGCGTTCGCTGGCCCTACAGGCGGCAGACCTGGGCATCCGCATCGCCCTGGAGAACCACTGCGACGCTACCACCCCGGAGTTGCAGCAGGTGATTGAACGGGTAGATTCGCCCACCGTCGGGGTCTGCGTCGATCTGGGCAATTTCATGATCCACCTTGAAAACCCGGTGGAGGCCGTGCGGCAGCTCGCGCCCTACATCATCAACACCCATTTCAAGGATTACGACATGAAGATGGAGAACTGGGGCTTCAAGTCGTATGGCGTGGCGCTGGGCGAGGGCGTGATTGATTTGAAGGCCGTGCTGGACATTCTGGTGAACGACTCTGGCCTGGACCGGATCATGCTGGAAATCGTCTCTGAGCCGCAGGCCAGCGAGACTGAAACCCTGGCGCTGGAAGAGGCCAATGTGCAGCGCAGTTACAGGTTTGCCCGCGAAGTGCTGGGCATCGGCGCTGGCTGAAAGCGCAGGCTTTACGCTACATCTCTCGGAAACAACACGAATCCTCAAGCTGTAAGGGCGTGAACGGGCGGGCGGGGCTGATGTCTCGTCCGCCATTAAAAGCGTATTGCCAGCGGGTCTTCAACCTCCCCAAACCCCCCTCCTCTCACGCCCCCTCTCCCTTCCGGTGGTCCCCATGTCCAATCCAGCCCTGACGCGCCCCCGCGAACGCCCGGACCTTCCCTATAACGGCCAGACGCCGTTGAAAACCCTGATCGGGCTGTACCGCCATGACCACGCCCGGCTGGCGCTGGCGCTGCTGGTCTATATCGTCAAGAACAGCCCGTCGTGGGCCATGCCGCTGGTCACGGCCAACATCATCAACATCATCACCCGGCCCGACGCGCACCCCATCACCGAGCTGTGGTGGAACGGGGCGGTGCTGCTGGGGCTGCAACTCCAGAACATTCCCACCAACGCACTGTATGTGCGCCTGACCAGCCGGGTGATCCGGCGAATGGAGGTCCAGCTTCGCGCCCGGCTGGCCCGGCAGTTTCAGCAGCTCAGCATCGGGTATTTCGGGACTACCTCGGCGGGGGCGCTGCAAACCAAGGTGCTGCGCGATGTGGAAGTGCTGGAACAACTGACGCGGCAGGTCTTTCAGGACGTGCCCGCGCTGCTGCTGACCATCGTGGTGGTGCTGACCGTCACGGCGCTGCGGGTGCCGTGGTTCCTGGTCTTTTTCGCCCTGATCGTGCCGCTGGCGCTGGGGCTGTACGCCGCCCTGCAAGCGCCCATCAAGGAGCGCAACCGGGAATTTCGCGGCCAACTTGAACACCTGTCGGGCCGCGTCTCGGAGATGCTCCGCATGATCCCTGTCACGCGGGCGCACAGCGCCGAGGAAGGCGAGTTGAGCCGCACCCTGAGCCGCCTGAACGAGGTGCGCGACGCCGGGCTGCGCCTGGACAGCGTGAACGGGTTGTTCGGCAGCGTGACCTGGGTGGTCTTTCAGGGCCTGAACGCCGTGTGTCTGGTGGTGGCGGGCTGGGCGGCCTACACCGGCAGTCTGCCCATCACGGTGGGCGACGTGGTCCTGATCAGTGGTTACTTCGCCACCCTGACCGGCAGTGCGCTGGGGCTGGTCAATACCCTGCCCCTGATCGCCAAGGGGCTGGAATCGGTGCGTTCCATCGGCGAGGTGCTGGAATCCCCCGATCTGGAACACAACGAGGGCAAGCGGGCCGTGACGGCGGTGCGTGGCGCGTTCTCCCTCCAGAACGTCAATTTCAGCTACGGCCCGGAGGCGGGTGCGCCAGGAGAGCGCCGCTACGGCGACGGCGTGAACAACCTGAGTCTGGAAGTCCGGCCCGGCGAGACCATCGCCCTCGTCGGCCCCTCGGGCGCGGGCAAGAGTACCGTGATCAACCTGCTGATCGGCTTTCTGCGCCCCAGCGGCGGGCAGATTCTGCTGGACGGTCAGGACATGGCAGGGCTGGACCTGCGGACCTACCGCCAACACCTGTCCGTGGTGCCGCAGGAAACCCTGCTGTTTGACGGCAGCGTGCGCGACAATATCCTGTACGGCACCGAGGGGCTGCCCGACGGACGGCTGGAGCAGGTGCTGGCCGACGCCCACATCCAGGAATTCCTGGCCGATCTGCCGCAGGGGCTGGACACCCGCCTGGGCGAACACGGGGCCAGACTCTCGGGGGGGCAGAAGCAGCGCATCGCCATCGCCCGCGCCCTGGTCCGTGATCCGCGCGTGCTGATTCTGGACGAGGCCACCAGCGCCCTGGACAGCGCCTCCGAACATCTGATCCAGAACGCCCTGACCCGGCTGCTGCACGGGCGCACCTGCTTCGTGGTGGCCCACCGCCTCAGCACCGTGGCCCGCGCAGACCGCATCGTGGTGATGGAAAAGGGCCGCATCGCCGAAGTCGGCACGCACGCCGAGCTGCTGGAACGGGGCGGGCTGTACGCCAGCCTGCATGCGCTTCAGCGTCAGGGCTGAGGGTTCGGAAGGGGAACCGAAGCTGCTGCCGTGCCGATCTATGCTGTGGACATCCAGAGCAGTTTTCCCGCAAACATGACCCTGGACGTATTCGGAACGCGGTAGAAGTCGGGACAGCGCCGATTCTTCCATTCCACAACTGGAGGAATGTTCTTCTGCGCCTTGCCCCGCTTCACAGCCCTTCAAATCCGCCCGGAGGTCCATCAGCTTTCAACCAGAATCCGTCTCAGGCTAGAGGAGCGGGGCGCGGGCAGTTGGGCGGTCAACATCCAACAGAGGAGTGCCGGAGCATCCCGCCCAGGACGGTCAGCGCGAGGAAGCAGTTTTCGATTTGAGGGTTCTATTTCCCTGGGCAGCAGGCACACCCAACTGAAGCTGCTTTTGCCAGTAGTGACAATCGGGGCATTATGACAATTTCAGCCGAAAGGGCAAAAGCGAAAACCCCGCGCCAGGCGGGGTCATCTGATTAGAACTTCCTGGAGCCAGTGATCCGGGTCGAACGGACGACCTACTGATTACGAATCAGTTGCTCTACCACTGAGCTACACTGGCCTGCTTTTCTTGCACAAGGCTCAGGGAGTATAGGCACGCCGTCCTGGAGTGTCAAGGCAAATGCGCTCCCCGGAGCAACCGCATCCCGCCTATGCTGTCCAGCATGACCCAGCCGCCGCCCCACCCCTTCCAGACGGTCCACGGCACGCCGCAGCCACTGGACTGGCTCTGTCTGGCCCCCCACCCCGACGACGCCGAGATCGGCGCGGGCGGCACGCTGATCCGGCTGGCGCAGGCCGGGCGCGCGGTGGGCATTCTGGAACTGTCGCGTGGGGAGCGCGGCACGCAGGGAACGCCGGAGGTGCGGGTGGCCGAATGCGCGCAGGCCGCCGCCATCATGGGCCTGTGCTGGCGCGGCAATCTGGGCCTGAACGACGGAGAGTTGACCGATACCCAAAGCAGCGCGCACGCCCTGGCCGCCGCCCTGCGCGCCGTGCGCCCGCGCGTGCTGCTGGTGCCCCACCACAAGGACCGGCACCCGGACCACTTCGGCACCTACCATCTGGCGCGGCGGGCCGTGCATCTGGCGCAGCTCCGCAAGGCCGATCTGGACGGCGAGCCGTGGCGCATTGCGCGGACACTGCTGTACCAGGGAAACGCGGACATTCAACCTGATTTGCTGGTCGACGTGGAGAGCGTGCAGCACGAGTGGGAGGCCGCCGTCCGCGCCCACGACAGCCAGTTTTCCGGCGAGGCGATTTCCGAGACGGTCACGCCCGAGATCATCGAGCGTCGCCGCGCCCGCCAGAGCTACTGGGGCACGCTGGCGCGCGTGCGTTACGCCGAAGCCTTCGAGGCACAGGACCCACTGCTGCTGGACCCGCTAGCCCTGTAAAAACCGGCCCTGTAAAAAGCGGCGCTGCAAGGGCGGATCAGTCTGCCGCCTCCGCCCGCACCCCCAGCCCGAAGGCGGCATGCACGGCGCGGGTGGCGTCGTCCACCTGAGCGCCCTCGATGGCCACGCTGATGTTCAGCTCGCTGCTGCCCTGCGAGATCATCAGGATGTTGATGTCCTGGCTGGCCAGGGCCGTGAACAGCCGCGCCGAGACGCCCCGCTGTCCGCGCATCCCGCTGCCCACGATGGCCAGCACAGCCACGTCCGACTGGCGGTCCACCATCAACTCACGGCTGACCCCGGCGCGCAGGGCGGCCAGGGTGCGCTCGGCGTCACTGCTCTGCACGGCCAGCGAGACGTTGCTCATGGAGCTACTCTGGGACACCATCAGCAGGGTAATGTTCTCGCGGGCAATCGCGTCAAAGACGCTGGCGATCACCTCGGGGATGCCCAGTACGCCCGCACCGCTGATGTTGATGATGGACACGTTGCGGATGGCGGTCACGGCCTTGACTGGCTGCCCGGCCTCGTCCTGCGCCTGGGCCTGCACCAGCGTGCCGGGAAAGTCGGGATCGGCGGCGCTCTTGACCCGCAGCGGAATGCCGCTTTCCTGCAACGGCGTGACCGCCAGCGGATGCAGCACCTTCGCCCCAAAGTAGGCCAGCTCCATGACCTCGCCGTAGCTGAGGACCGTGATGTTGCGGGCGTCCCCCACCACGCGCGGATCGGCGCTCATCACGCCGTCCACGTCTTTCCAGGCCCAGACCTCGTTCGCGCCCAGCGCCTTGCCGATGATCGTGGCCGAGAAATCGGTGCCACCGCGCCCCAGCGTGGTGATCGCGCCGCGCTCGGTCTCGCCCATGAAGCCGGACACCACGGGGGTGACTCCGGCGGCCAGCAGCCCGCTCAGCCGGTCCTTGACGCGCTCGTAGGTCGTGGGCAGCGGCTTGGCGTTGCCAAAGTGGTGATCGGTCAGGATGCCTGCCTCGCCGCCGGTCAGGTGATGGGCGCGGAAGCCCTGGCCCTCCAGCGCCACAGCCATCAGCGGGGCCGAGAGACGCTCACCGAAGGCCACGATCAGGTCCCGGCTGCGCGGGGTCAGCTCGCGCAGCAGGTACACGCCGTAGACCGCCTGACGCAGCGTTTCGTGCATTTCGCGGATGTCACGTACCGTGGGGCTGTCAGGGGCCGCGCCGAGTTCCTGGGCCGCCGTGAAGTGGCGGGTCCGCAACGCGGCGATCTCGTCGTTGGCGGCGGCGATATCGCCGGATTCGGCGGCATCGGCCAGGGCCAGCAGGCCGTTGGTCACTCCGGCCATCGCGGAGACCACCACCACCACGCGCACGCCCGCCGAGAGGCTGCGCCCGGCCAGCGAGGCACTGTGGCGAATGGCTGCCGAATCCTGCATGTTGGTGCCGCCGAATTTCATCACGAGAAGGGTGTCGCTCATGGCGTTCAGTATGGGGCGAAGCGGGTGACCGGGAGAAAGAAGGTCTGGGCAGCCCATGAAAAGGGTGCGCGGCCCATGACCACGCTCCCCACCGGATTCAACCTCAGTGCCCCGAATGTTCCGTTCCGGTTCCGTGCGTCGGAGGGGCCTGACCCGACAGGGAGGCGGTCACGCCCAGCACCGCCAGCAATGTCAGCGCCTCGGCGGCCAGACGGGGGCGCACGCCCTGGCCCACGGCAAAGGCGCGGCGGACAACGACGGCAGCCCCCAGCGTCAGCCCCACCAGCGCCACTTTGAGCAGCAGCGTGCGCCCATAGCCCGAGGCAGGGAGTTGCAGCAGGTTGCCCGCATGTTCCAGCGACATCCACACGCCACTGACGCCCAGCATCAGGACCGATCCAAGGGCGTAGGGCGTGAATCTGCGGGCCAGGGCAGCACTGGCCCCACGCCGCGTCAGCAGCGCGAACACCCCGCCCACCCACAGACACATCGCCCCGCCGTGCAGCGTGTGTAAGACGTGAACGAGTTGCCCGTGCGAGGCCCCGTGGCCGATCCCTGCCAGCCCCCACAGCAGCACGCCAGACGCCCCCAGAGCCGCCAGCCACGTCAGTTCCGCGATCTCGGCAGCCAGCAGGACCAGCGCCCCGATCCACAGGATCAGCACGGCGCGGCCCGCCACCGTACCCGTCAGGTAATCCAGAATGTCGGCAGGGGCGGTGAAGCCCAGCGCGGCCAGGGTGGTGTACACGCCCAGACCGCCACCCAGAATCAGCAGCGCCAGCCCGGTCCCCAGCCAGACCAACCCCGGATGAGCTGGTGTCAGCAGGCGGCGGGCAAAGACACCGCCCACCAGCAGTGCCGCGCCCAGGTACAGCAGCAGGTTGGGCAGCAGTTCGGGTGTCACTTCACCGTGAAGACGTTCTGGCCTGTGACCGGGTGGCCGTCCTCGGACAGAATTTTCCAGGCGACAACGTATTTCCCGGCCTTCAAATCGGGCTTGAGGGGGATGCGGAGCTGCGCGGCCAGATTACGGGCGACGAGCGGTGTGTTGGCGAGTTCGGGGGCATCCGCTTTCAGGGCCAGCGCCGCTTTCGCACCGTCCTCGGGCTTCATATCGGCACCCAGTACCATCACTCGGAAGGTGCAGAAGCGCAGTTCAATAGGTTCGCTGAATTTCAGGACGATTTCTTTTGGGGCGCTGACGGTGGAATCGGCAGTGGGAATCATGGATGTAACGGCGGTATGGGCTGAGGCGGTGCCCAGAATCAGGGCCAGCAACAGAACGGTTAGACGCATCTCTTTTCCTCCAGAGGGGCAAAGTCTCCCCTGCCCCAGTCAGTTACTTGACCGTGGTGTGGCTGGCGGGCGTCTTATCGGGTTGGGTATCGTCCCAGGCCACCACGCTGCCGTCGGCATAGGTCTGGTAGACCTTCCAGACCAGTTCGCCGGGCTGGACCGGATTGACGGCCTGGAAGAAGAATCGCGCGTATTCCATCGGCTCGATGTCGCCCTTCCAGACCACTTCGGTGACCAGTCCATCGGCATCCTTGGTCACGGTGCGGGCGAAGCCGGGCGTGACCTGAAAGCGGCTGATGCCCACGCCTGCGGGGATGACGAGGCGAATCTGGGTGGTGGCCATGTCCTTCTCGACAGGCACGTTCAGGCGGTAGGTCTCGGATTTTCCGGCGGCGGATTCGCTGGTTCCCGCCTCGGTGCGGACGGTGGCGTGGGCGGCGGCGAAGGACAGCAGCAGGGCGGCGGACAGCATGAAAAATTTTTGCATGGTGGAAGTTCTCCTCTGAAAAGTGGCGTTAAGGCACTGGGTTTTCAGAGGGAAATAGGGGGCGCGCGGGCGTCGGCGTGACGGATCGCGGCAGGCAGGTCAACGACAGTAAAAAGCTGCGCCTGGGGCGTCTGCTGGGGGGGCGCGGTGGACAGGGGCAGCACGCCCGCCTCCAGCGCGAAAGCCCCGGTCACGCAGAAGGGGCAGTGCGCGGCGTGGTTGTGGCTCTCCCTGTCGCCCTGACCAGGCTGGGGCTGCGGAGCTGGAAGTGGAGCGGTGGAGGACGGCCCAGGAGGCATCCGGGCCATGCCGTGCCCGGCCATCCGCACCATGCCCGACATCCCCGGCATCGGCAGGTCCAGCATGCCGCCCACCCGCGCCTGGAACGCGAAGGCGGCCACCACCGTCAGCACCGCCAGCAGGCGTCTGAGGTCAATTTTGGTGGCGCGAAGGGGCCTCAAGTCGCTGCCAGTGTAAGCCGCCTCCACCGTGGCAACTGTCCCCAGTTTTAGAGAGACCTAAATCTCCAGGGAGTTTGCCTCGTGTCGTCAGGAGCAACCGTTCGCGACTGACGCAGGTCAGCAGGAACAGCTCTTTTTCCTGGCGAGACCGACTCCATCACGGTGCAGATCGGTTCTGTTCTGAACGCGTGCCGCACGCCGTCCCAGCCCTGCATTCACCAGTCAGTGTCAGCAACCTTACGCTTTGGTGTAGATAAGACACCAAGCCAGAACTGACGCCAGCCGTTAGACTGGGCCATGAGAGGTCTGTCGCCGCCCACAGTGGGCTGTTCTGCTGCGAGATGGCGGCCCTCAAGACTGGAGGAAGCATGACGGGAAACAATTCGGGCAAGATGAAAGTCGGGATCAACGGGTTTGGCCGCATCGGACGCTTGGTGTTCCGCATTCTGGTGGAACGCGGCATCGACGTGGTGGCGATCAACGATCTGACCGACAACAAGACGCTGGCGACATTGCTCAAGTACGACTCCACCGCCGGGCGCTTCAAGGGCACCGTGGAGTACGACGACGACAGCATGACCGTCAACGGCCAGAAGATTCACACGCTGGCCGAGCGCGATCCCGCCAACATCAAGTGGGGCGACATGGGCGCGGACATCGTCATCGAGTCCACCGGCATCTTTACCAGCCGTGAGGGCGCGAGCAAGCACTTGGCCGGCGGCGCGAAGAAAGTGCTGATCACCGCCCCCGCCAAGAACGAGGACTTCTCCATCGTGCTGGGCGTCAACGAGCAGGATTACGATCCCAAGAACCACAACATCATCAGCAACGCGAGCTGCACCACCAACAGCCTGGGCGCGCCGATGAAGCTGCTGGACGAGGCATTCGGCATCGAGAAGGCCATCATGACCACCGTCCACAGCTACACCAACGATCAGCGCATCCTGGACCTGCCGCACAGCGATCTGCGCCGCGCACGGGCCGCCGCCATCAACATCATCCCCACCTCTACGGGCGCGGCCAAGGCCGTCTCGCAGGTGTACCCCAAGCTGAAGGGCAAGTTCGACGGCACCTCGCTGCGCGTGCCCACCCCCGTCGGCAGCATCAGCGACGTGGTGGTCATCCTGGGCCGTGACGTGACCGTGGAAGAGGTCAACGACGTGTTCCGCAAGGCCGCCGAGACCACCCACAAGGGCATCATCGCCTACACCGAGGACCCCATCGTGCTTCAGGACATCGTGGGCGACTCGCACAGCGCGATCATCGACGGCGGCCTGACGATGGCGATGGGCAACCTCGTCAAGTTCTTCTCGTGGTACGACAACGAGTGGGGCTACAGCAACCGCATCGCCGATCTGGTGGAACTGGTTCAGGAAAAAGGCTAATAAAGCAGGATGGGTGGAGGGAGCATTAAATGCCCTCCACCCATTTTGATATCTAGATATGGATAAGATAATAGATAAAATAGCCGCTCTCGGAATACCCGGATTAATTTTGCTGGTAATGATAAGTATTAGTGGATTTGCCGGAGCCGCCGCCATCACAAGCTCACTTGCCATCTTGGGTGGACCGTTTGGAATGCTTGGCGGAATTGCAGTTCTGGGCATAATCGGCTTAATATCCAGATCAATTACGAAGTATGGTTTTGAAAATCTGCTTATGGCTACAGCTATGCGATTAATTGAGAAGGGACACACCAGAGAAGAAGTTATTGAGGCAATTAATAGACTTCTGATTAGTCGTGACCTTAAAAACCGAATTATTAAAATCATAGAAGATGCTTTCAGAAAACTTACAAATGGAGACAAAGATGCAGAACCTCAATCAACTTAACATCAGTGGCAAGCGTGTGCTGGTGCGCGTGGATTACAACGTGCCGATCAAGGACGGCGTGGTGCAGGACGATACCCGCGTCACCGCCAGCCTCCCCACCATCAAAAAGCTGCTGGAGATGGGCGCGGCCTCGGTGGTGCTGATGAGCCACTTCGGACGCCCAAAGAACGGGCCGGAGGCGAAATACAGCCTGAAACCCGTGGCAGACGTGCTGTCTAAAACACTTGGTCAGGACGTGACCTTTATCGACAGCCTGCCCTCCAGCGACGAGACGCTGGTGGCGGTGCGGAACCTGAAGGCGGGCGCGGTGGCGCTGCTTGAAAACGTGCGTTTCGAGGCGGGCGAGGAGAAGAACGACGCGGGCCTGAACGCCAAGCTGGCGCGGCTGGGCGACGCCTTCGTGCTGGACGCCTTCGGCAGCGCGCACCGGGCGCACTCGTCGGTCAGCGGTGTGGCGGGCGAGTTGCCGCACGCGGCGGGGCTGCTGCTTCAGCGCGAGGTGGACGCACTGGGCAAACTGCTGCACGATCCGGCGCGGCCCTACGTGGTCATCATCGGCGGGGCCAAGGTCAGCGACAAGATCAAGGTCATCGAGAACCTGCTGCCGAAAGTGGACCGCATGCTGATCGGCGGCGGCATGGCCTACACCTTCATCAAGTCGCGCGGCGGCAAGATTGGCGAGAGCATTCACGAGGATGACCAGTTGGAGTTGGCAAAACGGTTGCTGGCCGAGTACGGCGACAAGCTAATGCTGCCCAGCGACGTGATCGCCGCCGACGCCTTCGATGCCAACGCCAACACCAAAGTCGTGCCGAGCGGTGAAATTCCCGATGGCTGGCAGGGACTGGACGCCGGGCCGGACACGGTTAAAGCGTATAAAGAGGCATTGCAGGGCGCGAAAACCGTGTTCTGGAACGGGCCGCTGGGCGTCTTCGAGTTCGAGGCGTTCGCGGGCGGCACCAACGCAATTGCCGCCACCGTGGGCAACCTGGCGGGCGCATACACTGTCATCGGCGGCGGCGACAGCGTCAGCGCCATCAACAAAAGTGGGCAGGCCGACAAGGTCTCGCACATCAGCACTGGCGGCGGCGCAAGCCTGGAATTGCTGGAGGGGCAGGCGCTGCCCGGCGTGGAGGCGATGGCGTAAGTGGCCCCCGTCACCTGCTTCCTGACCTACGAGGTCAAGCCTGAGCGGCTGGCCGAGTTCGAGGCGTATGGACGCAAGTGGATCACGCTGATCAACGCCTTCGGCGGCCAGCATCACGGCTACTTCCTGCCCTCCGAGGGAGCATCGGACCTGGCCTACGCGCTATTTACCTTTCCCAGTCTGGCGGACTATGAACGCTACCGGGAGCAGTCGATGGCAGACCCGGTGTGCCAGGACCTGTTCCGGGAAGTGCCAACGCTGATCCACCGCAATGACCGAACATTCTTAAGACCCGTCCCGAACGGGCTGGAGACATGATGACTCAGAATCTGCTTGCCCTGAACTGGAAGATGAACAAGACCCCCGCCGAGGCCCGCGCCTGGGCCGAGGAACTGCGCGAGAAGCTGACGGCCAACGACACCGAACTGGCGGTCATGGCCCCGGCGGTGGCGCTGGCGTCGCTGGCCGCACACCTGCCCCCCGGCGTGGCGCTGGGCGCGCAGGACGTGTCGGCGCATGAATCCGGCGCATACACGGGCGAAACCAGCGCCGCCATGCTGGTGGATGTGGGCGCGAAATACGCCGTGGTGGGCCACAGCGAACGCCGCGAGTACCACCACGAAACGGATGCGGATGTGGCGGCCAAGGCCAAACAGGCGCAGGCCAACGGCCTGATTCCCATCGTCTGCGTGGGCGAGGGCCTGAACGTGCGTGAGCAGGGCGAGCAGGTGGCCTACACGCTGGGGCAGTTGGAAGGCAGTCTGGTGGGCGTCGGGCCGGAAGTGGTCATCGCCTACGAACCCGTCTGGGCCATCGGCACGGGCAAGACCGCCACCGCCGACGACGCCGAGGAACTGGCCGCCGCCATCCGCGACGCGCTGATCGAGCGCTACGGCTCCGACGCCGACGGCATCCGCATCCTGTACGGCGGCAGCGTCAAGCCGGACAACATCGCCACCCTCTGCGCCAAGCCCAACGTGAACGGTGCGCTGGTGGGCGGCGCGAGCCTCAAGGTGCCGGACGTGATCGGCATGAACGACGCCCTGAAGTAAAGCGCACAACGTAGAACTCCCCCATCCCAGATTCGGGTGGGGGAGTTCTGCTGTCTGGGCCGTTGTATGCCACGCGGGTGGAAACCTGGGTCAGCCATTTCCGAGAACGGCCCCTGCCACGTTCCTGTGGCGATCTCACGGTCAGTACCTCGCTGTGGGGAACTGACCCGCCTGGGCATCCCAGCACAGGAGTTGAGGCCAGACTCAAGCGACGCGACAGGACGGGTTACAGCGCCGCGATCACCGCGTCGGTGAACTCCTTCGTCCCTGCCGTGCCGCCCAGATCGCGGGTGCGCGGGCCTTCGGTCAGCACCTTGTTCACGGCGTTGTCGATGCGCTTGGCCGTCTCGTGATCGCCCAGTTCGTCCAGCATCAGCACGGCGGCCAGCATGGTGGCGGTGGGGTTGCTGATGCCCTGCCCGGCGATATCCGGGGCGCTGCCGTGGACCGACTCGAAGATGCCGAACTTGTCGCCCACGTTGCCGCTGGCCGCGATGCCCAGCCCGCCCACCAGCCCGGCGGCCAGATCGCTGAGAATATCACCGAACATGTTGGTCATTACCATCACGTCGAACTGGCGTGGGTTGCGGACCAGTTGCATGGCGGCGTTGTCCACGATCATGGTGCTGACACTCAGGCCCTCCACTGTCTTGCAGTGGTCCAGAATGGTGTTCAGAAACAGGCCCTGCGTCACGGGCAACACGTTGGCCTTATGCACCACGGTCAGGCGTTTGTCGCGTTTCATGGCCAGTTCGGCGGCGTATTTGCCGATCCGCAGGCTGGCCTCGCCCGTGATCACGGTGTCGGCAATGGCGGTGTCGCCGTAGCGCCGCTCCTGTTCCACGTACAGGCCCTGGGTGTTCTCGCGCACGATGACCAGATCGACGTTCTCGTATGCGCCGGGAACGGGCCGGGTCTTGGTGGGGCGCACGTTGGCGTACAAACCGTACTTCTGGCGCAGGTGACGAATCGCGCCGGAGAAGCCGGGGGGTTTCTCGCCCGTAGGGCTGGTGGCCGCGCCGAACAGCGTGGCGTGGGTGTTTTCCACCGCGTCGTAGGTGGCCTGCGGAACGCTGGTGCCGTGGTCCAGGTAGTACTCGTACCCGGCCTCGGCGTCCACGTACTCGGCGTCAAAGCCAGCGGCCTCCAGCATGCGGCGGGTGGCGGGGATGACTTCGTGCCCGATGCCGTCGCCCTCGATAGAACAGATGCGGTATTTCGCCATAATCGACAGTCTAGTTCACCAGCGGCGGGGTTCGCAGGCGTTACCGGGTGTGTGACGAAAACAGGAAGCCACTTTTTTCGGCCCCTATTTTTCAGCCTCCACAATCTGCCCCGCCAGCTCACGCGCCAGCAGTGGGCCCAGCAAAAAGCCCTTGCTGCTCAGGCCCGACAGGTGCCACACGCCGCGTTCGTCCTGCCCCGTCTTCAAACCCGAAAGGCGCGAACCTGTCCAGCGCCCGGTCACGTTCACCCCGCTCAGGTCCGCCAGCGCCTCGCCCTTGCCCAGCAGCCAGCCCAGCGAGGCCAGTGGCAGCGTCGGGGCCTGCCATCCCTGCGCCGGAGTCTCGTAAGTCGCGCCCAGCACGCCGCCCTGCGCAGATGGAGCCAGATACGCGCCGAAACTCAGGGGCACGTCTGCCGCCGCCCGGTCCAGCGTGAGCAGCGTGCCCATGCGCTGCGTCCGGTCCTCGCCCGCCCAGCCCGAGCCGATGGAGCCGCCACAGTGGATGATCTGGGGTGTGGGGTGTGGGCTGTGGGCTGTGGGAAGGGAAGCCGTCAAGTTCTGGCCCTCTCCATCCACCATCAACCATTGCCCACCCACCTGCTCCGCCCGCCCCCGGATCACCGCTGCGCCCGAAACCTCCAGCAAAGCCCGCGTGAAGGCCGCGCCGTCCACCCAGCCGCCCTCCGGCAGCCACAGGGCGTGTGCCCAGGCGGGGGGCAGCGGCACGGGCAATTCATCCCGGCTCAGCCAGCGGTGCGGCAATTCGGGCGGGAGGTTGCGCTCGAAGCGGGCGCGGGCTTTATCGTCGGGAACAGGCCGCAACATCCCCGTTTGACCGTGCGGGACATGAAAACCTGCCGCCTCCAACTCGCGGAGCAGCTCCCAGGTCAGCCGCATTCCCTCCAGCGCCCGCGCGTCCACGCCGCCCGACTGCCCGCGCACCGGGTTGATCAGGGCAGACGGCACCGAACTGGCCGCGTGGAGTCCCGCATCGATGACCGTGACCTGTGCGCCCAGTCTGGAGAGGAAATAGGCGACAGACGCTCCAGCGATGCCGCCGCCGATCACCAGAGTCCGGGTCACCGCACGGCCCGCAGGCATTCGCGTTTGCCCGGCGCTCCGGGTCTGCGTTCCACACTCAGGCCCGCCGCTGCCAGGGCGCGGCGCACATGCCCGGCGGCGCTGTAGGTGGCCAGCACGCCGCCCGGCGCGAGGGTTCCGGCCAGCCGCGAGATGAAGTCCGGCGTCCAGACCTCCGGGTTACGCGTGGGCGAGAAGCCGTCCAGATACAGCGCGGTGGCCCAGTCCTGCGGCAGATCGGCACTGAGGACATCCGCGAAGTGAACGGTCAGGCGCACGTCTTCGGTCTGGGTCTCGAACGGGGCGTGCGGCCAGCGGTCCAGAACCTCCTGCCACGCCGGATGCTTTGCGCCTACCTCACCCTCTGAAACTGCGCGCAGCAGTTCGGCGGGGGCCGGATCAAATTCGTAGGCCACGTAGTCCAGCCTCACGCCGCGTGCCACCGCATCTGCCAGAGTGGCGCGGAAGTTGACGCCCAGGCCAAAGCCGATTTCCAGCACCCGTGGGGCCGGATGCACGTCGGTGCGCGTGCCCTCCACGAAGACATGCCGCGCCTGCGTGTGTGCGCCGTGCCGCGAACCGTATGCCTCGCCGAAACGCAGGTTGTGGGCCGTGCGTGAGCCGTCGGGCGTCTCGATGATCTGGTGCGGCGGATCGGCGGGCGGCGTGGTGGCTGGCGGCAGGGACATCAGCCCTGAGGATAGTGCAGACCTGCCGACCTGTTACACGGAGTCCGTGTCAGTCGGAATTCTGGTGACTGGCATGAGTCCTGAACAACGATTACGCCAATCCCAGCAGCTTCCGCACGGCGAAGCGCACGCGGCCCAGGTTGGCCACTTCATCGAAAGCAGTCAGCAGCACCTGATCGCCGTGGGGGGTCAGCAACACTGGACCGTCATCCACGTCCAGCACAATTTCCTGCCACGACTCGGCGGCCATCTGGCTTTGCAGGCTGCCTATTACGGCGCGGCCCGCCGCGACCAGACCCAGTTCGCTGCTCATCTGGGCCTCGGACATTCCGGCGCTGGCGACCACCTCGCCTGTCGGGCTGACCAGCACGGTATGCCGCACGCCGCGCACTTCCAGCAGTGTGGCGATCACGAGCGGTCCACGCGCGGCAGGCTATCGACTTCCTGCGCCAGCTTGGCCAGGGCCTGCTGGGCGGCGCGGGTGTCGCTGCTGCGGGCCAGCGCCGCGCCCATCATGAAGTCGCCCACGGCCAGCGCCACCACTTCGATGCGGTCACTGGTGAAGGCCAGACGGGTGACCTCGCCTGCGCCGAGGCGGCGGCCCATGCGGTCGAGGCTGGTCCTGAGCGAGGCCAGCTCGGCAGCCAGCACCTCGCCGCCGTCACCGTTGGATTCGATGGGCAGGCCGTCGGGGCCGACCAGGGCGGTGGCGATCACACCGGGAATGTTGTTCAGAACATCGATCTTCATGCTTGGTTCCTCGGTGGGTTCGCCACGAATCCGGCCTCTCGGACAACCTGAACCGACAGGGTCAGGACACTCACAGCGTCTGCTCCAGCTTGCGGGCGGCCTCGCGGCCATACAGGCGGGCCTGACCCAGATTGCTGCGGGCGTCCAGGGCCAGCAGCAGAAAGTATTCGGCGCGGATGGGTTGCAGGTACACGCTCAGGCGTTCGCCGCGCAGGTACAGTTCGCGGGGCTGCCCGGCGTTCAGGGTCTGGGTGTAGGCGGTGCCTGCGGCCACGAGCAGCCCGGCGTGTTCGGCGATCAGCAAATTGAGGTCCGTATCGGTGATGGAGTGGCCCTCGATCAGCAGGCCGTCCAGCCCGCCAATAGCCGCCGCCCACGCGCCGTCCACGTCTTTGACCAGTTGGGTGAGGTGAGCAAGCATTCTGGGATCATGATACAGACGCTCCCTTTCAAATCACGCACAAATTCCATGCCAGCAGTGGGCGAAGCCGAAGAGAGGGAAGCAACACCGTGCATCACGCACGGAACGTGGATTCAGAGGCCGCAAAAATCCGTTCCGGCTCAGCCCTTTATCAACCTGTCACCCAGCGCCGCCGCCTCGGCCTCCGAGAAACCGTAGGCAGCCAGATACGGCCCGACACCGCCCCAGGTTGAGTCCAGATGCGCCAGGGGCCGCAGAATGTCGTCTGAGATGGTGGGCATGAACGGGGCATCCCGCTTCTGCTGCTCAAGAGTCCGATGTAAACGGCCTCTGCCATAGAAGTCAACCAGCTCTGGTCCGGTGGCGACGTAGTCGGCAGCAATCCCATCGCGGCTGCGCCCAGCCAGTTCCAGGCACAACGCGGCAATCAATCCAGTGCGGTCCTTTCCCGCATGGCAGTGGATCAGGACCGGGCCGGGCGGCGCGTCCAGAATCGCGCCCAGGATGTTGACAATGTTATTTGCACCATGATCCAGCAGGGCTATGGAGTTCAGGGCATTGATGCCTGCCAGATGGGCTTCGTTCAGTTCGCGAACACGGTGAGGCAGGAGCGAAAGATTCAGATATTCCGCCTGACCCAGAAACGGCGGCGCGTCGATCTTCCGTTCAGCGCGCGTCCGCAGATCGAGAATGCGGCCCAGCTTCAGGGCCAGCAGTTCACCTCTCCCCTCCCCGCTCAGGAAGCTGAGGTTGCCGCTGCGGTACAGGCCGGGCAGCGGGCGGCGGAAGTTGAGCGCACCGTCGGGAGGGATTGGCATGATGCACAGAATGCCCACCGATCAACCCGCCCTGAAGCGAGGCGAATCACCGTCTTTGCCGACATTTTCGGGTACAATGGGTCTATTGAGGGAACCCCTTCGGCGGAACGAGATTCATTACGTCAAAAACATAATGTGCTAGAATCGTTTCACTCCTGGCAGCCGCGCCAGGCCTCCATCACCCCCACATTGCCGGGCGGTTTCAACCCGCCCCGACTGGAGCCACATGACTGGAATTCATCCCGTTGACATCACCAGCGAAGTCAAGACCAACTTTATTACCTACGCCATGAATGTGATCGTGGACCGCGCGCTGCCCGACGTGCGCGATGGTCTCAAGCCCGTACAGCGCCGGATCATGTACGCCATGATGCTGGAGGGCCTGTATAGCAACCAGAAACACGCCAAGTCCGCGTCCGTGGTGGGCGAGGTCATGAAGAAGTACCACCCTCACGGCGACTCTTCCATCTACGACGCGATGGTGCGCCTGGGCCAGTGGTGGAACATCCGCTACCCGCTGGTGCATCCGCAGGGCAACTTCGGCAGCATCGACGGCGATCCCCCCGCCGCCATGCGTTACACCGAAGCCCGCATGACCAAGGTGGCCGAGGAAGTGCTGGCGGATTTAGAGAAAGAAACCGTCGACATGAAGCCCAACTACGACGACACCACCGTTCAGCCCTCGGTGCTGCCCTCGGCGGTGCCGAACCTGCTGATCAACGGCGCGACGGGGATTGCCGTGGGCATGGCGACCAACATCCCACCGCATAACCTGACCGAGATCTGCAACGGCCTGCTGGCGATGGTGGACAAACCAGAAATCAATCTGGATGAGATGATGGAACACGTCCAGGGGCCGGATTTCCCCACCGGGGGCCGCATCAGCAAGATGGGCATCCGCGAGGCCTACGCCACCGGGCACTCCGGCCTGAAGGTACGCGGCAAGGCCCGCATCGAGGAAAAGAACGGGCGCAACCAGATCATCATTTCCGAGATTCCGTATCAGGTGAACAAGACCAACCTGATTCAGACCATCTCGGCGATGTACAAGGCCGGGAAAATCCCCGATATCTCGGCCCTGCGCGACGAATCGGACCGCAAGGATCCGGTACGGATCGTCATTGAACTCAAGCGCGGCGCGATTCCCACCCTGGTGCTGAATCAGCTCTACAAGTACACGCAGCTCCAGGGGACCTTTACCGTCATCAACCTGAGCATCGTGAACGGTGAGCCGCGCGTGCTGCCCCTCGTGGACACCATGCGCTACTTCCTGGACCACCGCCAGGACGTGGTGACCCGCCGCACCGCCTACGAACTCAAGAAGGCCGAGGAACGCGCCCATGTGCTGGAAGGGTTGCTGAAAGCGCTGGACGACATCGATGAGGTGATCGCCCGCATCCGCGCCAGCAACACCAGCGCCGAGGCGAGAGACGCCCTGATGCAGCGCTTCACCCTGTCCGAGATTCAGGCGCAGGCGATTCTGGACATGCGCCTGCAACGGCTGGTGGGTCTGGAACGCGAGAAGATTCAGGCCGAGCATGACGAGCTGAGCGTGATCATTGCCCGCCTGCGCTCGATCCTGGGCGACGAGAAGCTGCTGTGGCGCGAGATCAAGAAGGAGATCCGCGACATCCGGGACCGTTACGGCGACGAGCGGCGCAGCACCATTTCCATTCTGGAAGACGACATTTCCAAGGAAGACCTGATCGCCGTGGAAGACATGGTGATCACCATGACCAAGGCCGGATACCTGAAGCGCACCAATCTGGCCGCCTACCGCGAGCAGAAGCGCGGCGGGCGCGGCGCATCGGGGGGCAAGCTGCGCGACGAGGACATCAACACCCGCGTCTTCGTGGGCAGCACGCACGACTTCCTGCTGTTCTTCACCGATCAGGGCCGCGTCTTCCACGAGAAGATCTACGACCTGCCGGAAGCGGGCCGCGACGCCAAGGGCACGCACATGCGCAACCTGCTGCCCAGCCTGCGCGACACCGAGAACATCGCCAGCGTCCTGAGCGTGGGCAGCTTCGAGGAAGAGGGCTGCTTCATCTTCGCCACCCGCAAGGGCGTGGTCAAGAAGACCATGATCACCGACTACGGCAACATCACCTCGGCTGGCCTGATCGCCATCAACCTTGTGAACGGCGACGAGCTGATCGGGGTGGGCATCGTGCAGGACGACGATCATGTGGTGCTGGCGACCCGCAACGGCAAGGCCATGCGCTTCCAGAGCGGCGAGGTGCGCGATACCGGACGCGCCACCCAGGGCGTCATCGGCATCCGCCTGCGTGAGGGCGAGGACGACGCCGTGGTGAGCATGGCCCTGGTCCCCGGCGGCGACGACACCAGCGAACTCCTGTCTGTCAGCGAGTTGGGGCTGGGCAAGCGCACCCCGGTGGGCGACTACCCGGCCAAGGGGCGCGGCGGCATGGGCGTCATCACGCTGGACGTGACCGACAAGACGGGCAAGCTGGTCACACTGGCCCGCGTGGCCGGCGACGAGGAACTGATGGTCCTCACCGAGAAGGGCACGGTCATCCGCACCCGCGTGGAAGAAGTGCGCGTGACCGGGCGCAATGCCCAGGGCGTCAAGGTCATCAATATCGGTGACAAGGACAGCGTGATCAGCGCCTTCCCGATCCGCCGTGAGGACGAGGTTTGAGCCTGAGCGACTGAGCTTCGAGCATTAACCCACAATTTACAGAGAGGCGGTAGAAAGGGCGTCCGGGGCAACTGGCTTCGGGCGCTGTTCTCGCTCTGATGGCCTGCTCAATTGCGATTCTGAAGTTTGCTCCAGCGCCCGGCACAAGCTGGAAAAAGACCAGATTGAACCTTGACACTCTCTGGACACGTATCACAGATGAAGTCGAGGTGAGAGTGAAACCAGAGACACGAGGCGAGATTTTGCAGTCCAGATCAGTGATTCCGTTCATCAGCTCACCGTCAGACTTTGTCAGCTAAACGGTGTTTAAAGAAACAAAAGTGTTTACAAAATTGTAGAGATAGGTTACACTGTAAGCACGTCGGGAATGGCCCCGACCTCCCTATCCCCTACCCAAAACGCCCAGGAGGCGACCACAATGACCCAGACCCAACACAGCACCGCCCGCACCTTCGTCGATACCGTGACCTACCGCCCCGGAGCTGTCATCCTCTACCCCGGCAAGAGCGACATGCTGTACCGCGTTTCCAGCGGTCTGGTGCGCGTGCATACCATGGACGACGACGGCAACGGCCTGACCCTGCGTTATGTCAAGCCCGGCGAGTACTTTGGCGAGGAAGCCCTGGCCGGAGTGAACCGCGCCTACTTTGCCGAAGCCGTGACCGACAGCAGCATCGACGTGATCAACCCCGCCCTGATGAGCGCCGAGGACAATCTGGTGGTGACCACCCATCTGGTCAAGACCCTGGAACGCGCTTACGAGAGCATCTACCGGCTGGTGGGCAAGCGCCTGCGCGCCCGCATTGCTGGCGAGCTGCTGGAGCTGAAGGACACGGCCCTGGCCACCCAGACCGAGAACGGCGACACCATGATCTACGCCACGCACGACGAACTGGCCGCCGCCGTGGGCAGCGTGCGCGAGACCGTCACCAAGGTGGTGGGCGAGCTGAGCCGCGAAGGCGTGATCAGCGCGGGCTACGGCAAGATCACCCTCAAGAACGAGAAGGCACTGGCGACCATCGCCGCTGCGTAAGCCCTCTTAAAACCTGCGCCACCTCGGAACTAATCCGGGGCGGCGTTTTTCTGTTCTTTGCGTCCAGAGTTTTGGCGGTGATCCCCTCACCATCGCCGCCTTCGACACCTGTCTCCGCAAGCGGCTGTACCAGTCATCCTCAAGGGGAGAGGAAAAAAAGACTCACGCCATCGGCAATTCAACCATGCCTGTACCGCCGTCTTCGCCCCGGCCTTCCATACGGGCCGTCACAGCCAATCCTGTCGGCGTTTGCGCCAGCCCGCCCTCCGCCGTTTCGCGCAGTTCGGCGGGCATCATGCGGCCCACGGCAGCCATAGCACCCAGCACCTCGTCGGGGGGGATGAAGGATTCCAGTTGCGCCAGCGCCAGTTGCGCCGCGCTGACGGCGTGAACGGCGAAGAAGGCGTTGCGGCTGACGCACGGGACTTCCACGTAACCTCCCACCGGATCGCAGACCAGACCGATGGTGTTCATCAGGGCCATGCTGGCGGCCTGAATGGCGGCGCGGGGCGTGCCTCCCAGCAGTTCCACGACGGCGGCGGCAGCCATCGCGGCGCTGGAGCCGATCTCGGCCTGGCAGCCACCCGCCGCGCCGGAGATGAACATGCGCTTGCTGATGGCCTTGCCCACGCCAGCGGCCAGAATCATCGGGTCCACCAGTCTGTCGTCGGGGATGCCCAAGTGATCGGCCACGCCCAGTAGCGCGCCGGGAATGGTCCCCGCGCTGCCCGCCGTGGGCGCGGCGACAATGCGGCCCATGCGGGCGTTTTCCTCGTTGACGGCCATCGCGTAGGCCTGCACGCGGCGGATCAGCGGGGCGTTCAGGGCATCGGGGGAATCCCACAGACCCTTGGCGTTCCAGCCCACCATACCGGTGATACTTTTCGCGCTGCTGTTCAGGCCGCGCTCAATGCTGTCGCGCATCTCGCGGATGCGGCGGGCCATCTCGTCGCGGATGTCTTGGGGGTCCAGCCCGGTTTCCTGGCAGTCGCGCTCCAGCACCCAGGCCGAGGCAGGGGCGGGGGCGTTCATCAAGGCTTCAAGGGTAGTCATGATCAAGTCCTCCAGATAGGGCGAGAAACAGCGGGATAGAGACCCATGCTAACGCGCCTGTCTGAGTCCTCTAGACGTGTGGACCGGAATAGCGTCCATACAGGCCGGACGCTTGGCTTTACCCGGCCACTTCTAGCAGCTCGCCGCCCACCACCAGCTCCCGCAAGCGCAGCAGATCGGGGCGGTAATAGCGGTCTTCTTCCATAGAAGGCACTACCTCGCGGATACGTTCGTAAGCGGCCTGCACGCCCACGCCTGCGCGGAGCTGCTGGAAATCCAGCGCCTGAGCGGCGCACAGCAGTTCAATGCTGACGATGGTCTGGACATGCCCCAGAATCTGACGCAACTGGCGTGCGCCGTGCGCGCCCATGCTGACGTGATCCTCCTGATTGGCGCTGGTGGGGATGCTGTCCACGCTGGCGGGGTGGGCCAGCACCTTGTTCTCGCTGACCAGGGCTGCCGCCGTGTACTGCGCGATCATCAGGCCGCTGTTGAGGCCCCCGTGCGCCGCCAGGAAGCCCGGCAGACCGCTGAGGGCCGGGTTGAGAAGCTGCTCGCAGCGGCGTTCGCTGATGCTGCCCAACTCGGCCACGGCCACCTTGAGGGCGTCGGCGGTGACGGCCAGCGGCTGCCCGTGGAAATTGCCGCCGGACACCACTTCACCCGTTTCTGGGAAGACCAGCGGATTGTCGGTCACGGAGGCGAATTCGGTGTCCAGCACGCGGGCGGCCTGGGCCAGCGCATCATGGGTTGCGCCGTGGACCTGGGGCACGGCCCGCAACGAGTACGGGTCCTGCACCTTGCCGCATTCGGCGTGACTGGGGGCAATTTCGGAATCGCGCAGGAGGTAGCGCAACTCGGCAGCCACGGCCACCGCGCCGGGATGCGGGCGCAGGCCCACCAAGTCGGCGCGGAAGGGCTGGTGCGAGCCGTAGAGGGCTTCCACCGTCATCGCCGCCGCAAGGTTGGCCGTGCCCAGCAGCGTGCGGGCGTCCGTGAGGGCCAGACCCAGCAGGCTGCCCATCAGTTGCGTGCCGTTGATCAGCGCGAGTCCTTCCTTGGCCTGCAAGATCAGCGGCGCGAAGTTCAGCTCGTTCAGGACGTCGGTAGCGGGGCGGACCTCTCCTCCGTATTCAATCTCGCCCAGGCCGATCAGGGCCAGCGCCAGATGCGCCAGCGGAGCCAGATCGCCCGACGCACCCACGCTGCCCTGTGCGGGAACCACCGGATGCGCCCCGGCGTTCAGCAGGGCCAGCAACAGTTCCACGACTTCCGGGCGCACACCCGAATGGCCCTGACACAGTGAAACAGCCCGCAACAACAGCATGCCGCGCACCACCTCGGCAGGCAGAGGATCACCCACACCGATGGCGTGGGAGACGATCAGGTTGTATTGAAGCTTCTGAAGGTCATCGTTGCCCACGCGCACGCTGGCGAATTTGCCGAAGCCGGTGTTGATGCCGTACACCGCCGCGCCACCTTCCACGATGCGCTCAATGACGGCGCGTGCCCTGAGAATGCGTTCCCTGGCCGCGTCCGACAGCTCCAACTTCTCGCCGCCGCGCACCACGCGGATAAAGTCTTCCAGCGATAAACTTCGGTCAAGAATCATAGTTTTATCCCTCCCACAAATACATCGCGCACCGGGTTCGCGCCCAGCGTATATGGCAGCTCGCGCCAGTCGGGGCCGTGTAGGGCAAGGAAATCGGCCCGCATTCCCACACTCAGGCTGCCTCGGTCAGACAGGCCCAGCGCGGCGGCGGCATTGACGGTGCAGGCGGTCAATGCCTCGGCGGGGGTCAGGCCGTTCAGGCGGACCGATAACGCCAGCGCCATCTGCACGCTGAACAGCGGAGAACTGCCCGGATTGAGGTCCGTTCCCACCGCCACCACTGCACCCGCGTCGATCAGCGCGCGGCCCGGCGCGGCGGGGAGGCCCAGATGCAGGGTCACACCGGGCAGAATGGTTGCCACCGTATTGGACGCAGCCAGCGCCGCAATCTGCGCCGGGCCGCTGGCCTCCAGATGATCCACGCTCAATGCCCCCATCTGGCAGGCCAACTCCGTACCGCCGATGGCGTGAAATTGATCGGCATGGAGCTTGATCTTCAGGCCGTGGGCCTGCGCCACCTCAAAGATCTGCCGGGTCTCCTCCACCGAGAACGCCTCGGCCTCGCAGAACACGTCCACGGCAGTGGCGAGGGATTCGGTGGCGACTTCGGGAATCAGCGTTTCGCAGACGCCGCGCACATAGTCCTCGCGGTTCTCGGTGGGCGGAACGTGGATCAGCAGCGTGGGTGAGAGTTCAAATTCATGGCCCAACACCTGAACAGCCCGCAGCATCCGCAACTCGGCGTCAAAATCCATGCCGTAGCCGCTCTTAACCTCAATTGTCGTCGCACCGGATTGCCGCAGGGCTGCCAAGCGCGGACGGGCCAGCGTGACGAGTTGTTCTACCGTTGCCGCCGCCGTCGCCGCAATACTGGAGCGGATGCCGCCGCCCGCTGCCAGGATGGTTTCGTAAGGAACCCCGGCCACCCGCGCCTCAAAATCCGCCAGACGGTTTCCGGCCCAGACGGCGTGGGTGTGGGGGTCCACCAGGCCGGGAACGACGGCGACGCCGCCCAGATCGTGTGTCTCTGGGGTAGGGGGAGCCTGTTTTTCAGCTCCAACCCAGGCAATTAGACCGTCACGGACGAGCAGGGCGGCGTTTTCAATCACCGTCAACTCGCGCATGGCCGCGCCGCGCTGGGAGCCGGGGGCGGGGGTGACGAGATGGGAAATGCCGGAAAACAACGTCTCAGTCATGGAAAACCTCGCACAGCGTTTCCAGGATCAACCGGGCGACAATCAATTCACTGCGGCCTGTCGGGTCAAGGTTGGGAGCCAGTTCCACCACGTCCAGAGCGACAATCTGATGTCGGCGGGCCAGGGCCGCGATCAGACGTAGGGCCAGCGCATACGAGAAGCCGTCCGGCTCCGGGCTGCTGGTGCCGGGCAGCACGGCGGGGTCAAAGGCGTCCACATCCACGCTCAGGTAAACGGGGCGGTCTGGGGGTAGTGCCTCCACGATCCCCGAAAACCTAGCCTCTACCTCTTCCATCGGCACCAGCGTATGCCCGCGCGCCCGCGCCGCCGCCACCGCCTCCGGGTCATGGCGCAGGCCACGCAGACCGATGGTGGTGATGTGGACGAGATTGGGCAGTTCCTCGGCGGCGCGGCGAAAGGGGCTGGAATTGCTGTAGCGCGTGTCGTTGCGCGTGTCGGTGAAATCCAGATGCGCGTCCAGTTGGATGATGTGCAATTCGGGCTGATCGTCAAAAGCCCTCAGCAATGGATACGACACGCTGTGATCGCCGCCCAGAAAGACGGGAAAGCGGCAACGCGCCTTGACCAGCCTCGCCGCTGCGGTGATGCGTTCCCGCGCCAGCTCCGGCTCCAGCGAGGGCAGCACCACATCCCCGGCATCCACGAAGGAAACGTTTTGCAAACGGGTCACGCCGTCCAGCCCGGTAAAGGGCGGCACGTAGCGCAGGGACGCCTCCCGCAAGGCACGCGGCGCGAAGCGTGCGCCGGGGCGAAAGCCTAAAGCGATATCGTAGGGAATGCCCAGCACGGCCACGTCCGCAGTCCAGTCGCCGTCCGGCTGCTGAAACGGGGCGCGGGCGAAGGTGGGGATTCCGGCGTAGGGAAGGTGGGTAGGCTGGCTCATCGGCAGAACCTCTGGCGTTCAGTGGGTTCTTCTGGAAGTTTAAATTGTCCGGCTGGTCGCAGGGAAGGGATGTGCAGGCGGTAAACCGTCCAGACATCGGTCTCATTCCCCGCGCTGTCGGTGAAGTCTCGCACCGCGACGCACACCAGATTTGGGATCACGTCCAGCCGATCCATCCGGGGCAGTTGCCGGACACGGAGGCCGCCGTTGGTGTTCCAGAGTCTCAGGGTGTTGCTGCCCTGCCCGATCAGATACTGCCCGTCTATGGTCCAGAGAACGTCAACCACGTCGCTGTTCCTGAGGGGGATGATCTGACCAGAGGGCTTGACCAGATGAACTTCCACCGGATCGTGTTTGGGGTTGTTTGAGCTTTGCACGAAGCCCAGAGCAGTAAACCGTCTGTCCAGACTGGTCCGTTTGAAATGGAGTCGCCAGTCCATCCAGCCTCCATCCGGGTGGGCCTGGGCGGGCGGGGCGCTGACTTGAATGATCCGCCCATCTGGCAGGGGCACCGGAGTTATGGGAGGCGTGGGCGGCGTTTGCGCCTGGGCCAGCGCCGCAGCCCCGGCGATCAGAGCGCAGGCGGTGAGTCTTCCCAACGTTGACAGCGCCAATACGTTCATGGCTTGTTCCCAATGCCCAGGCTCGGCAGATCCAGCCCCCGTTCACGCGCCACGTCCTGCGCCAACCCATACCCCGCGTCGGCGTGGCGCAGGACGCCCATCGCGGGATCGTTGGTCAGGCAGCGGCTCAGGCGTTCGGCAGCTTCCGGG
Source organism: Deinococcus marmoris (assembly GCF_001949125.1). Taxonomy (GTDB): domain Bacteria; phylum Deinococcota; class Deinococci; order Deinococcales; family Deinococcaceae; genus Deinococcus; species Deinococcus marmoris_A. The sequence continues at coordinate 112,503 of NZ_MSTI01000066.1, forward strand.
GTGCCGTCGGCCAGGGCCACCAGACCGGAGTGCTGGCTAAAGCCCATGCCCACGCCGCCGCCGTGGTGAAAGCTCATCCACGCCGCGCCAGAGGCAATGCCGATGCCGAAGTTCAGCAGCGGCCAGTCGCTCACGGCATCAGAGCCGTCCAGCATGGCTTCCGTCTCGCGGTACGGGCTGGCGACGCTGCCCGCATCCAGATGATCGCGCCCGATCACGATGGGAGCTTTCAAACGGCCATCGGCCACCATGTCATTGAACAGTTTCGCCGCCTTATCGCGTTCGCGGTAGCCCAGCCAGCAGATGCGGGCGGGCAGGCCCTGGAAGGCAATCTGATCGGCGGCGTAGCTCAGCCAGGATTGCAGGCGGGCGTCCTCGGGGAACAGGTCCAGCAGCGCCCTGTCGGTGGCGTAAATGTCCTCTGGATCACCGGACAGCGCCACCCAGCGAAATGGCCCGCGCCCCTCGCAGAAGGAATCACGGATAAAGGCGGGCACGAAGCCGGGGTAGTCGAAGGCATTTTCCACGCCCGCCTCTTTTGCGCGCTGGCGCAGGTTGTTGCCGTAATCAAAGGCCACCGCACCACGTTTCTGAAGTTCCAGAATGGCGCGGACGTGGGCGGCCATCGCGTCGTAGGCCCGCTTTCTGTAGACCTCCGGCTGATCCTTCCGCAACACAGCAGCGTCCTCATCCGGCGTGGTGACGGGCAGGTAGCCCCACATCGGGTCATGGGCGCTGGTCTGGTCTGTGATCAGATCCGGGGTCCAGTTCAGCTCCACCAGTTGCGGGATGATCTCGGCGGCGTTGCCCAGCAGGCCGATGGAGCGGGCCTCCCCCGCCGCCTTGTACCCCTCGGCGCGCTTGATGGCGTCCTCCAGATTGTCGGCCACCTCGTCCAGATAGCGGGTTTCCAGGCGCTTGGCAATTCGCGTGGGATCAACCTCCACGGTGATGCTCACGCCGCCCGCCAGCTTGACCGCCAGCGGCTGCGCGCCGCCCATGCCGCCCAGGCCCGCAGTGACGGTGATCGTTCCCTTCAGACTGCCGCCAAAGTGCTTGTCCGCCGCGCCCGCAAACGTCTCATACGTTCCCTGCAAGATGCCCTGCGTGCCGATGTAGATCCAGCTTCCGGCGGTCATCTGGCCGTACATCATCAGTCCGGCCTGATCCAGACGGTCAAATTCCTCCCAGGTGGCCCAGTTCGGCACCAGATTGGAATTGGCGAGGATCACGCGTGGGGCAAATTCGTGGGTTCGCAGCACGGCCACCGGTTTGCCGGACTGGATCAGCAACGTTTCGTCGTTTTCCAGGCGGTCCAGCGTTTCCACGATCTTGTGAAACGCCTCCCAGTTGCGCGCCGCCTTGCCGCGCCCACCGTAAACCACCAGTTCCTCGGGGTGTTCGGCCACCTCCGGGTCCAGGTTGTTCATCAACATTCGCTTGGCCGCTTCCTGAATCCAGCCCTTGGCGGTGCGCTGCGGTCCACGGGGAGCGCGAATGACGGGAGCATCAGGCTGGGTTGAGGTCATGGAACTATGGTTCGCCTTTAGGGCGCGGAAGTGGAGTGATTTTCCGGGTATGGCGGAAAGTGGCGCTAGGGTAGGTGCTATGGAGAGACATTCAAGAGAACTTGTTGAAGTCTGGAATTGCCCGGTGGCCCCCTCACCCCGTTGCTTCGCAACGCCCCTCTACCCTTGCGGGAGAGGGGTCAGAGATGAGGCCAAGTCTGTCCTTGTCGCATCCCACACGCCATAAATGCCCCGCACCCATGCCACCGTTGAAGCCGCCGTCCGGGTACTGGAACTGTTTGACGCAGACCGCACCGAATGGACGCTTTCAGAATTGGCGCAACACTTAAATCAGCCCACGTCCACGGTGCATGAGCAACTGCAAACGCTCTCGGCATCGGGACTGCTGGTGCGGGTGGGGCGGGGGCGCTACCGGCTGGGCTGGCGGCTGCTGAAGCTGAGCAGCGCGCTTTACGGTTCACTGCCGTGGTACGCCCCCGCCCACGACGCGATGGAGCGGCTGGCACGCGGCACACATCTGCTGGCCTTCCTCTGCGTGCTACACGGTGATCAGGTGTTATGCGTGGCCCGCAGCGTGCAGGGGCGTGACGGGCCTCCCGTGGCCGGAGAACTGGATTTCGAATTGCCTGCCCATGCCACCGCCAGCGGAAAACTGTTGCTGGCGCTGGCGGGATATCCTCTCCCCCAGCCTTCGCAGACATTTACGGACTTCACACTGGGCACTTCCGCAGCCTGGGACACCGAAACCCGCAGCATCCGCAAACAGAACCACGCGCTCAGCCGGGACGAGTGGGCGCTGGGAACGAGCGGGCTGGCCGTGCCGTTGCGTGGCGAGGGCGGCGCGGTGCTGGCAGCGCTGGGCCTCAGCCTGCCCACGGCGCGGATGACGGCCTCTGAAAGCCTGCTGCGCGCCCTGCACGGCGCGGCGGCAGAGGTGGGGTGGACGCTGGGGTTCCGGGGGGAGGGGTGATGCGCCCACGCGCACCGACGCCTACACTTTTGCCATGTCCTTTCCGGTGACGCTCGTGGGGCGACACCTTCACTTGGCCGGGCGGACAGAGGGTGAACATGCGAAACAGACCTGGCCTTCCGTCCGCCGTTGCTCCCGTGTTGCTCGGCCTGCTGGCCTCCAGTGCCGGGGCCGCGCCGCTGCCCACCACCACACTGACGCCGAAAGGGGCGACGTACAGCGTTCAGGTTGCCCCCGTCCCGCCGGGGTATACCCAGACCTTTCCGCTGGCCCTGAACAATAAGGGTGCGGTGCTGCTCGCCGCCGTGCAGGGCAAGACTCCCGACGCCCTGTTCGTGTGGTCTGGCGCGGCCCTCAAGCCCGTCACGCTGCCTGCCGCCGCCAGGGGCGGGGAAGTGTCCAGCTCGGCGGGGCGGCACTGTCTGGCAGACGACGGGCGCATGGTCATCAACACCTTCAACGACACGCCGCCGCTGTATTACGACGGCAAGACCTTCAGCCCCATCGCCTTTCCGGGCACGGGAACGCACGGGCTGTTCGTGGGCGTTCGGGGGTGTTCCTCCAACCTGAACGTCGTCGCCTCGGCCCAGACCGGGGGCGCGAGTTACCTGTGGAAGCCGGGCGGCAAGATCATCCCGCTGGGTCAGGTCTACGCCACGGCGGTCAATGCGGCGGGAGATGTGGTGTCCAAGAACGGCGTCTCACAGGGCGCGAAGGTGACGCGGGCCGCAGAAAAGGGCTGGACCCCCGAATTCATCAACGACGCGGGCCTGATCCTCGGCAGCGACGACGACGGCGCGGCCCTGCACGTCTGGGAGGCGGGCGCGGGCAGGGGGCTGCTGCTGTCGCCGCCCAGAGGCTCAGATACAGTGTTCGTGAATTCGCTGAACAACAGGGGTCAGGCCGTGGTGAACACCCTAGACACCAACATCTTCCTGTATGACCACGCGGCCCGCAGTTATGCGCCCATCCGGGTGGACGGCTGGAGCCTTTCCTATGTCAGTGTCATCAACGATCAGGGCTGGTTGCTGGCCTCGGGCCACCCGCTGAACGACGACAGGACCTCACGGGTGCTCCTACTGAAGCCGAAGAAATAGGAAACGGTCTGACGGCCAGGAGACGGGATCGGTCCCTGGCTTTCAGACACACGACGCACCCTATCCGTCCATCAATTTGGGCAGCAGGCGCACCCAGTTGGTGTCCGGCCAGTGGTCCAGAAAGGCCAGCGCCTGTGGGCTGAGGGGCGCGTCCAGCTCAATCGCCAGCAGCGCCTGACCGCCGCGCGTCTGGCGGGTACAGGTCAGGGCGGCGATATTCACGCCATCGGCGGCGATGGTGCTGGCAATCCGGGCGATCATGCCCACCGCGTCGGTGTAGCGCAGCAGGACGGTGGGACTGAACGCGCCGAAGTTGACGCCCAGACCCTGCACCGCCGTCACCAGAATCACGCCGCCGCCCGTGCTGCTGCCCTGCACCGTGACCTTCTCCTCATCGCCGTACAGCTCAATGTGGGCGGTGTTGGGGTGAACGTCGCCCAGATCCACATTCTTGAATTCATATTCAAAACCCGCCGCCGCCGCTTCCTCAAAGGCGCGGGGCAGGCGGGAATCATCCGGCATGAAGCCCAGCAGACCGGCCACCAGCGCCAGATGCGTGCCGTGGCCGCGCCCCGTCTTGGCAAACGAGGCGTGCAGGCCGATCCTGGCCCGCTTTGGGGCCTCGCCCAGCAGGTGGTGGGCCACCAGACCCAGGCGGCAAGCTCCCGCCGTGTGGCTGCTGCTGGGGCCGATCATCACCGGGCCAATCATGTCAAGGAGGGACATGGGGGCAGTATAGGCGTCTGGAAACCGCAGTTCCGTACACCCCCTCCACCACTGGCATCTCTCAACGAGGGTCTGGGACCGACAACGGAGCAGGCAAGGCGGGTGGACGTGTCAGAAAGAAAATCCCCTCTCGCCCAGATGACGAGAGAGGAAGAGAAATCCCGGAGGACTGGCTGAAAATTACTGCTGCTGGCCGCTGACTTCCGCCATGTTCTCGCGCAATTCCTCCAGTTTTTCCTCGCGGTCCACGCCGGGGGCCAGACCGTCGGCATTCACGTTGCCGACTGCGCCCTGCATCCCCTCCTCGATCACTTCCTGCTGGTCCACGTCACCGCTGTTGGCTTCACGCTGGGTTGTATCGGAGTTTGTCATGCCCCCAGGGTGGCCTGCTGCGGCGTCTGGAGGATGGGAAAAGCGGGCAGATTCCTTCATGCGGGCCGCTTCCCGCAGGGCGCGCAGGCTGACGCCGGGGTGCGCCAGTGCGGCACGGACCAGGGGCAGTCGCACAGCGTTCGGGGCGTGGGCAAACACCTTGAGCATGCTGCGGGCCAGTTCACGGACCCCGGTATGCGGCGCGAGGAAAGCGTGCCACTCGGCGGCGGGCAGGCGGAAGAAGGCGGCGAAGAAGTCCCCGAGACAGTCCCCAGGCAGTTCCAATAATGCTCCCAGGTCCAGCAGATGGACCCCCCGCGCGGCGCGGCGTTCCGGGGGCCAGAGGGCGTTCCAGCCTGCGGCAGCAGCGTCCTCCCCATTCTCAAGTGCTGTTGCCACTGCCTGCGCCACACGCGGCGCATCCTTCAGCGCCCCGGCCACCTGAAAGCCGCTGATCGGGTGGACCAGCCCCGCCGCCGCGCCGTAAGCCAGAATCGGGCCAGGAACAGGTGCGGGCGCGTTCATCGGGAAGGCCACCCATTCGTCAGATTCGGTGTCGTGCGGGGGCGTGCCGAGTGCCTCCAGGCGGGCATACAGACGGGTCTGCATAAATTCGCGGGTGGGGGCGGGACGGGCGATCAGACTGGTTTCCTGCACGAAGTATCGGTCCTCACCCAGGTGCATGGAATACAGAAATGTCGGCTCGGCGCGCACATCTGCTGGGTCCAAGTGTGGGGTGCGGTAATCCATCCAGACCATCGCACCGGGGGGACTGGGAGGACGCGCGAAGTGCGCCACGATGCCGTAAGCCGTCTGGAGCGCCGCGCCGCCCTCAAATGGTGTGGGCAGCAGCAGGCCGCCGTGCCCGGAGGCGTCCACCACCAGCCGGGCTGCCCATTCCTCGCCCGCCTCGCCCCGGACATGCCAGAGGTTGCCGCGCTGCTCCGCGCCCGTCACTCTGCCCTGCGTCCAGCACAGCCCCTCCCCAGCCCGCTCCAGCAATGCTGCCAGCAGACGGGCATTGTCCAGCAGCGCGTAGGGCCGCAGCAGGGGCGTCGGCTGAGGACTGGTGTAGACGCGCACATCGGTCCAGACCTGCGCCGTGCAGACCTGCGCCCAAGCGGGTAATTCATCCAGCCACGCGCCGTAGGTGGGCGCAAAGGGCTGTGGTGGATGCGGGGCCACCACGCGCACACTCAGACTGAGCGCGGCCAGTTCAGCGGCCAGCGCCAGACCGGACGGGCCGCCGCCCACCACCAGCACGTCGGTGACTTGATCTGAGAAGGCGTCAACAGGCATTCGCAGCAGGCTAGCGCCCCCACGGCGGCGGGTCTGTGGGGCTTCGGACGCCCCACAACTCCCAAAGCAATTTAAAGCCCGGTCAGGGCCGAACTGTGCGTTTGGCGGCACCGGGGCCAGGAACGCGGGATTAGCCTCTCTTTCATGTCTTCACGCAAATTCACCCGCGCCGCTGGCCTGGGTCTGGCCGCCGCCGCACTTGGCCTGACGCTGGCCGCCTGCTCGCCCCAGAACACCCTGAACGCCGTGACCTCCACGAACGGCCTGAACGTGATCCAGAACGTGCGCTACGGCCCAGCACCGCGCAACGTAATGGACGTGTACGCGCCGAAGAACGTGCAGAATGCGCCAGTGGTGCTGTTCATCCACGGCGGCTCCTGGCAGAACGGCGACAAGGAAGGCCACAAGTTCGTGGGCGTGTCGCTGGCCCGCGCGGGCTACGTGACCGGCGTGATGAATTACCGTCTGGCCCCCGAACACCGCTACCCGGATTACGTGCAGGACGCTGCCCAGGCCCTCAAGGTGTTGCGCGACAATGCCCAGAGCTACGGCGGCAATCCCGACAACCTGTTCGTGATGGGCCATTCGGCAGGCGGCTTCAACGCCGTGGAAATGGTGGACAACGCCCGCTGGCTGAGGGAAGCGGGGGTGCCCATCAGCGCGGTGCGCGGCGTGATCGGCGTGGCCGGGCCGTACGCCTACGATTTCCGGGGCGAACCCACCGCCGTGGCCTTTCCACCGAACGGCAACCCGGACGACATCATGCCGGACCGCCATGTGCGCCCGGACGCGCCGCCCAACCTGCTGCTGGTGGCCGCCAACGACACGACGGTGGACCCCTACAACGGCGTCACGATGGAAGCGGCCCTGAAGAAAGCGGGCGTGCCATCAGAATTGAAGGTGCTGCCGGGCCTGAATCACATCACCATCATCGCGGCGATGGCGCGGCCCCTGAACTTTCTGGGCGACACCCGGCAGCAGGTGATCGACTTCATCGAGACGCACAAACTGCCGTGAGCATCGGGCAGGCCGACTGAACTGGAGTACCAGTGCTGCCCCGTCGGACTTGCCCCTTGATCCTGTCCGCCTGGGCCATTAGGATAGACCCCCGTGCGGGCGGTTAGCTCAGCGGTAGAGCGTTCGCCTTACAAGCGAGTGGTCGTAGGTTCAAATCCTATACCGCCCACCACAAAAGACCCGCGCTAGGCGGGTCTTTTCGTTTGTTGTCCCTAGAGGTACAAAAGTCTGACAGCCATTGACAGCCAAACTGGCAAAAATGGCTGTTTTTGGTGTGGATTTTGAATATCTGGCTGCATACTGCCTTCCCCGGTGTTTCAGTCAACGACGAGTCGGTCCCCCACGAGATCGGCAGGGTTATCCGAAATTTCGTCTGATCCATATGCCGCCGGTTTCAGCCTTGCAAGGCACCTTACGGGGCCTGAGTAGGCGCAGCGCCACCAACGCCACCAGGTCGCCGGTAAGCCGCCAGTGCCGCATCCTTGACTTCCTGCACCATCAGGGGGAAAGTGCCCAGGATGTGGGTGAATTCGGATTCGCTCAGGCCGTACAGGTGGGCCACGCGCCCGTCGAGTTCAGCGCGTAGGGTGGCCCGGCCCACGCTATCGGTCACGCCGTCCACCACGCCGCGCAGGCCCGCTGCCTGGGCCAGCGCATCAAATTCCGGCGCGGTGCAGATCAGCCGCGCCGCCGCCTGAACGATGGGTTGAAAGTCGGGATGTGAGGGGATGAGGCGGGGAACTGGGGTTTGATACGGGCTCCGATTAAAGAGTGTTGAAAACACCCATAATCCGAGCGGGAGGAGCAGCGTCCTCATGGGCGTCTATTCGCGACGATGGCGAGAAGGAGAAAAAACGTTGCCGGACGTGGAGTGTAGGAATCGGCGCTGTCCCGATTCCTACACGAAACAAACGGAATCCGTATGAGTCATGGAAAAACCTCCGGGGGAATGGAACAAGAAGTGGATGTGCTTTGAGTGTTCGCTTTCCATCGTGCAGGGCGGCTTGTTAAGCCCCTGTAAAGCGGCGCCTTCCCTCAACGCTGGCTTAAGACGGCGCAGACTGAGCAGGTGTGGGTGCAGCCCGTGCAAACTTCACCCGGTTCAGCGACAGCGCGTTCAGAGTCACGATGACGGTGCTGGCGCTCATCAGCAGGGCCGCCCACTCCGGGCGCAGCAGGGTGCCCAGCGACGGGTACAGCACCCCGGCGGCGAAGGGGATGGCCAGCAAGTTGTACCCGGCAGCCCAGAACAGGTTTTGCTTGATCTTGCCGCGCACCTGCCGGGCCAGCGTGATGGCCCCGGCGACACTGGCCGGATCGCTGCGGACCAGCACCACGTCCGCCGTCTCCACGGCCACATCCGTCCCTGCGCCGATGGCGATGCCCACATCCGCCTGTGCGAGCGCGGGCGCGTCGTTCACGCCGTCGCCGATCATGGCCACCTTGCGGCCGCCCTCCTGAAGCTTTTTGACCTGAGCGGATTTCTCTTCCGGCAGCACGTCGGCGATCACCGTATCCAGGCCCAGCTCACGGGCCACCGCCCCCGCTGTGCGGGCATTGTCCCCGGTGAGCATCACGGTCTGAATGCCCAGTTCATGCAGGGCCTGAACGGCGATTCTTGCCGAGGGCCGCACCCGGTCCGATACCGCCACGACGCCTAGGGGCTGACCGTCAGCGGCGACGAACATGGCGGTCTTGCCGTCCGCTGCCAGAGTCTCGGCCTCTTGTACCAGAATCCCGAGCGCCACGTTCTCCCCATCCATCAGCTTGCGGTTGCCGATCAGGACGCGCTTGCCGTCTACTCCAGCGATCACGCCCTGCCCCGGCACCGAGTCGAAATCCTGTGCCTCACTCAGTGCTATGCCCCTTTCTTTCGCTCCGGCGACGATGGCCGCCGCCAGCGGGTGCTGCGAGGGCTGATCGGCAGAGGCGGCCAGGCGCAGCAACTCGGTTTTGTCCACGCCATTTGCGGGCCGCAGATCGGTCAGGGCGGGTTTGCCCTCGGTCAGCGTGCCCGTCTTATCAAAGACCACTGTGTCGATGCTGGCGGTGGCCTCCAGCGCGCCCGCATTCTTGAACAGCACCCCCTCTTTGGCCCCCTTACCCACGCCCACGGTAATAGCGGTGGGGGTTGCCAGCGCCAGCGCGTCCGGGCAGGCAATCACGATGGCCGAGACTGCGGCGGTGAGCGCAAAGACCACGCTCTGACCCAGCAGGGTCCAGACGATAAAAGCCAGCAGGCCGCTGCCGATGGCCACGAACACCAGGTACTTGCCTGCCGTGTCGGCCAGCCGCTGGGCGGGCGCTTTGCTAGCCTGGGCATTCTGCACCAGGGACACGATGCGGCTCAGGGCCGTGTCGGCACCCACAGCCGTGGCCCGCACCTGAAAAGCCCCGGTCTGGTTGACGGTGCCGCCGGTGACGCGGTCCCCCGCCGCTTTCCCCACAGGCAGCGGCTCGCCGCTGACCATGCTCTCGTCCACGTAACTCTGTCCCGCCATCACTTCGCCGTCCACAGGCACGCGGTCCCCGGGGCGCACGGCCAGAAGGTCACCCACGACAACCTGCGCGACCGGCACTTCTACTTCCTGTCCGTCCCGGACCACCCGGGCGGTATCGGGGGCCAGTTTCAGCAGGGCTTCTACCGCGCGCCCAGTGGCAAAGCGCGAGCGCATCTCCAGCCAGTGGCCGATCAGCGAGAACGTGGTCAGCATCGCGGCGGCCTCGAAAAAGACGTCTTGCGAGCCCAGAAACACCGTGGCCCACACCGAATAGACGTACGAGACCAGGATGCCCAGGGCGATCAGGGTCATCATGTTGGCCTCGCCCCGCCGCAAGGCCCGCCAGGCGGCGGAGATGAACGGCCAGCCGCCCCACCACACCACGGGCGTCGCCAGGATCAGGCCGAACCAGGCCATGTCCAGCCCGAACGGCGGCGCGGCGCGGAAGCCCACCACCGCGCCAATCGGGGAGAACAGCACGATGGGAACGGTCAGGATCAGCGAGACCACGAAGCGGCGCAGCATGTCGGCCACCATCGCCTCGCCGTGACCTGCATGCTCGTCGTGTCCGGCGTGGGCGTCCTCGTGCTGGGTGGGGTCATGCGGAGCAGTTTCCGCTGGATGGCCAGGCTGAACCTTTGACGGCGCGCAGTCCTGGCAAGCACAGTCGTAGCCCGCCGCATGCAGCCGCTCTTTCAGAGCAGCCTCAGTGACGACGGCAGGATCGTATTCCAGGTGGGCGACGCCGCGCGTGCGGTCCAGGTGGGCGTGGTGGACACCGGGGGTCTGGGCCAGATCGTATTCCAGGCCCGCGTACTCGCCTGCATCGAAGCAGTTTTTGAACTGCACTTCGAGGACTCGGCTGGGTGACGCCGCTGGGTGCTGGTGCTGGGTCATGGGTGAACCTCCGCAGGCGTGAGCCTCACCTGGCAGGCTAGAGACCAAGTGTTCAGCTTGTGTTCAGTGCCCCGTGGTGAGCGCTGCTCCAACGGCGACTGTCGGGAGGTTCTATGCTGACCTGCTCCCCAGCTACTGCAACCGCAGCGTGGTGATGCAGGTGTCACTGTCTGCGTGCGTGGTCAATACGCCTGTCGTGGTCTTTTCGCCCATTTTCAGGGACACCCGGTAGGTCTGGTTGCGGTCCAGCCACAACTCCAGAAAGCCGTTGGGGAGGGTCTTCATGGTTTTGTTCATGACCGTTTTCCCGGCCTGATTTTTGACCACGACGTTGATGGACTTCTTCACGAGCTCACCCTGGCAGCCAGACATGAAGTGCGTCTTGCAGGGATGGGTCTGATTCACGTAGGGGGCGATGGCCACCACCATCTGCTTGGTGGGCAGGACCACGCTGCGCTGCTTGCCGTCGGGGAACTTGAACACCACCGCCGCGCTGGTCACGTAACTCTGCAGCCCGCCGGCGCCGCGCCACTGGTTCGCCTGCGCCAGGGCCTGCTGCGGCGTCAGGCCCCCCAGTTGGGCGGCGCTGGGGGTGGCTGGCAGCGCGGTGGCCAGCAGCGCTGCGCTGCCCAGGATGGAAAGAAGCGTGACCACCGGTGTGTTCATGCTGATGACCCTAGCGGCTCTCTGTTCAACTTTGGTAAAGCGTGGGCCACTCTGGGAGCGCCACTCTGGGAGCGCCACACTGTGCAGCAAGTGCCATACCCAGTTTGTCGTTCAGCATCTGGGGGCCTCATCTGGCGAAGGCCCAGGCTCTGTCCAACTTGAACGCGAACTTTTCGACGCAGAAGGGCAGGCGGGCATGCAGTGTCGTGCTGCCATCCGTAAGGCCATCAGTTGGGGTTCTGGCCCGAGAACGTCTATTATCGGCGCAAGACACTCTACAGAGCGGCCATGCTTATCTGGCATTCTCCTCCCTTAAGGAGCCAGACCTATGGCTGAACTTGCCCCCGGCGCTTGCCAGCCTGCTCCTCTGCGTGAATCGAAACGCCTGTCCAGTCCACTGTCGTCAACAGCGCTGAGAGTCACCGGCGCGTTCGGAAACCACCTGCACGCTCTGAAAACGCTCAGCGAGAGCACAATGCGCGCCTATCTGAGCGACGTCCGACACTTTGCCTGCTGGTTTGAAACGGACCTGGAAGGCCGGATGTTCGAACCCAACCACATCAGCACGCCAGCGCTGACCCGCTACCTGACCCACCTTGAGTTGCTCAGGCTTCAACCAGCCAGCATCAACCGTGCCGTGGTGGCACTCAAACGCTTCTGCGGCTGGGCGCAGCAGACCGGGCTGGCTTCAGGTGACCCGGCCCGGAACGTGCGCTTCATGCGGCTGGTGCCCACAACTCCACAGGGCCTGAACGATCTGGAGGAGGGGGCGCTGGTCCGCAGCGTGACCCGGCACGGCTCCCTGAGAGACCAGGCCATCGTGGTGGTGATGCTGCACACTGGCCTCCGGGCTGGGGAGACCTGTCAGCTTGAGGGGCGAGACCTGATCCTCGAAGCTGAGAAGGGTACGCTGCGGGTGACGGGCCGGGGCCAGAGAGTGCGGGATGTGGCCCTTGACGCCGCCGCCCGCGCAGCCATCAGGAGGTATCACCCGGCGCTGCCCGGGCCATCGGCCCGCCTCTTTCCTTCCACCCGGCAGGGCGCGGCGCTGTCTCCGCGTGCCCTGGGTGACCTGATCCGCAAATATGCCCGGTTGGCGGGCCTGGAGATCAGCGCACATGATCTGCGGCACCGCTTCGGCTCTGTCATGGCCCGGCAGGTGCCGCTGCGCCGGCTGGCTCAGATCATGGGACACGACTCGCTGAAGACCACCGCCCTGTATACCCGGGCCAGTGCAAGCGCCCTTCAGGCTGAAGTCGAGGAGATCGCGTGACGCTGACCAGTCCTCAAGGAACAGATGTCTGATTATCACTATCCGAGAAAGCCTGCCTCCGCAGAGGAGGCCGCCCAGAGCGCGGCCGCCTTGATCGGACATCTTCAACAGGTGACTGAAACTCTCGCGGCCACATCGTCGGAGGAAGACGTCTTCCGCGTCATTCTCCATCCGGCCCTGGAGGCCCTGGGGGCCGAAGCAGGCACGGTCTTACTGCTGGAGACAGGCCAGCTCCGGGCCGTCGCCACCGCCGGTCAGGAAGACGTGGTTTCCCTCTGGCAGGACGGCCCCCTCAGCATGAACACGCCCACCGCCGACGTGATCAACCGTCAGTCACCCCTGTTTTTCGGGCACTCGGACGAATTGCTGGCCGACTATCCGGCACTGGAAAAACGGACTGGGGGGCGGGCCACCGTGGCGAACGCCGTGCTGCCGATGGTTCTGGAAGGGCGGGCGCTGGGCGTGGTGGTGCTGGATTTCCTGCAAGCCCACGACTTTCTGGAGGTGGAACGGCGCTTTCTGCGGGTGCTGTGTGGCCAGTGCGCCGTCGCGCTGGGCCGCATCCGCCAGCTCCAGGAACAGGAACAACTCGTTCTGGAGCGGACAGTGGCCCTGAGCGCCTTCGCGGCCCTGACCGAGGCGGTGGGCAGCGAGACGGATCTGCGGGTCCTCGCCCGGCAAGCGGTGGAAGTCTTGCAGAGCTACCTGCCCGAACTGAGAGTGGTCTACGGCGAACTTGAACAGGGGCGGTGGGAGGCCAGAGTCGTGTCGGACAACGTCACCCTGGAAGCTGCGACGGCTGCGCGCTCTGGATATGCCTTCGGTACACCCACCCTGTTGCAGGCGGTGCAGGCCAGGAATTGCACTTTCATTGACGGGTTCGATGCGGTGGAAGCAGGGTTCTCGCACGCAGCAGTTCACGGCGCTGTGGCCTTTTATCCGTATTTCCAGGCTGGACAGCCTTCCTCGGTCCTGGTGGTCGGCACGCAGCAGACCCGGCGCTGGACGGACGCGGACCGGGCGATGATCAGTGCCGTGGGCCGCAGCCTGGGTCTGGCGATGGAACGTGCCGAGACCAGCCGGCGACTGCGCGAGCGGAGCAGCGAACTCGCCGCCCGCACCCGCGCGCTGGAGGGCTTCTCCAGCATTACGCGGACGCTCACTCCTGGCAGTGACCCTTACCCGCTGATCCGGCAGGCCGAGGAACTGGTGCTCTCGATGCTGCCTGAGGGGTACGCCCACTACTACGAACTGACCGGGGGGCGCTGGGTCGGGCGGGTGCAGACGGGCGATATGCGCAGTGCGGCACTTCAGGCGCTGGTGAAACGCGGCTTCGAGTTCGAGCGGGCCCAGAGCCTGTTCATTCCCTGGACGACGCGCCAGCCGCTGTATCAGAACGAGTATGTGCGTAGGGGTGAACAGGACAATGATACTCATCTGGTGGCGCATTTCCAGAGCGTCGCCAGCCTGCCGGTGCTGATGAATGCCCAGCCGGTCGGGATCATGGTCTTTGTGCTGTTCACACCCAGAAAGTGGTCCCGCACCGACAAGGCCGTGATGGAAACCACCGTCCGCAGTCTGGGGTTGACTCTGGAACGGACGGAGTACGCCCGCCAGAAGGAGGCGCAGTCCCTCGCGGTGCTCGAAGCCCGCAGCCGCGCCGAACAGGCCGTGCTGGAAGCGGAGCGGCAACGCTCCCAGGCCGAGACCATGACCCATCTGGCCCACCATGACGCCCTGACGGGACTGCCTAACCGCGCCGGACTGATTGCAAGGTTGACGGAGGCCATCTCGGCCTGCACGCCGTTTGCCCTGTTCTATCTGGACCTGGACGGTTTTAAGGCCGTCAACGACACCCTGGGGCACCATGCCGGAGACGCGCTGCTGATCCAGATCACGTCCGTGCTACGCCGTGAGGTGATGTTGACGGACGGACACGAACAGGTGCTGGCCCGGATCGGCGGCGACGAGTTCACGGTCATGGTGGGCGGGGTGCTGGACGAGGACCGGTCGGCCGCCCTCGCCCTGGGGATGTGCAGCGCTCTGGATCAGCCTTTCCAGGTGGCCGGGCAGACGGTGTTCGTGACTGCCTCGACCGGGATCGCGGTGTTTCCAGGAGACGGGCAGACCCCGGAAGACCTGCTGAAAAATGCCGACCTGGCGATGTATCAGGTCAAGCGTGAGAGCAAGAACGGCTGGCGGCACTACCGGCCGGGCATGAATGAGGAAGCGCGGACCCGCCTGCAACTGGCGAGCGGACTGAGGGGCGCGCTGGGACGCGACGAGTTTCAGGTCCACTACCAGCCGCAGGTCGATCTGGAGAGCGGCGAGGTGAGGTGTCTGGAGGCCCTGCTGCGCTGGTTCCCGGCGGGCGGCGAGGTGGTGTCGCCGGCCCAGTTCATCCCGGCGGCGGAGGCGTCTGGCCTCATCATTTCTATCGGTCAGTGGGTGTTGGACACCGCCTGCGCCCAGCTCGCCGTCTGGCGCAAGGACGGTTTTCCCGGCCTGAGGATCGCGGTCAACGTCTCACCGGTGCAGTTCGCGCGTCCAGATTTCGTGGAAGTGGTGCAGGTTGCGCTGGACCGGGCCGGGCTGGAGGCGGGTGCCCTGGAACTCGAGTTGACCGAGCGGGGGGTGCTGGCAGACCTCCCCGGGGTCCTCGAACAGTTCAGGGCCTTGCGGCGGCTGGGCGTCCAGATCGCTCTGGACGACTTTGGAGCAGGTGAAGCCCATCTCGGACGCCTGCTGCACCTGCCATTCGATGTGCTCAAGCTCGACCGGAACCTGATCGTCACCCTCGACGAACAACCAGAAGCCCAGCGGTTCATGAGCGCTTTGCAAGTCTTCGCGTCGAGTCTGGACCTTGAACTGGTTGCGGAGGGCATCGAAACCCCGGCGCAACTGGAGGCGGTGCGCACCCTGGGTTGCCACCGTGCCCAGGGTTACCTGCTGGGACGCCCGGTAGCAGTCTGGCCGTCCCCAGACGAGGAGTAAAAACGAGAAGCCGTCTGGCCGTCACTTCTGGGAAATCAGGGCAGCTTGAGGCGGTGATCCGGTTCCAGCACGCGGCCAGAAGCAAGGAGCAGTTGATGTGTTTGGTTCCACGCGGCAGAATGCCTGTCACACGGATTCCGTTTGTTTCGTGCAGGAATCGGAACAGCGCCGATCCTCCACGCCACGCCCGGAACCCGCCCCTCTCTTACTCGCTTTCAGTCTGGCCCAATCGTTCCACCAAACGCGTATCGGCTCAAGGCCGCAGGAGTGACAGCGGGCGCACTGGCAGACTACAGCGCTTGCTGAGTGCGCCATCCTAGGCTGCCAACAGGAGGCTAAAGCTAACGCGTGGTACGCAGAGCCTAATCCCGGCAGACTGAAATGGGGCCGATGATGGACTGGGCGTGGAATTCATCCAGACATACCAGGAGGGACAGCCCGCGTACCTGCATTAATGCAGACATCCGTTCAGGACAGTCCAGCCCATTCGGCGTCTGCCCTCCGCTGCCGCAGCAAGGCCACGAACACTACCGTCAATACAGGAACTGCCGCCCAGCCTGCGCGCCGATCTCAGCTAGCGCTTCCTGCGGCGTCCACGCCTTCTTGTAGGGCCTATCGCTGATCAGCGCGTCATAAACATCGCAGAGTGCGAGAACCCGGCCCGCCAGACTGATCTGACATCCCGCCTTGCCTGCCGGATACCCCTGACCGTCCCAGCGTTCGTGGTGATCGGCAATCACCCGCAGCGTCGTCTCAGGCACAAAACCCAGCGCGGCAGCGAACTGGACGCCACCCTCGACATGCGAGCGCATAACCGCCCATTCCGAGGCGTCCAGTGGACCCGGCTTGTACAGCACCGTGTCCGGGATTTCGATCTTGCCGACGTCGTGCAGGTACGCCCCCCAGCGCAGCGCCTGACGCTGCGACGGAGACCAGGCCAGGGCCTCGGCCATCCACCTGGCCAGTTCGGTCACCCGGTCCGTGTGGCCTTTCATCTCGCTGTCATGGGCTTCCAGCGCCTGCCCCAGCGCCCGCAGCGCCACTTCACAGGCCCCGCTGGTTTCAGGTGCAGCGGGGCGTCCAGTCAGGGAGGAGGCCAACATACCCAAGGCTACGGCTGTGGGCTTTGCCGTGGCGTTACCCAGGTGAGAAAGAGAGGGAAAACCCCGATCTGGCATTCAGATCACCAGCTCGCGCTGGGCGGGGCGCAGATGTTGCCACAGCAGCGCTTCCAGGCTGGCCTGGGTGTGGTCTTCCTCCGCCCGCAGGCGCAGCAACAGCATTCCAGCGCTGCGAAAGGCCAGATCCTTGGCCTCGTCCCTGCGGCGCTGTTCGGCGTGGTGGACTGTTTTGCCAGTCAGTTCGATGGCCGCCACGGGATGGTGTCCATCCAATACCACGATCAGAAAGTCGATGTGTTCGTCGCGCAGACTGGCGAGGGCGGCCTGCTGGGGGGGCAGTGCGGCGACGATCAGGAACAGATCGTAGAGCCGCACGTTGGGAAAGGCGCGGTAACCGGGGGGCAGTGCGCGTTCCAGGGTTCTGAAGAAAGCACCCTCGCTGAGACTGAAAAACGGGGTCCGGGTCTCGACAGCCAAGTGGCCGGGCAGCGCATCCATCGGCGGATTGGGGATGGCTGGGGTCTGGACTTTCGGACGGCTGGAGATCCGGCTGGCCCGGCCATGCCCAGCCCGTGCCAGCATCGTGACAACGACACCCAGCAGCAGACCCAGCAGGAAGACAACCATTTTCCGATGATAGGCAGGAGACCATCACAATGCTCTGCCAGACGGGTTTTCTAAGGATGAAACGGAATCAGATCAAGCCGTTTGCGCAAACGATTTGATCTGAGCGGACGCGAGAAGGAGAGGGGCGGGTCCACGGCACACGCCCTTGGAAGGCGTGCCTTTTGCCTTCCATATGTCGCGCCAGAAGCGGGTTCAGGGCGAGCTTTATTTCAGTCTGTCCTTGAAGCCGCCGCAATCCAATTTGTACTCGCCGTCAGCCTGACCAGCGCCGACGCGCCTGCCGCCTTCGTGGTTCAGGCCGCTTTAGCCTGCTCCAGTGCCAGCTTTTCCCAGTTCACGCGCCGCCGCCGCCACTCGAAGATGCCCACCTTGACAATTTCCTCCAGGCCGCGCGCGATAAATACGCCCCAGACGCCCAGCGGCGTGTTCAGCCCCAGCCAGATCGCCAGGGGTAGCCCGATCACGAACGCGCCCACCACGTCCCCGATGATGATGCCCTTGCCGTCGCCCGCGCTGGGCAGGATGCCGCCGCCGACGATCATGTTGCGGACCTTGAAAATCTGCGTGCTGGCGTTGATCAGAATGCCGATCAGGGCAATGTGCTGCACTGCCGCGCCCACCTTCGGGAACAGGCCAGGGACGATCAGGGCGCTCAGGGCGAACAGTGCGCCGAAGCCCAGACCCGTGACCAGCCCGGCGCGCGAGATGCGGGCCAGCCACAGCCGCGCCCCCGCCGCGTCCCCCTGCCCCAGCGAACGCCCGATAAACACCGTGGCCGCGCTCATCAGGCCAAACGAGCCGACGATAAAGATGCCCTCCAGCGTCGCCACGATCTGGCTGGCTGCCAGCGCCACCGTGCCGACGCGGGCGAAAACGGCGGTGTACAGGAAATTGCCCAGGCTCCACGCGAATTCGGTAAAGGCCAGCGGCGCACTCAGGGCGATCAATGGCCCGGCGATGGCGCGCAGGGCGTCGCGGCCAGGGAATTGCAGTGCGGCCAGATGGCGCGGCCCGAACACCTGATAGGCCAGCAGCACGGCTTTCAGGGTGTTGGCCAGGACCAGCGCCCACGCCGCGCCCACCACGCCCAGCTCTGGCAGCGGGCCGACGCCGAACACCAGACCATAAGCCGCCAGACTTTCCACCACCACCGTGAAACTGGTGACCACCAGCGGCGTGCGGGCGTGCCCCAGCGAGCGCAGCGCCCCGCTGAAGATCCAGCCCAGCACCCCTGGCACCAGCGCCAGCATGCCCACCTGCATGTACGGCACGGCGGTGCGGGTCACGTCCTCCGCGCCGCCTGCCAGCCGCAGCAACGTATCGGCGTTCAGGATGATCGGCACGGTCAACGCGCCCGCCAGCACCAGACTGACCACCAGCGTCACGCTCAGGGTCTGGTTGACGCCCGCGCTGTCGTTGGCCCCGGCCCGACGCGCGATCAGAATGCTGGTCCCTGAACCCAGCGCGCCCAGCGTCACGAAAAACAGGAAGCTGAGGCTGCCGGTCAGGCCCACCGCCGCCACCGCCACCGCCCCCAGCGCCCCAACGATGATCTGGTTGATAAAGGTCAGCAGCAGTTGGATGACCATCTCCAGACTGACCGGAACGGCAATGGAGGCGATCTCGCGCATGGGCGACTTAATCGTTTCAGACGGTGGAGAGAAGATGGGGATGGCAGACATAACGCGCCAGACTACACCTTCCGGGGCCGGGAGAAATCAGCCAGATGGCGGAGGGAGGATCAGGCCGTCCGGCCCCCCTCCCCCGCGCCTATTTCTGAGGCTCTCCCTCGTCGGGCACCGCCACGAAACCGCCCTTCGGATTCTCCTGCAAGCGGGCAAACGGCGTGCGCGGATCGTGTGGGGTGCAGATGACCGCGTTCTGCTCGAACCACTGCGGCAGGTACGTCTTGCGGGTTTCCAGCGTGGTCACCGGGTACAGGTCATAGCCCATGATGTACGGCAACGGCGTGTGGGCCAGCGTGGGAATCAGATCCGCGACGTATACCAGTGTCTGACCGCCACTTCGCAGCACGACGCCCTGCTGGCCCAGGTTGTGGCCGGGCAACGGCAACACGCTCAGGCCGGGGCGTAGCTCGTGTTCGCCGTCGATCAGGTCGAACAGCCCGGCGTCCGCGATAGGCTCAAAGGTGTCCGGCACGTAGCTGGCGCGGCTGCGCTCGTGGGTGTGGCGGGCGTCGTCAAGCTCGCGCTTTTGCACGGCGTAGCGGGCGTTGGGAAACGTCGGCTCGTTCAGCGCCGTGGTATTGCGCCCAGCATGATCGAAGTGGAGGTGGGTGTTGATCACCAGATGGATGTCATCCGGGGTCAGGCCCACGTTTTGCAGACCCCGGAACACCGTCTCGTCCCGGTCCAGGCCATAGATCGACTCGAATTTCTCGCCGCCCCGGTCCCAGAAGCCGGTCTCGATCAGGATGTTTTCCTCGCCCAACTGGATCAGCAGTGGATTGATCCTGAGCGCGATACGGTTCTGCTCGTCTGCCGGGGCCACCCGCTCCCACAGCGCCTTGGGCACGCTGCCGAACATCGCGCCGCCGTCCAGGCCAAAGCTGGCGTCCGTGAGGCTGGTGACTTTTACTTCTCCGATCTGCCGCGTGTGATTCCAGGCCATCGGGTCAGACTAACAAACGTTAGGTAGCAGATGGGTGGTTAGCCCTGCATCAGATCCTGATATTCGGGGTGCTTGCTGATGTAACCCGCGACGAAGGGGCAGGTGGGAACAACGTTCAGGCCGCGCTTCCGCAGATCGTCCAGCGCAAACTGAACCAGTCTGGAGCCGAGGCCCTGCCCTTCGTACTGGTCCTTCAATTCGGTGTGAGGCAGTTCGCGGGCGTCGTCTAGTGGGCGGTAGGCGGCGTGCCCGGCCAGTTGGCCATCCACGTAAACCTCGTACTGCTGCGCGCCCTCATTGTCTTTGAAAGTGATGTTGCCTGAATCGCTGGTCATGAATGCAGGGTAAAGCGTAAGACTTTTGACGTGTCACGGACAGACTTGAAAGTTTCTTGCTGTCGGTCAGTTCTCGGTCTGTTCCGGGTTCTGAGCTGCTCCCTGATTGAGGGCCTGATCCGACGTCACTCCTGCGTCCACCAGGGATTCCAGCAGACGCATGGCCTGTTCCAGCAGGTGGGCCTGCACGCGGGCCGCCGCACGCGCCTGCCGCCATTCCAGCCGCACGCGCGCCAGACTCAGGGGATCGCCGCCGCGCTGCCCCAGCACCTTCAGGCGTTCCTCCAGCGCCCCCACCTGCTGGCGCAGCGGCGCGAACCGGGCCTGAGCGGTACGGGCCGTGTGCAGGGTGGTTTCCAGTTGCGCCCGCGCCTCCGTCTCGGCGGCCTCCAGGGCCTGCTGGGCCTGGGCGGTGGCGGCCCCCGCGTCCTGCCCGGCCTCGGCCCGCCACTGCGCCAGCTTCAGGGCGTGGCGGGCACGCAGCACCGCCGGGTTCAGCGGCACTTCCAGCGAGAAGAAATCGCGGTCCAGTCTGGCCTCGCCGGGCGGCAGGGGCTGATCGGCGTCACCCGCCTCGATCAGCGGCGTGAAGGCTTGCAGGAAGGCATCGAGCTGGGTCAGGGTCAGGCGGGCGTGGGCCAGTTGGGCCACCACGTTCTGGCCGCCCTTGAGTTCGGCCTGGAGTTCGCGGACATTCAGGCGCAGCCACTCGGCCTGGGCGGCGGCGGCGGCCACGGCGTCGGCCACCTCGGTGCGCGAGTGATCGGCCCGCAGGCTGCTCAGCATCTTCTCGGTTTCCCAGCGGCGCACCTCGGCCAGGGTGGCCTGCACGTCCCACTCGGCGGTCCCGGCCAGCCCCCGCAGCGTGGGATCGGCGCGGATGGCCCCCAGACTGCGGCCCGCGATCTCGGCGTTGGCACGGGCCAGCAGCAGCGGCAGGTCATGCGCCCGCCGTCCCCAGCGCAGCGGCGCGGGCGTGGCTTCGGGGGCCAGCGGGCCGGGGGTGGGCTGGGCCGGGACCGGGACTGTCTGGGCGTACTCCGCCAGGTCCACCGTGGTGCTTTGCAGCCAACTGTCGGCGCGGGTATCCCCAACGGTCTGGCGTAGCCCGCTGTACACGTCCTGCAATACGGCTACCACATCTCGCGGCCCCAGCGCCCGCAGCGCAGGCCAGCCCCGGCGCTGCACCGCGCCCTCAATCGCCGTCTCGGCCCCGTGCAGGCCCAGTTCCTGCCCCAGTCGGGTCCGCAGCCACTCGCGGTACGGATCGTGGCTCATGGACTGGCCCCGGCACTCCCAGTCTCAGCACTCTGGGTCCCAGTCCTGCGCCGCTGGCGGGCACACTCGAACAGCACCAGCGCGGCGGCGGTGGCTACGTTCAGGCTATCGGCGGCGCTGCCGGGCTGCATGGGAATGCGGACGCTCAGGCCGCCCCCATTCCCGGCCTGACGCCAGTGTGCGGGCAGCCCTCCGTGTTCGGTGCCCAGCAGCAGCGCCAGCCGCCCGGTCAGCGGCGCGTCCCAGTAGACGTGCGGCGCGTCGGGGGTGCAGGCCACCGTCACGCAGCCCTGCGCCGTTAGATAAGCGTAGGCCCCAGCTTCGTCCAGCGCCACCACCGGCAGGGCAAACACGCTGCCCTGGCTGGCACGGATCACGTTGGGACCGTAGGGGTCCGCGCCGCGCCCCAGCACCAGCACCGCCGCCGCACCCGAGGCGTCCGCCGTCCGCAGGATCGCGCCCACGTTGCCGGGTTTCTCCAGGCCGTCCAGCACCACCACCACGGCGTCGGCGGCCAGATCGGGCAGGGCCACCACAGGACGGCTCGCCACCGCCAGCAGCCCGTCGGGATTCTCGCGCCCGCTGACCTTCTCGAAGGCGGCCCGCGACAGTTCGGTGGCGGTCAGGGGCAGAAGTGCAGCGATCCCGGCAGCCTCCGGGCTGTGCAGTTCGGGGCAACTGAAGATCTCCGTGGGCATCACGCCCGCGCCCAGTGCCCGCGAAAGCTCCCGCGCCCCCTCGATCAGAATGACGCCCTCCTGCTCCCGGCCCCGCCGGGCGTGCAGGCGGACCAGCCGCTTGAGCTGCGGATTTTGCAACGAGGTAATGGGAGGGGTGCTGGGATCGGCGCGGGTCATGCCCGGCCATTATGGCAAACCTCCTCTGTCTGCGCCGTGACAACAGGACGGCTGTGGTCAGCAGCGCCCGCTCAGACGCTGTACCCGGTTCATCTGACCCCACCCCATACCCCTGGCTGCGTTAGCTTGACCCCATGCCGCTGGCCTACCCCCCGTTCAAAACCTGTCCGTGTGGCTCTGGGCACAGCTATGCCCACTGCTGCGGCCCGGCGCATGACGGTTCGCGGCCCGCGCCCACCCCTGAAGCCCTGATGCGCTCGCGCTACTCGGCCTACGCGCTGGGCAACGCCGCCTACGTGCTGGCCACCTGGCACCCGGACACGCGCCCGGCGGACCTGCACCTGAATCCGGCCACCCGTTACCTGTCCCTGAAAGTCTACGAGGCCAGTGGCAACGAGGTGGAATTCAGTGCCGCCCTGCAAGTGAACCGGGGCGAGCGGTACGTGCTACGCGAACGCAGCCTGTTTGAACAGGTGGACGGGCGCTGGGTCTATGTGGACGACATCACGCCGCCGACGCTGGACGCACCGGAAGGGTAAACGCGGACCTGTCCCCATCGCACTTGCGGTTACGCCGCCCCCACATCCCCCGGCAAAGCAATTCTCCCCATCACCGCCGTCGCCGCCGCCACAGCGGGCGAGGCCAGGTAAATCTGCGCGTCCTTGTCGCCCATGCGGCCTATGAAATTGCGGTTGCTGGTGGACACGCAGACCTCACCCGGCGCAAGCACGCCCTGATGCCGGCCCATGCACGGCCCGCAGCCCGGCGTGCCCAGCACCGCCCCGGCGCGTTGCAGGGTCAGCAGCGTGCCGTCTTCCATCGCCGCTTCCATGACCTGCGAACTGGCCGGAATGACTAGCAGTCGCGTGCCGGGGCTGACCTTGTGGCCGCGCAACACCTCGGCGGCGGCGTGCAGGTCTTCCAGCCGCCCGTTGGTGCAGGTGCCGATAAAGACCTGATCTACCTTGAGGCCGCGCAGCTCGGACACGTCATGCACGTTGTCCACCTCGCTGGGGGCGCTCATGCGGGGGTTCAGGACACTCAGATCGAGTTGGATGTGCTGGACATAGGTTGCGCCGTCATCGGGATAGACCCAGTCCGGCACGTCGTACATCGTCAGGATTTCACCGCCGGGCACGACGAGGCCCACCTTCGCGCCCGCCTCCACACACAGATTGGCCAGCGTCATGCGTTCCCCGCGCGTGAAACGGTCCCCGGCATGAATCTCTATGCTCTGGTACGTCGCGCCGTCCGCTCCCAGCGTGCGGATCATTTCCAGGGCCACATCCTTGGCGCTCACGCCGTTCCTCAGTTCGCCCGCAAAGGTGACCTTGACGCTTTCGGGCACCTTTAGCCACGTTTTGCCGCTGGCAGCGGCCAGGGCGATATCGGTTGCGCCCATGCCTGTGCCGAAGGCGGCCACCGCGCCGTAGGTGGTGCTGTGGCTGTCGCTGCCCAGCACGATCCAGCCGGGTTGGGCCAGCCCCTCCTCCATCAGCACCTGATGACAGATGCCGCGCCCCACGTCGAACAGGGCCACACCCGTCTGGGCAGCGTATTCGCGGGCCTCTTTCTGCGCCTGCGCCACGCTGACGGTGCTGGCGGGGGCCACATGGTCCACCACGATGGACACGCGCTCCGGGTATTTGGGCAGTGCTTCTAGGTCTTTTTGCATGCGCTCGATAAAACTCTGGGCAATCGAATCCACCACCATCACCTGATCGACTTCCACCACGGCGAGGTCTCCGGCATACACGGTTTTGTCGCCGCGCTGGGAGAGGATCTTCTCGGCCATCGTCTGGGGCTTGCTGGCGGACATCATGGGGCTATTGTGCCCTCTATACACCAGGAACGGCGTGAGCTTGACTGGAATAGAGGGCAGGAAGTTGGCGAACGCCAGTTCAGACATTCTTCAGTGGGCCTCCTGAATCATTTCTCTGAGCTGTTCTACCGTCAGGGGCGGTGTAGTTCGGTGCAGCATGGCGTGGCAGTTGGGACAGACGGGCAAAAGGTCAGTTTGTGGGTTCACGCTGTAGCCTGCGCCGATTTCAGAAAGGGGTTTGAGGTGGTGGACGTGGATGAAGTCGTAGGCGATGGGGCCGTAGAACTCGCCCAGATCGGAGTCGCAGACCGAGCAGATGGTGCCGTGATAATCGACGCAGGCTTGCCGCGCAGTGCGGTTACGCTCATAGGCGTTGACGATGACTTGGTGGGTTGCGCCTTCCAGGTACGTTTGGGGCGGCAAATCGCCCAATTCGGGTTCGATTTCTGGGGCGGCTGCCGTCTGCTCAACTGGTATTTTCTGTACCAATCCAAGCTCCTCTAATGCCTGAGCCAGAGCCGGACGCATAGCCCAGAAGAAGCGTTCCCCAGGCCAGCGGTCATCGTCATTCTCGCGCCATTTGCCAGAGGATAGGAACGGCCACCCCTGCCCCACAGATTCAGGGCCAGCATCCAGCAGTTCAGCGCCCAGCAGCTTGCCCAGCTTGCCGTAATCAGAGTTGCCCTTGTGGCCTGACCAACCCATCTGGGCAGTCAATTCCGGCTCGATCAGCGTGTGTTCAGATGCGTCATATTGCACGCGCAGCATCTTCGCCCGCGTCGGCGTCAACTTGCCCTTGAGATTCAAGGTCTGGATGGCGTTTTTGTAGTCCTCAGCAGTCCATTTCGAGTGGTCCATCATCTGCCCTCCAGTGTGAACGGACGTCCCTTATCCCTACTCACGCTGCCCCGTCGCCACCGCTGCCCCGATCAGCAGCAGCAGCGCCGAACCCAGCAGGCCCCAGTTCAGCGTCCCGGTGATATCCGAGAGCCAGCCAGACCAGATCGGCCCCAGCACCTGCCCGGCAGAAAAGGTGGCGGTGGCCGCGCCCAGGGCCGAGGCCCAGACTGCGCCCGGCAGCGTGCGGCGCACCAGAGCCGTGATTGCGGCGATGACCGCCAGAAAGCAGCCGCCGAACAGGATGCCCGACACGAACACCGGCAGCAGCGCCGCCGAGGCCAGCGGCAACGCTGTGCCAATCGCCAGCACCAGCAGGATCAGCGCCAGCGATTGCCGGGTGGGCCAGCGCGCAATCGGGTCTCGCCACACCCACGAGGACGCCACCACCGCCGCGCCCAGCACGATCCAGAAGGCGGCCACCGCCCCCGAACCCAGCCCCTCGCCGCGCAGGAAGGCGATCACGAAGGTCATGTACGACACGTAGCCCGCGCCGAACAGAAAATAGGAGATCAGGGTAGGCGTCAGAGGGATCAGATTCAGTCTCACGCCACCGCCCCCCGCGCCCGCCACCCGCCCGCCCATGCCCACGGTGCTGCGCCACGAGTAGGCACACGCGGCCAGGGCCAGCGCGCCCACCGCCCACCACGCGCCTTCCCAGCGCACCCCGGCAGCCAGCAGCGCCGGAACCACCGCGCCCGAAGCCATGATGCCCAGCCCCACCCCGCCAAAATACCCACCCACGATCAGGCCCCCGCTGCGGGCGTTGAAACGGGAGGCCAGCTCGGCGGCCAGCGCCCCGCCGGTCACGAAGGTCACGGCCCCCCCCACCCCGGCCAGCGCCCGCCACAGCAGCATCCACGAATAATTGCCGGTCAGGCCGGAGGCCAGCAGGGCCAGCGCGGTGATCAGCATGCCCAGCAAAAAAGCGTGCCGCAGGCCCAGCCGCCGCCCCACGCCAGCGCCAGTGGCCGCGCCCAGCAGGTAGCCCACGGCGGACGCGGTGTTCAGCCCGCCCGCCTGCGTGTAGTTCCAGCCCAGACTGCCCTGCATGGCGGGCAGCATCAGCGCGTAGGCGAATCTGGCCAGTCCCAGCGCCACCGCCGGACCCAGGGCCAGCCCCAGCGTGGGCCACAGGGCGGACAGTGACAGTTCTGGCAGGGACGCAGGAGTGGAAACGGAAGGAACGGCCACGGCCCAGGATAGGGCGGCGGCGATGGATGGCGTGGCCTTGGCCCTTGCCCCACCCGCCCCATAGCAACCCACTGCCGCTTCCCGGCGCATATAACCCAGTATCCTGAACGAATGGTCAAGCTCGATGAAACCTCCCTGCCCGGCGTGGGCATGCGCTACGATTTCGATGGCAAATTTGGCAAACGCGTGGGCGTGATCACGCACCGCGACGGGCGGCGCGAACTGTTCGTATCCCTGCGCGAGGACCCCGACTCCTGTGCCCAGAGCATCGTGCTGGACGAGAAGGAGTCGGAGGTGGTGGCCGATCTGCTGGGCGGCAGCACCGTGACCCGCCGGATGGCCCAGAGCATGCAGGACATCGAGGGCCTGGCGATGGACTGGCTGCCGCTGGCCGACAGCACGCCGTACAGTGGTCAACCGCTGGGCAGCGCCATGATGAGAACCCGCACCGGGGCCAGCATCGTGGCCGTGATCAGGGGCGGCGGAGCGATTCCCGCGCCGGGGCCGGAATTTATCCTGCGCGCCGGGGACACGGTGGTGGTGGTGGGCACGGCGGACGGCGTGACCCGCGCCGCGCGGCTGCTGAACGGCGACCCATGAAAAAACCGGCCAAACCGGTCAAATCGCTGGTCGAAACCCCGTGATTCATCCTCCCACAACACCGGGGAGGTGAAGCGTGGAGCTGGGCCAACTGTTTCTGGAACTGGGCGGCGTGATCTTTCTGCTGGCCCTGGTGGGCCGCGCCGCCGGACGCCTGGGCATCACGCCCATTCCGCTGTACCTGTTGGCGGGCATCGGCCTGGGCGCGTTCATGTCGCTGGGCAACGCCCCCGAGGAATTCATCCACACCGGCGCGGAGATCGGCGCGGTGCTGCTGCTGTTCACGCTGGGGCTGGAATACACCAGCGAGGAACTCAGCAACAACATGAAGGCCAACCGGCAGATCGGCATCATTGATCTGGCCCTCAATTTCACGCCGGGGCTGATCGCGGGCTTTCTGCTGGGCTTTACCCCGATGGCCGCCGTGCTGCTGGGCGGCGTCACCTACCTGACCTCCAGCGGCATTGCCAGCAAGATCCTGCGTGACCTGGGGAGGCTGGGCAACCGCGAAACGCCCGTGATCCTGGCGGTGTGCGTGATCGAGGACGTGGTGATGGCCGCCTACCTGCCGGTGGTGGCCGCCCTGCTCATCGGCGGCACGCTGGTGGCGGTGGGGGTCAACCTGCTGGTGGCGCTGGCCGCCTTCGGGTTGGCCTTCTTTCTGGCCCTCAGATACGGCCATGTCCTGAGCCGCGTGATGAACGTGCCCAGCGACGAGGCATTGCTGCTGGGCGTGCTGGGGCTGGTGCTGGTGGTGGCAGGTGTGGCGGACCAGCTCAAGGTGAGCGCGGCCATCGGCGCGTTTCTGGTGGGCATCGCGCTCTCGGGTGAGGTGGCAGACCGGGCGCGGCGGCAGATCGAGCCGCTGCGTGACCTGTTCGCCGCCGTCTTCTTCGTCTTTTTCGGCCTGCAACTGAATCTGGCCGAGGTTCCGCCCGTGCTGCTGCCCGCCGTCCTGCTGACCCTGATTACCGGGGCCACCAAATTCGCGGTGGGCTGGATCGGGGCGGGGCGTGCGGGCGTGCAGATTCGCGGGCGCTTCCGGGCCGGGACCACCCTGATTCCACGCGGCGAATTCAGCATCCTGATCGCGGGCCTGGGCCTGGGTCTGGCCCCCAGCCTGGGACCGCTGGCCGCCGTCTATGTGCTTTTAACCGCCATCCTGGGGCCGGTGCTGTCGCGCTTCGATGCCCAGCTCGCGCCGCTGCTGGACCGCAAAAAGCCGGAGAAACAGGCCCCCGCCCCTGGGCCGACATGATACGGACTCCGATTGAAAAGTGTTGGAAACACCTGGAAATCCGAACGGAGTGAGCAGGAGCAAAACGGGTTCCGGGCGTGGAGTGCGGGAATCGGCGCTGTCCCGATTTCTGCCGCGTTACAGACGGAACCCGTATGAGGTCCGCATGACCGGACGCTCTACGCATTTCCTCTGAGACCGGGCTGAACCACTGTTTATACTCGGTGTATGAACCCTGCAAGTGTCATGACGGAGAACCCACTGCTGAACGTGGGTTTCCGCGTTCCCTTCGATCAGATTAAACCCGAACACGCCGAGGCCGCCGTGGACCAGTTGCTCTCGGAGGCGGGTGAGCGCCTGGAGCGCCTCGCGAAGTCCGGCGAGCGCGGGTTTCAGGGCTTCATGGCCGATCTGGACACCCTGACCGAGCAGCTCGGCACCGTGACCACCATCGTTCACCATCTGGACGCCGTGGTCAGCAGCCCCGAATGGACGGCGGCCAAGCAGGCGATCCTGCCCAAGACCAGCGAGTTCTACACCAACCTCAGCCTGCACCCTGGCCTGTGGGCGGCCCTCAAGGCGTTTGCCGCAACCGACGACGCCGCAGGGCTGGACCCGGTGCGCGCCCGGCACCTCAAACTGACCATCGACGACTTCAAGCGCGAGGGCGCGGACCTGGAGGGCGGCGACAAGGCCCGCCTGCTGGAGCTGAACACCCGGCTGGCCCGCGTGACCAGCGACTTCGGCAAGAACGTGCTGGACGCCACCGCCGCCTACGAGCTGTACGTGGACGCCGGGCGTTTGAAGGGGGTGCCCCAGCGCGTGCAGGACGCCACCCGCGAGGACGCCCAGGAACGCGGTAAGGAGGGCCACCGCCTGACCCTGCACCAGCCGATCACCACGCCCCTGATGACCTACGCCGATGACCGCGAACTGCGCCAGGAGATCTGGGAAGCGCAGCAGCAGGTGGGCAAGCAGGACGGACGCGACAACCGCCCGCTGGTGCGCGAGATTCTGGAGTTGCGCCGTGAGAAGGCCGGGCTGCTGGGCTTCGCCAACTTCGCCGACTACGTGTTGCAGGACCGGATGGCCGGCGGCGGCGAGACGGCCCTGAACTTCGAGCGTGATCTGGAGACCCGCACCCGCCCCGCCTACGAGCGCGAGAACGACGAGTTAGAGGCGTATCACCGCCAGCACGCCGGAGCCGACGCGCCCGCCCTGGCTGCCTGGGACGTCACCTACTGGGCCGAGAAGCAGCGTCAGGCCCAGTACGATTTCGACGAGGAAGCCCTGCGCCCCTACTTCCCCCTCGACAACGTGCTGTCCGGCCTGTTCGAGATCACCCGCCGCGTGTTCGGCGCATCCGTCAAGGAAGCGCAGGCTCCCGGCTGGCACCCCGAAGTGCGTTATTACGACATCCAGGACGAGAACGGCACGCACGTCGCGTCCTTTTACACTGACTGGTTCCCCCGTGACACCAAGCGCGCCGGAGCGTGGATGAACGGCTTCATCACCGGCGGTCCCCGCCAGGACGGCGTTGATCCCCACTTGGGCCTGATGTGCGGCAACATGACCCCTCCCGGCAAGGACACGCCCGCGCTGCTGTCGATCCGTGAGGTGGAAACGGTGTTCCACGAGTTCGGCCACCTGCTGCACCACGCGCTGTCCACCGTGCCGATCAAGTCGCTGAGCGGGACCAGCGTCGCGTGGGACTTCGTGGAACTGCCCAGCCAGATCATGGAAAATTGGGTGATGGAACGCGACGCGCTGGACCTGTTCGCCCGCCATTACCAGACGGGCGAGGCGCTGCCGCAGGACCTCTTCGACAAGATGGTGGCCGCCCGCAACTACCGCGCCGCCAATACCTCCATGCGCCAGTATTCCTTCGGCGCAACCGATCTGATGCTGCATGTCGAGTACGACCCGGCCAGTGACGCGGACCCGGTGGCGGTGGCCCGCGACAGCATGGCCCGCTTCGTGCCGTACCCATTGCCCCAGGACTACTCGATGGTAGCGGCCTTCAACCACCTGTTCAGCAGCCCGGTGGGTTACGGCGCGGGCTATTACAGCTACAAATGGGCCGAGGTGTTGGACGCCGACGCCTTCTCGCGCTTTGCCAGCGAGGGCATCTTCAACCGCGATACGGGCCGCGCCTTCGTGGACAGTGTGCTGAGCCGGGGCGGCAGCGAGGATCCCGCCCAGCTCTACCGCGAATTCATGGGCCGTGACCCGGATGCGGACGCCCTGTTGCGCCGCAGCGGTCTGCTGCCCGCGTAAATTCCGCATCTGGCAACCCGGCTCCCGGTTTCAAGGGTGAGCCGGGTTGCCTTTGCGTTATTCTGCGCCGATGGTCAAACGTGCCCTGCTGCTCGCCTGCGCCCTGCTGTCCTCCTGCGCCATTCCTGCCGTTCAGGCCCAGGCCCAGGCTACCCCAGAAGCGCAACTTCTGGCGCGGCTGAACGAAATCAGGACGCAGGGCGTGAGCTGCCCCGGCAGTGGGCGCAGACCTGTGGCCCGCGCTTTGAGCATCAGCGCACCCCATGCCCAGGCCGCCCGCCTTCAGGCCGGATACATGACTACTTCCGGGCGCATCACGCACACCGGGCAGAATGGCAGCACGCCCCGCATCCGCGCCGCCAGCACAGGGGTCAATGCCACCAGCGTCACCGAAATCGTATACATGGGGACTGGCCTCGACACCGAACAGGCCATGCGCTGGTGGCTGGGCAGCGCCACCCACTGCTACTGGATGACCGAGGGGCGTTACACCCACGCCGGGGCCAGTGTGGTGCGGGGACCACGCGGCACGGCCTACGTGATCGTGCTGAGCAGCCAGCCCAGATAGCCGATTCATACGGATTCCGTCTGTAACGAGGCGGAAATCTGGACAGCCCCGCTTCCTACACTCCACGCCCGGAAGCCGTTTTTCTCCTGCTCACGCTTGTTATCACCAGACGCCGATGACTGGCACAGCTCGGAGAGAGGACGCTCTTCCTCTACGCCGCAGCTCTGCGAGTCCTGTTCGGATTGCCAAATGCTTCCAACCCCTTTCAATCGGAGTCCTTAACAGAGTTCGTCAGGCCCGCGCGTCGATCTGCTGGATGGCCCAGCCGTTTCCATCCGGGTCTTTGAAGAAAATGAAACCAGCGAAGTTCAGGGCATCTTCGTCTGTGGCGGGGCGCGCACCTGCTGCGCCCATCACCTGAACCGGGCCGACCTCCACGCCACGCTCTAAAAGTTGTGCGTGGGCGGCGCGCAGATCACTGACCACCAGTTGCAAGCCCTGGAGCGAACCGGGTTCCATTCTTGCCAGCCCCGTTCCGATCACGATGGAGCAGCCCGAACCCGGCGGCGTCAGTTGCACGATGCGCCGCGTTTCGCCCATACGGGTGTCGTGGTCCACCTTGAAGCCCAGCCCGTCCTCGTAGAAGGCGCGGGCGCGATCAACATCAGTCACGGGAACGACGATGACTTCCAGGGTCCAGTTCATTTGATCTCCTGTGGTGGCGCAAACGTTAGTCCAGACTCCGCCAGAACCGTGAGTAGTGGCCCCAGCGCCTTCTTCTCTGATCGGAGGCGCACCCCAGGCTTCCTGCCAGCGCGTAGACACGCGGTCACGTCTGGTGGAACTTCCAGGCCAGTGGCTGGGTGGCAGGACTGCCACCCTTATGCTGGACCATCGGTTCAGGCTGTGCTGCTCAGGCTTTCGCCGTCTGCCACACCACGCCCACCGCTTCCTCCACACTCTTGACGCCTGTGTGTCCAGCCAGCCCCGGTGGAACGATCAGGCGTTTGTACCCGGCGCGGGCTGCTTCCTCGGCGCGGCGCTGGGAGGCCACCGTGCTGCGGACCTCTCCGGCCAGCCCCACTTCACCGAACACCGCTACATTCGCGGGCAGGGCGCGGCCCACCACGGCGCTGTAGACCGCCAGGGCCACGGCCAGATCCAGGCCCGGATCGGGAACCTTCAGGCCGCCTGCCAGATTCACGTAGATGTCCAGACCGCCCAGGGTCAGGTCCAGGCGGCGCTCCAGCACAGCCAGCACCACATCCACCCGGCGCGGGTCCAGACCCACCACCACGCGGCGGGCGTTGGGATACGGCGTCTTGCTGGCCAGCGCCTGCACTTCCAGCAGCATGGGGCGCTGGCCGTCTACGGTGGCGGCCACCACGCTGCCGGGCACGCCCACTGGACGCTCGGCCAGGAAGGCGGCGCTGGGATTTTCCACGGCGATCAACCCCTCGCCGCGCATCTCGAAGACGCCCAGTTCCCCCGCCTGCCCGAAGCGGTTCTTGACACTCCGCAGCAAGCGGAAAGCCCCCACAGTCTCCAGAAACACCGTGGTGTCCACGATATGTTCCATCACCTTCGGCCCGGCCACGGTGCCGTCCTTGGTGACGTGCCCCACCAGCACGGTGGCCGTGCCCGTTTCCTTGGCCGCGCGCGTGAGCATTGAGGTGCCGTCGCGGACCTGCGCCACGCCGCCGGGCGCGCCCTCGCCCTCCACGGTCACGGTCTGGATGCTGTCCACGATGCACAGCACGGGGCGGTGTTCGTTCATCAGGGCGGCGATGTGTTCGGCGCGGGTGTCACGCGTGAGCTGGATGTCGGCGGTCACGCCCAGACGGTCTGCCCGCAAGCGGATCTGCTCCAGCGATTCCTCGCCCGCCACGTACAGCACGGTGCCGCCCGCCCGCGCCACGCTGTCGGCCACCTGAAGCAGCAGCGTACTCTTGCCGATGCCCGGCTCGCCGCCGATCAGGGTGACGCCCCCGGCCACCAGCCCGCCGCCCAGCACCCGGTCCAGTTCCAGAATGCCCGACGAGGTGCGTGGTTCCTCGCGCCGCCCCACGGTGGACAGCGGCGTGAGCTTTCCGCCGGAAATACCGCCGTAGCCGCCCGCTCCGCCGCCGCGCGCCTTGCCGCCCGTGACGCTGGGTACTTCCTCCTCGAAGGAGTTCCATGCCTGACAGTTCGGGCAGCGGCCCAGCGGTTTGGCCGAGGTGTAGCCGCAACTGTTGCAGACGTATTTGGTGGTGACCCTAGCCATACTGGAGTTCAGCCACTCTTGCTGACGCTGATCTCTGGCGTGCCGGACGATTCGGAGGTCTCCGCGCTCACGCCGGGCCGCCCGTCCGCGCGCCAGTACGCGCCATCGGCGGTGGCCAGATATTCGCTGTCCAGCAGTTCGGTCAGCAGGACCGAGGGGTCTTCCAGGGTGCTGTGGTCGGCCAGGACGCGTTCCACCTGTCCCTGGTTGTACGACACGCCCGGCTCGAACAGGCCAGTCAGGTAATCCAGAATGGCCATCTGATGGACGCGGCGACGTTTGCTGGGCCAGGCGATGATGCGTCCGTGGTCGTCCTGAAAGTCGGAGATGCTTTTCGTCATGGGAGACATGCTAACCGCTGGGGGCAGGCGGCAGCGGGCAGGGAGCCACAAATCGGCAGGGGCGCTCTACAACAGCGAGGGCTTCAGGCAATCCACGTATACGCTGCCCAGCAGCAGCAGCAGGCCAAAAACGATCAGGACACTGATGGTGATTCGCTGGGCGAGCCTGCGCTGAAGGCCGAAGCCCAGCGAGGCGATACAGACGGTCCAGGCCGCGCCGACGAGCAGGTGTTCACGGCCCCCGGCCAGCGCAGATGTTTTCAGGCACATGACGAAATCCAAGGGGAACAGTCCTTTGAGGGCCGGGCAACTCGCCTTCGTTCCCACTCTGCCGCACACCGTCTGGCAGGACTCTTTCGGCGGGTTGGATCAAGATGATGGGCGGGGTGAGAAGGGCGGGAACAAAAAAGCCCTCTCCACTGGGGAGAGGGACAAGGGAGAAATTTCTGGTCAGGCCAGGATCTGTGGTGGGGCCGTCGTTCCGCGCTCGAATTGCAGGCCCGCATCGGTCAGGACCACGCGCACCTGATCGCCGTCGCGGCTGATCAGTTCCAGGGACAGCGGGTCCTCGATTTCCTCGCGCACCAGCGTTCGCAACTGGCGGGAACTGCCCACCGCGTGCTTGGGGCTGCGGGCCTTGAGCTTGCCCACCAGCCACGAGGCAATCGCCGGATCGAAGGTGACGTTCAGCTCGCGGCTGGCCAGTTCCTCGGTCATCTCGCCCATCAGTTGCTGGGCCACGCGCACCAGTTCCGGCTCGCCCAGCGGCTTGAAGCGGATCACGTCGTCCAGGCGGTCCAGGAACTCTGGTGTAAAGATCTGACGCAGCGGCGCGTTGTTGTCCGGCGTCACCGGGCTGAAGCCGACGGTGGGGCCGACGTTGAACCCGGTGTTGCTGGTCATGATGATGATGGTGCGCCGGAAATCCACCGCGCGGCCCAGGCCATCGGTCAGGCGGCCATCGTCCAGCACCTGCAAGAAGGTGTTGTACACGTCCGGGTGCGCCTTCTCGATCTCATCCAGCAGGATCACGCTGAACGGCTGACGGCGCACCGCCTCGGTCAGGCGTCCGCCCTGCTCGTAACCCACGTAGCCGGGAGGAGAGCCGATCAGCTTGCTGATGCTGTGGCTTTCCTGGAACTCGGACATGTCCACCCGGATCAGCGAGCGCTCGGAGTGGAACAGGCTGCGGGACAGGGCGCGGGCCAGGTGCGTCTTGCCCACGCCGCTGGGGCCGACGAACAGAAAGCTGGCCGCCACGCGGGTGCGTCCGCCCAGGCCCACGCGGGCGCGGCGCAGCGCGGAGCTGAGGGCCTTGATGGCGTCCGGCTGGCCGTAGACCTGATCTTCCAGGCTGGCCTCCAGATCGCCGAGTTGTTCGGCAGTCTCCTCGCTGTAAATCCCGCCCATCGAGTTGATGACGCTCTCGATGTCCTCGCGGGTCACGTAGGGTTCGCCGTCCTCGTTCTCGGCCACCGGCAGATCGATGCTCATGTTCAGGCGCACGCGGCTGGCGGCCTCGTCGATCAGGTCGATGGCCTTGTCGGGAAAGTTGCGCCCCGGTAGGCTGCGCTCGCCGATGCGGACGGCCAGTTCCAGAGCGGCATCAGGAATCTGCACGCCGTGGTGTTCCTCGTACTTGGGACGCAGGCCACGCAGAATCTGCAATGTTTCGGCGGGGCTGGGTTCCAGCACGATCACAGGCTGGAAACGGCGTTCCAGAGCGGCATCTTTTTCGATGTAGCGGTGATACTCGCCCGTCGTCGTCGCGCCGATCACCTGAATCTCGCCCCGGCTGAGCGCTGGCTTGAGGATATTGGCTGCGTCCAGCGTGCCTTCCGCACCGCCCGCGCCCACCAGGGTATGCAGTTCGTCGATAAAGGCCATCACCTTGGCGTTCCGTAACTCCTCGATGATCTGGCGCAGGCGTTCCTCGAACTCGCCCCGGTATTTGGTGCCCGCCACCACGCCGGACAGGTCCAGGCTGATCAGGCGGATGCCGTGCAGGTTGGGTGGCGTGCGCTTCTCGACGATGGCGAGGGCCAGCCCCTCCACGATGGCGGTCTTGCCCACGCCGGGATCACCGATCAGGACCGGGTTGTTCTTGGTGCGGCGGGTCAGGATCTGGGTCACGCGGCGGATTTCCTCGCTGCGCCCGATCACCGGGTCCAGCTTGCCCTCGCGCGCCCACTTGGTCAGGTCACGGCCATACTCGTCCAGAAAGGGGGTCGCCACGGGCTTGGCAGGCTTGCCGCCGCCGTTCTCGCCCTGCGCCAGGATGCGCCAGCGGATGGTATCCACATCCTTGGTCAGCTCCTGCAAGATGCGGAAGGCCACGCCGTCGCCCTCGCGGATGATGCCCAGCAGAATGTGTTCGGTGCTGGTCACCTGTGCGCCCAGACTGCGGGCCTCAGAACTGGCGAGTTCCATCACCCGGCGGGCGCGCGGCGTGATGCTGGGGGCGTCGTTCAGGCGGTTGCCCTCGCCGCGCCCGATGATTTCCTCGACGCGGCGGCGCAGGCCGTCTAGGCTGGCCCCGAATTCGGTCAGGATGGTGGCGGCGGTGCCGCCCTCGCGCATCAGGCCCAGCAGCAGGTGTTCGGGGCCGACCATCGCGTGGCCCAGGCGGTTGCCTTCCTCGCGAGCATAGTGGAACACGAGTCGGGCGCGGTCATCGTATCTGTTCATGGAAGACCCCCAGGGGGCGAAATCGCACATGCGCGCGTGGCTCGTTCAGAACGCAGAAAGCGGTGGAGGGTACTGGAGTCGGGTGGACTGATGGGGTGGACGGTTGGAGTGGATGGACCGTCCCGAGTTTAGAGTATCCGTGGTGCGCCAGACGCGCCTAAACTTACGTTCTTGCCCCCCTGTACTGTAAGCCTTCCCACCTGACGGCCTTCTTTCGTGCCCCAATAGCCAGCTTTGGCCCCCAGATCGTCAGTCGCCCGTTACCCTGGGCGGCATGACCGACACTGAACACGGTGCCCCCGCAGAACAGCCCGAAGGCCGCGCCAGGAGGACCGTTTTCGGCTCCCAGCATGACCGCATCATGGAACGGTTGCAGGGGCTGGACGCCGATCTGGCCGCCCACATCCAGAATTTTGCCTACGACACCGTCTACGACAGCTCGGCGCTGGACCTGAAAACCCAGGAGCTGATCGCCTGCGCCCTGCTGGTCTCGCTGGGTAGCCCGCCGGAACTGCGGACCCACCTGCGCGGCGCACTGAACGCCGGGGCGACAGAGGCCGAGGTGCGTGGCGCGCTGATGATGTGCGTGCCGTATCTGGGATTCCCGCGCACGGTGGCGGGTTTTGAGGTATTGAAGACCTCTCTGGACGCTCAGGAGAGAAACCAGAAGAAAGACAAGGAAAAGGGGTGAACGGGCCGCAGCCTGTCCACCCCTCAGATTGACCTGCTTTAGAACATGTACTTGACGCCCAGGCGGGCCTTGAAGTTGGTGCCGGGGCGCACGAAGCGGTTGTCGAAGGTGCTGTAGCTGCCGTCGGCGGTGGGAATGGAGTCACCCTTGCTGGTGTTGATCGTGGACTTGAAGAAGTAATCCGCGCCCAGATCGCCCACCAGGCTCAGGTTGCCGGTCAGGGCGTAGCTGGCCATCGCGCCTGCACCCAGACCGAACGAGTTGCTGGAATAGGTGGTGCTGCCACCCGACGTGCCGTAGTCCTCGGTGCCCTTGAACATGCCGTAGCGCGCGCCGCCGTAGACCATCGTGTCGATGCCGGGGGCCACCTCGCCCAGGCCGTAGGTGCCGTCCACGGAAATCACGGTCTGGCTGCCGTATTCCGAAGCGCCCAGGCCGCCCTCGGAAATGGGCTTCTTGGCGTCGGCGAAGCTGCCCAGCACATTGGTAGACGAGTCGTTGATCGAGTCGCGGGGACGGGTGTAGGCCACGCCCACCTTGACGCCCACGGGGCCGATCACGTTGGGAGCATGCACGAACACTTCGCCGCTCAGGCCGCCCGCGTACCCGCCGGTCAGGCCGAGTTCGATGTTGTTCCGGGTGATGGTGTTGGTGACGGCAGTGGTCACGCTGTTGAGGGTCTGTGCGCCAGCCGTCGCGGCGGCAGCAAGAATGGTCAGGGAAATCAGCTTCTTCATGACTGTCAGCCTCGGCCCCCAACATGAGAACGCCTCATGAAACGGTTGACGACAGATTTAAGAAGTGGAGAAAGCGGGGGTGTTCCCGGCGCAGGAACGCCCCGGCGTGCTGCCGATTCAAGATTCTGTGTAGCTTCTCTGTACCTTTTCCCCACCCAGCCAGCGCCGCTCTGCTTCAGAATGAAGGCCCTCAAGCCGTATCCTCCTAATGACAGAGATGCTGCTAAACTTGGACCGAGTTTAATTTTATTGCTGGGCGCGCATCACGAATCGCCCCCACACCCACACCCTGGAGGTTGCATGAAAATTTTGACCCTTGTAAGACAGGTGCCCGACGCCGAGGCGCGCGTGAAAGTCAGCGGTGACCGCGTCGATCTGGACGGCACCACGCTGGTGATCGACGGTATGGACGAGTACGGCGTGGAGGAAGCCCTGCGTCTGCGCGAAAGTGCAAACGTGGAAGAAATCGTGGCGCTGGCGATTGGTCCTAAGAAGGTGGAAGACGCCCTGCGGACGGCGCTGGCGATGGGCGTGGACCGCGCCATTCACATCGAGACCGACGAGAGATACGACGCCGTGGCCCTGAGCAAAATCGTGGCGCAGGTGGCGCAAAGTGAAGGCACGGACCTGATTCTGCTGGGCGGCCAGGAAGCCGACTGGGATTCTCAGGCTCTGGGAGCCGCCAGTGCCGAACGCCTGGGCTGGCCTCAACTGACCTGGACCAACGAGCTGAAGGTGGAAGGCGACACCCTGACCGGACGCCACGATGTGGACGACGGCAACGAGGGCTTTAAAGTCAGCCTGCCCGCCGTGGTGACCGCGCAGCAGGGCCTGAACGAGCCGCGCTATCCCACGCTGCCCAACATCATGAAGGCCAAGAAGAAGGAACTCCGCAAGGATGACCTGGGCAGCTATGACGCGCAGCCGTCCGTGAAATACCTGAGCGCAGAAATCCAGACCCGCGCCCGCCTGAACAAGATGATCGACGGCAAGGACCCGCAGGCCGCCGCCGAACAACTCCTCGACCTCCTGCGAAACGAAGCGAAGGTGCTGGCATGATTTTAGTCGTTGCTGAACACACGGGCGGGAAACTCGCCAAGGCCACCCTGGAAATGGTCACCGCCGCCCGTGACAGTGGCCGTGAAGGACCGATCACGCTGCTGGTGCTGGGCGAAGGCGTGGCCGGGGTTGCCACCGAGGCCGCCGCCGTGGCCGATCAGGTGCTGGTGGGCGATCTGCCTGCACTGGCGCAGTACAACCCCGAAGTCTGGGCCGCCGCCGTGGCGCAGATTGCCAAAGAGGGCGAGGCCAGCACCGTGTTGATCGGGGGCAGCCGTTCGGGCCGCGAGTACGCGCCAAGGGTGGCGGTTAAGCTGGACGCGCCATATCTGGAGGACGTGATCAAGCTGACGGCCAGCGGCGAGGCGCTTCAGGCCCAGCGGTACACCTTCCTCGCCCGCGTGACCGAGACGGTGGAGGCCAGCGGGCCAGTCATCGTGGCTTCCGTCAAGCCCGGCGGCTTTGCTCCGGCAGCAGCGGCAAGCGCGGCGGGTGAGCAATACGACATCGAGCTGGAGCTGCCCACCCCCCGCACGGAAATCACCGGCAAGAACGTGGAAAAAACCAGCCGCGTGGCCCTCTCGGAAGCCGAGGTCATCGTGACTGGCGGGCGCGGTGTAGGCAGCCCCGAGAACTTCGCGCAGTACGTGGAAGGTCTGGCCGACAACATCGGCGCGGGCGTGGGCGCGACGCGGGCCGTGGTGGACGCGGGCTGGCGGCCCTATGCCGAGCAGGTGGGCCAGACCGGCAAGACCGTGCAGCCCAAGGCATACATCGCGCTGGGCGTGAGCGGCGCGGTGCAGCACCTGTCGGGCATGGGCAAGAGCAAGAACATCATAGCCATCAACAAGGACGCCGAAGCGCCGATCTTCAAGGTGGCCGACTACGGCATCGTGGGCGACGTGAACCTGATCGTCCCGGCGTTGATTGCTGCCAGCAAGAAGTAGGTAAACCCACCACAGGAGGCGGAGAGGCGTGGCTTCTCCGCTTTTTTCGTTGTCTGCGTGGGAGATCAGGGGCGGTTTGTCCCCGATATTTCCCAGCACTTTCCGCCTCCCTGATCTTCGGCGTCCAGACCAGAGAGGCGGACGAGCAATGTTCAGCCCAGCGTCACGACACTCCAGTCTTGGCGTCCGTGTTCTTCAGGATTTTATAGATGAGGCGTTCCACGGCCAGTTCAGGCAGATGCAGACTGGGCGACGCTGTGCTGGGCCACGAACTGCGCAGCTTCCTGCGGATCGCCCAGCCACGGGAAGAACTGCGGTGGGTGGTTAAACGCGTTGACGAAGGCGTGCGCCACGCCGGGCCGGGTCTGCGCCGCGCCCAGCACGTCCAGCACATGCGGCGGCGGCGGCCCCAGCAGGGCGTTGGTCCAGTCGGTGACGAAGCGGGCATAGCTCCAGTACTCGTCGAAGGTGCCGGTCATCCACGCGCGGTCAAAGGGCCGGTCCCCGTGCCACAGGATGCGTTCCAGGTAAATTGCCGCCGCCTTGGCCGCGCTGCCTGCGCCCTGGCCGGTCAGTGGATCGTTGAGGACCAGCGTATCGCCCAGGCCCAGCACCTCGCGTCCCGACGGCAGCGTGGCGACGGGGCGACGGACTCCTGGCGTGACCCGGCCCGTCAGGGTGGCCTGTGCGTCGGTCAATTCGGCGTGCTGGACACGCCCGTATTCCCACGGAAGGAACTGGCGCAACAGGTCTTTCATCAGGGCCAGATGCTGCTGAGGACCACTGACCCCCGCGAACACGTCCAGCGGGCCGCCGGGAACCGCCTCGATCAGCACGTTCTCGTACGGCTGGGTGCCGCCGTTTTCAGCGACGGTCAGGCCCGGCAGCAAAAACACCTCGCCCACGCCCGGAATCAGGTTGAAGCTGACGGCGCTGTGGTCTGGCCGGGGCGCGACATTCTTCAGGTAAGCCAGGGCCAGATGCCGCTGGGGGGCGCTGTACGGGCTGCGTTCGACGTCGCGCTCAAACAGTTGGCCCAGCTCACCCTTGCCAGCGGCGATCAGTGTCAGATCGTGGGCACTGCTCAGGCGCTCGGCGGTCTGGATATCGGCGTTTTCCAGCATGACATGGCCGCCTCTGGACTGAAATTCCCGCAGCCAGCCTGCGAATTTTAGCCGTTGATCAACGCTGTAGGCGGGCCTGTCCAGCCGCGCGGAAAAGGCCAGCGCCTTTTGCCCCGGCAGTTCGGGATGCGGCACGCTCAGGGCGATGCCCTCGATGGGTGGGCAGGCAGCCTCCCAGAAGTTCAGTCCCTGCTGCCGCTCGGTGGTGCAGGCGTCATGAAAGAGGGCCTGCGTACTCATGATCCGCCCGGCCAGGAGCTGTTCGGGCGTGCGGTCTGAAACCAGCGTGACCCCGTAGCCGCTCGCCTGTAACCCCAGCGCAAGCTGCAAGCCTGCCTGTCCTGCACCGATAATTGCTACATCACGCATTGCCGTGTCCTCCAGATGAATGGGGATGGGAGCGAGGCCGGGCCACACCAGTAAGCCGTACAGGCAGGGCCGCCTCAGCCGGAAAGGGCCAGCGTTCCAGGGGCAGTGGGGGGAGCAGCGTTGAAGTCCGTCGCCGTCTGGAATGCCTGACCACCTGACCAACCCGGTGGCGAGCGAGGCATCTGTGGGCAAATCCCTCTGGAACTGCCCAGAGCTTAGAAGGGGGCCGTGACATGGCCGTGACGGGTGGGCAGCCGCCCCATAAAGTGTGACTGAGACAGGTTTTTCAAGCCTTAGCACAAGCACCCGACTGATTTTCTTAAAAAGCTCTCATTTCCTGATCGCGCAGGAAATCTTCCCAGGTGTCGGGCAATTTCTCGCCCAGCAAGGTGCAGCGCTGGCGTACCTCGGCGTACAGCGAGAGGAGGGCCATGATCTCGCCGCTCTCGCGCAGCGTGCGCAGACTCAGGGCCAGCGCCGCCCAGTCGAAGGGATCGGTGTCCAGCAGGATGCGGCCCAGCCGGGCAGCCTCGCGCGGATCATGGGGTTCTGCCGCGTAAGCCGCGCTCCGCAGGCCGTAGACCAGCACGTCGCGGGCGCTGGACAGTTCGCCCTCGAAATCGGCCAGATACGCGCCGCGCCACAGCTTCGGGTCAGGGGTATTCAGAAAGTCTTCGGCGTCGCTGCCCATGTTGCCCAGGGCGTAGCCGCCGCCCGCGCCCAGCCCGGTTTCGCGGCGCAGCACACTGTCTGCTCCCAGCGCCGCGCGCAGACGGCGAACCTGCTGGCGCAGCCGCGCGCCGGAACGTTCAGGATTGTCGTCGGGATAGAGCGCTTCGAGCAGTTCGTCCTGTGCCACCCCTGAGCGCCCGGCCAGCCGCGCTTCCAGCAGCCGCACCAGCACGCGCAGGCCGCCGGGTGAACGCAGGGGGAGCGGCTGCCCGTCACGGGTCACGTTCACCTCGCCCAGTACCTCCAGGCGCAGGGACGCCGGGGCGATTTCGGGCGCGGCCTCTTCCGGCTCAATCGGCGGAAAGTAGCTCAGGGCAGTGCGGGCAGAGCTGTGCAGTTCGTGCTGCCGGAAGAAAGCCAGCCGCGCCTCTGCGCTGGTCCGGTCTCCCCGCAGGCGATCTGCCTCCAGGCCGAAGCGCTCGGCGAAGGGCCTGTTTCCCAGGACTCTGGCCTGTTCACAGGCGTCGCCAAAAAGCTGCGCGGCGGCCTGCGGGTGGCCCTGACGTTCCTGCATGTGGCCGCGCGCGAACAGGTAAAACGGGCGAGTGGCGTGCTGGCCGCTGCGTTCCACCAGCGCCTGACCTTCCTCGATCAGCCGCTCGGCCCGCTGGAGGTCACCGTGAAGTGCCTCGGCCCGCGCCGCGACGCTCAGCACCCAGGTCAGCATGACCGTGTCGTGAACCTCATGGCCCAGCCGGACGGCCTGACGCGCGTGGCGCACGGCCATCAGGGCGTCGGGTGGCCTGGCCCACTCCAGATACAGGTGGATCAGGGACAGGTGGGTCAGGACCGTGTAGCGTGATGCCAGTTC
Source organism: Deinococcus marmoris (assembly GCF_001949125.1). Classification (GTDB taxonomy): domain Bacteria; phylum Deinococcota; class Deinococci; order Deinococcales; family Deinococcaceae; genus Deinococcus; species Deinococcus marmoris_A. The sequence goes on from NZ_MSTI01000066.1 coordinate 154,993, forward strand.
GCCGCCCAGCAGCTCCAGCGCAGCCAGCAGCAGATCCTCGGCCTCCTCAAACTGTCCCAGGAGGATCAGGCATTCGGCCCGGTTCGCCTGGGTGCGGGCCATCAACCGGGGATCACCCCTGGTCTCGGCCAGGTGGACGGCCTCGGCGGCACCAGTGTCTGCGCCGCGCAGTTGCAAGGCCCAGCTCAGCACCTGGGTCTGTTCCAGCAGCAGTTCGATGCGCGCCGCCGTCAGTCCCGCCCCGGCGGTGATTTCCAGCGCCCCGGTCAGGGTGGCAAACATCTGCGGATCGGCCTGCGAGACCTGCGCCCGCACCAGCGCGTGCAAGAGCGCCACCCGCTCCGCCGCCGCCAGTGGCTGTTCCAGTGCAGCCCGGATCCCATCTGCCGCCGCCTGGAATTCACCCAGATGAACCCGTGCCAGGGCCACCGCCGTCTGGAGCTGTGGACGGCCCTCCAACTCGCCCGCATGGTCCTGCCAGACCTGCATGGCCCCGCTGTGATCGGCGGCGCTGACCCGCGTTTCCAGCACGGTGGCCCAGTAATCGGGCTGTCCCTTAATCACGCCGGGGGCTTCCTCCAGCAGCCGCTCGGCCTCCTGCCCGCGCCCGGAGGAAGCCAGCAGCCGGGCACACAGGCCCAGCGCCTCGCCGTTGTGGGGATCAAGCTGCCACGCCTGTGTGGCGCGCGTCAGGGCACGCCCGGTGTGGAGGGGCTGAAGTGCCTGCGCCGCTGCCAGCGCAGCCTCTGCCCGCTCCCCGCTGGGAACGACGTCTACCAGGGCGTCCTGATGGTCGGCGGCGCGGACCGGGTCTCCCCGCGACTGGGCCGCCGTCAGCGCCCGCCGGAGCAGTGCGGCGGCCTTGGCCGCAGGCCACTCGGCCCAGGTCAGAAATTGCGCCGCCTGTTCCGGGGCGTCTTCCAGCGTCTCCACACACCGCCGGGCCAGATCACGCCGCAGGGAAGCAGGCAGTTCGCGCAGGGCCACTTCCCGGAACAGCGGGTGGGCGAACGTCCGGGCCGCGCGAATCCCGCTGGTCTGGGCCAGAATTCTGAGTGCCCGGATTGCCGCAAGGTCCAGCCCACTCAGGCTGGCTGCCAGTTCAGCTTCCAGCGGTTCATCCGGCAGGGCCATGTCCCACAGCGCCCACAGGCCCAGCAGCGCTTCCGCCCCAGTGCTGTGGGTCAGGCGCGCGAGATGATCGGCAATCAGGGCTTCCACGCTCAGCGGCAGGGTAGAGGCCGCAGGTTCGCGCCAGCGCCAGCGTCCGTCGGCAGCGTCCAGATACAGCGCACCAGTGCGGCCCAGATGCCGGAAAAATTCCAGCAGGAAAAGTGGGTTGCCGCGTCCCCGGTCCCCGATCCACTCCAGTGCAGCCTGGGGCAGCGGGCCGCCTGCCTGCGCTTCCAGCAGACTGGAACCTGTCAGCGCGTCCAGTGGGGTCAGGCGCTGTTCGGCAAACACGCCGGGCAGGGGCGTCCGGCTGCTGACCAGCAGGGCCACCCCCCGCGCGTGCGGCAGATGACGGGCCAGCGCGGTCCAGAATTCGGTGGCCCGTTCACTGCCCGCCACCTCATGGAAGTCTTCCGCCCAGACCAGCACGGGCGCGGCGTGACCCAGCAGGGTTCCCACGGCGGTGGCCAGCACGGTGGCGTCCGGTGACTGACCCGCCAGCGTGCGTTCCAGCGTCTGTCTGGCCCAGGCGGGCGCTCCCGGAGTATTCAGGCCGGGGGTGTTCGGGTTAGGGGTGTGCAGGAGGGCGCCAAAGTCGGTCTCGAAAGCGCGGGTATGCAGACTGAGTTTCAGCCCGCCCACCCCGGCCAGCACGCTCTGTCCCAGGTGGCTCTTGCCGATGCCCGGTTCACCCACCATAGCCAGCGCCAGACTGCCCCGGCGCGCGTGAACATGTTCCACCCGGTGAATCAGCGCTTGCACGAGGTCAGGGGCCATAACAACGTCTCCCGTTGGAAATGATGAGCAGTCTGGGGGGTTCGGAACACTGTATCGGTTCTCTCAGTGTGACATGACCCGGCATACAGATATTTACTTTTTTCTGCATTGCGGTGCGGGGCCAGCCTGCTCCGATATCTGGTGTCCAGGGATAGAGTGTCTGGGAACCGTCTGGGCCGCCCCGCGCTCCCGTCCGGTCTTCGGACCAGGCTTTTATCTCAAGCGAGTACAAAAAAAGATCGGGGCCGATCAGCATTGAGGTGTGAAACCAAAACCGATCAGCCCACTGCCCTTTCTAACTCAAATTCCAGACTGGCGCGATCCCAACCGCATTACTTATTCCTGGGATGCGCTCTGGGCGCTCATTCTCACGGGTCTACTCAGTGGCCCTGAGAACATCCTGGCGCTCGCTTCCTGGCTCTCTATGTACCGTGAGCCGCTGTGTCAGCGGCTCAGCTTGCCCGGTATCCCCCGCCAAGCCACGCTGTATCGCAACTCCCCGGAATCTTGATTTCGCTCTCGAACCGCTCCAACA